>NZ_JBDGIR010000006.1:189539-347273 GCF_057657315.1 Lysobacter sp. Soil_C_15
TTGCGGATCGGGTCGACGCGACGGGCAAGAGCGCGGTCGCGACTTGCGTCGCTCCTACCCCGTGAAACCGGCGCTGCCGGCCTGCGGGCCGCAGCCGCCGGAAACCGCACAGTCGGGCGCGTTCGGGCGTCATCGGCGCCGGCTACACTGCGCGGCCCGCGGCCTTCATGCGCCGCACACGTCGCCGGCCGCAGGCTCGCGACACAACGATCAGGAGCCCCGCCATGTCCTCCTTCGCCCGATTGCGCGTCCTGTTCCCCGCCGCCGCGGTGCCGCTGCTGCTGGCCGCCTGCGCCACGCCGATTCCGCCGACCGACGTCGGCGGCGGCCCGGGCTCCCGCCCCGGCGTCTGCAATCCCGAAGCCGCGCGCTGGGCGGTCGGCCGCTCGCCCTCGGCCGACGTGGTCGAACGCGCCCGGGTCGAAAGCGGCAGCCGTTCGGTGCGGGTGCTGGAACCGGGCACCGCGGCGACCATGGACTACCGCGAAGACCGGCTGAACATCGACGTCAACGAACGCGGCGCCATCACCGGCCTGCGCTGCGGCTGAGCGCGACTGCGGTCGCGGATCGGACGATCCGCGGCCGGCGTTAACCCTGGGCACAGCCGCCGGACGGCAGGCTCGGCCGGACCGCGCCGCGCGCGCATTCGCCCAGGACACCGCCATGCCGAACCGGACTCCGCGCCCGTCTTACGCCCCCTCGTCCCTGCGACGCCTGCTCGCCGGCGTCGCCCTCGCCGGTTCGCTGTCGCTGGCCGTGAGCGCCTGCGCCGGCGCGCCCAAGGCCGATGAAATGCCCAGTTCGGCCGAACAGGCTCCGCCGCCCGCCGACAGCGCCGCGATCGCTCCGGGCGAACCGGCGCCGCCGCCGCCGCGCCCGCGCTGCAATGCCGAGCTCGCCCAGGCCAATGCGGCCGGCAAGGTCGCCGACACCGCCACGGTCGAGCGCGCCCGCGTCGATGCCGGCGGCGACCTGGTGCGGGTGCTCAAGCCCGGCCAGTTCGTGACCAAGGAATACCGCGAGGGCCGGGTCAATGTTTACGTCGACGAGAACAACGTGGTGACCAGCGTCAGCTGCGGCTGAGCCTGCGCCGCCGGCGCCACCACGCGACGGCGTTGCGCTGCGATGGACCGGCCGGCCCGATCCGTCGCAGCGACGCGGCACCGCTCGCCCGGCCAGGCGTCGGCCGCACTGCGATGCCGCGATCCCGTCGCCGCGCTCACGGCGCGGAGGCCGCGGTAGCCGGCGACGATCGGGCGCGGCGCAGCGCCGGCGCCACGCGTTTGGCCTACACTGCCGCGGTTCGCCAGGAGCCCGTCATGCGCCGCCATCTGTGGCTGATCGCCGCCGTGTTGTTGATCGGCCTGTGGGCCTGGAGCCAGCGCGGGGAACGCGCTCCCGCGCCCGCTACACCCGCATCGGCGCCGAGCACGATCGCGACGCCGATGCCGACGCCGACGCCGACGCCGACGCCGATCGGCGTCCCCAACCGCAGCGTCCCCAACCGCAGCGTCCCCAACCGCAGCGTCCCCAACCGCAGCGGCCACGACGAAGTACCCCCGATCCGGCCGGTCGCGCTGCCGCCGGAGGCGGCCGAGGTGCTGCGCCGGATCGCCGCCGGCGGTCCGTTCGAGCACCGCCAGGATGGCGGCACCTTCCAGAACCGCGAACGCCGCCTGCCGCGGCAGCCGCGCGGCTATTACCGCGAGTACACGGTCGACACGCCCGGCGAGAACGACCGCGGCGCGCGCCGCATCGTCACCGGCGGCGATCCGCCGAGCGAGTACTACTACACCGACGACCATTACCGCAGCTTCACCCGCTTCGAACCCGACGGAGACGCGCGATGAGTTCGGTCGATCCGCGCGAACTGCTCGCCGACCCGGCCCAGGCCGGCGCTTATTTCGTCGATGCGCGCGATGCGCGCGCCCTCGCCGATGCCGCGACCGAACTCGAGTTCGCGGTAGCGCGGGTGAACTTCGCCGACTGCACCGGCAAGGACGACGCGCTGGCGCGCATCGCCCGCGGCCTGCGCTTCCCCGACTGGTTCGGCGGCAACTGGGACGCGCTCGACGACAGCGTCAACGACCTGTCGTGGTGGCCGGCGCCTGGCTACCTGTTGCTGATCGAACACGCCGGCGCCTGGCAAGCGCAGCACGGCGAAGACGCGGCGACCTTGGTCGAGATCCTCAACGATGCCGCCCAGGACTGGGCCAAGCAGCGTATTGCGTTCTGGACCCTGCTGCCCTTGCCGCAGGCCGAGCTGGCGCAGATGGCGCCCTGATCCGCGCGGCGCTCATCCGCGCCGGCGCCGCGACGCGCGCAGGAAGCGCAGCGCCGCCTGTTCCCACTGCCGTTCGCTGCGCGCGCCCTGCGCATAGCGCGGCAACCGGCCCTCGCGCCAGCCGACGAACAGCGCCGGATCGATATAGGCCTTGCGGCAAACCGCCGGCGTGTTGCGCAGCGCCTGGGCGACTTCGCCGATCACCGCGTTCTGCGCCGCGCTCAAGGCGCGCTCGCTGGGCGCGCCGCCGCGCGCGGGCGGCGGCAGCGGCAGTTGCGCCAGGCGCCGGAACGCCGCCACGGTGCCGCCCCAGGTGCGGAAGTCCTTGGCCGTGAACGCCTCTCCCATCGTCTCGCGCAGATAATCGTTGACCGCGCCGGAATCCACCGGCTGCAGCCGCCCGTCGTCGTCGCGGTACTGGAACAGCGCCTGTCCCGGCAGTTGCTGGCAACGCCGCACCAACTCGGTCAGACGCGCGTTGTCCAACTCGACCCGCTGCGCCAGGCCGCTCTTGCCGCGGAAGCGGAACCGCGCCCGGCCGCCGCGCAGGAACTCGACGTGGCGGTTGCGCAGCGTGGTCAGGCCGAACGAGCGGTTGTCGCGCGCGTATTCGTGATTGCCGATGCGCAACAGGGTTTCGGCCATCACCGCGACCACCATCGCCAGCACCTTGTCGCGCGGAAAGCCCGCCGCGGCCAGGTCGCGCCGGACCCTGCGGCGCAAGGCCGGCAAAGCGCGGGCGAACTCCAGCGCGCGCTCGAACTTGCCCTCGTCGCGCACCTGCCGCCATTGCGGGTGATAGCGGTACTGCTTGCGCCCGCGCGCATCGCGGCCGGTGGCCTGGAGGTGGCCGCGCGCGTCGCGGCAGATCCACACGTCGGTGTAGGCCGGCGGAATCGCCAAGGCGCGGATCCGCGCCAATTCGCGCGCCGCGCGCAGCTTGCGCCCGCGTGGGTCGACGTAACTGAAACCGCGGCCGGCGCGGCGGCGGCCGATGCCGGGCTCGCCGTCGTTGACGTAACGCAGACCGGCCGCGCGCGCGGCGCGGCGGTTGGGGTTGGCCTCGCTCATGCCCCAGCCATACGGGGGGCGGCGTCAAGACCGCGACAAGGCCGCAGGTTCAGCGCCGCTCGTCGCGCTGCTTGAAATCGACCGGTTCGCTGCTGTCGCTGGAGCCCCACTTGGCCTCGAGCTTGCGCTCGCACCAGGCCGGCGGCGATTCGCCCGGGCGCTGCGGACCGCTGGTGCATTCGGGACGCGCATCGACGGCGGCGTTGGTGTCGCGGTATTCGACGCTGCCGCAGCCGCTGAGGGCGGCGACGAGCGCGAACGCGGGAAGCGCGAGCAGGCGCATGGACGGACTCCGGCGTGGGAACACGGGGTGCGGAACAGGCGGCCAGTGTCGCCGCCGCCCCGCTACCGCGCCTGTGCCATCGGTTAGGCCGCCGCGTCCGCGGTCGGCGCCGCGGCCGCCGGCGCGCGCGCGAAGCGCCAGGCGATGGCCACGCCGATCGCCAGCAAGGCGGCGGCGATGAACCACGGCGCGCCGGGCAGGTGCAGCGGCGTGTGCTTGCCGATGAAATAGCCGAAGCTGCCGGCGAACAAGGCCGGACCGAGCACGCCGGCCAGCGAGACCAGGCTCATCAGCGCGCCCTGGATGCGGCCCTGGGCATCGGCGCCGACCTGGCGGGTGATCAGCGCCTGGGTCGCCGGCGCCGCCATCGCCCACAGCGCGCTGATCGGCAGGCCGAGCAGGAACAGCCAGCCGGTTTCGGCCAGGCCGTAGATCACGAAGCCGGTCACGCCGCAGCTCAAGCCCAGCAGCAGCGCGCGGCGTTCGCCCAGCCGCGCCACCACCCGGCCGACCAGGCCGACGTTGACGATGATGTTGAACACACCGACCGCCAGCAGCACCCAGCCGACCTCGCGCAGGCCCCAGTGGTACTGGTAGTCGGCGAACAGGACGAAGATGCTCGGGTAGACGTAGTGCGCCATGTTGGCGATGAACACCACCGCCGCCAGGCCGAACACCTGCGGGTAGCGCTTGAGCAGGACCAGCGCCCCGAACGGGTTGGCGTGGCTCCAGTCGAAGCGCGGCGTGCGCTTCTCCGGCGGCAGCGACTCGGGCAGCACGAACCAGCCGTACAGGAAGTTCAGCAACGCCAGGCCGGCGGAAAACCAGAACGGCAGGCGCAGGTCGATCTCGCCCAGATAGGCGCCGATCACCGGCCCGATCACGAAGCCGACGCCGAACGCCGCGCCGATCATGCCGAAGCTCTTGGCGCGCTGTTCCGGCGGAGTGATGTCGGCGATGTAGGCGTTGGCGGTGGTGAAGCTGGCCGCGGTGATGCCGGCGATGATCCGTCCGACCAGCAGCAACGGCAGGGTGTCGACCACCGCCATCAGGATGAAGTCCAGGCCCAGGCCCAGGCAGGACAGCAGGATCACCGGCCGGCGGCCGTAGCGGTCCGACAGCGCGCCCTGGATCGGCGAGAACACGAACTGGATCGCCGCGAACACGGTGCCGAACACGCCGACCCAGTACGCCGCCTTGGCGGTGTCGCCGCCGACGAAGTTCTCGATCAGGTGCGGCAGCACCGGAATGATCAGGCCGAACGACAGCACGTCGATCAGCACGGTGATGAAGATGAAGAGCAGCGCAGCGCGCCGCGCGCCCGGGACGGGAGCGGAAGCAATGGTCATGAGAGGGGCGAAAGAGGCGGTGGGGGCGTCCTTGCGGCGCAGTCTAGCGCGCGGGTGGGCCGGCGCCGCTGGCGATAGTCGCCGCACGATGGTTTCTTACGTTACCAATTGTCTGCGGAATCGGGAATTTTTCCAACGTCTTCATAGACTTACAAAGGCGCTTGTTAGCACGCGCGCTCACAAGACGGGGCCTGCCGACTTGCACGCCGCGACTGCGCCCGGAGCGAATTGCCGCATCGCACAAATTGTGGTTTAGTCGAAACACGCTCGGTTCGGACGCCGCGGTGCGGAGGCAACTCCCGCGCCATTGGCCGATGCGCCCTGCGTGACGGCAACACCTACGGCGAAAACAGCGACGACATCGCGCGAGCGCGCTCGCGTTGGGGACAGCACTTAGGGATGCACCACTAAGGGAAACGGCGACACCACAACGCGCAGCGGTAGCGAGCTAGCGATCACGGAGCACCCACGGTCCGGAGATGCGATGCAAGCCAAGCAACAACGTCTGTACGACCCCCGCGACGAACGGGACAGCTGTGGATTCGGGCTGATCGCGCAACTCGACGATCGTCCCAGCCGCGCTTTGGTCGATCGCGCTCTGGAGGCGCTGTCGCGCATGACCCACCGCGGCGCGGTCGCCGCCGACGGTCTCAGCGGCGACGGCTGCGGCCTGCTGATCCGTCACCCCGACGCGTTCCTGCGCCTGATCGCGCGCGAGGCCAACATCCGCCCGGGCGCGCATTTCGCCGCCGGCCTGGTGTTCCTGCCGCACGATCCGGCGCTGGCCGCGCAGGCCCGCGACACCCTCAACGAGACCGTGCGCGCCGAAGGCATGCGGGTCACCGGCTGGCGCATCGTCCCGGTCGACCTCGGCGCCTGCGGCCGCCTGGCGCGCAGCACCGTGCCGCGGATCGAGCAGATCTTCGTCGACGCCGCCACCCCGTTCGACCCGGCCGCGTTCCAGCGTTCGCTGTTCCTGGCCCGGCGCCGCGCCGAGCAGCGCCTGCGCCGCACCGACGCCGAGGCGTTCCGCGATTTCTATGTGGTCAGCCTGTCGGCGGCCAGCATCGGCTACAAGGGCATGGTGCTGCCGGATCGGCTGATGCAGCTGTACCCCGATCTGCAGCGGCCGGAACTGGCCGCCAGCGCGGTGGTGTTCCACCAGCGCTTCTCCACCAACACCACCCCGCGCTGGCCGCTGGCGCAGCCGTTCCGCCTGCTCGCCCACAACGGCGAGATCAACACCGTCGCCGGCAACCGCGCCTGGGCCCAGGCCCGCGCCCATGCCTGGCGCACCCCGACCCTGGACCTGCGCGAGTTCGACCCGATCGTCAGTCTCGACGGCTCCGACTCGCAGAGCCTGGACAATATGCTCGAGGTGCTGCAGGCCGGCGGCATGGACCTGCTCAAGGCGATGCGGATCCTGATTCCGCCGGCGACCCAGTCGCTGGAGTACAAGGACGCCGACCTGGCCGCGTTCTACGAGTACTACGCGCTCAACTCCGAACCCTGGGACGGCCCGGCCGGCATCGTCACCTGCGACGGCCGCTACGCCGCCTGCACCCTGGACCGCAACGGCCTGCGCCCGGCGCGCTGGCTGCGCTCGCGCGACCGCCATTTCCTGATCGCCTCCGAAGCCGGGGTGTGGGAGCTGCCGGCCGAGGAGATCGAAGCCAAGGGCAAGCTCGGCCCGGGCGAGATGATCGCCGCCGACCTGTACCAGGGCGAGCTGCTCGACTCCGAAGCGATCGACCGCATCAACCGCGCGCGCGCGCCGTACAAGCGCTGGCTCAAGCAGGGCATGACCTACCTGCACAGCGAGCTGATCGACCCCAACCTGGCCGCCGAGCCCTTCGACCACGAGACCCTGTCGGGCTTCCAGAAGCTGTTCCAGCTGACCCGCGAAGAACGCGAACAGGTGCTGCGCCCGCTGGCCGAGATCGAACAGGAAGCCACCGGCTCGATGGGCGACGACGTGCCGATGGCGGTGCTGTCGCAGCAGGTGCGGCCGCTGTACGACTACTTCCGCCAAGCCTTCGCCCAGGTCACCAACCCGCCGATGGACCCGCTGCGCGAGGACTGCGTGATGTCGCTGGCGACCCAGATCGGGCGCGAGGGCAACATCTTCGTCGACGTGCCGGGCAATGTCGGCCACATCCACCTGAACTCGCCGGTGCTGGCCCAGCGCAAGCTGCGCCAGCTGCTGTCGATGGCGCCGTACGACCAGTCGCACCATTACATCGACCTCAACTACACCGCCGAGGAAGGCCTCAAGGCGGCGATCGAGCGGATCTGCGGCGAGGCCGAGCAAGCCACCCGCGACGGCAACGTGCTGTTGATCGTCACCGACCGGCGCCCGCGCCGCGACGCGCTGATGATGCACGCCCTGCTCGCCACCGGCGCGATCCACCAGCACCTGGTCCGGGTCGGCCTGCGCTGCGACGCCAACCTGATCATCGAGACCGGCACCGCGCGCGACCCGCATCATTTCGCCTGCCTGATCGGCTTCGGCGCGACCGCGGTGTATCCCTACCTGGCCTACCAGACCCTGCACGACCTGGGCGCGCGCGGGATCCTGCGCACCAAGCACGGCGAAGTCGCCCAGATCGGCCGCAGCTACCGGCGCGCGATCAAGAAGGGCCTGCTCAAGATCATCTCCAAGATGGGCATCGCCACCATCGGCAGCTACCGCGGCGCGCAGCTGTTCGAGATCATCGGCCTGGACCCGGAGGTGGTCGAGCTGTGCTTCGCCGGCACGCCCTCGCGCATCCGCGGCGCCGGCTTCGAACAGCTGCAGCAGGACAACGAACTGCTGGCCCAGATCGCCTGGGACGCCAACCGCCTGCCGGAGATCGGCGGCCTGCTCAAGTACACCCCGGGCGGCGAGTACCATCTGTTCAATCCCGACGTGGTCACCCGCCTGCAGCGCGCGGTCGGCAGCGGCCAGTGGAGCGATTGGCAGCATTACGCCGAAGCGGTCAACGAGCGCCCGACCGCGGCTTTGCGCGACCTGCTCGATCTGCAGGCCGATCCGTCGCGGGCGATCCCGCTCGACCAGGTCGAACCGGTCGAGGCCATCGTGCGCCGCTTCGACTCGGCGGCGATGAGCCTGGGCGCGCTGTCGCCGGAAGCGCACGAAGCGCTGGCGATCGCGATGAACCGGCTCGGCGGCCGTTCCAATTCCGGCGAAGGCGGCGAAGACCCGGCCCGCTACGGCACCGACAAGGTGTCGAAGATCAAGCAGATCGCCTCCGGCCGCTTCGGCGTGACCCCGGAATACCTGGTCAACGCCGAGGTGCTGCAGATCAAGGTCGCCCAGGGCGCCAAGCCCGGCGAAGGCGGCCAGTTGCCCGGGCACAAGGTCAACGAACTGATCGCGCGGCTGCGCTACGCCATGCCCGGGATCGGCCTGATCTCGCCGCCGCCGCACCACGACATCTATTCGATCGAAGACCTCGCCCAGCTGATCCACGACCTGCGCCAGGTCAATCCGCAGGCGCTGATCTCGGTCAAGCTGGTCTCGCACGCCGGCGTCGGCACCATCGCCACCGGCGTGGCCAAGGCCGGCGCCGACCTGATCACCGTGTCCGGCCACGACGGCGGCACCGGCGCCAGCCCGCTGTCGTCGATCCGCTACGCCGGCACGCCGTGGGAACTGGGCCTGGCCGAAGCGCGCCAGGCGCTGGTCGCCAACGACCTGCGCGAGCGGGTGATCCTGCAGACCGACGGCGGCCTCAAGAGCGGCCTGGACGTGGTCAAGGCGGCCTTGCTCGGCGCCGAGAGCTTCGGCTTCGGCACCGCGCCGATGATCGCGCTGGGCTGCAAGTACCTGCGCATCTGCCACCTCAACAACTGCGCCACCGGCGTGGCGACCCAGGACGCCGGCCTGCGCCGCGACCATTTCACCGGCCTGCCGGAACGGGTCGAGAACTTCTTCCGCCTGCTTGCCGAGGAAGTGCGGCACTGGCTGGCCGCGTTGGGCGTGCGCAGCCTGGGCGAGATCGTCGGCCGCACCGACCTGCTGCGCCAGCGCGACGGCGACAGCCGCCGCCAACAACGCCTGGACCTGGCCCCTTTGCTGGCCGGCGACGGCCTGGCCCACGGCGGCCATTGCGGCATGCCGGCGCCGCCGGACGCGCCCGACGGGCTGTCGGCGCAGTTGGAAAGCGAGTTGGCCGAGGTCATCGCCGGCAAGGCCGGCGGCGAATACAGCTACAAGATCCGCAATACCGACCGCAGCATCGGCGCGCGCCTGTCCGGCCGCATCGCCCGCCTGCACGGCGACCGCGGCATGAACGACGCGCCGCTGACCCTGCGCTTCCAGGGCACCGCCGGGCAGAGCTTCGGCGCGTTCCAGGCCGGCGGCCTGCAGTTCGAGCTGTCCGGCGAAGCCAACGACTACGTCGGCAAGGGCATGGCCGGCGGCCGCATCGTGCTGCGCCCGCCGCACGGCGCGCGCTATGTCGCGCATGAGACGCCGATCCTCGGCAACACCTGCCTGTACGGCGCCACCGGCGGCGAGCTGTACGCCGCCGGCCGCGCCGGCGAGCGCTTCGCGGTGCGCAACTCCGGCGCCACCGCGGTGGTCGAGGGCGCCGGCGATCACTGTTGCGAGTACATGACCGGCGGCGTGGTCGCGGTGCTCGGCCGCACCGGCCTGAACTTCGGCGCCGGCTTCACCGGCGGCATGGCCTACGTGCTCGACGTCGACCGCGATTTCGTCGACCGCTACAACCACGAGCTGATCGACATTCTGCGCATCTCCGCCGACGGCTTCGAGCACCACCGCTCGCATCTGCACGATCTGCTCGAGACCCACGCCGCCCTCACCGGCAGCGCGTGGGCGCGCAAGATCCTCGACGAGATGCGCGACTTCCTCGGCAAGTTCTGGCTGGTCAAGCCGAAGGCGGCGAGCCTGGAATCGCTGGCGGAAGCCTTGAAGAGCGCGGCGTGACGGCGATGGGACGCTCGCAGGCGACGGCACAGGCAACGGCGCAAGCAAATCCCCCCTGCCCCCCTTTTTCAAAGGGGGGAACGGCAAAGGCAAAGGCCGGATTTCTGGCCCAGGCAAAGACGGAAGCGACGACGATGATTGGAATTTCGCGTTTTCAGCACCCGAGCGCAGACCTTCAGTCCCGGCCGGTAGAACCGATCGGATTCCCCCCTTTGAAAAAGGGGGGCCAGGGGGGATTTGCCCTTGCCGTTGCTCCTAACGCGATCTCCAACACCTCCTGTCGACAACGCCAGCCGGTCACGCAAGCATGAGCAAGAAGCCCGTCTTCCAATTCCGCGATGCGCCGCGCGAGATGCCGGCGCGGATTCCGCTGCAACTGCGCCTGGACGGCGACTGGGGCGAGCTGTACGGCCGCTTCGCCGAAGTCGAAGCCAAGAAGCAGGCCGGCCGCTGCCTGGACTGCGGCAACCCCTACTGCAGCTGGGCCTGCCCGCTGCACAACTACATTCCGAACTGGCTGGAACTGGCGCGCGAAGGCCGCCTGCACGAAGCCGCGGCGCTGTGCCACGAAACCAATCCCCTGCCGGAGATCTGCGGCCGGGTCTGCCCGCAGGACCGCCTGTGCGAAGGCAGCTGCACGCTCAACGACGGCTTCGGCGCGGTCACCATCGGCGCGGTCGAGAAGTACATCGTCGACAACGCCCTGGCCAGCGGCTGGCGCCCGGACCTGTCGACGGTGCAGGCCAGCGGCCACCGCGTGGCGGTGGTCGGCGCCGGCCCGGCCGGGTTGTCCTGCGCCGACCGCCTGGCCCGCGCCGGCATCCAGGCGGTGGTGTTCGATCGCTACGAAGACGTCGGCGGCCTGCTCCATTTCGGCATCCCCAGCTTCAAGCTGGAGAAGTCGGTGATGCGCCAGCGCCGCGAGGTGCTGGAAGGCATGGGCGTGGAGTTCCGCCTCGGCGTCGAGATCGGCCGCGACCTGAGTTTCGACGCGCTGCTGGCCGAATACGATGCGGTGTTCCTCGGCCTGGGCGCCTATCGCTACACCGACGGCGGCCTGCCCGGGCAGGACCTGCGCCAGGTACTGCCGGCCCTGCCCTTCCTGGTCCAGAACGGGCGCGTGGTGCATTCCGACGGCGACTCGGTGCGTTCGCAGCCGATCGCCGGCTGGGAAGACCAGATCGAACTGCCCGACCTGCGCGGCAAGCGCGTGGTCGTGCTCGGCGGCGGCGACACCGGCATGGACTGCGTGCGCAGCGCGGTGCGGCTGGGCGCGGCGCAGGTGCGCTGCGTCTACCGCCGCGACGAAGCCAACATGCCGGGTTCGGCGCGCGAAGTCGCCAATGCGCGCGAGGAAGGCGTCGAATTCCTGTTCAACCGCCAGCCGCTGGCGCTGCTCGGCGAGGAGACGGTGCGCGGCGTGCGGGTGGCCGAGACCCGGCTCGGCGAACCCGACGCGCGCGGCCGCCGCAACGCCGAAGTCGTCGCCGGCAGCGAATCCGAACTCGAGGCCGACGTGGTCATCATCGCCTTCGGCTTCCAGCCCGATGCGCCGCGATGGCTGGCCGAACAAGGCATCGAGCTGGCGCCCAACGGCCGGATCAAGATCCTGGCCAACAGCGAAGGCTGCGCCTCGCGGCGCAGCGCCGCCGGTGCCGGCCTGCCCTACCAGACCACCCATCCGCGCGTGTTCGCCGGCGGCGACGCGGTGCGCGGCGCCGACCTGGTGGTGACCGCGGCGTTCGAAGGCCGCGAGGCGGCGGCGGGGATCGTGCGCCTGCTCAGCGAGCGGGCGCCGCTGGCGGCGACGGGCGATACGCCGCTGGCGCGGGCGGGCTGAGGGCGGCCCCCCAACCCCTCTCCCGCACGCGGGAGAGGGGCTTGGAAGCAGAGCATGCGTTCTGTCGGCCTCTGCAGCGCCGGCAAACGACCTAACCGCAGGTCGATCGGCGCCAGGCGCAGCGCCGTCCCTTCTGCCGCTGGCGGGAGCAGGCGCCCCGCAGGGGGCGGATCAGGGCCGCGCGATAGCGGACGCTCAGCGCCCCGGACCGACGTCGATGAAGCGCAGGAACTCGGCGCGGGTGCGCGCGTCGTCGCGGAACATGCCGAGCATCTTCGAGGTGATCATGCTGACCCCGCGCTTGTGCACGCCGCGGGTGGTCATGCACTCGTGCGTGGCTTCGACCACCACGCCGACGCCGAGCGGCTGCAGCACGTCCTGGATCGACTGGGCGATCTGCGCGGTCATCTTCTCCTGCACCTGGAAGCGGCGCGCATAGGTCTCGACCACACGCGCGAGCTTGCTGATGCCGACGACCTTGCCGTTGGGCAGATAGCCGACGTGCGCCTTGCCGATGATCGGCGCCATGTGGTGCTCGCAATGGCTTTCGAACTCGATGTCGCGCAGCACGATCATCTCGTCGTAGCCGGCGACTTCCTCGAAGGTGCGCGCCAGGTACTCGCGCGGATCGTCGGTGTAGCCGCTGAACCAGTCGCCATAGGCCTCGACCACGCGCTTGGGCGTGTCCAGCAGGCCCTCGCGGCGGGGATCTTCGCCGGCCCAGGCGAGCAGGGTGCGGACCGCAGCCTCGGCCTGTTCGCGGGACGGCTTGTCGGGGGTATCGGCCATGAGACGGCCTCTGGCAAAGGGGGACCGAAATGCTACCGCAGGCGGGCCCGGGCCGGCATGCCGGTTCGGCCGGGATCTTGGGCTTGTGGCCCTTCGGCCGGGACTCGGGACTCGCAAGAGCAGGCCGACCGCTTTCGCTTTTCGAGTCCCGAGTCCCGAGTCCCGAGTCCCCAAAAACAAAAGAGGCCGCCCGAAGACGACCTCAAGACTCCCCGGGGGAGAGAGACCTAGGGAGCTGACCGCGGCGCACGGCGCGGCGGTCGGTCGAGCGCATGCGGAAGGCTGCGCTCGATGTGGTGCCAGCCGTCGCGCACCGCCTCGCGCGCTTCGGACCAGTGCAGGCGCGAACTGGCGCGGTGGCCGCTCCAGTCGCGGGCCAGGTCGGCTTCGACCTCTTCGAAGCGGCGGCCGCAGCAATTCAGGAAACGCTCGTAGCCGTAGCGGTACGCCGGCTCGTAATCGAGCCATTCGCGGCCGGCGCTGTAATACGGGGCGAACCGGTACTCGCGATGGAAATGCTCGCGGTACTCGCCCGGGGCGATGACCTCGGCCATTGCGGCGCCGACTTCCTTTTCGTCGTGCTGTCTCATGGCCCCTGAACCGAGCGCGGGCGGTCCGCGCTTGCCTGGGCCTTAAGCTAGGCCGGAGCCGATGCAATGCAGGTGAAGACCGGCGCGGTCTCGTTCAGCGCGCTCAGCCTCGTTAGCGCCGCGTGACGGCGCTCAGTCCGGCAGCAGCGCGGTGGCCACGTCGCGGCCGCTGTTCTGGGCCACGCTGACCGCGTTGCGGCCGGCCGAGATGGCGTTGCGCAGGGCCTGGCCGACCCGGTCGAACAGCTGCGGCACCGACTCGCCGCGCTGCGACATGGCCAGGCCGATGCTGACGCTCATCGGGATCTCGTGGCTGTCGATGCGGAACGGGCGGCGGGCGAAGGTGTCGGCGATGCGCCGCGCCAGCAGTTCGCATTCGACCCGCTCGCATTCGCTGACGATGCCGAAGCAGTCGCCTTCCATGCGCGCGATGGTGTCGTCGGGACGCAGCACGCCGCGCATGCGCGACAGCGCCTGCTGCAGCAGGGCGTCGCCGACCGCGCGGCCGTAGCGGGCGTTGATCTCGCCGAAACCGTCCAGGTCGACCAGCAACAGGCCGTAGGTGTTGACGTTGAGGCTGCCCGGCGAGGACCAGGCCTCGAGCATCTGTTCCAGCACCTGGGCGTTGAGCGCGCCGGTCAAGGGATCGCGTTCGACCGACTGCCGCGCCAGCAACAGGATGCGGTGACGGTTGGCGGCGTGCTGGCTCAGCGCCAGCGCCAGCACCGCCGACTCCAGCACCGCGGTCAGGGCCAGGCCGCGCTCGGCCCATTCGGCATCCTGCAGGCCCAGGGTGTTGGCGGCCAGGGCGGCGGCGAACACCAGCATCGGCGTCCAGCCCAGCAGGTAATAGCCGGCGTAGGGCGCGCCGCGGCGCCAGGCGATCACCGCGATCACCAGCATCAGCGGCACGCCGAGCAGCAGCAGGGCGTTGCCGCCGATGTACCACCAGCCGTAGGACTGCTCGCGCAGCACCACCAGCACCAGCAGCCAGAACATGTTGGCCCACTGGATCAAGCGCAGCACCCAGGTCACCCGCGGCATCAGGCGCGGCAGGTCGAGGAAGCGCAGGCTGAAGCCGAGCTGGAAGATCGTCGCCAGGGTCGCCAGGGCCCAGCCGATCGCCGGCTCGCTGGCCAGCCCGGCCAGGCCCCACATTTCCGAGGCGTCGCCGGACAGGAACAGCAGGTAGGTGGCGATGCAAGCCAGGTAGGCGCCGTAACCGAGGTAGACGAAGTCGCGGAACGCGACCCAGACGCCGACCATCGCCACCGCCATCAGCATCATCGCGGTGAACGCGGCGGCCATGAAGCGGGCGTCGCCGCGCTCCTGCCGGGCCAGTTCGGGAATGCTGGCGAAGGACAGGCGGATCTCGCTCATCGCCGCGCGGCCCTTGATCCGCAGGTAGGCCACCGACGAGGGCGGCCAGCCGTTGGGCAGGGCCAGCACCCAGCCACGCCGCATCAGCGGCACGCCGCCGTGCTCGGCATCCTCGACCTCGCGCGCGCCGGCACCGGGCGGGTAATACAGCAACGGCCCCATCGCCCGCGGGCCACGCAGCACCAGCAGCTGGCCCTCGTGCGCGGCGACCGCGCGCTGGCTGGTCAGCCGCAGCCAATAGCCGGCGTCGCGGCGCGGCAGGCTGAAACGGATCACCTCGTCGGGGCGTTCGGCGACCAGGCGCATGATCACCGGCGCACCGGCCGGCGGCGCCTGCAGGTCGGTATCGGTCAGCAAGACCTCGACCTTCAGCGATTGCGCGGCGGCCGGCAGGCAGGCGCAGGCCAACGCGATCAACAGCGCCCACAGGCCGATGCGCATACCGTCAGTCCGCTCCCACGTCCGAAGCACCGCAGTCTAGCCGAGACGGTGCGGGGCCGTGCGGGGGCGGGGCCGACGCCGCTTGGCGCGAACAAAAAACCGACGATCCGGCCGCTGCGCCATAGCACGGCGGACGCGCTACCAGGTCGCGTCCGCCGTTCCGGCGGCGGGCGGGCCGCGCCGCGGGACGTCGCGACCGGACCGTCGGGTCGAGGAAACAGGTCGAGGAAAGCGGCCGCCCGGAGGGCCGCTGGGCCTCGGACGGCGGACCGGCCAGGCCGATCCGCCGCGGGACGACAAAAAGACCGGCGCCGGTGCGCGGCGATCGAGAGGGGAAGGGCCGCGCCGCGCCCCGGGAATCGCGCCGGTCAAGAAACCTATGCAGCACTCGCCGCGGCCGGACTATCGGCCGGGAGCGCTCATCGGCCCGCGGCCGACGAGCCTCCCCGCCGCGACGCTCAGCGCCCGGCCACGCTCTCGCGCACCGGTTCGCGGCCCGGCCAGCCGCCGGCCATCGCCTTGTACAGGGCGATCGCGCCGGTGACGCTGCGGGTGCGGCCATCGGCGAACGCGTCCTGGGCCTGCAACTGGGTGCGTTCGGCGTCGAGCACCTCGAACAGGTCGGCGGCGCCGGCCTCGTAACGCACCCGCGCCAATTGCGCCGCCTTGGCGCTGTCCTGCGCGGCGCGCTCCAGGTGCTGGTCCTCGACCCGCGCCCGGGCGTAGCGCACCAGCGCGTTCTCGGTGTCCTCCAGCGCCAGCAGCACGCTCTGCTGATAGCGCGCCAGCTCGCCTTCGGCCTGGGCGTCGGCGGCCTTGATCCGGGCGCGGACGCGGCCGATGTCGAGGAACGACCAGTCGATGCCGAGCGCGACCAGGCGGGTCTCGCTGGCGCGTTCGAACAGCGCGCTGGTGTCGATCGCCTGCGAGCCGATCAGGCCGCTGAGGGTGAAGCGCGGGAACAGGTCGGCGGTGGCGACGCCGATGCGCGCGGTGGCGGCGTGCAGGCGGTGCTCGGCCGCGGCCACGTCGGGCCGACGGCGCAACAGCTCGCCCGGGGTGCCGGCGTCGAGCCGGGCCGGCAACGCCGGCAGCTGCGCCTCGCCGTCGAGCGTGGCGATCAGCGCATCCGGGGTCTGTCCGCTCAGCACCGCCAGACGGTGCTGGGTGACCGCGACCTGGGCTTCCAGGTTCGGCACCCGGGCCAAGGTCGCTTCGAGCTGGGCGCGCGCGCGCGAGGTGTCGAACTCGGTGCCGCGACCGGCGTCGAAGCGCGCCTGCACCAGACGCAGGGTTTCCTTCTGGTTGTCGGCGTTGACCCGGGCGACCCGCAGGCGTTCCTGCAGGCCGCGCAGTTCGACGTAGCTGCGCGCGACTTCGCCGACGATCGAAACCTGCATCGCCTGCAGGTCGGCCGCGCTGGCCCAGGTCTCGGCGCGCGAGGACTCGATGCCGCGCCGGACCCGGCCGAACAGGTCGAGCTCCCAGCTGGCGTTGGCCTGGACGGCGTAGCTCTCGTTGTCGCGGCCGTCGTTGGACACGTTCGGCATCTGGTCCGAGCTGGAGCGCGACTCGCTGCCGCTGGCGCTGCCGGTGATGGTCGGGAAGCGGTCGAACTTGGCCCCGCGCAACAAGGCGTTGGCGCGGTCGTAATTGGCCAGGGCGATGCGCAGGTCGTGGTTGGCCGACAGCGACTCCTCGATCAGCCGGGTCAGCAGCGGATCGTTGAAGTTCTGCCAGAACTCGTTGTCCGGTTCCGGCGCGACGCTGCCGTCGGTGGCCGCGGCGGCGTCGCCGCGGGCGAACGAATCCGGCGTGGCCAGGGTCGGCCGGACATAGTCCGGACCGACCGCGCAGGCCGCCAGGGCCAGGCTCAACGCCGCGACGGCGGGGAGTTTCAGATTACGCATGAACCTTCTCCAGAGCGCTGTGGTGGTCGCCGTGCGAGACCAGCTTGGTCCCGACCAGCTTGCGCAGCGCGACATAGAACACCGGGGTCAGGAACAGACCGAACAGGGTCACGCCCAACATGCCGGCGAACACGGTGATGCCGGTGACCGAGCGGACTTCCGCGCCGGCGCCGTGCGAGAGCACCAGCGGCACGGTGCCGGCGATGAACGCGATCGAGGTCATCACGATCGGGCGCAGGCGCAGGCGGCAGGATTCCAGGGCGGCTTCCACTATCCCCTTGCCCTGCAGTTCCAGCTCGCGGGCGAACTCGACGATCAGGATCGCGTTCTTGCACGCCAGGCCCATCAGCACCACCAGGCCGACCTGCACGAACACGTTGTTGTCGCCGCCGGTCAGCCACACGCCGAGCAGGGCCGAGAGCATGCACATCGGCACGATCAGGATCACCGCCAGCGGCAGGGTCCAGCTTTCGTACAGCGCCGCCAGCACCAGGAAGGCGAGCAGGATGGCGAGCGGGAACACGATCAGCGCGGCGTTGCCCTGGCTGGCCTGCTGGTAGCTCAGGTCGGTCCACTCGATTTCCATGCCCTTGGGCAGGACCTTGCCGGCCACGTCCTTGACCACGTCCATCGCCTGGGCCGAGGACATCACCCGCGGATCCACGTCGCCGGCGATGTCGGCGGCCGGGTAGCCGTTGTAGCGCAGCACCGGGTCGGGGCCGAAGGTCTGCTTGACCGTGACCATCGAACCGATCGGCACCATCTCGCCGCGGTCGTTGCGGGTACGCAGGTTGGCGATGTCCTCGACGCTGTCGCGATAGGAAGCGTCGGCCTGGGCGATGACCTGCCAGGTGCGGCCGAACTGGTTGAAGTCGTTGACGTAGGCCGAACCCAGGTAGGTCTGCAGGGTGTCGAACAACTCGGTCAGCGGTACGCCCTGGGCCTTGGCCTTGACCCGATCGACTTCGGCGTCGAGCTGCGGCACGTTGGCCTGGTAGGTGCTGTTGGCGTAGCCCATGCCCGGGGTCTGCATGACCGTGCCCTGGAACGCGCTGACCGCGTTCTGCAAAGCGCCGTAGCCGAGGTTGTTGCGGTCCTGGATGAACATCTGGTAGCCCGCGCCGTTGCCCAGGCCGAGGATCGGCGGCGGCATCAGGGCGAAGCTGAAGCCCTCCTGGAAGCCGGCGATCTTCTGGTTCAGCTCGGCGGTGATCTCCACCGCGGTGCGGCTGCGTTCGTTGAACGGCTTCAGCGGCAGGAACGCCACGCCGGTGTTGGGCGTGTTGGTGAACTGCACCGCGTTCAGGCCGGGGAAGGCCATCGTGTTCTGCACGCCGTCGATCTTGCCGGCGACGTCGGTGACCTTCTTCAGCAGCGCATCGGTGCGCGCGATCGAGGCGCCTTCCGGCAGCTTGACCGCGGCGATCAGATACAGCTTGTCCTGCAGCGGGATGAAGCCGGCCGGCACCACCTTGAACATCAGGCCGGTCGCGACCAGCAACGCCGCATACACCACGAAAACCGCGCCGCGCTTGCCCAGGGTGCGCGATACCGCGCCCTGGTACTTCTCCGAACTGGAGTTGAAGAAGCGGTTGAACGGGCGGAACAGCCAGCCGAACAGGCGATCGATCAGGCGGGTCGGCGCGTCCTTGGCCGCGCCGTGCGGCTTGAGCAGGCGCGCGGCCAGGGCCGGCGACAGGGTCAGCGAGTTGATCGCCGAGATCACCGTGGAGATGGCGATGGTGACCGCGAACTGCTTGTAGAACTGGCCGGTGACGCCGGACAGGAAGGCCATCGGCACGAACACCGCGCACAGCACCAGGGCGATGGCGACGATCGGTCCGGACACTTCCTTCATCGCCTGGTGCGCCGCTTCCAGCGGGCTCAGGCCTTCTTCGATATTGCGCTCGACGTTCTCCACCACCACGATCGCGTCGTCGACCACGATGCCGATCGCCAGCACCAGGCCGAACAGGCTCAAGGTGTTGATCGAGAAGCCGAGCAGGTACAGCGCGGCGAAGGTGCCGACTACCGACACCGGCACGGCCAGCAGCGGAATGATCGAGGCGCGCCAGGTCTGCAGGAACAGGATCACCACCAGCACCACCAGCGCGATCGCTTCGAGCAGGGTGGTGACCACCGCCTTGATCGAGTCGCGCACGAAAATGGTGGTGTCGTACACCGCTTCGTACTTGATGCCCTCGGGGAAGCTCTTGGACAGGCGATCCATGTTGGCGATCACCTGCTCCTGGATCTCCAGCGCGTTCGCGCCCGGCGACTGGAAGATGCCGATGCCGACCGCGTTCTTGCCGTCGAGCTGGGAGCGCAGGCTGTAGTCGCCGGCGCCCAGTTCCAGGCGGGCGACGTCGCCGAGGCGGACGATTTCGCCGTCGGCGCCGCTCTTGACCACGATGTTGCGGAACTCTTCCTCGCTTTGCAGGCGGCCCTTGGCGTTGATCAGGGTCAGGAACTCGCTATTGGGCATCGGCTCGGCGCCGAGCTGGCCGGCCGAGACCTGCACGTTCTGCTCGCGCATCGCGCGCAGCACGTCGCCGGCGGTCAGGCCGCGCGAGGCGACCTTGTCCGGATCCAGCCATACGCGCATGGCGTAGTCGCCGCCGCCGAAGATCTGCGCGTCGCCCACGCCCTGCAGCCGGGCCAACTGGTCCTTGACGTGCAGGCGGGCGTAGTTGCGCAGGTACAGGGTGTCGTACTTGCCGTTGGGCGAGGTCAGGTGCACCACCATCAGGAACACCGGCGCCTGCTTCTGGGTCGTCACGCCTTGCCGGCGCACGTCCTCGGGCAGTCGCGCCAGCGCCTGGCTGACCCGGTTCTGCACGCGCACGGCGGCATCGTCGGGGTTGGTGCCGGGACGGAAGGTGACGGTGATCGCCAGCACGCCGTCGGAGCCGGCGACCGACTTGATGTACATCATGTCTTCGACGCCGTTGATCGCCTCTTCCAACGGCGTGGCGACGGTTTCGGCGATGACCTTGGGATTGGCGCCCGGATACACCGTGCGCACCATCACCGAGGGCGGCACCACTTCGGGATATTCGCTGATCGGCAGGATCGGTATCGCGATCAGGCCGGCGGCGAAGATCACGATCGACAACACCGCGGCGAAGATCGGCCGGTCGATGAAGAATTTGGAAAAGTCCATGAAGGATTCCTTGGTGCGGTTTGCGGCCGCATGAGTCCCCGGCCGCGCCCTTCGCGGGCGCGGCCTTCGATTGCTTTTGAACCGGGGCTCGAGCGTCAGGCCCGAGCGGAAACGCTGTCCGGTTCGGAAGATCGGCTAGTCGCGGGTCACTTCGACCCGGCCGCCTGCGCCAGCTGCGGACCCGGTGCCGGCGCGCCCATCGCGATGGTCTTGGGCGACACCGGCATGCCCGGCATGAACACCTTCTGCACGCCGTGGACGATGACCTTGTCCTGCGGCGACAGGCCGGAGGTGACCACGCGCAGGCCGTCGATCATCCGGCCCGGCACGATGTCCTTGCGCAGCGCCTCGTTCTTCGGCCCGAGCACGTAGACGTACTTGCGGTCCTGATCGGTGAGCACGGCCTTGTCGTCGACCAACAGGGCCTTGAAGTCGCCGCTGCCTTCGAGCTGGACGCGGGCGAACAGGCCCGGGGTCAGCAGGCGGTCCGGGTTCGGCAGCACCGCGCGGGCGCGGATGGTGCCGGTGCTGGGGTCGACCTGGTTGTCGGTGAAGTCGACCGTGCCCGCGTGCGGGTAGCCGGTTTCGCTGGCCAGGCCGACGCGCACCGGGTTCTTGCTGTCGGCGCGCTCGCCCTTGCGGGCCAGTTCCTGGTAGCGCAGGTAGGTCTGCTCGTCGCTTTCGAAATAGACGTACATCGGATCCTGCGAGACCAGGGTGGTCAGCAGGGTCTGGTCGGCCGAGGCCAGGTTGCCGACGGTGACCAGGGCGCGGCCGGCGCGGCCGCTGATCGGCGAGCGCACTTCGGTGAAGGTCAGGTCGAGCTGGGCCGAGGCGACCGCGGCTTCGGCCGCGCGTACCGCGGCGTCGCCCTGGGTGCTGGCGGCGCGGCGGGTCTCGAACTCTTCGCGCGAGATCGCCTTGGCCTCGACCAGGGTCTGGGCGCGCTTGTCCTGGGTCTGGGCCAGGCGCGCCTCGGCGCGCGCGCGCTCGAGCTCGGCCTGGGCGCGGGCGAGTTCGGCGCGGTAGCGGCGCTGGTCGATCACGAACAGCAGGTCGCCCTTCTTGACCTCCTGGCCTTCCTTGTAGGCGACGCGCTCGACATAGCCGCTCACCCGCGGACGCAGCTCGACCGTTTCGATCGCGCTGACCCGGCCGGTGAATTCGTCCCACTGCCGGACCTGCTTGTTCAGCACCTGGGCGACGCTGACTTCCGGCGGCGGAGGCATGCCTTCCGGCGTGGCGGCCTGGCTGCCGCAACCCACGCCGACCAGGGCGATGACGATGCTCGCGGCCAGCGCGAGCACGGAGGGTCCGACGCCGGTGCGGGCGGAGCGGACGAGAGATTTGCGAGTGCTCATCGGGGGGTGGGTTCCTGTTTGGGATTCTTGGTGGTCAACGACTTCAACAGCGCACGCGCGTCCTGCAGACAGCGTTGCGCCTTTTCGTCCGATGCGCAGTCCGGATCTTGCGCATCCGTCGAAGGCGTCGACTTGGGGAGGATGGAGCGGGCGGTGGGATCGGAGTCGCTGGCGGGCTGCGAGCGCGCGGGCTCGTCGCGGGCGGGCGGAAGCGGAACGCGCGCGCCGCCGCGCGGCGGCAGTTCCGGCGGCGACAGACGCAGCGCGTAGGGCACGATCGGGCGCGGCAGTTCGCCGCTGACGTCGTGCTCGACCAGGGCCAGGGCGCGCTGACCGACCGACAGCGCGCTCGGCCATTCGGGGCAGGAATGGCGTTGGTTGAACTCGGTGCACACCGGCGTGTCGACGGCGAGCAACTGCACCCGCACCGACAACTGGCGCGCTTCGTCGTGCAGCACGCGCGCGAGCATGCGCAGCGCGGCGGCGCCGATCGAGCGGTGCCCGTAGCCGGCCCAGGGATGCTCGCTGCCGGGACCGCCGATCAGCACGTAGGTGCCGCCGCGATCGTATTCGGCCAGCAGAGGCAGCAAGTGACGCGCCGCGGCGAGGTGGGGGAGGAGGTCCTCGTCGAGCTTGCGGCGCAGAAACTCGGCCGGGTTGTCGAGCAGGCGGCCGCGTTCGGCGTTGCCGCAGACTGCGGCGACCACGCCGGCGAGCGGGCGGCCGAGCTTGCGCAGCGCGCGCGCGAGCTTGGCGCCGGCGGCGTCGTTGGCGACCGAACCGGCGATCGTGGTCAGGTCGGCGTGGGGGTAGCCGGCCTTGAGCGCCTTCAGTTCGGAGGCCTGGCGCGCGACCGCGACGACCGGCCGGCCGCTGTCGATCGCGGCCTGGACGACCCCGCGGCCGACGCCGCCGGTGGCACCGAGTACAACCAATGGGGCTTTCATTGTCCCGCTCCCGGGACTTTCGATCCCACAACCGGGATGATCCCATGACGCGTGTCACCCTCGGAATGACCTCGGGTGTAATACGCCAGCAGGGCGCCGACGGCCGGCATCAGCAGCATCGCGGCGGGCAGGGCGATGGTGAACGCGAGCACCCAGGCCAGCATCCAGGCCTCTTCCGGGCCTTGGGCCAGGCCCTGGCGGAACACGACCACGGCCAGCCCGATCAGGGCGGACATGGCCACCAGCATCAAAGGTAGAAAAGCGAATCGGGCTTGACGGGGGGTCAACATGGCGGGGGCCTCGTGTCGATCTGCGGCACAGAGTAGACAGGCCAATGGCACTTGATTAGCCACTGATTCAGGGAATAATTGTCCCGACATCGGGCCAATACCCCGGGTACCCTCTTGATCGCACCGCGTCCGGCCCCCAAGCCTGGAGCGCAGGCAAGGGGAGGCTGTCGCCGGCGCAGGAGGCGCCGCACGGCCGGGACGACGACATCCGCTACTGTCGCCGCCGCGCGCCATCCACGGCAGTGGACGGGATCAGTCGGCCGCGGTGACAGACGTCATCGCCGCCGGCCCGTTCATGCACAGACGCTGTCGCGTGGTTACTCGATCATCCGCTTTCGCGCTTTCGTTCCAGCACCGGCGGCCACGGCCAGGCCGCATCGCACGACACCGCAAGTGCGGCATCGCCAACATTCGCAAAGGAGGCCATCCCCCATGGCTCACGATCTCAACGACACCCTGATCTTCGTCAAAGTGGTCGAAAGCGGCAGCTTCATCGCCGCCGCGCGCGCGCTGCGCCTGCCCAAGACCACGGTCAGCCGCAAGGTGCAGGAACTGGAAACCCGTCTCGGCGCGCAGCTGCTGCATCGCACGACCCGCAAGCTCGGCCTGACCGAGGCCGGCAACCTGTACTTCGAACACTGCCAGCGCATCGCCCGCGAACTGGCCGAGGCCGAGAGCGCGGTCGGCCAGTTGCAGGGCGGCCCGCGCGGCTGGCTGCGGATCACCGCGCCGTACTCGGTCGGCATCACCTGGATCGCGCCGCTGCTGGGCGAGTTCCATGCGCGCCATCCGGAGGTGCGGGTGGAGATGAACCTCAGCAACGACACCGTCGACCTGATCGACAAGGGCATCGACGTCGCGCTGCGGGTCGGCGACCTGCCCGATTCCAACCTGATCAAGCGCCGGCTGGCGATCTTCCGCACCCAGATCTACGCCAGCCCGAACTACCTGGCGCGCCACGGCGAGCCGCTGCACCCGGACGACCTGCGCCACCACCGCACCCTGGCGATGCCCAAGTCGCGCCGCAACAACGAGTACGTGTGGACGCTCAGCGACGGCGAGCGCAGCGTCGACTACGTGATCGACCCGGTGATGGTCGCCAACGATCCGGGCCCGCTGCGCGGCGCGCTGCTGTGCGGCGAGGCGCTGATGCTGGCCGCCGACGTCACGGTCAAGGCCTTCGCCGAGCAGGGCTACGTGCAGCGCGTGCTGGCCGGCTGGACCGGGCCGGAATACGAGTTCAACGCGGTGTTCCCGCGCGGCCAGGTGCAGTCGCCCAAGGTCCGCGCCTTCATCGACTTCCTGGTCGAGCGGCTCAACTTCGACGCCGACTACATGCAGGTGCTGTGCCCGGACGCCAAACGCTTCCGCAAGGCCTCCGAGGAAGCCGAAGCGGCGCTGGCGCACGGGCTGGCCAAGGAAGCCGGCGAGTCGCGCACGATCGCGGTGCCGGTGGTGGAGGCGATCGAAGCCATCGCCGAAGCGGTGGACGCGCGCGGCGGCAAGGTCCCGGCGCGCGCGGCCAAGGCGACGCCGGCCGATGCGCGCCGCGACGATACGCCCAGCGACGAGGACGCGGCGCTGGTTTGAGGCGCGATGGGGGCTGGTTTGCGCAGCGCGCTCGGACTAAGAGCAAATCCCCCCTAGTCCCCCTTTTTCAAAGGGGGGAATTCGTTGGGTGAGAACGAAGCGGCGGTCGCTATCATCGCGTCTCCACCGCCCCTGCTGTTTCCCCCCTTTGAAAAAGGGGGGCCAGGGGGGATTTGCTGTTGCTGTTGCTGCTGTTGCTGCTGTTGCCGCGGTCTCACCCGCCCAACCGCCACGCCAGCCCCGACACCCGCGCCGCGTGCCGCGACAGCGCCTGGCGCAGCACCGCCTCGCTTGCGGCCAGATGCAGTTCGCGCCGCGCCCGGGTCAGGCCGGTGTAGATCAACTCGCGCGACAGATGGCGCGCGTCCTGGCGCGGCAGCTGCAGCCACACCGAGTCGAATTCCGAGCCCTGCGATTTGTGCACGGTCATCGCGAACGCGCCGCCGTGGGCGGGCAGGGCGGAGGGATGGAACGGCCGCGCGCCTTCGCTGCCGCCGGCGAACCAGGCCAGGACCGGCGCGCCGGGCAGGTCGCGGCCCTGGTCGTCGCGCGCGCGCAGGCACACGCCGATGTCGCCGTTGAACAGGCCGTGGCGGTAGCTGTTCTCGGTGATCAGCAGCAGGCGCCCGTGGAAATAGCTCGGCCGGTGCGAGCCGGCCAACGCCTCTTCGATCCGCGCATTGAGCGGCGCAGCGCCCTGGCCGCCGTCGCGCAGCGCGGTCAGCAGGCGCAGCCGCGACGCCAGGGCCAGGGCCTGCAGCGGATCGCGCGCTTCGTTCAGCGCGCGCCAGGCCGGCAGCAAGGCCTCGCGGCCGGCGCCGGCCAGCGGGTCGTGCAGGTCTTCGTGGAAATGCACCCCGGCCAACTCGCCGCCGCGCAGCAGAGCCAACGCGGTGTCGGCGTCGCCGTCGCGCACCGCCGCCGCCAGCGGCGCCAGGTCCAGGCTCTCGGCCTGGCGATAACCGCGGCGCAGATGCACCCGGCAGGCGCCCAGCAGGCCGGGGTCGGCGCGCACGGGCAGCTCGCCGAGCAGGGGCCGCAAGCGCTCGGCGAGCGGCCCCGGCAGGCCCTCGTCGTCGCCGGCGGCGTCGACGATCGCCGCGAGCACGTCGCCGGCTTCCACCGAAGGCAACTGATCGCGATCGCCGAGCAGGATCAGGCGCGCGCCGTCGGGCACCGCCTCGACCAGCTTGCACATCAACGGCAGGTCGACCATCGAGGCCTCGTCGACCACGATCGCGTCGCAGGCCAGCGGGTTGCGCGCGTCGTGCTTGAAGCGCGCGCTGTCGGGCACGCTGCCGAGCAGGCGGTGCAGGGTGCTGGCCGAGGCGGGCAGCGCCGCAGCCAGGCCCGGCTCCAGCGCCTGCAGGCCGCTCGCCGCCAGGCGCAGGCTTTCGGCCATGCGCTCGGCGGCGCGGCCGGTCGGCGCGGCCAGGGCGATGCGCGGCGCGGCCACCCCGTCCAACCGCGCCTGGGCGATCAACAGCGCCAGCAATCGGGCGATGGTGGTGGTCTTGCCGGTGCCGGGGCCGCCGGTGGCGATCAACAGCGATTGCAGCAGCGCCAATGCCGCCGCGCGCGCCTGGCGGTCGCCTTCGCGCGCCTGCGGGAACAGGGCCGCGAACAGCGGCGCCAGCGCGGTCAGGTCCGGCGGCGGCGGCGCCTGCGCGGCGATCCGGCGCAAGCCCTGGGCCAGACGGCGCTCGTATTCGCGATAGCGGCGCAGGTACAGCAGGCCGCGCTCCAGCACCAGCGGCGCCTCGGCATCGGCCGGCTGCGCAGGCTCCGGCGTGGCCACCCAGCGCGACTGCGCCAGCGCCTCGCGCCAGGCCTGCGGCTCGGGCCAGTCGAGCGCCGCTTCGCTGTAGGCCTGCGGCTGCGCCGGATCGAACCCGGCGTGGCCGCGCGCGATCGCCTGCGAGGCCAGCGCCGCCGCGGCCAGCACCGGGTCGGGCGTGTCGCGGTCGAGCCGGCGCAAGGCCTGGGCCAGGGCATGGTCGACGGTGCGCAGGCTGCCGTCGCGCAGCAGCGCATCGAGCAGGCTCATGCGCTGACCCCGTGGCCGGCGAACAAGCCGTCGATCGCCTCGACCAGCGCCACCGGCGGCACGAACGCGCACACCCCGGCGGCCGGATCGGCCGGATCCAGGCCGCGGCAGAACAGATAGCGCACGCCGCCGAAATCGCGCGCGTAGTCGTAGGCCTCGCCCAGGCGGAAGCGCAGCCAGCGGTGCAGGGCGACGGTGTAGATCAGCGACTGCAGGGTGTATTCGCTGTCGGCCATCGCCCGCTCCAGTTGCGCCGGCTCGTAGCCCGGCAGGCGATTGGTCTTGTAGTCGAGCACGTAGTAACGGCCGTCGTGAGCGTAGACCAGGTCGATCTTGCCGGTCATCAGGCCGTCCAGGCGCCGGCGCAGACCGAAGCCGCGCCGTTCGCGCAGCCAACCGTGGGCATGCAGGGTCGCCAGCAGCGCATCGACCGGCACCGACTCCAGGGCGAAGTGGAATTCCATCTCGGCGCGCTGCGCCGCCTCCGGCAGCGCGCACAGGCGCGCGCCTTCGGGCAGGGCCGCAGTCAGGGTGCGGCCGACCAAGCCGGCGAGCAGGGCCACGCCGTCGTCGAGGTCGGCCTCGGCATAGCCTTCCTTGCGCAGCGCCTGCACCAATAGCGCAGCCTGGTCCGGCGCCAACACGCTGTCCTCGCGCCAGTCGCTCCAGCGCTGGAAATCGACCCGTTCCAGGGCTTCGTGCAGGACATTGCCGAAGCGGCTGCCGGAGAAACGCGCATCGCCCGGCGCCAGCAACACCGGCGCCGTCTCCGGCTCGTCCTCGGCGCCGCGTTCTTCGGCCGCGGCGGCGCGGTCGTCCTCCTGGGTCAACTGGGTGAAGCTGTACACCCACCAATCGCGCGCCGGCCCGCCGCGGCGCGCGACCCGCGCCGGCGGCACCTGTCCGCTCGGCGACGGCGGCAACGGCCGCGGCGGCGCGCCCAGCGCCGCATCGTCGAGTTCGATCGCCCGGGGCCAAGCCGCGGCCAGGGCGTCGAGGTCGCCCAGCATCGGCTGCAGCGGCGACTCCGCACTGCGGTACAAGGGGCCGCAAGCGATCCACAGCGCGTGGCGGGCGCGGGTCAGGCCGACGTAAAGCAGGCGCGCGTCTTCGGCGCGCTGTTCCTGCGCGGACCGGTCGAAGGCCTGCTTCCACTCGGGCGCGCCGGCGACGCTGAGCTCGGTCTTCAGCTGCAGGACCTTGCCGTGCACGGGGTCCGGGTACTCGCACCAGCGGCCTTCGCGCGGTTCCTTGCTCATCGCCACGAACGGCAGGAACACCAGGCCGAACTCCAGGCCCTTGCTCTTGTGCAGGGTCAGGATCTGCACCCGGCGCGCGTCCGACTCCAACCGCAGCTGTTGTTTCTCGTCGCTGTCGTCGGCCTCGGCGATGCGCAGGCGCAGCCAGTCGCGCAGGCCGTGCAAGCCGAGCGCGCGGGTGTCGGCCTCCTGCAGCACTTCGCCGAGCTGGAGCAGATTGGTCAGGCGCCGTTCGCCGTCGTCGAGCGCGAGCAGGCGCGGCGCCTGCGCCGCGCACAGGTCGGCGACCAGGGCCAGCGGCCCGTGCCGCTGCCAGCGCTCGCGCCACAACAGGGCCTGCGCCTGCCGCTGCGCCTGCTCGGCCTCGTCCTGCGCCAGGCGCGCGATCGCCGCGCCGTCCAGGCCGATCAGCACGCTGGCCAGGGCGGTGCGCAGACGGCCGCCGTCGCCGGGCTGGAGCAGGGCGTCGAACAGGTTCAGCAGCTCCTGCGCCTGTTCGGTCGCGAACAGGCTGCGGCGGCCGGCGGCGACCGCCGGAATGCCGGCCGCGGTCAGCGCCTGCTGGATCCGCGCCGCTTCGTCGTGGCTGCGCACCAGCACGGCGATGTCGGCCGGCTGCAGCGGCCGGCCTTCGATCGACGCCCGGCCCTCGCGCGATTGCGCCAGCCAGGCGTGGATCGCGGCGACGCAGGCGCGCGCGGCCTGCTCGCGCGATTCGCCTGCGTTCCACTCGGCCTTCTTGCGTCCGTCCCCGGGCGCCGGCAGACGGCGCAGGGTCAAGGCCGGCGCGATCGCGCCATCGCGCGACAGATCGGCGTCGGCGACCGCGCCGCCGGGGGCGACCTCGCGGAAGCGGATCCGCTCGTCGACGAACGCGGTCGCGCCGGCCTGCGCGTACAGCGCCGAGACCGCCGCCAGCAGCGACGGCCGCGAACGGAAGTTGTGCTCCAGCGGCGGCGCGGCCTCGGCCTGGGCGGCCGCGCCGAGGTAGGTGTGCACGTCGCCGCCGCGGAAGCCGTAGATCGCCTGCTTGGGATCGCCGATCAGGAACAGCCCGGCCGGGGCGGCGCTGCGCGGACCGAACACGCGCTCGAAGATCGCCCACTGGCGCGGGTCGGTGTCCTGGAATTCGTCGACCAGGGCCACCGCATACTGCTCGCGCAGGCGCTCGGCCAGGGCCTCGGCGTGCGGGCCCTGCAGGGCGTCGTAAACGTCGTCGATCAGGTCGTCGAAGCTCTGCACCCGGCGCACCCGCTTGAGTTCGGCCAGGCGCGCGGCCGCGGCCTCGCGCAGGCGGTGCACCAGCGCGATCGCCTGCGCGTCCAGCCACTGCGCGCGCACGCGCGCCGCGTCGAGATAGGCGGCGACCGCGTCGAACAAGGGCGAGGCCGGCGTCGAAGCGTCCTTGCCCTTGTTGGTCTTGGCCGCCAACTGGGCTGGGGTGAGCTTGTCCAGGCGCGGGTCGGGCGCCTGCGCGGCGTCGCCGTCGGCGCACCAGCGCTCGAGCAGGGCCCAGGTCTCGCGCGGCAGGTTGGCGCGGTAGCTGTTGCCGTTCAGCACCTTGGCCGCGATCGCGGCCTCCAGCGCGATGCAGGCGTCTTCGCCGTGGGCGCGGAACGCGTCGCGCAAGGCCTGCGCCGCCGCTTCCAACGCCGGCAAGGGATCGGCCGTCTCGGCCGGCATCGGCGGCAGCAGCAAGGGCGTGCGCAGCAGCGCGCCGAGGTCGGCGGCCAAGGCCTCCGGCCCGCCCGGCCACTGCCGCGACAGCAGTTCGGCCGCGGCGGCCTGGTCGCCGAACGCGCGCCACAGGTCGACCGCGATCTCGTCGAGCAGCTCGCGTTCGCTGCCGATCATTTCCGGTGGCGCGAACGGCTGCCCGGTTTCCAGCGCATGCTCGGCCAGCACCCGCGCGCAGAAGCCGTGGATGGTGACCACCGCGGCCAAATCCATTTCGCGCGCGGCGCGCTGCAGGCGCTCGCGCAGCGCCGCGGCGCCTTCGGCTTCGGCCTGGGCTTCGACCAACTGCCGGGTCAGGGCGCGCTCGGCGTCGTCGCCGGCGCGGGCCAGGGTCGGATCGTCGGCGGCGATGCGCGCGGCCAGCAGCAGGCGCCGGCGCAGGCGTTCGCGCAGTTCCTGGGTGGCGGCGTCGGTGAAGGTCACCGCGAGAATCTGGCCGATGCGCAGGCCGCGCTCGATCACCAGCCGGGTGACCAGGGTCGCCAGGGTGTAGGTCTTGCCGGTGCCGGCGCTGGCCTCGATCAGGCGCAGGCCGTCCAGCGGCAGGTCGAGGAAGGGATCGCGCGCCGCGCTCATGCCGCGTCCTCGTCGCGGCCGAACACCACCGCGCCGAACACGCGCCGGGCGATGTCGCGGAACTGCTCGCCCAGCTCGGGATCGGCGAACGGGTCGCGCCCGCGCAGCGCCAGCAAAGCGCCCGGCGTGCCCGCCTCGGCCCAGCTGCGCGGGCTGCCGCGCCATTGGTTCTCGGCCTTGTTCCAGCCGGCGTCGCTCCAGCCCTGCGGATCCTGCAGCGCCGCCTCGTACCACAGCCAACCGGCGCGCGGCAGGAACGGCAGCGGCTCGCGCAGGCCGTAGTCGCGCAGCCGCAGCAAGGCCTGCAAGGCGGCGCGCGCCTGCGCCGGCGGCACCGGCAGGCGCAAGTGCGGGCCGGGGCCGGCGTCGGTCTCGGCGAACTGGGCCAGCGGCCGCGCGTCGCCGAGCGCCGACAGCACCAGCCAGTCCAGGCCGTGGGCGATCTGCGCCGGCCCGTGCACGCGGTCGAAGCGCAAGCGCGCCAGGCCGCCGCGATACAGCTCGTCGAGCCGTCCGGACAAGCGCCGGCCGTCCAGGTCGAGGGCGAAGTCCAGGGTCTGCGCCTCGCCCTCGCGCCAGCGGCCGAACGCGTCCGCGTACGGGCGCACCTGGCCGAGCAGGGCGTCGAGCTGGCGCCGGCCCAGCGGCCCGGACGGCAGCAGGGCGCGCGCGCGCAGTTGCGCCTGCAGACGCTCGCGGTCGACCGCGCCGGCGCCGCTCAGCAATTCGTCGAACACCGCCCGCTGCAGTTGCTGGCGGAACAGGCCGGGGCCGGGCAGCACCAGCGGCTCGACATCGTCCTCGGCCTCGATCCGATCCGGCAGGCGCAGGCCCAGGCGCTGGCGCAGGAACGCGGTCGGCGGATCGCGCAGGAAGGCGCGCAGTTCGGCGTAGGCGATCTCGTCCTCGCTCGCGGCCGGCGCCAGCGGCTGCTCCAGCCAGGGTCCGATCGGCGCGCGTTGCTGCGCGCCGGCGTCGACCGCGGCGCGCCATTCCTCGCGATAGCTGAAGCGGCGCGGTTCGGGTTCGCCCTCGCGCTCGCCGGCGCCGAACGCGGCCGCGGCGAAAGGCTGCAGCGGTTGCCTGACCACCAGGGCCTTGCGCGCCTGCGCCGGGTCGGCGTGATAGCGCGCGGCCACGTCGAGCAGTTCGGCGATCAAGGCCGACGGCTCGCGCTGGCTGCCGTCGCGCGGATCGGCGCCAAGGTAGCTCAGATAGAAACTGTCCGAAGCCGCGGCGAACAGCTGCAGGAACAAGAAGCGGTCGTCGTCGCGCAGCGAACGGTCGCCGTGGCGGCGCGCGGCGGTGCCCAGTTCGGCGGCGAGCCGGTTGAGGCCGCCGGCCGGATCGCGGCGCGGGTAGTCGCCGTCGTTCATGCCGAGCAGGCAGATCACCCGGAACGGAATCAAACGCATCGGCACCATCCGGCCGAAGCTGATCCCGCCGGTCAGCAGCGGCGCGCGGGTATCGGCCTCGGCCAGCGCGGCGCGAAAATGCGCGCGCACCACTTCCGCCGGCACCGTGGTTTCCACCTCGGCCAACGCGGCGTCGCGGGCGAAGCTTTCGATCAGGCTGCGCAGGCGCTCCAGGGTGCGCTGGTCGGCGCCGCCGCGCGGGCGCTCGGGCAGCAACGCGCGCAGCAGGCCGAGCAGGCGTTCGGCCCACTGCCCCGGGCTCAGCTGCGCATCGAGCGCGCGCTCGTGCCGCGCCAGCACCCGCAGCAAGCGGATCAGGGCATCCAGCGCGTCGAGCGAGGCGCCTTCGAGTTCGGCGTAAGGCGCGATGCCGGCGACCAGTTCGCCGTGGCCGTCGTGGTCGTGGCCGACCGCGTGGCCGAGCAGCAAACGGTCGAGGGCGAAGGCCCAGGTGTAGGCGTCGTCGCCGGGCGCGTCGTGGCGGCGCCGGTGCGCGGCGTCGATGCCCCAGCGCGCGCCGGCGTCCTGCAGCCAAGTGCGCAGACGGTCGAGGCCGGCGCCGTCGAGCCCGGCCTGTTCGGCGATCGCCGGGGTCGCCAGCAGGTCGAGGATTTCGCTCAGGCCGAAACGCGACACCGGCAGCGCGAGCAGGCGCAGGAACACCTCGGCCAACGGCTCGGCGGCGAGCGGGCTGACGTCGGCGAGCGCATAGGGGATGTAGCCGGCGCGCCCGGCCAGGCCGCCGAACACCGCGGCGATGTGCGGCGCGTAGGGGTCGATATCGGGCGCCAGCACCGCGATCTCGCGCGGCTGCAGCGGCGGATCGAAACGCCGGCCCTGCGGCGAGTCCGGATCGAGCAGGGCCTGCAGTTGGTCGTGCAGCACCTGCACTTCGCGCAGGCGGGTGTGGCAGGCGTGGACCTGCAGGCTGGCGTCGTCGCGTTCGACTTCGGCGCGCCACGGCAGCAGCGGCGGCGCGCGCCGATGCAGCAGGTCGCGCTGAAGCCTCTGTAGCAGGCTGTCGCGCGCGGGGTCGTCGTGGCGGCTGTCCTCGGGGTCGGCATAGGCGGCGATTTCGCCGGAGGGATGCACGACTTCGTAGCCGCCCAGCACCGCCATGAAATCGCGCCCGGCCGAGCCCCAGGCCTGCAGCAAGGGGTTTTCTTCCTCGTCCGCGGCCGGCGCGCCGCCGGCGGCGTCGAGCCGGCGCAGGCGTTCGCCGTAGCTGCTCAGGTCGCCCCAGTACTTGCGGGTCGGGGTCGGCAGGTAGAAGTGCAGGGTGCCGGCGTGGGCCTGGGTCGCGATCACCCGCAGCACGTCGGGCGAGACGTTGAGGGTGGCGAAGGCGAACAACCGCGGCGGCAGGCCGCGCGGCGCCGGCGCCTGGTCGCCGCCGAAGCGCTGCAGGTAGTCGTCGATCCGGCGCGCGCGGTAGCGGCGGCCGGCGGCGACCTTGCGCCACAGCGCCGCCTGCGGATCGTGGCGCTCGCCGCCGGCGTCCCAGGCCAGCAGCCAGTCGCGGCGCCAGGCCTGGTACTTCTCGAACAGCGAAGCCAGCTCGCCGGCCAGCGACCAGGCCTTGAGCGGGTCGTCGCCGTCCAGGTAGGCGCGCAACGGCGCCAGCGCCGGCTCGCGCCACTGCGCCGGCTGGGCCAGGGTCGCGTACAGGCGCCAGCGCATCGCCGCGGCGTCGAGGTCGTCCTCGTCGCCGGGCACGTTGGCCTCCAGCGCGCGGCGGACGAATTCGCCCGGGGTGAGGAATTCGAGGTTGGCGGCGATGCCGTAGGCCTGGGCCAGGGTCGCCTGCAGCCAGCGCCGCATCGCCACCTGCGGAATCAGGATGGTGTCCGGCGCGAGCAGGCCCAGCCCCGGCGCCGGGGTGCGCAGTTCCTGCGCCAGCAGCCCGGCGAGCACGTCCAGCGCATTGGAATGGTAGAGACGGAAATCGGCGCGCGCGGGCATCGCGACATCTTGCCGCAAGGGCGCGCGCTGCGCTGCGGCAGGGTGTGGCGTTTGCGGGGCGCGGGGGTGGAGCCGGCGGCCGAAGCCCAAAGCAAATCCCCCTGCCCCCTTTTTCAAAGACGGGAATCTTCGGGTGGGGGCCGGGTTGCGATGGCATCGCCGCATCTGGAAGCACCACGTTGCCGTTCCCCCTTCGCACCGCTTTGCTGTTCCCCCCTTTGAAAACGGGGGCAGGGGGATTTGCTGTTGCTCTACCACAGCCACCGGCGGCTTCCCGCCCAGCACACTTAAAGCCCTCTTAATCGCCCCAGGCCACGCTGACGTCGCGGCCGTCGAACGCTCCATTCCGCCGCCGCCGCGAGACCGGCCGGCGAACCTGCGACAATGGCGCGCTCCACCCCGGTTCAGCCTGGTTCGGCCAAGCTGCGCCGTTTTGCAGTGCGCTCCGCCCGTCGATCCCACCGCCTTCACCGCAGGACCCGCCCCGCGCGCATGACGACCGAACCGCCCATCGTCCGCCTGACCGACCTCCGCCTGGATCGCGGCGGGCGCAGCGTGCTGAGCGGGATCAACCTGTCGGTGCCGCGCGGCGCCATCGTCGCCGTGCTCGGCCCCTCCGGCAGCGGCAAGTCGACCCTGCTGTCGGCGCTGACCGGCGAACTGGCCCCGGCCGCCGGCCGGGTCGAGGTGTTCGGGCGCGAGGTGCCGCGCCGCTCGCGCGAACTGCTGGAGCTGCGCAAGGGCATCGGCGTGCTGCTGCAGGGCAATGGCCTGCTGACCGACCTGACCGCGGCCGAGAACGTGGCCCTGCCGCTGCGCGCCCATACCCGCCTGCCGAACCCGCTGATCCGTCGCCTGGTGCTGATGAAGCTGCATGCGGTCGGCCTGGGCGCCGCCGCCGACGTGTTCCCGCGCGAGCTGTCCGGCGGCATGGCGCGCCGGGTCGCGCTGGCCCGCGCGCTGGCGCTGGACCCGCCGCTGATGATCTACGACGAGCCGCTGACCGGCCTGGACCCGATCGCCTCGGGCGTGGTCATGAGCCTGGTGCGCCGGCTCAACGACACCCTCGGCCTGACCAGCATCGTGGTCACCCACCACGTCCACGAAACCCTGCCGATCGCCGACCATGCGATCGTCATCGCCAACGGCGGCATCGTGTTCTCCGGCACCCCGGCCGAGCTGGAGCGCAGCGACGACCCGCTGGTGCGCCAGTTCCTGCGCGGCGAGCCGGACGGCCCGATCGGCTTCGACGCCGCGCCGCGCCAATCGGAGGTTGCCTGATGCCCTTCATCGCCGCGACCCGCTCGCTGGGCCGTGCCGGCCTGTTCTCGCTGTCGGTGCTGCGCGCGTCCAAGCCGAGCCTCGACTTTTTCCGCGAGCTGATCCGCGAGATCTACAAGATCGGCGCACGTTCGCTTCCGATCATCGCCGTTGGCGGCGCGTTCGTCGGACTTTCGGTGACGCTGCTGGGCTACCGGGCGCTCGACACCTACGGCGCCGCCAACCAGGTCAGCGCCATGCTCGGCCTGGGCCTGTACCGCGAACTGGGCCCGGTGCTGACCGCGCTGCTGTTCATCGGCCGCGCCGGCAGCTCGATCGCCGCCGAACTGGGCCTGATGCGCGCCACCGACCAGATCACCGCGCTGGGCCTGATGGCGATCGACCCGGTCGGCAAGGCGGTGGCGCCGCGCTTCTGGGCCGCGGTGCTCTGTGTGCCGCTGCTGACCGGTTTCTTCTGCAGCCTGGCGATCTGCGCCAGCTACTTCGAGTCGGTGCACGTGATCGGCCTGGAGGCCGGCACGTTCTGGCAGGTGCTCAAGGACAGCGTCGACTTCTTCGACGATTTCCTGATGGCGTTCGTGAAGTCGGCGGTGTTCGGCGCCACTGCGGCGCTGGTCGCGGCCTATGTGGGTTACCACGCCGAGCCGACCATCGAGGGCACCTCGGTGGCGACCACCCGCGCGGTGGTCAACGCCTCGCTGCTGGTGCTGATGTTCAACTTCGTGATGTCGGCGTTCTTGTTCAAGTAAAGGTGACCTCCATGTCCGTCCGCAGTCCCCGCATCGAATTCGCCGTCGGCGCCTTCCTGCTGCTCGCCCTGGGCTCGCTGCTGGTGCTGGCGATCGCCTCCACCAACGGCAAGTTCGGCTTCGGCGGCGACAGCTACGAGATCAAGGCCCGCTTCACCGCGATCGGCGCGCTGCGCCCGAACGCACCGGTCAAGATCGGCGGCGTCACCGTCGGCCAGGTCGCCGACATCTCGCTGGACCCGGTCAAGTACAACTCGATCGTCACCCTGGCGATCAACAAGCGCTACGACAAGCTGTCGGCCGACACCGCCGCCGGCATCTTCACCAGCGGCCTGCTCGGCGAGAGCTATATCGGCCTGACCCCGGGCGGCGACCCGGAAAACCTCAAGCCCGGCGACGAGATCTACCTGACCCAGCCGGCGATCGACCTCATTCAGCTGGTCGGCAAGTACATGTTCAGCGGCGGTGGCGCACAAGGCGGCAATGCGGGCGGCGAAGCCAAGCCCGCCGACGCCGGCGTCCCCGACTACCTCCAGGGCGAAGCCGCCCCCACCACGGACGAGACCCAGAAATGAAGCGCTCCCTGATTTCCATCGTCGTCGCCTCGGCCCTGATCGCCGGCGCGCCCAGCCTCGCCTTGGCCCAGGCCACCGCCGCGGCCGGCCAGGCCGTTCCGGCGGCCGGTTCGCCGAGCGCGATGGTGCTGAACAACAGCACCCGCATCCTGTCGACCCTGGAAGCGCGCCGCGCCGAGTTCACCAAGAACCGCGCCGCGCTGAGCCAGTTCATCTCGACCGAGTTCAACCAGGTGTTCGACCGCAACTACGCCGCACGCCTGGTCCTGGGCACGCACGGCCGCGGCGCCTCCGACGGCGACGTCAACGCCTTCGCCGACGCCCTCACCGGCAGCCTGATGCAGCGCTACGGTTCGGCCCTGCTGGACTTCAACACCAAGCTCAAGGTGCGGATCAAGTCCGAGACCCCGCTGCGCGGCGGCGCCATCGTCAAGGTGTCGAGCGAGTTCCTGCGCCAGGGCGGCGAGCCGGTGCCGGTCGACTACCTGCTGCGCAAGAACGGCCAGCAGTGGAAGGTGTTCGACGTGATGGTCGAAGGGGTCAGCTTCGTCCAGACCTTCCGCAATCAGTTCGACGCGCCGCTGAGCCAGAAGCCGATCGCCCAGGTCGCCGCCGAACTCAAGGCCGGCAAGCTGCAGGCCCAGGCCGGCGGCAACTGAGCATGGCCGGCGCCTCCGCCAGCGTGCGCAAGGACGGCGATGCGCTGAGCTTCGCCGGCGCGCTCGACCGCGCCGCGGCGGCGACGCTGTGGCCGCAGGCGCGCGCGCTGGCGCCCGGCGCGCGCCGCTTCGACCTGTCGGCGGTGGCGTCGGTCGACAGCGCCGGCCTGGCGCTGTTGGCGGAACTGGCCTCGCTGGCGCCCGGCGTCGAGGTGATCGGAACGCCGCCCGGCCTGGCCGAGTTGCGCGACGCCTATCGCCTCGACGACGCGCTCGGCTTCGGTCGCTGATCCGGCCGGCGCCTCCCACATCCGTTGCGGTCGCCTTCGCCCGAGGATCGGGCCCTGGCTGCCCCCACCCGTTGTCCTGGAAGACTAGACTGCAACCCATGCGCCCCCACGCACTCACTTTCGCGCTCGGCCTGGCCTTGGCCGCGCTGCCCAGCGTTCCCGCCTTCGCCCAGTCCAGCGCCGTCGCGGCGTCGGCGGCCGAAGTTCCGACCGTAGAACTGGCCGCACCGAACAGCGGCGTCGGCCACGACGCACCAGCCGCTGCGATCGCCGCACCGGCGCCGGTGCAGACCGATTCGGCGCGTGCGCTGGCGATGGCCGGCAGCGCCGCGGTCGCCGCCGGCCAGAGCGTCGCGCAGGCCGAACCGGCGCCTGCAGCGCAGGCCGAGCCCGCCGCGACGGCCGACGTCGAACCCACCGACGCGCCGCCGCCGGCCGCGCCCAGCGCGACCGCGAGCGCGAAGCCGGACGATCAGCGCACCGACGCCGAACGCGATTTCGACGAGATCTACGGGGTGCAGCCGCAGGACTACGATCCGGTCGCCGATCCGACCTTGCCGGCGCCGGCCGCGGTGCCGGGCGCCTACGATCCGTGGGAGCGCTACAACCGCAAGATGCACCGCTTCAACATGGCGGTCGACCGCGGCATCGCCCGGCCGCTGGCGCGCGCCTACAGCAAGGTCGTGCCGCGGCCGATCCGGCTGGGCGTGAGCAACTTCTTCAACAACCTCGGCCAGCCGGTGTCGGCGCTCAACGCGCTGCTGCAGGGCAAGCCCAAGCAGGCGGCGCAGTCGCTGGGCCGCTTCGCTCTCAACACCACCCTGGGCATCGGCGGCATCTTCGATCCGGCCAGCGACGCCAAGCTGCCCAACCGCAGCGAGGACTTCGGCCAGACCCTGGGCGTGTGGGGCTGGAAGCGTTCGCGCTACGTCGAACTGCCGCTGTTCGGCCCGCGCACCGTGCGCGATTCGTTCGGCGCCCTCGGCGACGCCCCGCTGAGCCCGCTGCGCCAGGTCGAGCGCGACCGCATCCGGATTCCGCTGCAGGGCCTGCAGCTGGTCGACGTGCGCGCCCAACTGCTGCCGCTGGACAGCCTGCGCGACGGCGCCGAGGACGAGTACGCCCTGGTCCGCGATTCCTGGATGCAGCGCCGCGATTACCAGATCTTCGGCGACCGCATGGACAAGAACGGCGACAGCCAGCTGCCCGAGTACCTGCAGGACGACAGCAACCCCAGCGTCCCCGCCGACGCGATGCCGGTGATGCCGACCGACGGCGGCTGAGCGGCATCGGCGCGACGAACAGCGAAAGCGAAAGCGAAACGGCCCGGAGCGATCCGGGCCGTTTTTCGTTGCGCTCTTGCCTCTGTAGGAGCGGCGTGAGCCGCGACCACCGAAGCAGTGTACGCAAGCGCGCGCGCCGAAGTCCGGGCCATCGGGCTGGCTAGGGGGAGACGTCGCTTCGGAAGGCGGCGTGGTATCGCACCGCTGCGGTGGTCGCGGCTTACGCCGCTCCTACAAGGGCTAGGCTTCGCCGGTCGGCGGCGGCAGGCCAGCGGCGCCTTCGATCGGTTGCGGGCCGTCGCTGGGCGGGCTATCGCTGGGCAGGCCGTCGCCGAACGCGTCGCCGGCAGACGCATCGCCGTCGGCCGACAGCTCGACCAGGGCCGCCGGCAGGGCCCGGTTCGGCTTCACCCCCAGCTCGCGCAGCATCTCGGCCTGGCGGATCACGTTGCCCTTGTTCAACGCCAGCTTGCCGTGCGCCGCGTCGAAACTGGTCTTGGCCTGTTCGATGCGCTCGCCGACCTTCTCCAGGTCGGCGACGAAGGCGCACAGGCGGTCGTACAACTGCGCGCCGCGCTTGGCGATCTCCTGCGCATTGCGGTTCTGCGCCTCCTGCCGCCACAGGTGCTTGACCGTGCGCAGCACGAACAGCAGCGTGGACGGACTGACCATCAGCACGTTGCGCTCCCAGCCCTCCATGAACAAACCGCGGTCGTTGGCGACCGCGAGCATGAAGGCCGGCTCGATCGGCACGAACATCAGCACGAAATCCAGCGAGCGCAGGCCGTACAGCTCTTGATAGCGCTTGTCCGACAGCCCGCGCATGTGCTGGCGCATCGACTCGATGTGCCGCTTCAGCGCGCGCGCGCGGTCGTCCTCGCTCTCGGCGCTGACGAACTGCTCGTACGCGACCAGCGACAGCTTCGCGTCGACGATCAGGTGGCGGTCTTCGGGCAGGTGCACGGTCACGTCCGGGCGGCGCTCGCCATCCTCAGTGCCGTGGCTTTCCTGCACGTCGTATTCCTCGCCCTTGCGCAGGCCGGCCGATTCCAGCACCCGCTCCAGGATCAGCTCGCCCCAGGCGCCCTGGGTCTTGCTCGAGCCCTTGAGCGCGGTGGTCAGGTTCTTGGCGTCCTCGCTCAGCGACTGGTTCAGCGCCATCAGCTGGCGCACCTGCTCGCCCAGCGCGGTGCGATCGCGGGTCTCCTGGTCGTAAACGGTCTCGACCCTGGCCTGGAACTCGGTGAGCTTGTGCTGCAGCGGATCGAGCAACTGGCCCAGGTGGCTGCGGTTCTGCTCGGTGAAGCGCTTGCTCTTCTCTTCCAGGATGTCGTTGGCCAGGTTCTTGAACTGGACCGACAAGTCCTCGCGCACTTCGCGCAGTTGGGCGATCTTCTCCTGCGCCTGGCGCCGCTCGGCGTCGAGCTGGGTCGACAGCCGTTCCAGTTCGACCGAGCGTTGCTGCGACTGCGCCGCGATCTCGGCGCGCGAACGCTCCAGCGCGTCGTACTCCAGGCGCAGGCGCTGCAGGCTCTGTTGTTCCTTGTCCAATTCGGCGGCGGTGCGGCCGATGCTCTCGCGCAGGCCGCCGCTTTCGCGGACCAGCGCGTCGCGCTGGTCTTCCAGTTCGTCCACGCGCGCCTGCAGCTCGGGAATGCGCGCGGCGCGCTCGGCCAGCTGGGCGCGTTCGAGCTGGGCCGCGTTCAATTGCGCACCGAGCTCGACGCGCGCGGTTTCCAGCGCGCGCGCGGCGCCGGCGCGGGCCAGCAGCCAGGCCAGGACGGCGCCGATCAGCAGTGCGAACGCGATGGAAACGAGGGCGGCGATGAGGGACATAGGCAAGCTCGGTTAGCAGGGACGGAGCGGGTTAAGCCAGAGGCTTAAGCCCCTCCGTCCCTTCCGCACTGGCGAATTCGAAGTGCGGTGGTTCGCCACTAGTCTAACGAGATGAGTCTCGGCTTCTGAGATGCGCGGCCGACAGCGCAGCGGCGGCGACCCTCGCCGCGTGGGTACTCAGGGACGCAGGGGATCAAGCCACAGGCTTGATCCCCTGCGTCCCTTGCGCCGGCCGGCGCGGCTGCAGCGATGACGCATCGCTCCAGCCGCCGCCGTGCATCCAGGCTTCGACCAGGTGCTCGACGAAGGCGCGCACCTTGGCCGGCACGTAGCGCCGCTCGGGCATCACCGCATGCACGTCCAGGCCGGGCAGCTCCCAGTCCGGCAGCACCTGCACCAGCGCGCCCTCGGCCAACTCGCGCGCGACCGCGAACTCGGGCACGCGCACGATCCCGGCGCCGGCCAGCGCCGCCGCCTTCAGCGCCAAGCTGGAATTGGCGTCCAGGCGCGCACCCAGGGCCACCCGTACCACCTCGCCGGCGCGGGCGAAGCTCCAGGTGCGGCCGCTGGCGGACAGGGTGAAGTGCAGGCAGTCGTAGCTGCCCAGTTCGTCCGGGCGCTGCGGCCGGCCGGCGCGCTCCAGGTAGGCCGGCGCAGCGCAGACCAGCACCCGGCTGTAGGCGATGGTGCGCGCAACCAGGCTGGAGGCTTCCAACCGGCCCAGGCGGATCGCCAGGTCGAAGCTGCCCTGGACCAGGTCGTGCTCGCGGTCGTCGAGCTGCAGGTCCAGGTCGACCTGCGGGTAGCGGGCCAGGAACCCGGCCAGCCACGGCGCCACGTGCAGGGCGCCGAAGGTCATCGGCGCCGACACCCGCAGCCGACCCTGCGGCGCGGCGTGGGTGCCGGCGACCGCGTCCTCGGCCGCGCGCGCCTCGGCGAAGGCGCCCTGGGCATGGCGCAGATAGGCCTGCCCGGCTTCGGTCAGGCTCAGCCGGCGGGTGGTCCGGTGCAGCAACTGGGCGCCGAGCCGGCGCTCCAGCGCCGAGACCTGCTTGCTGACCGCGGCCTTGGACAGGCCCAGGGCGTCGGCGGCGCGGACGAAGCTGCCGAGTTCGGCGACGCGGACGAAGGCGAGCAGCCCGGCGAGGTCGGGGACCGGCAGCTTATGGGGCGAGATTGTTGACATAAGGAAACAGTCTAGTCACTTGGAGGCCGATTATCCGCACGCCGCAGACGCCTAATCTGGCCTCCGACCTCACCGCCCCCGCCTCCCGCCGCCATGAACGCCACCGCACTGCGCCTCGTTTTGACCCTGACCGCCGGCAGCCTGGTCGGCGCCATCTTCGTGCTGAGCAAGCTGCTGCTGAGCCAGGGACTGAACCCGTTCATCGTTTCCTTCGTGCAGACCGCCGGCGCCGCCGGCCTGATCCTGGCGGTGCTGCGCGGCCGCGGCCAGCGCTTGCCGCTGGACCCGGCCACGCTGCGCTTCTACGCCACCGCCGGCGCGATCGCGGTCGCCGGCTCGGCCCTGCTCGGCAACTGGGTGCTGGCGCGGATCCCGGCCGGCATCTTCACCGTGGTGGTGACCCTGTCGCCGATGTTCACCTCGCTGTTCAACGCCCTGGTCGAACGCCGCTGGCCGAGCCCGACCGCGCTGGCCGGCACCGCCCTGGGCCTGGTCGGGGTGCTGCTGGTGCTGGCGCCGCGGGCGCAGGCGGTGGAGCCGGAGCAGGCTCTGGCGCTGGGCGCGGCGCTGGGCGTGCCGGTGCTGCTGGCGATCGGCAACGTCTACCGCAGCCGCCGCTGGCCGGCCGGGCTGAGCGCGCCGATGTCCACCGCCGGCACCATGCTGGTCCAGGCCCTGGCGGTGTTGCCGCTGCTGGCCGGCGCCGAGCTGCAAGGCAGCGCGGCCAAGATCGCCGAGGCCTGGCCGCTGCTGCTGGCGATGGTGCTGGTGACCCTGGCCGCCAACGTCGCCGCCGCCGCGCTGCAGCGCATCGCCGACAGCGTCGCCTACAGCCAACTGGGCTACGTGGTCGCGCTGACCGGGGTGATCTGGGGCGCGGTGCTGTTCGACGAACGCCTGGGCTGGAGCTTCATCCCGGCGGTGGCGCTGGTGTTCGCCGGAGTGATCCTGGCCAACCGCCGCGTCGTCGCGGCTCCGGCGGCGGCCCGCACCGCTACCCCGATCGCAGGCGCCGTCACGGCCGCTCGCTGATCCGCTCGCTGAATCCGCTCGCTAAAATCGGCAGGCCACGCCCCCGGCCCGGTGCGCAGTCCGCACCGGGCCGGGGCGTTTTTGTGAGGTCCATAGCAATCCCCGCATCGGCGGTCGCCGACGCCCTTCCGCGGCCGCCGATCGCGGGTATGAAATCGGAGCGGACAGGAGTTCCCCTTCGAGCAAGGCCGGCCGCCGCTCCCCCGGTAGCCGCGACCAGGACGGCCCGCCGATGAATCCGCATGCCCCCAGGCTGTACGCCGACCCGCGCGGCGTCTGGCGCGACGACGGCGCCGGCCGGATCTACGGCGTGCGCTGGAACGAGATCGACGGCGTCGACGCGTACGCGATCGACGCCGACGGGCAACACCAGACCTTCGTCGAACTGGGCACCGCCGCCGGCCAGCGCCTGGAACTGCCGTTCGACTGGCCCGGCTACCGCGAAGTCGCCACCGCGCTCAGCCTGCGCCTGCCGGGGCTGCGCCTGGAGACGCTGTTGAACGCCGACCAGTTGCGTCCGGAAGACCCGCCGGCGGTGCTGTGGTGGCGCGACTGAGCCGATCCGGCGCGACACCGGCGCCGGGTTCTGTCGCAGCCCGGGCTCGGCCCTGGTGCAAAATCGCGCCCTACCGCCACCGCAACGGACCACCGATGAGATCGCCCGCGCTGTTGTTGTCGCTGCTGCTGTCCGCTTCGCCTGCGCTGGCCGCGAACGACGGCCCCGCCGGCGCCATCGCCTCGATCGCCCGCGCGACGGGAATGAGCTACCAGTTCGGCACCCGCTGCGGCTTCGATGCGGACCTGCTGCGCCGGCACAAGAGCAAATTCCAGGCTGAAGCGAACACCGCCAACGCCGCCCTGCCCGCCGGCCAGGCGGTGGACATCGAGGCCGAGTTCCAGATCGGTTTCGACGAAGCCAACCGCTTCTACGACGGGATCAAGGACACCCCGCAGCGCGGGATGATCTGCCAACAGTACGCGCTGCAGATCGAGCAGGCGGTGAAGCATCCCAGCGTGCTGAGCCTGCCCACGCGCGGGATGCGCCCGCGCTAGGGTCGCGTCTTCGCCCAGCTCGTTCCGGTCGGCCGCGCTCAGTCCAGCACGCGGCAGAACACCGCCTTGAGGTAGCGCGACTCCGGCACCTGCGCCAGCCAGGGGTGGTCGGCGCCGGCGCCGGCGACCTTGAGCACCTGCACCGTGCGCCCGGCGTAGAACGCGGCGCGGCGCAGCATGTCCAGGAACTGGTCCTCGGACACCAGGCCGGTGCAGGAGAAGGTCGCGAACAGGCCGCCGGGCTTGACCACGCTCAGCGCCAGCTTGTTCATGTCCAGGTACTTCTTCAGCGCCGCGATCACCTGCTCGCGATCGCGGGTCATCTTGGCCGGGTCCAGGATCACCACGTCGAAGCGCTCGCCGGCGTTACCCAGGTCGCGCAGATAGGGGAAGATATCGGCCTGGACGAACTTGACGTGGGCGCCGTTGAGCTTGGCGTTGCCCTTGGCGATGTTGATCACGTCGGCGTCGATGTCCACGCCGATCACTTCCTCGGCGCCGCGCGCCTTGGCGTAGACGCCGAAGCCGCCGGTGTTGCAGCACAGGTCGAGCACGCGCTTGCCGGCGACCTGCTGCGACAGCCACTCGCGGTTCTCGCGCTGGTCGGCGAAGAAGCCGGTCTTGTGCGCGCCGGCCGGATCGGCGCGGAACTTGATTCCGTACTCGGTGATGATCGCCGGCGGCACCGCTTCGGTGCCGCGGAAGTCGAAGCTTTCCTGCTTCTGCACGTGTTCGTCGGCGAAGGCGTAGAAGCGGCAGCCGGGGAACTGCGCGCGCAGCGCGTCGTAGATCCATTCGCGATGGCGGAACGCGCCGGCGCTGAAGTACTCGACCACCAGCAGGTCGCCGTAACGGTCCACGACCAGGCCGCTGATGCCGTCGCCTTCGCTGTGCACCACGCGCCAGGCGTCGCTGACCTGGTCGAGCTTGAGCACGTCGCGGCGCAGCGACACCGCCGCGGCGATCTTGCGCGCGAACCAGTCGGCGTCGATGGCCACGTCGGGGTCGTTTTCCAGCATGCGCAGGGCGATGCGCGAGTGGCCGTTGTAGAAGCCGCGGCCGATCCAGACGCCGTCGACGCCGACCACGTCGACGATCGCCCCTGGCTTGGGACGCTGGGCGGGCTTGTCGACCAGGCGCTGGAAGATCCAGGGATGGGTGGATTTCCAGGCGTTCTTGAGGCGTACGGTGGGGATTTCGGTAGTCATCCGCCCATTCTACCGGGCCCGGCGCCGCCGGCCCGGCGCGGGCGCGGGCCGATCGGCGTCGCAATCCCGCCTGCGGGACGAAGAAGCCCGCCGCGGCCGGCTTGTTTTGCCCGCCACCGGTGCCAATCTGGTCTCCATGCACCTGCCCACCGACGCCCCGATCCCCGACACCCCGGCCCAGCGCAAGGCCGACCGTGCGCGGCTGCTGCGCGCGCTCAACCTCAGCCTGGGCTTCGTCCTGGTCCTGGTCGCGGTGTTCAGCGCCCAGAGCCTGTTCGACCCGCGCCCGTTCACCGTCCAGCCCTGGTCGGCGGCCGGCCTGCTCGGCCTGCTGACCGCGCCCTTGCTGCACGGTTCGATCGAACACCTGGCGGCGAACGCGACCTCGCTGCTGCTGCTCGGCAGCCTGGCCGGCGCGGTCTACCCGCAGGCGACCGCCCGCGCCCTGCCCTTGCTGTGGCTCGGCTCCGGCCTGGGCGCCTGGCTGCTCGGCGAGCCGGGCAGCTATCACCTCGGCGCCAGCGGCCTCACTCACGGCCTGATGTTCCTGGTCATGACCCTGGGCCTGCTGCGCCGCGACCGGGCCTCGATCGCCGCGGCGATGATCGCCTTCCTGCTCTACGGCGGCATGCTGCTGACCGTGCTGCCGCGCGAGATCGGCGTGTCCTGGCAGGCCCACCTCGGCGGCGCCGTCGCCGGCGTGATCGCCGCCTACGCTTTCCGCCTGCGCGACCCGCTGCCGCCGCGCAAGCGCTACAGCTGGGAAGACGAAGAAGACGCCGAGCTGGTGCCGCTGGACGACGAACTGGAACCGCCCAAGCCGCGCGAAGTGCCGGTGCTGTGGAACCGCCCCGACCCGCGCGACGTGCAGACCGGCACCGTGCTGCGGTTCCCGCCGCGGCGCGAGCCGGAAGAGTAGCGGCGCTCGAACCCATCTCTCCGTAGCAGCGGCGCGAGCCGCGACCAGGGACGCGCGCAACTGCAACGACGCCGTCATCGATCGAAGCTGCGAACCATCTCGCGCCGACCGACGCCGCTGTCGCGGCTGCGCTTCTACGACGGCATCGTCCCGCTGCGCCGCCCGGCGTTCTGCAGTAAGGTCTGCGCACCGCGGGCGCCGCCCGCTCCTGTGACCAAGGTTGCGTCATGCGCCAGTCCCGTATCCTCGCCGCCGTTGCCCTGTTCGCCCTCGCCCCGCTGGCCCACGCCGGCAGCGCTTGCCTGCTGGAAGGGCAGGTGATGGGCCAGCCGGTCAACGAATGCACCCAGACCGAGCAGCCGGTAGCGGAGGAACTGCAGCAGCAGCAGTGCAACGGCAGCGTGCCGGGACTGGCGGAGATGGGCGGTCAGGTGACCGCGCGCCGGGTCGAAAGCTGCCCGGCCGGCGCTGACGGCGTGTGCGAGTCGCCGATGGGCGCGCAGGCGCGGATCCACTACTACAAGCGCAGCCCCGAGCAGATCGCGGCGATCAAGCAGGCCTGCGAGATGCAGCGCGGCCGCTGGGCCGCACCGTGAGGCGTGGCGTCGCCGCGCTCGCCCTGGCCGCGCTGTCGTCGCCGGCGCTGGCGCAGGAATCGGCGCCGTCGTTCGACCGTCCCGGCATTTCGTTTTCCACCGACACCTTGCCGCGCGGCGCCTTCGCCTGGGAGCAGGGCCTGCCGGATTTCGAGCGCGACCGCGACGGCGGCGCGCGACGCACGCTGTACAGCGCCAACACCAATCTGCGCCTGGGCCTGAGCGAGCGGGTCGAACTGCAGCTGTCGGGCTCGCCCTACAACCGGCTGCGCGAACGCGATGCGGACGGGCGCCGCTCGCGTCACGGCGCCGGCGACACCGGCCTGGCGTTGAAGGCGGCGCTGCCGAGCGCGCACGAGCGGTTTTCCTGGGCGCTGCTGGCCGGCGTCGCCGCCGCCAGCGGCGAGCGCGAGTTCAGCAACGGCGCGACCCAGTACACCCTGGGCACCACGCTCGGCTACGACTTCGCCCCCCATCTGTCCGGCGCGCTGTACTTCAACCTCGACCGCAGCGACGGCCTGAACACCTGGACCTGGTCGCCGAGCCTCAGCCTGGCCTTGAACGACCGCACCGCGGTCTATGTCGAAGCCGGCCTGTCGCGCCAGGACCATGCTTCGACCACCTCGGTCGCAGGCGGCGGGGTCACCTGGATGGCGACCCCGCGGGTGCAGCTCGACGCCTCCTTCGACGTCGGCCTGGACCGCGACAGCCCCGATTTAACGGGCGGTATCGGGGCGTCGTTCTACTTCGACTGAGCCGCGCAACGTCGCGGCCGTGCCCAGGCCGGTGGCGATCGCCGCAGCGTAATCCGGCGCCTGCGCGCCGGCCGACTCGTAGGTCCACAGGAAGCCGCCGCCGATGCCGTCGCTGGCCCATTGCGCGTACTGCTGCTGGACCTGGTTCGGGGTCGAATCGGTCGACACGCCGGGAATCACGAAACTGGCCGGGAAACCGGCGCCGAGCTTCTGCCGCAGCGCCTGGATCCAGTCGTCCGGATCGTTGCCCGCGCCGCCGGAATAGCACTGCAGGTTGAAGGCGATGACCAGGCCGGGATCGCTCTTCTCCAGCTCGGCCAGGCAGCCGACCCAGAAGTCGGGGTTGTAGTACGGGCAGAAGGTGACGTGGAAGCCGATCTTGCCGAGCATGCGGCTGAACTCGACGATCAGCTTGGTGTCCTGCATTTCCTCGTCGTCCAGGTCGATCGCCTCGATCGCCGGGAAGGTGTTCTTCAGCGCGACCAGATTCTGGTACAGCGGGTTCTTCTCGCCGGTGCCGTACTCGGCGATCAGCTTGCGGATGTTGCCGTAGTCGCCCACGCCGCCGCCGCCGATCGACAGCCAGACCCGCTCGATGCCGGTCTCGCCCTGGGTCAGCGAATTCACCAGCGGTATCCATTCGGCCGGGCCGACGTACTTGCCGTCGGCGAATATTTCGGTTTCGTTGTAGTACAGATCGCCCTTGAAGGCGTCCGGCGCCGGCGGCGACTTGTCCTGGTAGTGCGGATGGGCCAGCGCCAGGATCGCGGTGTTGAACTTGGAGTTCTTGAGTCCTTCGATGTAGCTCTTGCCGCCGGTCTTGGAAAACAGGCCTTCGCAGTAAGCGGCGACGACGGGCGCGGTAATCGTAGGCATGAGCGACTCCTCGGTGGGGGGGCGTAGGGGTGAACGCGGCGGTTTTCCCGCGCCGGACAGGCCACGGCAACGGATGTCCGGTTCTGGGACGCGCGGCGCCTGCGTGCCGGGCGCGCGGTCGCCCAGCCTATAGATTCGGTGAGCGTGGCGACGGCGACGGCCGCAGCGGACGGCCGCGGCGCGCGCCATGAATGCGTCGGCCCGGCCGCATTCATGCTCGCGCCCGCCGTTGCGACCGCGATCGCAGCGCCGGATTGCGATCGCGGCACAGGTTGTTCCCGGTTCGCACGCAGCGCGGTGGCCGCTGCGGCCGTGGCGGCGCGCGCGCGGCGGTGCTAGCGTCGGCGGCATTCGCGCGCCGCCGGGCGCGCGCCGCTTCGCGACCGTGGGGGATCCGATGCGCCATCCGTTCCGATCCGGCCGGCTGGCCGGCCGTACGTCCCGCTGGGCCTGGGCGGTCGCCTTGTGCCTGTTGGCCGCCTGCCAGCGCGACGCGCCGCCACCGCCGGCGGACGCCTACGATCCCGCCGCCGGCGCCGACGCGCGCCGGATCGAGGCCGATCTGCGCTTTCTCGCCGACGATCTGCTCGAAGGCCGCGAAACCGGCACCCGCGGCTACGATCTCGCCGCGCTGTACGTCGCCCAGCGCCTGCGCGCGATCGGCCTGCGCCCGGCCGGCGACGACGGCGGCTATTTCCAGCGCGTGCCCTTGCTGCGCGCGCAGCGGGTCGATGGCGGCGGCAGCCTGGTGGTGCGCCGACCCGCGGCGACGGTGGCGCTGACCTATCGCGAACAGTTCCTGCCGCAACTCGACTTCGACCGCGCCCAGGCGCGGATCGCGGCGCCGGCGGTGTTCGTCGGCCATGCGGTGCACGCGCCGGAACTCGATTACGACGACTTCGCCGGACTCGAGCTGCGCGGCAAGATCGCAGTGCTGCTGCACGGCGCGCCGGCGCGTTTCGACACCGACCGGCGCGCGTTCTACAGCTCGATGCGGGAAAAGTTCGCCGCCCTGGCCGCGCGCGGCGCGGTCGGCGCAGTGATCGTCTCGACCGAAGACGAAGAGAAACGCCAGCCGTGGGCGCGCGGCGCGCAGAACTGGGCGCGGCCAGGCATGCGCCTGCGCGGCGCCGACGGCCGCGCGATCGACACCTTCCCGCAGTTGCGGGTGATCGCCAACGTGTCCGCCGCGGCCGCGCCGCTGCTGCTCGATGCCGGCGGCCGCAACGCGCAGCAGGTGTTCCGCGATGCGCGCGAGGGCCGCCTGCGCGGCTACGACTTGCCCGGTACGCTGGAGCTGTCGTCGCTGACCCGGATCGCGCCGGCGCAGTCGCGCAACGTGGTCGCGTTGTGGCCCGGCGCCGATCCGGCGCTGGCGCGCGAGCACGTGCTGTTCAGCGCGCATCTCGACCACGTCGGCATCGGCGCGCCGGTGCGCGGCGACGCGATCTACAACGGCGCGCTCGACAACGCCCTGGGCGTGGCGATCCTGCTCGAAGCGGCGCAGCAGCTGGCGCGCGCGCCCTCGCCGCCGCAGCGCTCGCTGCTGTTCCTGGCGGTGACCGGCGAGGAAAAAGGCCTGCTCGGCGCGCAGTGGTATGCGCGCCATCCCAGCGTGGCGGCCGGCTCGATCGTCGCCAACGTCAACATGGACATGCCGGTGCTGCTGACCCCGACCCGCGACGCGATTCCGGTCGGGGTCGAGCATTCCAGCCTGCAGGCGACGGTCGAGCGCGCCGCCGGCGAAGTCGGCCTGCGCCTGAGCCCGGACCCGAATCCGGAAGAAAGCATCTTCATCCGCAGCGACCAGTACGCGTTCATCCGCGCCGGCATTCCGGCGGTGTACCTGACCGGCGGCATCCAGGCGCGCGAGGCCGGCGCCGACGGCCGCGCGGTGCTGGGCGAATTCCTGCGCGAGCGTTACCACCAACCCGGCGACGACGCCTCGCAGCCGATCCAGTACGCCGACGCGGCGCGGCTGGCGCGGCTCAACGCGCGCATCGGCCAGCTGATCGCCGACGATCCGCGAAGGCCGCATTGGAACCGCGGCGATTTCTTCGGCGAGCGCTTCGCCCGGCCGGCTTCCGCCGGCGCCCGCGCGGCCGCGCCCTGAGCGGACGCCGCGCCGGCCATGCGTGACATACTGCGGCGATGACCGCGACCGCGATGAAAACCCTCGGCCTGCTCGGCGGCATGAGCTGGGAATCGACCCTGCCGTACTACCGCCAGATCAACGAAACCGTGCGCGAACGCCTCGGCGGCCTGCATTCGGCGCGGCTGCTGCTGTACAGCGTCGACTTCGCCGAGGTCGAACGCCTGCAACACGCCGGCGACTGGGACGCGGCCGGCGCCCTGCTCGGACGCGCCGCCTGCGGCCTGCGCGACGGCGGCGCGCAGTTGCTGGTGATCTGCACCAACACCATGCACAAGGTCGCCGACGCGGTCGAAGCCGCCTGCGGCCTGCCCTTGCTGCATATCGCCGACCCCACCGGCGCGGCGATCCGCGCCGCCGGGCTGCAGCGCGTCGGCCTGCTCGGCACCCGCTTCACCATGGAGCAGGATTTCTATCGCCAGCGCCTGATCGAGCGCCACGGCCTGGAAGTGATCGTGCCCGACGCCGCCGCGCGCGAACGCGTGCACCGGATCATCTACGACGAGCTGTGCCTGGGCCGGATCCGCGACGAGTCGCGGCGCGAGTACCAGGCCATCATCGCCGGGCTGGTCGCGCAGGGCGCGCAAGGCGTGATCCTGGGCTGCACCGAGATCGGCCTGCTGATCGGCCCGGACGACGTCGCGATCCCGCGCTTCGACACCGCCGACCTGCACGCGCGCGCCGCGGCGCTGGCGGCGATCGGCCAGAACGAAGGGTTCGCCCGGAACCGAGGCGGCATCGGCTGATCGCCGCGCGCGGATGCGGCCACACTCAACCCTGGACAGCGCAAGGAGCCATCGCATGAACGACAGCGCCAACCCCGGCTGGTGGAGCCGGCACTGGAAATGGGCGGTCCCGACCGGCTGCCTGAGCGTGATCCTGTTGGCCGGGCTGATGCTGGGCGCCCTGGTGATGTACGGCCTCGGCGGGCTGGGCGGGCTGATGAAGCCCGGCGAACCCTTCCGCCATGCCGCCGGCCTGGCGCGCCACGATCCGGCGGTGATCGCCGCGCTCGGCAGCCCGGTGGATTCGGGCTGGATGCGCAGCGGCCGCTTCGACATGAACGACGACGGCGGCGAAGTCGATGCGGTGTTCCCGCTGAGCGGGCCCAAGGGCGAGGCGCAGGTGCATCTGCGCGGCGAACGTCGCGACGGCCGCTGGACCTATTCGCGGATCGAGGTCGAACTCGACGACGGCCGCCGCATCGACCTGCTCGCGCCGCCCGCACCGGGCGCATTCCCGCCGCAGGCGCCGGCCGCCGCGCCGCAGGACACCGCCACCGAAGAGCCCGCCCCGGACGCGTCGGCGAGCGGCCCCTGAGCCGCGCTCAGCGTCCCGGCAAGGGCAGGCCGCGGAAGGATTTGACCGTGCGCAGCACCAGGCTGGAATTGATGTCGGCGCCGCCGGCCTGGTTGAGCAGGCGGTCGAGCAGGAAGCGCGAGAGGTGGTCGAGGTCGCGCACCACGATCTGCAGCAGGTAGTCCATGTCGCCGGTCAGGGCATAGCAGGCCACCACCTCGTCCCAGCTGTCGACGAACTCGGCGAACGCCGCCACCGCCTCGCGGTCGTGGCGGCCCAGGCGCACCCGGACGAAGGCCTGCAATCCCAGGCCCAGGCGTTCGGGGTCGACCTCGGCGCGATAGCCGGAGATCACCCCCTCGCGCTCCAGCCGCTGCACCCGGCGCAGGCAGGCCGAGGCCGACAGGTGCACCCGCTCGGCCAGCTCGGCATTGGTCAGGCGGCCTTCGCGCTGCAATTCGGCGAGCAGCACGATGTCGGTACGGTCCAGCTCAATCGCGGCCATTCGGTGCGCCCCCTGGCGATTTGACGCAACGATATTGCGCCAAACCAGCGTATTCGCGCAATAACGCAAGCCTATTGCGCCGGGCCACGGTTACAGTCGTAGCGTCCCTCTCCGGGACGCACGGAGCGTTCCATGGCCAGCCAGCAGCCCACCCCGCAGCGCGTCGAACACCAGCTCACCGACAAGGGCTACGTGCCGGTCTACACGACCGCCGTGGTCGAGCAGCCGTGGGCTTCGTATTCGAGCCAGGACCATGCGGTGTGGGCGCAGTTGTTCGAGCGCCAGCAGCAGGTGCTGGTCGGCCGCGCCAGCGACGAGTTCCTGGCCGCGCAGCGCGCCATGCACATGACCCCGGACCGGATCCCGAAGTTCGACGATCTCAACCGCGTGCTGCGCGCCCACACCGGCTGGGAGCTGGTCGGCGTCGAAGGCCTGCTGCCCGAGCTGACCTTCTTCGATCACCTGGCCAACCGCCGCTTCCCGGTGACCTGGTGGATCCGCCGCGCCGACCAGATCGACTACCTGTCCGAACCGGACCTGTTCCACGACCTGTTCGGCCACGTGCCGCTGCTGATGAACCCGGTGTTCGCCGACTACATGCAGGCCTACGGCCGCGGCGGCGTGAAGGCGCACGGGATCAACCCCGAGGCGCTGGTGCACCTGACCCGGCTGTACTGGTACACGGTCGAATTCGGCCTGATCAAGCAGGCCGACGGCCTGCGCATCTACGGCAGCGGCATCGTCTCGTCGAAGAGCGAATCGATCCACTGCCTGGAATCGAACGCGCCGAACCGGATCGGCTTCGACCTGGAGCGGATCATGCGCACCCGCTACCGCATCGACACCTTCCAGAAGACTTACTTCGTCATCGACAGCTTCGAACAGCTGATGCAGGCGACGACTCCGGACTTCACCCCGATCTACCAACGCCTGGCCCGGCAGGATTCGATCCCGGCCGGCGAGGTGCTGGCCGAGGACCAGGTGTTCAATCGCGGCACCGGCGAGGGCTGGCTGACGGACGGGGACGTCTGAGGGTTCCCAGCGACCCGCGCCGCTCCTACAGGCGACGGCGGCGCGACGTGGCGGCATGGCGTCAGCCGGTCGCGGCCAGCGGCTTGGCGCCGGCGCGCGCGGTCGAGGCGGTCGCGAGCAACTCGCCGGCCAGCTCGCGCGCCGCTTGGCGTAGCTCGGGCACGGCGGTGATCTCCCAGCGCTGCGCGCGCAGCAGCGGCCCGAGCGCGTACAGGCCGCGCACCGCGCTGCCCTTGGCGTCCAGGGCTTCGAAACGATCCGAGGTGCGCAGGCCCAGGCCCAGCGGGTCGGCCGCGATCAGGCCCGACTCGCGCAGATGCGCGATCAAGGGGTGGGTGGTGCGTTCGATGTCGGTGTCCAGGCCGGTGGCGCGGATCAATACGTCGTAACGCTCCTGCAGCAGGGCGTTGTCGCCGCGCTCGCGGATCAGCACTTCGACCGAGTCCGCGCCGCGACGCGCGCGCACCAGCCGGCCGGCGCGGATCCGCAGGCGGCCGTGTTCGCGCAGGCGCAGCAGCTCCTCGGCCAGTTGCGGCGCAATGCGGTGCCGCGCCGCCTCCCAGTACGAGCGCAGGTGACGCAGGAAGCTCGCCCGCTGCGCCAAGGGCATGCCGCGCCAGAAGCCCTGCAGATGCGGGCGCAGGGCGTCGACCAGGCTGCGCCAGTCCTCGACCACCGGCGCCAGGGTGCGCAAGGCGCGCGACAGTTCGCGCGGTGCGTGCGTCTGCAAGGCCTGCAGCACCGCCGGCGGCAAGGCGATCGGCGGCGGCGGATACTCGCCGTGAGCGCGCGGCAGCAAGCCGTGGCGAGACAGGGCGACGATCGGGCCTCGGTGGCCGCGGCGGTGCAGGGTGACGACCACGTCGGCCATGGTCAGGCCGGTGCCGACGATCAACAGCCGCGCGTCCGGGTCGATCGCATCGATCGCGCCGTCCTGCCAGGGCCAGCCCAGATAGCTGGGATGGATCGCCAGGCGCGGCCCGACCCCGGCCAGCGGCTGCGGCGGCAGCGCGCCGACCGCGAGCACGAGCTTGTCGCTGAGGAAGTCGCTGCCGTCGGCGAGGTGGATGCGGAAGCCCGAAGCCGCGCGCTCGACCGCCACCGCTTCCTGGCGGATCTGGTTGAACGCCGCCGCGCTGCCGGCCAGCGCGGTCTGCAACTGCGCATGCAGGTACTCGCCGTACAGCAACCGCGGCAGGTAGCTGCTGCGCGCACGGTCGGTGAGGTTGAGCCAATCGGCGAAGCCGCCGGGTTGATCGGGCGTCGCGCCCAGTTCGCTGGCGCGCACGTTGAGCAGATGCTCCGGCCGCGCCTCGCCATAGGCCACGCCGCGGCCGTAGCTCTCGCCGATGCCGACCAGGCACAGCTCCACGCCCGGCCCGGCCTGTCCGACCAATTCGCGCGCCAAGGCGCTGCCGCTGAAACCCGCTCCGACGATGGTGATGCGCATGCTGCCCCCGGTCGTGTTTGAGGAGGCTTCGTTCTAGTGGATCGCCGACGCGGCTGCGTAAAGCGACGGTTACCGGTTCGTAAATCGGCGCGGACGATGCGGAACCTCGTCATATCGATACGACATGAGCGATGTCGCCGAATTGCAATCGGGGTCGCAATGCGGGATTTTCCTGCGCGAGGGAACGCATCGCCGCACAGCGGCATCGGCACATCGCGCTGAAGTCTCTGGATCCCCGCTTTGGCGGGGACGACGAAGGCACAGCGGCTTGGCATCGCCATCGAAGGCGGACCGGCGCACCGAGGTCCGCGAACCTCCGCTTTGGCGGGGACGACGATCGAAGGCTACGCGGCACCTCCCGCAGCCACCTCGGATATGGCCGGAAGGTCGCCGCGCCTCTGCTACCGTCATCCCCGCCAAGGCGGGGATCCAGGGCTTCATCCAGGCATCGCCGCGCGGTCCGCCGCGCTGCGGGCGACGGACTGAGCGCTCACTTCGGCTGCGCCAACAGCTTGGCCGATCCGTACGGCACATGGTCCAGCTTGCCGCGCTTGATCCAGTCCAACTGCATGCGGAAGTAGCCGTCGGCGACCCGGGTGTGCTGGCGCTCGCCCTTGGCGTCGACGTCGAACTCCAGCATGCCGTGGTCGGCGGCCGGAAACACCGCGGTGGTGATCGGCCGGCCCTCGCCGGCCAGGCCGACCAGGCGCTTCTGGGTTTCGTCCGACGGCGCTTCCAGGTCGGAGCCGCCGACGATCCACAGCTGCGGCGCGCGCAGACCGCGCAACACCGGCATCGGATCGTAGTCCCAGCTGACGTCGACGTCCTGCTTGGCCAGCTCGGCCAGCACTTCGGCGCGGGTCTTGTTGACCACCAGGCCGGTGTATTCGCCCTTCAGCGCCTTCCACCACGGCTGCGCGCCGTACTTGGCGCGCAACGCGTCCAGTTCCTCCCAGCCGCGCTGGCCGTCGCTGGAGGCGATCAGCCCGGTGGCGTCGGAGACTTCGCGCGCCTTGGCCAGGGTGTCGGCGTCGCCGAAGCCGGCCGCGCGCAGGTCCATCGCGACCTGGTCGCGGTCTTCGGCCAGCACGCCGTCGGCCAGGCCGAAGCCGACCACGACGAACTCGGCCTGCGGCTCCTTGCTCGCCGCCAGCGGCGCGACCCAGCCGCCCTGGCTGCCGCCCTGGAAACCGGTGCGGCCGGCGCGCGCGCCGGCCAGGCGCTTGGCCTCGCGCAGCGCCGCCGCGGCGTCGTCGGACAACTGGTAGAAGTTCTGGTTGTACTTCCCGGTCGAACCACCGGTGCCGCGCTTGTCGTAAACGAACACGCCGACGCCGTTGGCCGGGAACAGGTTCTGCAGGTGGTACAGGTCGACGCCGGAGTAGTTCTCCGAGCCGTGCACCAGCACCACCAGCGGCACCTTGTCGCGGCCTTCCGGCAGCACCAGGCGGCCGCGCAGCTCGACGCCGTTGCCCTGGAAACGGGTCTCGCGGACGTCGAAGCGCAGCTTCTGGCCGGCGTGGCCGGCATAGCGGATCTGGCCCTGCGCGCAGTCGCCGAACGACACCGAGACGCCGTCGGCCTGGTCGGTCCAGCCGCGGGTGCTGGTCCAGGCGCCGTCGCGCTGGGTCAGCTTGCCGGTGCGGCCGTCCATCAGGCGCCAGCGCAGCGTGCCGGGCGTGGCGACCGCGCCGATGTCGACCACGCGGCCGTCGTCCAGGCGGTAAGCGCCGGCATGGCAACGCACCGGATCGGCGGCCGGGGCCGGTTCCGCGGCATGGGTCGCGCCGACGCCGGCGATCAGGGCCAGGGCCAACGCGGTGCGGCGGAAGACGGCGGAACGGGGCAGGGGGCGGGCGTTGGGCATGATCGGATTCCGCTAAGAGTTATCCGATCTGATGCGCGCTTGCGGCGCGCGGTTGCAATGCGAAAGGCATGCCGACGCTCAACCGGCGACACTTTCTTTTTCGCCGCGACTGTGATCCTTGCGCCTGCGTCGCAGTTCAACCGATCTGTGCCGGCGCTGGCGCGCCCACGCTCGCCGGCTGCGGCGCGCGCCAGCGGCGGTCGAACCAGAGCTTGGCGCCGATCGCGACCAGCAGCGGGCCGAACCAGGCCGCGTAGTGCAGGGCCGCCCCATCGATCGCCGGAAACAGGCGCGGCAGGCCGATGCCGAGGAAGGCGATATGGGTGGCGATGCCGTTGCCGATCATCGCGGTGTAGTGCTCGATCAGCCACCAGCGCGGGCGCGCGGCCAGGCGCTCGCGGCGCAGGCGCTTGAGCAGCAGGTCGGCGCCGATGAACAAGCCGATGCTGGAAAAGCCGGTCAGCAGCGGCGCGCCGATGCGCAGGCCCAGCGCCAGGATCGCCGCGCCCGACAGCAGCGACAACCCGGCCAGGGCCACGTACACCGGCCCGGTGTAGCGGCGCACGTCGCGCTTGTCGGCGATCGCGCGCCAGCCGGTCCACACCCCGGTAGCGGTGATCACCAGCAGATAGCCGAGAAAGGCGCCGGTGACCGGATGGCCTTGTTCGAGCTTGTAAGCCGCCATCGGCACGCCGGTGATCAGGATCCCGGTCATCGCCAAAAGGAAAATCCGCCCGGCGCGGCGGTGCAGGGGGCTGCCCTTGCGCGCCAGGCCGGCGCTCCAGAACCCGATCAGCGCGACCACGCCGACGGCGATGTGCAGGGTCTTGATCCAATCGTAGGCGGACAACATGGCGGCGGCTCCGGTAGGGCGCCCGCGGTGAAAGTGATGGGCGCCGGACCATGCTGCGTCGCGGCCGGCGCCGGCACAGGGGCCAGGAGTCGTCGATCGACCCTGCCGGAAGTCACTTTCTGCTGCGCGGCCATTGCCTGCGCGCGGCGCCGCGCGCAGCATCCGGCCATGTCCGGCCGCCTGCGCTCGTTGCTGCAACCGCTGAACCTGCCCGCCGTGCTGACCTGGCTGGCGGTGCTGTTGTCGCTGCGCTACGACGACGATGCCGAGCGCGCCGCGCAATGGCTGGCGATGGCGCTGTTCCTGGCCTGCTTCCTCGGCCACGACCTGCTGCCGCCGTCGCGGCCGAGCTGGCGCGCGTGGCTGTTCGTGCCGGAATGCCTGAGCGCGCTGGCGGTGGTCTGGCTGGCGCCGGCCGGCGGCGCCGCGCCGGCACTGCTGGTGATCGTCGCCGCGCACCTGGCCATGGCCCTGCCGCCGCGGCCGGTGCTGGCGATCGCGTTGCTGCTCAACTTGGCCCTGTACCTGATCCTGCGCCAGGCCGGCCACGGCGCGCCGTTCATCGTCACCCTGATCTTCGCCGGCTTCCAGAGCTTCGCCGCGCTGGTCGCGCATTACGCGCGCAGCGCCGAGCAGACCCGCGACCGCCTGGCCCTGGTCAACGCCGATCTGCTCGCCACCCGCGCCCTGCTGGCCGACAGCGCGCGCGATGCCGAACGCCTGCGGGTCGCGCGCGAGCTGCACGACGTAGCCGGGCACAAGCTCACCGCGATGACCCTGAACCTACGCGCGCTCGCCGCCGAACCCGGGCTCGGCCAGCGCCGCGAGGTGCAACTGGCCCAGCAACTGGCGGTCGAACTGCTCGGCGATATCCGCAACGTGGTCCAGGCCCTGCGCGACGCGCGCGGGCTGGACCTGGCCACCGCGCTGCGCGCGCTGGCCGCGCCGCTGCCGCGGCCGGTGCTGGACCTGGACATCGACCCGCGCCTGCACCTGACCGATCCGGCCCTGGCCGAGGCTCTGTTGCGGCTGGTGCAGGAAGCGCTGACCAACAGCGCGCGCCATGCCGAGGCCGAGCGGGTGCGGGTCGAGGTCCGGGCCGAACCCGGTCGCTTGCGAGTGTCGATCGAGGACGACGGCCGGGTCCGCGGCGCGCTGCGCGAAGGCAACGGCCTGACCGGCATGCGCGAACGCATCGCCGCGCTCGGCGGCCGCCTGCAGCTGGCTGCCAATGCGCGCGGGGCGCTGCGGATCGAGGCGGAGCTTCCCACCTCGGAGCGGCCCACATTGGAGCGGCCCACATCGGAACGGCCGGCATGAGCGCCGCGACCGCACCGCGCGCGCCGATCCGGCTCGCCCTGGCCGACGACCAGACCCTGGTCCGCGCCGGCCTGCGCGCCCTGCTCGAGCGGCTGGGCCTGCAGATCGCGTTCGAGGCCGACGACGGACAGGCCTTGCTCGACCGCCTCGCCGACACCTCCGTCGATGTGATCCTCAGCGACATCCGCATGCCTGGCCTGGACGGCATCGACGCCCTGTTGCGCCTGCGCGAGCGCGGCGACGCCACGCCGGTGTTGCTGCTGACCACCTTCGACGACAGCGAGCTGCTGTTGCGCGCGACCGAAGCCGGCGCCCAGGGCTTTTTGCTCAAGGACGCCGCCCCGGAAGACCTGCGCGACGCCATCGCCCGGGTCGCCGCCGGCGAGACCCTGCTGCAACCGGTCAGCACCGAGCCGGTGCGCGCGCGCTACCGCTACCACGCCGACGACGCCCCGCGCGCGCTGTTCACCGAACGCGAGGTCTCGGTGCTGCGGTTGATGGCCGGCGGCTACTCCAACAAGGAAATCGCCCGCGCCATGTTCCTGGCCGAAGGCACGGTCAAGAACTACGTCTCGACGATCCTGGAAAAGCTCGACACCCGCGACCGCACCCGGGCGGTGCTGAAGGCGATCACCTTGCGGGTGATTTGATGTTGGGGATTGTGGACTCGGGACCCGCAGGAGCATGCCCCGCCTGTAGGAGCGGCGCAAGCCGCGACCGGGGATGCGCAGACAACCGGCTTTCGTCGCCGCTCACCGAAGCCGTTGCCGCCGTGCTGCCCATGCGCGGTGGATCGGCCGCGTCGTTGTAGCGCGGGCATCGCCGCGGCTCACGTCGCCCCCACAGGCGCGGGAAATTTTTCCGCGGGGATGTCACACGCCGGCGGGCTGGATCGTCGAACCGGTGTCAGCCCATCCAAACCATGCCGGAGCGCCCCATGAGCCAGACCGACGCCATCAAGTACGAACGCGAAATCCCCGAGATCCTCAGCCAGCTCGGCGCCGTCCACGGCAGCGTCCAGGCCGCGATCGACCAACGCGGGCTGCCGCGCGCGGTCTACCATCTGATCCAGCTGCGCGCCTCCCAGCTCAACGGCTGCGCCTTTTGCATCAGGATGCATCTGCGCGAGGCGCGCGCCGACGGCGAAACCCAGGCCCGCCTGGATCACCTGACCGTGTGGCGCCACGTCGGCGACTTCAGCCCGGCCGAACGCGCCGCGCTGGCCTGGACCGAGGCGCTGACCCGGATCGAAGAGCGCAGCGACTACGCCGCGTTGCGCAGCGAACTGCGCGCCCACTACGACGATGCCCAGATCGGCGCGCTGACCTCGCTGGTCGGCATGATCAACCTGTGGAACCGGCTGCAGGTCTCCAAGCACTGAACGCGGGACGCTGCGTACCGCGCGCTGCGGAGCCGTACGCGTCGGCAAAGGCCGCGGCGCTGGCTATCATCCGCGCCGCACCGAGGAATCGATCATGACCGCCGACGACGACCACCGCCTGTTCGCCCAGACCGCGCCGATGCTGACCGGCCTGGCCTACCGCATCCTCGGCTCGCGCGCCGACGCCGAGGACGCGGTCCAGGACACTTTCCTGAAATGGCAGAACACCGAGCGCAACGGCATCGACAATCCGGCCGCCTGGCTGACCACGGCCTGCACCCGACGCTGCATCGATCTGCTGCGTTCGGCCCACCGCAGCCGGGTCGACTATGTCGGCTCCTGGCTGCCCGAACCGATCCAGGCCGAGAGCGCCGACCAGCCCGAGCAGCAGCTGGCCCTGGCCTCGTCGTTGTCGACCGCGTTCCTGCTGTTGCTGGAGCGGCTGACGCCGAAGGAGCGCGCCGCCTATCTGCTGTACGAGATCTTCGAACAGTCCTATGCCGATGTCGCCCAGACCCTGGACATCGAGGAAGCCGCGTGCCGCAAGCTGGTCCAGCGCGCGCGCGAACATGTCGAACGGTCCAAGGTCCGCCACGTCACCCCGGCCGAGCAGCAGGAGCAGCTGCTGGCCGCGTTCGAGACCGCCCTGGTCGAGGGCCGCACCGCGCCGCTGGCCGCGCTGCTGTCGGAACAGATCGCCCTGCGCGCCGACGGCGGCGGCAAGGTCGCCGCGGTGGCCGAAGCCCTGCACGGCCGCGACGCGGTGCTGGGTTTCATCCAGGCCGTGCTGCACCCGGCCTGCCGCGACGACCGCTGGCTGTTCGTCGACCTCAACGGCTCGCGCGGCGTGATCCTGGAACGCGACGGCAAGATCGAAGCGGCGATCAGCTTCGGCTACGACGACGACGACCGCCTGCGCGACATCTTCATCATGCGCAACCCGGACAAGCTGGCGCGGCTGGAAGCGGTGCGGATCCGCTGAGGGACGGGGCTCGGGACTCGGGACTCGGGACTCGGGACTCGGGACTCGGGACTCGGGACTCGGGACTCGGGACTCGGGACTCGGGAAGAGCAAAACAGGGCGACTGTCGTTGCGCAAGCCCGTGCTGTTCCCCCCTTTGAAAAAGGGGGGTAGGGGGGATTTGCTCTTGATGTTGCATGCGAAAAGCAAATCCCCCGCGCCGCCCGTCCGATCGGACTTCGCGCTTGCACCGGGCGCTTGCCCCTTCTTGAAAGGGGGCAATGGTTCGCGACACGCCCCAAGGAAGCATCGCTTGGAGCACTTCAGTTCCGCCTCTGTGCCTACACCGGCTCCAATCCCTGCCCGCCTACCGAACGCAGGTAAGCGTCCAGACCGCGTTCGCGCGATTCGCCGAAGCGCTCGCCGGTGGCGGCGTAGTCGGCGATCCGGTCCGGGCGGAAGCTGCGGAAGCCCGTGCGCAGCCGGCACCAGGCGCCGAGGGTCCAGCTGCCGCCCCAGAACGACAGGCACAACGGCTCGATCTCGCGTTCGCTGCTGCGCGCTTCGCTGTCGCGATAGTTCAGGCGCAGCACCTGCTGTTCCAGCACCGCCGCATGCAGCGCGTCGATCAGGCCGCTGGCCTCGATGCGGTTGTCCAACTGCGGAGCGAAGATGCGGGTGCGGGCGCTGCGGGCGCGCAGCTCGGGCGGCAGCACCGCCTCGATCTTGAGCAAGGCGGCGGTGGCGCCGCGGCCCAGGCGCTCGCCGCCGAAGGCTCGCACGAAGCGCGTGCCGACCACCAGGGCCTCGAGCTCGTCGGGGTTGAACATCAGCGGCGGGATGTCCGCGCCCTTGCGCAGCAGATAGCCGACTCCGGCCTCGCCTTCGATCGGCACGCCGGAGCGCTGCAGGTCGGCGACGTCGCGGTAGATCGTGCGCAGCGAGACTTCCAGGGTCTGCGCCAGTTGCTGGGCGGTGATCGCATGGCGGCGGCCGCGCAGGGCGTGGATCAGCAGGAACAGGCGGTCGGCGCGGCGCATGCGGCATGATCCCGCGCCGCCGCGCCGCGCTCAAGCGCAGCGGTACCGCAGCGGCGCGGGTTCACCCGCGCAGCTCCGAACGCGGCGTGGGCGCCAAACGCAGCCACTCCGGCGGCCCGCGCAGGGCCTCGCGCTCGGCCTGGGCCCAATGCGCGCGCCACGCCGGGTCGGCCTGCAGCCGTGCCGCCGCGGACGCGTCTTCGACCCGCGCGAACCAGACCAGGTGCGGGCCGTCCTCGCGCACCGGCAAACGCGGAAACTTGTTCGGCGTGTCGTCGCTGAGGTACACGCCCAACAACTCGGCGCCGGACGCGCGCAGGGCAGGAGCGAACTCGCGTTCGAAGGCGCGGGCGAAGCCGGCCGCCGCGGCCGGAGCCAGGGCGCAGACGCCGGCGAGGATCAGCCCGGGTCGGGCTTCCACGGGCGCGCCCGGCGCCGGCCGCGTCTGCGCGGCCGCGGCGAAGCCCGCGCCCGGCCAGGCCGGCTTGAGCATCAGCACGTCGTCGCTGTCGACCATGGTCGCATTGGCCGCTTCGCGGTGGCGCCTCCAGGTCGGCCCGCCGTAGAAGCCTTCCAGCGCGCTGCGTCGCAGCGTGTGGTCGGGGAAGCCGCGGATCCAGGTGTAGCGGTCGTCGTCGTCGAGGTCACGGAACTGGCCGATCAAATGCATGCCGACCGCTTCCTGCGGCTCGACGAATTCGCGCTCGAACAGCTCGATCAGTTCCTCGCGCCGTCCCGGCTGCAGGCGATAGCGGCGTAGCTCGATCACTGCGTCCTCGTGCAGCAGGCGGCCGTCGTCGCCGCAGCGGCGCAGCCACATATGCCAGTTGGTTTCCCAACTGCGTCCGCCGTCGCTGGAGAACTGCTGGTGCCAATGCGCGGTGTTCGCGCTGATGCCGCTCCAGACGAAACGCGCCAGCACCGCGCGGCCGGCGTGTTCGAGTTCGCCTTCGAAGCGGCCGACGCCGTCGCGATAGCCGCCGACCACCGGCGGTTCGAGCACGCCGTCGTGGTTGCCGGCCCAGTAGATGCTCCACTGCCGCCGCACCGGATCGAACAGGCGCAGGGTCATGCCTTCGAAACGGCCCGGCGCGCCGGGTCGGTCCCAGTCGCTGACGAAGGCGTCGACGTTGCCGAGTCCGCCGAGTACCGGCGCGCAGGTCTGCAGCGCCGGAAAGGTTTCCCAGTCGTCGCTGCCGCTCAAGCGCTCGCGCAGGCGTTCGTTGCGCACTTGCCAGCGGCCGTGCAGGAAGTCGAAGTCGTGGCGGCCGTCGTCGCGCGCGGAGGCGGCGAGGGTCGATTGGGCTGCGGTGGCGGTCATGGCGCCGGTCTCCTGGTCGGGTCGGTCGATGGGGTCGGTCGATGCGGTCGGTCGATGCGGGTCAGTCGATGCGGGTCATGCGCATGACCCAGTTGGTTTCCCACGTGCGGCCGTCGTCGGGCGACAGCGCCTGTTCCCAGTGCACGCTGTCGGCGCGGATCTGCGACCAGGTCGCGCGCGCGCGCAGCATCCGGCCTTGGTGCGCTTCCAGGCCCTCGAACAGGCCGACGCCGTCGCGGAAGCCGCCGACCAGGGGCGGTTCGAGCACGCCGTCGCGGTCGCTGGCCCAGTACACGTGCCATTGCCGGCTCTGCGGCCGGTACAGGCGCAGGGCGAAGCCCTCGATGCCGCCGTTCCAGTCGGTGCGGTAGCGGTCGACGCTGCCCAGCCCGCCGAGCACCGGCCGGCATTCGTCGCTGGCTTCGAACTCGATCCAGTCGTCGCTGCCGGCCAGGCGCTGCGCCAGGCGCCGGTTCTCGACCCGCCAGCGGCCGTGATAGAAGTCGAAATCGTGGCGGCCGTCGCGCTCGCCATCGTCGCCGGTGCCGTTTGCGCTCGCAGCGGCGGCGGCGCCTGCGCCGCCGGCAACCGCGCCTGTCGGCAACAGCGTCGCCCACGCCGCGAGCTGCGCGCTCGCCCCCAAACGCAGGATCGTCCGTCGCTGCCGGTCCATGCCGCACCCCTCTGCCGTGCCGATCGCACCGCGACACTGTGCGCGGGGGCTGCTGCCAGCTTGTTGTCAGCAGGGCGGCGGGGAGGGGGATTTTCGCAATCGAAGCAAAAGCAAATCCCCCTGGCCCCCCTTTTTCAAAGGGGGGAATGCTTCGGGTGGATCCGCTGCGGTCGGGCTTCCACGACATCCACGGAGATCGCGAGGCCGCTACTTCCACCGCGATGCAGCTTGCTGTTCCCCCCTTTGAAAAAGGGGGGCAGGGGGGATTTGCTGTTGCTGTTGCTGTTGCTGTCGCCGTTGCCGTTGCCGTTGCCGTTGCTGTCGCCCCAGCGCTTAAGCCGCCGGCGGTCCCGGGAACCGCAGCCGCACCTCGAAGCCGCGGCCCGGGCCGCGCGGGTCGTCGCTGCCGCGCTCCAGGCCCGGGCCGCATTCGATCCGCGCGCCGTGGGTCTGGGCGATGCGCGCGACCAGCGACAGGCCGATGCCGCTGCCGCCGTCGGGGCTGCCCGGGGCGCGGTAGAAGCGGTCGAAAATCCGTTCGCAATCTTCCGCCGCGACCCCGCAGCCGCTGTCGGCGACGCTGAGTTCGACCGCGCCGTCGTCGCCGCGGGTGCAGCTGACCGCGATCTGGCCGTCGGCGCCGGCATGGCGCACCGCGTTGTCGAGCAGGTTGCGCAGCAGGATGCCGAGCTGGTCGACGTCGCCGAGCAAGGGCGACGGCCCGGTGCGCAGGCTGATCCGCTGGCGGCGCTCGCGCGCCAGGGTCTCGAAGTCGCGGATCACCAGCACGATCAGATCCGACAGGTCCAGCGGCTTGAGCCGCACCGACTCTTCGCCGGCGTCCAGCCGGGCCAGGTCGAGCAACTGTTCCGACAGCCGCGCCGCGCGCTGGACCCCGGCGTTGAGCCGCTGCAGGGCGCCGTTCTTGTCTTCCAGGGTGGTCGCGCGCAGGGCCAGTTCGGCGTGGGTACTCAGCACCGCCAGCGGCGTGCGCAGCTCGTGCGCGGCGTCGGCGATGAAGCGGCGCTCGTGCTGGACCGCGGCGTCGACGCGCTCGAGCTGGCCGTTGAAAGCGTCGACCAGCGGCCGGAACTCGCTCGGCAAGGCCTGGGTCGGCAAGGGGGTCAGGTCCAGCGGCTGGCGCTGGCGCAGGATGTCGCGCAGCGCGGTGATCGGCCGCAGCGAACGCCCGATCACCAGCCAGGTGGCCAGCGCGAACAACACCAGGATCAGCGCCGCCGCAAGCAGGCTGCCGACGATCCAGCCCTGCAGTTCCTCGATCGCCATGCGCTTGGTCCGGCCGACCTGCACCACCAGGCCGCGCTGCGGATCGGTCAGGGTGTAGACCTGCCAGCGCTCGCCGTCGATGATCCGGCGCGCGAAACCGTCCTTGAACTCAGGGTTGAGCGGCTGCAGCGGCGCCGCCGCGGAATACACCACGTTGCGGCCGTTGGCCCAGACCTGGAAGCTCATCTTGCGGTCGGCCTCCATCGGCAGCGTCGGCCGCGCCGGGTCGCGCGAGGGCAGGCGGTCCAAGCCTTCGGGCATCGAACCCAGCACCTGCTCGGCGATCTCGCGCAGCGAATTGTCGAGCATGCCGGTGTGCTCGCGGCCCAGTTGCCAGACCTGGCAGCTCAGCCAGACGAACCAGGCCAGCAGCACCGCCTTGATCAACACCCAGGTCAGTTTCCAGCGCAGCGAACGCCCGCCGGGGAATTCGCGCATCCGCCGGCAATGCTCGCGGCGCGCCTGGCGGCGGCGTTCGCGCCAGTCCGCGACATCGGCGGTGGCCGGGTCGGCCGCGCTCGCGTCCGCGGCGCCGGCAGGGCGATGGCGCCGCATGCTCAATTCGGGCCACCGCCGATGCGGTAGCCGTAGCCGTGCACGGTCACGATCAGCGGCTCGCCGAGCTTGCGCCGCAACTGGTGCACGTAGACCGCGATGGTGTTGCTCTCGATCGTGCCGGAGCTGCCGTACACCGCTTCCTCCAGTTGCTCGCGGGTGACCACGCGGCCCTGGCGTTCGAGCAACAGCATCAGGGTGCGGAACTCGTGGCCGCTCAGCGCGACCGGTTCGCCGTCGCGGGTCACCAGGCGCCGCGCCGGGTCCAGCACCACGCTGCCGCAGCTGAGCACCGGCGACACCCGGCCCTGGCTGCGCCGCATCACCGCGCGCAGCCGCGCGCCCAGCTCGTCGAGCTGGAAGGGTTTGACGATGTAGTCGTCGGCGCCGGCGTCGAGCCCGGCGATGCGCTCGCTGAGCTTGTCGCGCGCGGTCACGATCAGCACCGGGGTGGCGTCGTAGCGGTTGCGCAGGGTCGCCAGCACGCTCAAGCCGCTGCCGCCGGGCAGGCCCAGGTCGAGCACCACCGCGTCGTAGTCGTGATCGACCAGCGCGGTCTTGGCCAACGGCGCGTCGGCGACCCAGTCGACCCGGCCGCCGTCGTGGCGCAGGCCGGTGCGCACCGCCTCGGCGAGCATGGCGTCGTCTTCCACCAACAGGATCTTCATGCTCCGTCCGTCTGCGTCGTTGCGTCGCTGCACCGGACGCACTGTGCGCCGGCACGATTAAAAAGTTCTTAAAAGCCCGGGCGCAGGATGCCTTGGTCCGGGCCGAGCGCCCGCGGTCCGGCGCTCGCCGCCGATGCTACCGCGCCCGCTGCGCCCGGGCCGCCGGCGAATCCCGCTTGCGCCCTTTCAGTCCCCGCCTTTCAGGAGCCCCCGCGATGAAAGCCCAGCCCGCCGCCGCCCCCTCCGGCGCGAACGCCGCCGCCGGCCTGGTGGTCCGTCCCGTCCAGCGCCAGGACGCCGCCTTGCTGATCGCGCTGTGCCAGGAGCACATCGAACAGCGCGCGCTGGAACGGCGCCCCTATGGACCGCCGCGCAGCGATGCGCTGGAGCTGCTGGAAGTGCTGTTCGAGCCGCCGTACGCCGCCTGGGCCTGGATCGCCGAGGTCGACGGCCAGGCGGTGGGCTACGCCAGCGCCACCGCCGGCTTCTCGATGCTCGAACGCGCCTACTGCCTGCACCTGGACGACCCCTACCTGCGCGCGCCGTGGCGCGACCGGGGCATCGAGGTCGAGCTGTTCCGCCTGGCGCGCGAGGCCGCGCAGCGCTTCGGCTGCCTGAACCTGCAATGCCAGTCGCCGCTGTGGAGCGAGGCCGCGCGCCAGGTGGACGCGCCGCTGCGCGCGGTGCGGATGGACGCGGTGCGCTACGTGGTGCGGATGGAAGAACCCGCCGCGGCCTGACTCAGTCGCCGGCGGTCGCGTCGCGATCGTCGAACAGGTCCGACTGCGGCTGGGCCTCGTCTTCGCGCACGAACCCCGACAGGCCGACCCCGACCAGTCGGTAGCGGGTTTGCGCGGGCAGCTCGACCCGGCCGCGCAGCGCGGCGGCGATCCGCGCCAGTTCGTCCGCACCGGCCGGCGGCTGCGCAGCGGTCAGGCTGCGGGTGAGGATGCGGAAGTCGGCGGTCTTGAGCTTGAGCACCACGGTGCGCGCGATCCGTCCCGGGGTGCGCTGCAACTCGCGCCGGTAACCGTCCCAGGTCTTTTCGGCGAGGCGGCGGATGTCCTCGTCCAGCGCCTCCAACGGCAGATCTTCGGCGAAGGTGTCCTCGGACGAGATCTGCAAGGTCGGCCGCTCCGGCTCGACCGGATGCTCGTCGATGCCCTGCGACAGTTCGTGCAGGCGCCTGCCCCAGCGGCCGAAGCGCTGCTCCAGCGCCAACGCCCCCAGCGCGCGCAGGTCGGCGACCACCGCCACGCCGAGTTCGGCGAGCTTGCGCTCCATCACCTTGCCGACCCCGGGCAGACGCCCTACCGGCAACGGCGCCAGGAAGGCCTCGACCTGGTGCGGCTTGATCACGAACAGGCCGTCGGGCTTGTTCCAGTCGGAGGCGATCTTGGCCAGGAACTTGTTCGGCGCGACCCCGGCCGAGGCGGTCAGCGCGGTCTCCTCGCGGATCGCGGCGCGGATCGCTTCGGCGGTGGCGGTGGCCGAGGGCAGGCCGGTCTTGGTCGCGGTGACGTCCAGGTAGGCCTCGTCCAGCGACAGCGGCTCGATCAGGTCGGTGTGGCGGGCGAAGATCTCGCGCACCTGGCGCGACACCGCCTTGTAGCGGACGAAGTCCGGCGGCACGAACACCGCCTGCGGGCACAGCCGCTCGGCGCGCACCGCCGGCATCGCCGAGCGCACGCCGAACTTGCGCGCCTCGTAGCTGGCCGCGCACACCACCGAGCGCGCGCCGCGCCAGGCCACCACCACCGGCCGGCCGCGCAAGGCCGGGTCGTCGCGCTGCTCGACCGAGGCGTAGAACGCGTCCATGTCGATGTGCAGGACTTTGCGGCGCGGCGCGGATTCGGCGGTGGCGGCGGTCGGAAGCAAGGCGGCGTGGCGTCGGGCGACGCCGCCATGGTAGCGCCGCCGCGGCCTCAGGCTGCGACGTAGCGGGCTTCCAGCTCGTCGACCTGGTTGATCGCGCCGGAGTAGTAGCCGTCGTCGGCGGACAGGTAGTTGGCTTCGCCGATCTGGTCGACCAGGTACTGGTAGGCGGCGCTGACCGTATCGGTGTCCTCCCAGATCGTGGTCTGGCCGACGATCCAGCGATTGTCCGGATAGTTCGCCAGCACCGCCATGACCTGTTGCGCCGCGCCGATATCGAACCAGTTGTCGTTCGCGTCCATCAACGACAGGTGGATGCCGACCACCTGCGTGTCCTCGCCCTCGCCGCTGCTGGCGAGGATGCCGATGCAGGAGGTGAACTGGGTGAAGCGCACCGTGTCGACCACGTCGCCGCCCTCCGGCGGCACGCCTTGCGCACTGGCCCAGTAGCGCTCGGGGATGGCCAGCGGGTCGTCGTTCCATTGAAAGATCTGATAGGGCATGTCGGTGTTCTCCCATGGCGCCGCGTGATCGGGAGCGGCCTCCCGTTGCGGCACGACGCCGCAGACCGAACTTGTAGCGACGCCGTCGCGGCGGCGACATGCGGATCGCCCGCCCAGCGCGCTCGGGGGGCGCAGCCGGCGCGAAGCCCATCGCGATCGCCGCCGCGCGCATCGCTTCACGAATACGGCGCCGCAGCGTTCTGCCGGATATGAACTTCGTACTCACTCTGCACAGCGACGCCACGCGCGCCCCGCAACCCTGCTTCGCCGGCCTGCCCGAGCCGGACTCGCCCGAGTTCGAGTCCCTGTGCCGGTTCTGCGAGGAGCATCACATCGAGGTGTTGGCCTCGCTGCCGTGGGTCGCCGCCGAGGTGGCCGGCAAGGCCGGCTTCGGCGCGATGCTGGGGCTGGTGCACCGCCACGGCGGGCGCCGGCTGTACCTGCCGCGCGGCCGCGCCGCCTGTTCCTCGCGCATGGGCCTGCCGCTGGATCCGCTGACCCATCGCCAGTTGCTCGATCGCGCCAGCGCCGCCGGCACCATCGAGATTCCTTCGGCCTGGGGCGTGTTCGTCGGCCTGCGCCGGGTCGGCATCCGCGCCGCGATCCGCAGCGGCCGCAGCCTGCGCGAGGTCGCCCATGCCTTCGGCGTGACCGAGCGCCACCTGCGCCGCGAAGCCGACGGCCTGCGTCCGAGCTGAACGCGGGCCGGCGACGAGGCGCCGCGCGGCCCGGCATCGGCGACAATGGCGCCCCTCGCCGCCACCGCCCCGAGCCCATGTCCGCCGTACCCACGCCCAGCCCCAGCTCCGCCATCTCCCTGACCCGTTACCTGATCGAAGAACAGCGCGCCGGCCGCATCAACGCCGACCTGCGCCTGCTGATCGAAGTCGTCGCCCGCGCCTGCAAGACCATCTCGATCGCGGTCGGCAAGGGCGCCCTCGGCGGCGTGCTCGGCGACGCCGGCACGGGCAATATCCAGGGCGAGGCGCAAAAGAAGCTCGACGTGCTCAGCAACGAGATCCTGCTCGAAGCCAACGCCTGGGGCGGCCATCTCGCCGGCCTGGCCTCGGAAGAGATGGACACCTCGCATCCGATTCCCGACGTCTACCCGCGCGGCAACTACCTGCTGCTGTTCGATCCCCTCGACGGCTCGTCCAACATCGACGTCAACATCTCGGTCGGCACCATCTTCTCGGTGCTGCGCGCGCCCGACGGCGTGACCCAGGCCGAGGACAAGGACTTCCTCCAGCCCGGCACCGAGCAGGTCTGCGCCGGCTACACCACCTACGGCCCCAGCACCATGCTGGTGCTGACCATCGGACACGGTACCCACGCCTTCACCCTCGACCGCGAGGTCGGCAGCTTCGTGCTGACCACGCGCGACATGCGGATCCCCGAGGAAACCAAGGAATTCGCGGTCAACATGTCCAACCAGCGCCACTGGCAGCCGCCGATGCAGCGCTACGTCGCCGACCTGTTGAGCGGCAAGGAAGGCCCGCGCGGCAAGGACTTCAACATGCGCTGGGTGGCCTCGATGGTCGCCGACGTGCACCGCATCCTGACCCGCGGCGGCATCTTCAGCTATCCGCTCGACGCCAAGTGCGCCGACAAGGGCGGCAAGCTGCGCCTGATGTACGAAGCCAACCCGATGAGCCTGCTGGTCGAACAGGCCGGCGGCGCCGCCAGCACCGGCCGTCAGCGCATGCTGGAAGTGCAGCCGACCGGCCTGCACCAGCGCGTACCGGTGTTCCTCGGCAGCAAGCGCGAGGTCGAAACGGCGGTGCGCTACCACCTCGATTACGATGCTGAACAGGGATAGGACCGGGTTCCGCCCCTCACCGGGGGTCTGAACCCAGGCGGCCGGGCGCCCTCGGTCCGGCCGCCGCTTAGCACAAATTCTTACCGTATGTCGGACGCCCATCACATTGTCCGCACTCGGCTGTTATCTTCGTTTACATAAAGACTTGCGGTAGTTCATGGCGCGTTCGCGCCGGTGGGGAACCTGCGATGTCGAACCAAGCACAGCGCGACCTGGGGGGTCGCCACGCGGCCAAGACGTTGCCGGCGCCGTTCGCGACGGCGCCGGAAAGCCCGCGCGAGCTGTTGTATTTGAGCCCCGGCGGGGTCGGGCGCATGCACGCCTTGACCGCGTTGCGGGGCCTGGGCTGGAGTCTGCGCCGCGCCGCCGACGCGCGCGCCGCCCTGCGCATGCTGCACGCAAGCCCGCACACCCCGCACGCGGTGCTGGTGGATTTGCGCGAAGGCTTCAGCGCTCGCGACCTCGGCGAACTGAGTTCCGCCCTGACGGCTGCCAACGCGGGCTGGATCGCCGGCATCCATGCCGAGCAGCTCAGCGATGCGCTGGTGCGGCGGCTGATCCGCGACTACTGCTACGACTACGTCACCCTGCCCTGCCCCGAGGCGGTGCTGCATACGGTGATCGGCCACGGCCATGGCATGGCGGCGCTGTCCTGCGGCCAGTACCGCGGCGCCGAACACCATCACGTCGACGGCATGATCGGCGAGTGCGAGGGCGTGCGCACCCTGTGCCGCATGCTCGGCAAGGCCGCCGGCAGCGATGCGCCGGTGTTCATCGCCGGCGAAACCGGCACCGGCAAGGAACTGGCGGCGATGGCCCTGCACCGGCATTCCTCGCGCAGCCGTGCGCCTTTCGTCGCGATCAACTGCGGCGCGATCCCGCACAACCTGGTCGAGTCCGAACTGTTCGGCTACGAGCGCGGCGCTTTCACCGGCGCGCAGCAACGCAAGCTCGGCCGGATCGAGCTGGCCCATGGCGGCACCTTGTTCCTGGACGAAATCGGCGACCTGCCGCTGGACAGCCAGACCTCGCTGTTGCGCTTTCTCGAACAGGGCACCATCGAGCGGGTCGGCGGCCAAGGCCCGATCCCGGTCGACGTACGCATCGTCTCGGCGACCCACCACGATCTCGACGCCGCGGTCGCGTCCGGCCGGTTCCGCGCCGACCTGTATCACCGCCTGTGCGTGCTGCGCATGCAGATGCCGCCGTTGCGCGAGCGCGGCGCCGACATCGACCTGCTCGCCGACCACGCCCTGCGCCGCTATTCGCAGGAAGGCCGGCGCGGCTTCAAGGGCTTCTCGCCCTGCGCGCGCCAGGCCATGCAGCGCCATGCCTGGCCCGGCAACGTGCGCGAGCTGATCAACCGCGTGCGCCAGGCCGTGGTCATGGCCGAGGGGCGCTACATCACCGCCGCCGACCTGCGCATCGGCGATGCGGCCGCGGAGCGGCCGATGACCTTGGAAGAAGCCCGCGATGTCGCCACCCGCGAAGCGATCGAGCGCGCGCTCAAGCGCAATCGCCAGCGCCTGGGCGAATCGGCGCGCGAATTGGGCGTATCGCGGGTGACGCTGTACCGGCTGATGCTGAAGCTGGGCATGCGCTGCGGCGACGACGACGCCGAGCAGGACGCGCGAACCGCCTGAACCGGCTGCCCGAACGTCCGGTTCCCATCCCATTCGCGGCGCCGCTTCGGCGCCATCACCGAGTGCGGCCATGAGCGAGCACGACGAAGAACTCAATGCCTGGCTGATGGAATTGTTCGCCGGGCTCAACGAACGCGAACGCAAGGTCCTGCACCGGCGTTTCGGCATCGACGATCCGATCGCGGCGATGCGCGCCGCCGCAGGCGAACTGGAATCGACCCGGGCGCGGGTGCGCGCCATTCAAGCCCGCTTCGATCGGGGCGGCGTCGACGACGACGGCCCCGACTGCGCCGCCTGAGCGCCGGGAGCGGACGAAAAAGAGGGCGAAAGCCTCACACTTTCGCCCCGGCGCCCGCGCCGGAACGGCGCTGCAGCGCGAAACTCGATGCGGTGGATGATCGCGCCGCCCCCGCGGCGCTGTCCCCTGTTCTCCCCTGTCTTCCCTCTCGCGACGCCCCGGCTCAGAACGACTTGGAACCGCGCATCGAAAACACGAAGTTCGGCGCGTCCGGAGTCAGTCCCGCGGCGAGCTGGCCGTTGAGGGTCCATCCCGACGGCAACACGTAGCTGGCGCCGATGTTGAGCGTGGTGCTGTTGCTGGAACTGCCCGGAACACGCCGCTTGGGACCGCCCGGCGCGGTGGTGTGGGTGGCGCCGGTCTGCGCGGTGGCGACGCTGAAGCTGATCGCCGACCGGTCGTTGAGCGCGATCGCCAGGCCGCCGCTGAGCTGGATGGTGTTGCCCAAGGCGACCTCGGCCGGCGACACCTGCTCCAGCACCGGCGAGATGTCGTCGAAGTCGGTCGGCTGGTTGTAGGTGTAGCCGATGTTGCCGAACAGGATCACCGGGTCGTAGGTGCGCAGCGCCGATACGTTGAAGGTCGCGCTCCATACGCCCGAACCGGTCGGCAGCTCCTCCGGAATGTTGAGGTTGTTGTTGTCGTCGTCGGGCTGGATCAGCTTGAGCCCGAACGGATCGCGCCCGGTCGGCGCGCGCACGCGCAGGCTGGTGACGATGTCGGGCCAGCGCGGCGATTCCTTGACCCATTGGTAGTACACCGCGGCGCTGGCGTCGCCGAGCCCTTGCGAACGCATGCTGACTTCGCTGACCACGCTGGACGCGCCGCCGGCGCCGCCGCTGACGAAACGCGAGTCGCGGTAGACGTAGGGCACGCTGGCCTCGACGCTGAGCCGGTCGGTCAGGCCGTAGCGGCCGGTGAGCTCCAGCGTGCCGACGGTGGCCTTGGTCTGGTCGAGGTTGATGCTGCCCAGGAAGATCGCGTCCAGGGCCAGGAAGCCGCTGAGCGCGAGCTGGCGCCGGTCGTAGTAGCTGTAGCTGAAGCCGGCGTCGAAGGTGAACTTGCGCTGGAACAGCGGCGCATGCTCGCGCACCACCAGGGCCTTTTCCTGCTCGCGCCGCTGGGCGTCCTCGTCGCGCTGGGTCTGGCCGATCTGCACGGTGCCGTCCTGCGCGCTCTGCGCGACCCGGGCCTCCTCCTCGTTGGCGGTGGCCGAGGCCTTGCGCTGGGCCTCCTCGGCCACCGTGCGCGCGAGCTTGGCCGCGTTGTCCTGCATCGAGGCCTCGCCGCTCAGGCCGCGCCCGCGCTGGCTCAGTTCCATCTCGTCGACCTGCTGGCGCAGGCGTTCGATCTCGGCGCGCTGCCTAGCCAGTTCGCGGCTCATTTCGAGCATGCGCTGGTGCAGGGATGGGGCCGGGCCGGCGTCCGGTTCGTCGGCGACGGCCGGAAACGCGATCGCGAGCATGAGCGCGACCGACAGGGGTGCTAGGGCTGGGCGCATGGTCTTGGCGTCCGTGGCAAGAGGAGAGGGAGCGCTCAGCGAGGCAGCGCGCGCAGGCTTTCCAAAGCTTGTTGCAGGCCCAGTTGCTGGCTCAGCTGCGGCGCGATCGGCGCGCTGACGAACTGCAGTTGCAGGCTATTGCTGCCGGCCAGGTCGTTGCCGGCGATGCGGCCGAACTGGACGATGCCGCCGCCCGCGGCCGGGTCCAGCCGCTGCTGCAGGCTCGCGCCCGCGCCGGCGACGCCCAGTTGCACGCCGCCGTCGAGGAAGGTCACCTGCGCGGCCATCGGACCGGCGCTGGAAGCGGCCTGGGTCTGGCCGTTGAAGCCGCTGGCGTCGACGCTGTCGACGAAGCCGATCCGGGTCAGGTTGGACAGGCGGTTGCGGTCGCCGGCGATCTGCGCGATCTGGCCGATGCCCTGCACCGATACCTGCTCGGCGCCGCTGGCGGTCGCCGGCGTCGCCTCGGGCAGGCCGGAACCGGCCTCGGCCTGGCTGCGCGCGTCGACCTGCACCGAGAAGCCTCCGCCGTCGCGCTGCACCACCATCGAGCCGCGGGCACTGGCCAGGCCTTGCTGCGGCGTGTGCAGGCTCGACACCAGGTCGACCCGCAGGCCGACCAGCATCTGCGCGCCGAAGTACCGTCCGCTGATCGTCGCCAGGGTCGCTTCATCGACCAAGTCGACTTTCAGAGGGGGCAGGGCGGCCGCGGGTTGGACCGCGGCCGCCGCTGCCACGAGGGCCGCGAACATGGCACAGGGGGATGGACAGTTCATCGGGCACCTCGCAATCGGTACGCATCCTGCGTTTCAGAACAGATCGGTAACGACCAGGCCGAACTCGACCACCCGGGGCGGGGTGGTGGCGCGGTCGAGCGCGTCCACGCGTCGCTCCAGCGCCGGCGAGCTGCGCTGGTTGACCAGATAGGAATCGGCGCGCATCGGCCGGTCGCCGACCACCGCCAGCACGATGCCGTTCCAGCCGCGGACGAAATCGGCTTCCGGCATGACCCGGTGGCCCAGCGCCGGATCGGCGACGAACACCCGTCCGCCGGCGGCGCCCTTGACCACCACGAAATGGCGATAGCCCTTCAGATCGAGCAGGGCGATCACCGGCATCTGCAAGCGGTACAGCGCGTCGGGTTCGATCCGGAAACCGTGCGCGCGCATGCCGATACTGGAGACGTAACGCTTCATGTCCAGCATCGAGAACCCGTTGCGCACCACTTCCTTCGGATCGACCCCGACCATCATCTTCTTGATCAGCTCGGCCTCGCTGACCTCCAGGCCGTAGCCGTAGTGCAGCAGACTGGCCAGCGCCGCCGAGCCGCAGCTGAAGTCGTAGCGCTGCTGCATCAAGTCGCGGTAGCGCAGATCGCGCATCGTACGCATCGGCTTGATCCCGGGCACCGCGCCGTTGCCGACCAGACGAGTGACGTCGACCGGCACGCTGCGTTCGCCCGGCGACTGCGCATGCGCCGCGCCCGCGACGAGCAGGGCGCAGAAGCAGGTGGCGATCAGGCGGAGCGATCTGCTCATGGCGGCGGAAGGAGCCGATGGGTTCGATGCGGACGGAGGGGACGATCCGCGACGGCCGGGGGCGACCGCCGCGGATCGCGCTGCGGCTCAGTCGCCGCAGCCGCTGCCGCACGGGGGCGGCGGGGGCGGAGGCGCGCAAGCGCCGCAGGAGGCGGTGGCGATCGACAGTCCGTTGTGCTGCAGATTGCCGACGCCGGAGGCGACGTTGACGCCGATGTTGCCCTGCGCGCCGGACAGGGCGCTGCCGCCCAGGGTGGCGTACAGGTCCAGGCTGATCCGGCGGCCTTCGCTGTCGAGCAGATTGGATATCGCGCTCTGCTCGCTGTCGGCCGCGGCCAGGGCCAGCCGGCCCGAGCTGTTGACCGAGGCGGCCATCGCGTTGCTCTGGGCGTTGCCGACGCCCGCGGCCACGTTCACGCCGATATTGCCCTTGGCGGCGGACAGGGCGTTGCCGTCCAGGGTGGCGCTGTAGTAGGTGTGGTCGGTGTTGGTGGTGGCGTAGTTGTCGTGCGCGCTCTGGCTGCTGAACACCATCGCCGAGGCGAAGACCTTTTCGCCGTCGACCGCCGACAGGGCGGTGTCGTTGGCCTGGACGTTGCCTACGCCGGCGGCCACGTTGACGCCGATGTTGCCTTGCGCGTCGGACAGCGCGTCGTCGCCGAGGTGGGCGTCGTGATCGCCGTCGCCGAGCGACACGTTGTACTCGGCGCTCTGGTCCTGATCGACCGTCGCCGAGGATTGCGAGGCGATCTTGATCTTGCCGCGTACCTTGACCCGGCCGTTCACGTCGATGTGGTTGCCGACGCGGGTCGAGCTATGGATGTCGGCGTCGTCGCCTTCGGCCCAGACCGGCAGCGCCAGGCTGGAAACCAGCGCGACGGCCAGCAGGGTGTGATGAAGTTTCATGACCATTCTCCGTAGCGGTGCCTGGAGCGGAACGGCCGCGGCCCGATGCGGCCGCGGCCGTGTGCGGATCAATCGCAGCTGCCGCAAGAGGCGGTGGCGATCGACAGGCCGTTGTGCTGCAGGTTGCCGACGCCGGCGGCGACGTTGGCGCCGATGTTGCCCTGCGCGCCCGACAGCGCGCTGCCGGCCAGGGTGGCGAAGGTGTCCAGGTCGCAGTCGGCGGCGAGCTCGTTGAGGAAGCTGGTCTGCTCGCTGTCGGACGCGGCCTTGGCGATGCGGCCGGAGCTGTTGACCGAGGCGGCCATCGCGTTGGTCTGCGCATTGCCGACGCCCGCGGCCACGTTCACGCCGATGTTGCCCTTGGCGTTGGACAGCGCGTCGCCGTCGAGGGTGGCGCTGTAGTAGGTGTCGTCCACGCCCGAGTAGGCGAAGTTGCCGACCGAGGCCTGGCTGTTGAAGGTCATCGCCGAAGCGAACACCTTTTCGCCGTCGACCGCGGACAGGGCGGTGTCGTTGGCCTGGGCGTTGCCGACGCCGGCAGCGACGTTGGCGCCGATGTTGCCCTGCGCGTCGGACAGCGCGCTGTCGCCGAGATGGGCGTCGTGGTCGCCGTCGCCCCAGGAGGAGTTGCCGAGGGTCTTCTGGTCCTGATCGACGGTCGCGGCCGATTCGGACTTGATGTAGATCTTGCCGCGGACCTTGGCTCCGCCCCAGACGCCGATGCGGTTGCTGACGCTGGTGTTGCTGTAGATATCGGCATCGTCGCCTTCGGCATAGGCGGGGGCGGCGATGGCGACGCCGAGTGCGAGGGCAAGCAGGGTGAAATGGACTTTCATGGCCTCTCTCCTGGTGGTGGTGGTTATTGCCTTGGTCTCTGCCGCTTTGTTCTAAGGAAGGCCCCCGGGCAGTCGGAGCACGATGGCGTTGGCCGACGCGTTGCCGGCCCCCGCGGTCTGGTTGAGCTGCAGCACGCCCTGGCCGCCATGGAAGGCGCCTTCGGCGATCGAGGCCTCGCGCAGCGGCGAGGCGGCGGCGGCCGGATCGGCGGGCACGGACGCGGCGCCGGCGACATCGGCCAGCACCGCATCGTCCAGTCCGGACGCCATCGCGCCGCGGCCGACCGCGAACAGGTTGGCCTGGGCGTTGCCGGCGCCGGCGCTCTGGTTCACCGACAACAGGCCGTGGCCATCGGCGAACGCGCCGGTCTGGATGTGCGCGCGCGCTTCGCGCGCCGGCGCGGCGGCGGCGTCGCCATGCTGGGCGATCTGCGCGCCGGCCAAGGCCAGGCCGTCCGGCGCGTGGGCGATCGTCGCCAGATTGACCTGCATCTGCCCGCTGCCGGCGGCCTGGCTGACCGCGGCGCGGCCTTGCAGGCGCTGCGCGGCGCCGGCCTCGATGCGCGCTTGATCGCGTGCCGGGGCGGGCTCGGCGGCGCGGGTGTCGGTGGCGACCGCGGTCGCCAGCAGGCACACCGCCAGCCACAGCGGCGCGATGCGCTCGGCGCGGGTGCGCGGCGCGCTCATCGCCCGCTCCCCTGCGGCGACAGCGCCTGCATGACGCTGCCGGTGACCAGATCGCCGATGCCGGCGGTGGCGCTGGTGACCGCGCCGCCGACGCTGGCGGTCGGGCCCATCGGAGCGGCGGCGGACGCGCCGAGCGCGCTGCGCTGGCCGGCCGGGCCGCCGATCGCATCGGCCGGCGCCAGCAATTCGCTCAGCTGCCGGGTGGCCGCCGTCGGGCTCAGTCCGGTGGAACCGTGCTGGCCGAGCTCGGCGTCGTCGACCAGGGGCGACAGCGAGCGGTCGAGGGTGCCGTGGAAGACTTGGCCCGGGAACGTGGTGGCCTCGGTGTGGATCGGGTTGTCCTGCGCCGGCAGGGCGCGATAGGCGATGCGCGGGTGGACGGTACGGGCGACGACCACGGTGGTGTCGCGGTGCTCGTCGGCCGGCGCCTGCGCTCGGACGGTTGCGGCCGCCAACACCAGTGCCGCGCCGGCGCAGGCCAGCGCAAAGCGCAGACGACGATGCGACGAACTCCGATCGGTCGAGCAGCGGGCGTGCATGGCGGTTCCCCAAGGCGACGGTGGTCGCGACGGCCGCATGGCGGGCCGGTGGTGAGGGGTTTGACGCTAAAGTCGTGCCAACTCGCAAGCGTCTGAATCGGCAAGCAATTTTTGCCGGGCAATGGCTGCGCCGCGGATTAACGGAAAGGAAACGTTGCACGGGCGTTACTGGGCTCAAGCGCGGCGGCCGGAGTCAGCGAGCTGTCCGCGACTCGCTCAGCAAGATCAAAACCGCGTCAAATCAGGCTTGCGCGCGCATCCCGGAGTCGGATGGCGGCGGCGGCGGCGGACGTTGCTTCTTTGCAACCTTGCGCCCGTGCGAGGATGGCGCTCCCGTCCAGCCCCGAACCGCCATGTCCGCGACGATCGATGCCCCGGCCGACTTCATCGAGGTCTATCCCGAAGCGCTGAGCCGCGAGCAATGCGCCGACCTGGTGCGCCGCTTCGACGCCAGCCGCGACAGCGAACCCGGCCGGGTCGGCGGCGGCGTGATGCCCGACCTCAAGGACAGCCGCGACCTCACCATCACCAACCGCGAGGGTTGGAAGGACATCGAGATCGCACTCAACCTGGCGGTGTTCCGCGGCCTGTTGCAGTACCTGCGCCGCTACCCGCACACCATGATCGCGCCGCTGATGCTGGAAGCGCCGTCGGCCGACGGCAAGCGCCACCGGCTCACGCCAGAGCGCATGGCGCAGATGGACGACAACGCGCTGGCGCCGATCGCCCAGACCGTGTTCCGTCCGGGCGCGATCAACCTGCAGCGCTACACCGCCGACCGCGGCGGTTACCCGTACTGGCATTGCGAGCTGTACCCGCGCGATCAGGGCGCGGAAACGCTGCACCGGCACGTGCTGTGGACGATCTACCTCAACGACGGCTTCGAGGAAGGCGAGACCGAATTCCTCTACCAGCAGCGCAAGATCGCCCCGCGCGCCGGCGACCTGCTGATCGCCCCGGCGGCGTTCACCCACACTCATCGCGGCAACCGGCCCAAGGGCGGCGACAAGTACATCGCCACCAGCTGGATCCTGTTCCAGCGCGCGGAGCGATTGTTCGGCGGCAAGTGAGGCCGGCACGGCGCGCTGCTCGCCACGCCAGAAGCAGATCCCCCGGCGCCGCCACGACGCCGGCGCAAGTCCTGCCGCAGGCGCCCGCCCCTTTTTCCAAAGGGGGCCAACTGTCGTGAGCATCGACGAGATCTCGCCGGCGAATCGTCGCGTCCGCCGCAAGCCTGCGCGGATCGCGCTTCCCCCCCCGCAGGCTTCCCCCCCCCTTGAAAAAGGGTGAGAGCCTGCGCTTGCGAACCGCAGGTTCGCGCACGATCGAACGCCGGCAGGCTATGCCTGCCGGCCGGAAGGGCCAGGGGGATTTGCTGTTAGCTGTCAGCTGTCGCTGTCAGCTGCCGCCATGAGCCAACCCCGCCTGCATCACGGATGCCGCGGATGGTTCAGCACCAGCCAGTACAGCCCGACCTGCTTCACCGCCCAGACGAATTGCTCGAAGTCGACCGGCTTCTGGATGTAGCTGTTGACCCCCAGCGCATAGCTGGCCTCGACATCGAAGGGCTCGGTGCTGGTGGTCAGCACCACCACCGGCAGGGTCCGGGTCGGTTCGTGGGCGCGGATCGCCTGCAACACCTCGCGACCGTCGACCTTGGGCAGGTTGAGGTCGAGCAGGACGATCGAGGGCAGGTCGTTGGGATCGCGATCGGAATAGCGGCCACGGGCGAACAGGTAATCCAGCGCCTCGGCGCCGTCGCCCATCACCACCAGCCTGTTGGCGATCTTGGCCTCGTCGAAGGCGAGCCGGGTCAGCTCGACGTCGTCGGGGTTGTCTTCGACCAGCAGGATTTCCTTATGCATATGCGTCTTCCCCGCCGGCCGCGACGACCGGCAATTCAACGATGAACGTGCTGCCCGCCTCGGCTTGCGACTGCGCGCGCAGCCGGCCGCCGTGACGTTCGGCGATGCGCTGCGCGATCGCCAGGCCCAAACCGTGACCGCCGCCCTGGTCCGGCCCGTGCAGGCGCTGGAAGGGCTCGAATAATTTATGAGCATAGCGCATGTCGAAACCCGAGCCGTGATCGCGCACCGCCAGGCTCAGGCGCCCGTCCTCGACCGTGCCGCTGACTTCGATCCGCACCGCCTCGCCGGGCGCCAGGCCCTGGCTGGAGAACTTCCAGGCGTTGTGCAGCAGCTGGGTCAGCATCAGCTTGAGCAGGCGCTCGTCGCCTTCGACCTGCAAGCCCGGCTGGACCTGGATCTGGGCGCGATGCGCCGGGTGGGCGTCCTGCAGCTCGGCGCCGACCCAGTCGGCGAGCAGGCTCAGGTCGACCGCCTCGCGCCGCAGCTCGGTGCGGGTCGCGTGCGAGAGCTCGTTCAAGGCCGCCAGCAGGCTGGTCATGCGCGAGGCCGCGGCGCGGATCCGGGCCAGGTAGTCGCGGTCGGTCTCGTTCAGGCGCTCGGCCGCGCGCTCGTGCAACAGCGCCGAGAAGCTTTCGATCGAGCGCAGCGGCGCGCGCAGGTCGTGCGAGACCGCGTCGGCGAACAACTGCAACTGGCGCTGGCTGGCGTCCAGGGCCGCGCCGTTGGCTTCGGCGCGCGCGCTCAGCGCCAGGCCGGCGGCGCGTTCGCCGCGGATGTCGCGCATGTGCGAGATGAAGTACTGCGGCGCGCCGTCTTCGTCGCGCATCACCGCGATGTTGAGCTGGACCCACACGTCGCTGCCGTCGCGGTGCCGATAGCGCTTGTGCTCGTCGACCGAGGCCAGGCTGCCGTTGACCAGGGCCGCGACCAGGTTGCGGCTGATCTCCAGGTCGTCGGGGTGGGTCACTTCGCTGTAGTGATGGCCGCGCAGTTCGTCGATGCGGTAGCCGAGCAGGGCGCACAGGGCCGGATTGACCTCGAGCCAGATGCCTTCGAGCGAGACGATCGCCATGCCGATGTTCGAGGCCGTCATCGCCTGGCGGAAGCGGTCGTCCCCCGCCGGGTGGGCGGGCTTCGGGGCGGGCGACGGACTCATCGGGGCGGTCGGCGAACGAAGGGCTCGGGTGTGGTGACCCGGAATTGTAACGGCTGCAACCGTGACGGGAGGGTGGATGGCCGCCACGGCACGGTCACGGCCGGTTCGCCGACAATGCCGAGATGGACCTCCAACAGATCGTTTTTCTGCTGATACTCGCCGGCGCGCTGTATCTGTTCGTCAGCGAACGCCTGCGCGTGGACATCACCGCCATGCTGACCCTGCTGGCCCTGGTGATCACCGGGGTATTGGACGCCAAGCAGGCCTTGTCGGGCTTCGCCAGCGAGCCGGCGATCATCGTCGCGGCGGTATTCGTGATCTCCGGCGGCCTGGCTGCGACGGGCATCACCGAACGTTTGGGACAATGGATCGCCCGGGCCGCCGGCCACAGCGAGCAGCGGGCGATCGCGGTGACCATGCCGGCGGTGGCGGCGCTGTCTTCGTTCACCCACCACGTCATGGTCACGGCGATGATGCTGCCGATCCTGACCCGCTTCGCCAAGGCGCGCGGCCTGTCGGCCTCGCGCCTGCTGATGCCGATGTCGCTCGCCGCCTCGCTGGGCACCACCCTGACCCTGGTCAGCGCGCCGGCCTTCCTGCTCGCCGACAACCTGATCGAACGCTCGGGTTCGCCGGGTCTGGGCATCTTCTCGATCACTCCGATCGGCCTGGCCCTGGTTGCGGTCGGCGTGATCTACATGCTGTTGACCCGCTGGGTGCTTCCCAAGCACGGCGCCGATCACGGCGACGACGGCTATCTGCGCCTGGACCGTTACCGCACCGAATTGCTGATCGTCGAAGGCTCGCGCTGGAGCACGCGGCCGCTGGCGGAACTGCAGAAAGCGCTGGGCGACCGCTTCGTCCTCACCGGTTGGCTGCGCGACGGCCAGCGCCGCCAGGACCTGGGCCCGAGCAGCCCCTTGATCAGCGGCGACGTGTTGCTGGTCGAAGCCTCCGCCGACGCGCTGGCCTCGCTGCACGACGACGCCGGCCTGGATCTCAACGCCATCGCCCGCTTCGGCGAGCGGGTCAGCAGCGACGGCGACGGCGAGCCGCAGCTGGTCCAGGCGGTGATCGCGCCGGGTTCGGAGTTCATCGGCCGCAGCGTGCGCGAGCTGGACTTCGCCCGCCGCTTCAACGCGGTGATCGCCGGCCTGTGGCGGCGCCAAGGCGCGGTCGCGCCGCGCCTGGCCGACGCGCGGCTGCGCGAAGGCGATCTGCTGGTGTTGTGGGGCAGGCCGTCGCGGTTCGCCGAACTCGCCGCGCACCACGGTTTCCTGATGCTGGTGCCGTTCGCCGGCGAAGCGCGCCGGCGCGTGCGCGCCCCGCTGGCGCTGGCGATCCTGGCCGCGACCGTGGTCGCCGCGGCCACCGAATGGCTGTCGGCGCCGCTGGCTTTCCTGCTCGGCGCGGTGGCGATGGTGGCCACGCGCTGCGTCGACGTCGAGCAGGCGTATCGCGAGATCGACGTTCGCATCTTCGTGATGATCGCCGGAGTGATCCCGCTCGGCGTGGCGATGGAGCAGACCGGCACCGCGCAGTTGCTGGCTCGGGCGATGCTGGAATTGATCGCGCACTGGTCGCCGCTGGCGATCTTGCTGGTGATGTTCTCGGTGGCGGCGCTGTTGACCCAGATCCTGTCGGACGCGGCGACCACGGTGCTGCTGGGTCCGATCGCGGTCTCGCTGGCGCAGTCTCTGGGCCTGCCGCCGACGCCGTTCGTGGTCTGCACCGCGCTCGGCGCGGTGGTCGCCTTCCTGACCCCGATCGGCCACCACGGCAATCTGCTGATCCTGGGCCCAGGCCAGTATCGCTTCGCCGATTTCCTGCGCATCGGCCTGCCGCTGACCGCGCTGATCGCCCTGGTCTGCGCCTGGATGGCGCGCTGGCTGTGGCTGGACGGACCGCTGTGGCCGCTGTCGGGATAGTGCGACGGGCTTCGCGTCGGGGCGCGAATCCTAGCCGCAAGTAGGAAATTTCTGACCCCACGGCGCGCGCTCTCCTGAGAGCCTTGGCCGTCGGCTTCGGCCAAGGTAGCCGCGCCGCGCCAGTTGCGCGGTGCGCGGCGCCATGCCGGTCGCGCGGCCGAACGAAGGACGGGGACGGATGCATCACGCGGCCAAGCGTTACACCGTGCAACTGAGCGAACGCGACTACCAGGGCCGGCGCCTGGCCTGCGAGGTTTCCGACGAACGCTACGGCGACGCCGCCGCGGCTTCGGCCGCCGCCAAGGCCGAGGCTTTCCACCTGTCGATGCAGCTGCGCCGGCCGATCGCGATCCGGATCTTCGAGGACGAGCGGGTCTATCTGTCGCACATCATGCCGTCGCCGGCCTGAGCGCATCCGCGCAAGGCTCGTCTGCGGCAGCGGCAGCCCACGGCAATTGCTCCGGTCATGAGCCGCAACAGGCCGAGCGCTGCGACGCCAGGTCGCGGCTCGGAGCCGGGGCGTCGACCGCCATGCGGCCGAAGGCCTGGGCTTCGTAGGCGACGCTTACGTACACCGCTGCGGTTGGTCGCGGCTCACGCCGCTCCTACAGAAGGCCGTTGGCCTTCGCGCATCCACGTCATGCGGCGGTAGCCGTTTCCGTCGAAACGATCCGATCGCCGCGCGCGTCCGCACTCTGACGCCGATCCCAATTCGGGAATTCCTCGCTTCGACTCGGCATCGCTCGGGTAGGGGAGCGAAGCCGGCGCGCGTTCGAAGCTATGGGGAGGGGCTCAAGACGGGCGCCGCCGCCATGCGACGCCCCGTTCGCGGCATGCAAGACCTTCGCCTTACGTGCACGACCCCATTGCGCGACCGTGTTTTTGCGTTCGCGCAACGGGCATTGGCTGGTCTTTTCCTTAATTTGGTCTACGACTCGGAGAAACTGCATGTCCAGCAAGCAACGTATCTTGACCGCCTCGATCCTGTTGGCGATCACCGGTTCCACCGCCACCGCCTGGGTGGCGACGCAGTACGGCAGCGATCGCGCGCCCGGTCTGGCCGGCGCCGGAAACGCCGCGCATTCGGCGCAGATCGCGAATGCCGGAGCCGCCGCGACGGCGCCGCGCGCTTTCTCCGCTTTCGCTGCGGCCCCTGCCCGCTCAGGCGCCACGCCCGCCGATCGGCTGCAGACGCACCCGTTGGTGGTGCGCGCGCGCGACCTGCTGCAAGCCGAGAAAATCCGCCAAGCCGGCGCCGCCGGCATGCAGGCAAGCCGTGATGCGGTCGACGCCGAGCAGTACCGCCCGCGCGACTTGGTGGTCGAAACCGACGGCAGCCAGCACGTGCGTTTCGACCGCAGTTACCAGGGCTTGCCGGTGATCGGCGGCGACCTGGTCGCGCACATGAAGGACGGCCTGCTGCGCTCGGTCAGCCGCAGCCTCGACCTGCAGCTCGGCGGCGGCGCCGCGCCGACGCCGAAGCTGTCCGCCGGCCAGGCCATCGCCGACGCCGGCGTGCATTTCGCCGGCCGCTTCATGCAGACGCCGAGTTCGCGCGTGGTGTACTTCGCCAAGGACAACCAGCCGCGCCTCGCCTATGAGGTGACCTTCCGCGGCCTGAACAAATTCGAACGCCCGGTCCACGACCTGATCTACGTCGACGCCGGCGACGGCAGCCTGCTCGGCCGCGACAGCCGCATCTACAGCGCCGAGTCGGTCGAAGGGCAGGGCTACACCATCACCCGCGGCAAGGTCGCGATCTCGACCAGCAAGGTCGGCGCCGAGGAAAGCGGCGGCCGCGGCGCCGGCTTCCTGCTGCGCGACGACAAGCGCGGCGGCGGCACCCTGCACAACACCGGCGGCACCGTGGTCGACCTGTACTTCGGCGGCGGCGACTTCAGCGCGCCGCCGATGTTCGACAAGGACAATCTGTGGGGCAACGAGCAGATGTCCAATATCGAGCGCACCGGCGTGGAGGCCCACTACGGCGTGTCCAAGACCTGGGACTACTACAACAAGCTCTACGATCGGGTCGGCATCTTCGGCGACGACAAGGGCGTGCAGAGCTTCGTCAACGTCACCTTCTCGATCTTCTATTTCATCGACGCCGGCGGCACCAACGCGTTCTGGGACGGCGAAGCCAAGCGCATGGTCTACGGCAACGGCGACTACGGCATCTCCAACCCGGTGGTGGCGCTGGACGTGGCCGGCCACGAGATGTCGCACGGGGTGACCCAGGCGACCTCGAACCTGGCCTATTCCGGCGATGCCGGCGGCCTCAACGAAGCCACGTCCGACATCCACGGCACCCTGGTCGAGTTCTTCGACAACAGCCCGAAGGATCCGCCGGACTACCTGATCGGCGAGAACGTGATGCTGGACGGCAAGCCGCTGCGCTACATGTTCAAGCCCAGCCTCGACGTGGCCGAGGACGGCAGCGGTTCGTTCGACTGCTATCCGGCCGGCGGCTTCACCGGGGAAGACCCGCACTACACCTCCGGCGTCGGCAATCATTTCTTCTACCTGCTCGCCGAAGGCCAGAAGGTGCCCAAGTCGCACCGCAAGACCCTGCTGCCGGCCGACCTGGTCTGCAACGGCGCCACCGGCCTGAAGGGCCTGACGCCGAACACCGCCGGGCAGATCTGGTACCGCGCCAACACCTTGTACCTGACCTCGCAGTCCAGCTACCCGCAGGCGCGCGAAGCGACCCAGAACGCCGCCCAGGACCTGGTCGACAAGGGCCTGCTCAAGGCCAGCGCGGTCAAGACCGTGGCCTGCGCCTGGGAAGCGGTGGCCGTGCCGCTGCCGGAAGGCTCCAAGGGCCTGAGCTGCAAGAGCTGAGATCTACCCGTGTCAACGCGCTGATTGGCTGTCTTTGCGCCCCCGTCCATGAGGACGGGGGTTTTTTCTTGTCCGGCCGTTGCAAGTCCGGTTCGAGATCGTCGCGTCCGGGCTGTCGCTCAGGGATAGAACGGCACCCGCGCGAGCTTGTAGGCGCCGTCGATCTTGCGGAACACCCGCTCCTCGAAGTGGTCCTCGTTCTCGAGCAGGTACTCGCCCGGCGCGATCGGACCGACCGCCTCGACTTCGCCGTTCTCGGCGCGGACCTCGTCGACGGCCGGGTCGTAGGCGCGGATGCGCCGTTCGCGCAGCGCCTTGCGCACCGCCGGCGACACCACCCGTTCGTACTTGGCGCGGAATTCGTCCGCGGTGAGGCTGCTGCGGCTGGCGCGCAGCTCCTGCGCCGAGCAGCCGTCCTCGACGTTCACGCAGCTCAGGCCGGTGGCGTAGTCGGCGAACGGCCGGGCGCTCATGCGCGCGACCGCGGCGCGATCGTCGGCGGCGACCGCGCGGCGGAAGTCGGCGAAGAACGCCTCGAAATCGCCGTGGCGTTCGTAGCGGTAGGCGGACGCCGATGCGGCCGGCGCGGACACGGTCGTCGCAGACGTGGCCGGCGCCTCCAGCGCCTGCGCCCAGTCGCGACGCAGCGCGGCGATGCGCCGGTCGTAGGCGCGCGCCAGGCAGGCTTCGTCGGCGCAGGCATCGCGCTCGGCGAGCCAGGCGGCCTGGCCGGCCGCGAGCGGGTCGATGCGGCGGCCGCTGGCGCCGTCGACGCCGGCGGTTTCGGCCTGGATCTGCCGGTACAGGCGATCGAGCTCGGCATCGCGCTGCGACAGCTCGGCGCTGGCGCAGATGCGCCGCTCGACCGCGCTGCGCGCTTGCCGGCAATCGAAACCGGGCGCGGTGGCGGCGGTCGCCGCGCCGGACAGGGCCAGGCTCAGCACGGCGGCCGAGCACCAACGCAACGAGTACAGACGGAACGGACAGCTACGGAACGCAGACAGACGAAGCATGCGAAATCCTTTCGATGCGATGAATCCGATGGCGGCGCGCGATCGCAGCCGCCGCTTCCTGCGCGGGCGACGATCCGGCCCGCGGCGTGCGGCATTGTCGTCCGGCCGCGGCGCCCGGCGCCAGCCGAGCGGCTCAGGCCACCGGCGGATGGCGGAACAGCCGCTCGCCGATGAAATCCAGGAACACCCGCAGTTTCGGCGACATCAGCCGATGCTCCGGCCACAAGGCCCAGAACTGCCCGCGTTGGGCTTCGAAGCCCGGCAGCACCCGGCGCAGGCGGCCGTCGGCGAGCAGTTCGCGGACCATGAAATCGGTGGTGTAGACGATGCCCAGCCCGTGCACCGCCGCCGATACCGCCGCCTCGATGTTGTTGCACACCAGCGCCGAGGGCAGGTGCGGCGGCGACTCGCCGGGCTCCAGGCGCAACGACCACTCCTGGATCTTGCCGCTGCTGGCGAAGCGATAGTGGATGCAGTCGTGCGCTTCCAGCTCGACCGGCCGGCGCGGTTCGCCGCGGCGCCGCAGGTAGTCGGGCGCGGCGCAGAGCATGAAGCAGAACGGCCCCAACCGGCGCGCGCGCAGCCGCGAGTCGGGCATGTCGCCGCTGCGGATCACCGCATCGAAGCCGCCCTCGACCACGTCGACCAGTTGGTCGTTGAAGTCCAGCTCCAGCAGCACCTCGGGATGCTGGCGGCGGAACGCTTCCAGCACCGGCATCAGGAACCGGTAGCCGGCGGTCGGCAGGCCGATGCGCAGGCGCCCGCGCGGCGCCTGCATGGCATGGGTCAGCATCGCCTCGGCTTCTTCCAGCTCGTCCAGCAGCGGCCGGCAGCGTTCGTAGAAGGCCTGGCCCTCTTCGGTCAGGCGCACGTTACGGGTGTTGCGCTGGAGCAGGCGCACGCCGAGCTGCTGTTCGAGCTTGGCCACGCTCTTGCCGACCGCCGAAGACGACAGACCGAGCAGACGCCCGGCGCCGACGAAGCTGCGGGTCTGGGCGGTGCGCACGAAGGCGAGCAGGCTGCCGAGTTTGTCCATGGCGGGAATCCTGAGCGATCGATTGCGGAAAATTGTTCCACAAAGTGCGGATCGGCCGCCTGTTTTTCCAGTATTACGGCGCTTCTAGGCTGTAACGCCCCGCTCGGCCCCGCCTCATGTCCGCTTCCGCTTCCGTTTCCGCCGACCGCCCGGCCGGACGCCTGGATCGCTATCTGGTCCTGGGCGCCGTCAGCCTCGCCGGCCTGGTCCTGCCGCTGAGTTTCACCGGCCCGCCGGTCGCCATTCCCGCCATCGCCGCCGAACTCGGCGGCAGCCCGGTGGCGCTGAACTGGATCACCAATGCCTTCATGCTCGCCTTCGGCAGTTGCCTGATGGCCGCGGGCACCCTGGCCGACCGCTACGGCCGCAAGCGGGTGTTCGCCACCGGCATCGTCGCCTACGCCCTGGTGTCGCTGCTATTGGCGCTGGCGCCGAACCTGCTGGCGCTGAACCTGCTGCGTCTGCTGCAGGGCGTGGCCGCGGCGCTGGCCCTGGCCGGCGGCAATGCCGCGCTGTCGCAGGAGTTCCACGGCCCGGCGCGGATCCGCGCCTTCAGCCTGCTCGGCACCGCGTTCGGCATCGGCCTGGCGTTCGGTCCCAGCCTCGCCGGTTGGCTGGTGCAAAGCCAGGGCTGGCGCGCGGTGTTCCTGTCCAGTCTCGTGATCGCGGTGCTGGCCAGCGCGTTCGGCGTGCCGCGCATGCGCGAGTCGCGCGATCCCGACGCGCGCGGGCTGGACTGGCCGGGCTGCCTCAGTTCCACCGCGCTGCTGGCCGCGCTCACCGTCGGCGTGCTGCTGGCGCCGGAACGCGGCTGGTCCGATCCCTGGGTGCTTGCGGCCCTGGGCGGGGCGGGCCTGCTGCTGGCGCTGTTCGTGCGGGTGGAAACCCGCGCGGCGCGGCCGATGCTCGACCTCAGCCTGTTCCGCCTGCCGCGTTTCGTCGGCGCGCAATTGCTGCCGATCGGCACCGGCTTCGCCTATCTGGCCCTGATCATCGTGCTGCCGATGCGGCTGATCGGCCTGCACGGCTACAGCGCGATCGAGGCCGGCGCGCTGATGATGGCGCTGTCGGCGCCGATGCTGCTGGTGCCGTTCGCGGCGGCGCTGCTCAGCCATCGCATCGCCGCCGGCGTGCTGTGCGCGGCCGGCCTGTTGTCGGCCGCGGCCGGGCTGGTCTGGCTGGGCGCGATCGCCGGCCACGGCAGCGGCGCGGACTGGGTCGCGCCGCTGCTGTTGATCGGCGCCGGTTCGGCGATTCCATGGGGCCTGATGGACGGCCTGGCGATCAGCGTGGTGGCGAAAGAACGCGCCGGCATGGCCGCCGGCGTGTTCGGCGCCAGCCGGGTGTCGGGCGAAGGCATCGCCATCGCGGTGGTCGCCGCGGCCCTGGCCGGTCTGCTGCAGTGGCGGTTGCAGGCGCTCGCGCCCGGCGCCGGCGCGGCGCTGGGCGAAGCGGCGCAACGCCTGGCCACCGGCGACGCGGCGCGCGCGCAGGCGCTGCTGCCGGGAGTGGACGCGGTCGCGCTGCGCCAGGGCTACGAGCGCGCGTTCGCCTGGCTGATGTATGCCCTGGCCGCGCTGACCGCGGCGATCGCCGGGCTGTCGTACGTCCTGCTCGGCGATGCTTCGGCGCACGAGCCCGCCGCGGAGGCGCAGGCCGCGCCCCCGGTCGGCCCGATCTGCGCCGACGCGCCCTGATCCCGGCCGCAGCCCGATCGCGGCCTGTCGCGGCCCTAGAACAGATCCAGCTGCGGCGTCGGCTTGCGCGGCGGCACGAAGGCGCCGGTGTCCAGCGCCGGCAGGCGGCCGAAGCCGTACTGGCGCCAGGCTTTGCGGAAGCGCTGTGCGATCAGTTGCGCGAACGGTCCCTCGCCGCGCTGGCGCTTGCCGAAGGCCGAGTCGTAGTCCTTGCCGCCGCGCATCTGCTGGATCAGGCTCATCGCATGCGCGGCGCGATCGGGGTAGTGCAGCTGCAGCCAGTCGCGCCAGACCTGCTTGAGTTCGTGCGGCAGGCGCAGCAGCACGTAGCCGGCGGCGCGCGCGCCGGCCGCGTGGGCGGCATCGAGAATGCGTTCGATCTCGCCGTCGTTGATCATCGGAATCACCGGCGCGACCATCACCCCGACCGGCACCCCGGCCTCGGCCAGGGCGCGCATGGCCTTGAGCCGCGCGTGCGGCGCCGAGGCGCGCGGCTCCATCCGCGCCGACAACTGGTTGTCGAGCGTGGTCACCGAGAAATACACCGACACCAGCCGGCGCTGCGCCATCGACGCCAGCACCTCGATATCGCGCACCACCGAGGCGTTCTTGGTCAGCAGGCTGAAGGGATGCGAGCAGGCGTCGAGCACTTCGATCACGCCGCGGGTGATCCGGTAGCGGCGCTCGATCGGCTGATAGGAGTCGGTGTTGATGCCCAGCGCGATCGGCGAGCAGACGTAGCCGGGGCGGGCGAGTTCGGTCTGCAGCCGTTCGGCGGCGTTGACCTTGGCGAACAGCCGGGTTTCGAAGTCCAGCCCCGGCGACAGTTCCAGGTAGGCGTGCGAGGGCCGGGCGAAGCAATAGACGCAGCCGTGTTCGCAACCGCGATAAGGATTGAGCGACTGGCCGAAGGCGATGTCGGGCGAATCGTTGCGGCTGATGATGCTGCGCGCGGTTTCCTCGCTGACCCGGGTGTCCGGGCGCGACTCGGTTTCGGCGTCCGCGTACAGCGAGCCCCAGCCGTCGTCCTCGCCGTGGGCGGTGCGCACCTCGTAGCGGCCGGCCAGGTAGGACGCCGAACCGCGGCCCTTGATCGCCGCCGGTTGCAGATTGGTCAGGGTTTTGCGCGCCGAGTCCATCCGCGCAGCCTACGCCGCCTGCGTCGCAGAATCCGCGACGCCACCGGATCGCTGGGTTCCGGCGGCGCCGCGCCGACAGGCTGAATGCGCTCGGCCGGCGCCCGGCGCCGGCCGAATGCCCGGGTCCGAGCCCGGCTCGGCGCAGCCGCTATTCGATCGCGAAGCGGGTGCTGACCGAGGCGCTGACGCTGATCTGGCCCACCGACAGGGTCTCGCCGTCGGCCGACTCGCCGCCGCCGGCGCTGTTCTGCATCACGTTCTGCATCATCTGACCGCCGCTCATGCCGCCGCCCCAGCGGCTGCCGCTGCGCCACCAGCCGCCGGCGTACGACTCCGATACGTTCAGCACCGGCCCGCGCCGCACCCCGAGTTCGGCGGCCAAGGCATCGGCCTTCTGCTTCGCCGCCTGCACCGCCAGCGCGCGCGCCGCGTCGCGGTGCTTGCGCAGTTCGGTGGTGCGGAACTCGATGCCGTGGATGTACTGCACACCGCTCGACAACAGGCCGGTCAGCACCTTCTCCAGATCGCCGATGCGGCTCAGCTTGATGCCGATGCTCTTGCGCACGATGTAGATCTGCGGTCGGGTCAGCGAATAGTCGGCGTGGTAGCTGGGCTCGATGCTGATGAAGTCGGTCTGCACGTCCTTGTCGGGCACCCCGCTGCGCTTGAGGAAGGCCAGCGCCTGGGCGACGTTGTCGTCGTTGCTGCGCTTGGCCTGGTCGAGCTGGGCATGGCGCGTTTCGACGCCGACGTCGAGCAGGATCACGTCCGGCACGACCTTGATCTCGGCCGACGCCGACACGTCGACGCTGCGCGGTGCGGTGTCGGCCGATGCCGGCGAGGAGAGCGGGAAGAGCAGGGCGATGGCGACGAGATGCCGGCGGAACATGCGGGACCTTCCTGTGGTCTGGCGGGCGTGGCCGCATCCTAACTCGGCGCCGCCAGCGCGGTCTTTGCCGGCCCGCGCAGTCGCCGCGGCCGCTAAACGCCCGGCCGGCGGACTATGCCGGCCCGGGCCGGCGGGCTAGCCTAGGCCGCGCGCGGCCGCACCGGCGGCGCCGCTCAGCAATGGAGTCGCCCAACGTGCTGGACCTGCTGCCCGATCTTTGGCAAGACCTGCTCGCCATTCCCCGCCTCGGCCTGTACCTGACCATCGGCTGGGCCGTGTACCTGGTCTGGCTGAGCCTGTGGATCGTGCTGCAGAAGCGCGAGCCGGTGGCGACGATCAGCTGGCTGATCAGCCTGGCCGTGCTGCCCTACATCGGCTTCCTGATCTATTACTTCTTCGGCCCGCTGCGCATCCATCGCCAGCGCCTGCGCCGGGTGCGCGCCCGCGCCTCGCTGCCCGCGCCGCCGCCGGGGCTGACGCCGTCGCCGGAAGCGATCGAACTGGCCAAGCTCGGCCAGGCCACCACCGGACTGCCGCCGACCACGGCGACCCAGGCGCGCCTGCTGATCGACGGCGGCGCCAAGTACGCCGCGCTGCTGGCCGACATCGCCCAGGCGCGCGACCACATCCATCTGGAGTACTACATCTATCTGCCCGACCGCACCGGCACCGCGCTGCGCGATGCCCTGATCGAGCGCGCCCGGGCCGGGGTCAAGGTGCGCCTGCTGATGGACGCGGTCGGCTCCGGCCAGACCTCGCGGCGCTTCATCCGGCCCCTGCTCGAGGCCGGCGCGGAAGTGGCCTGGTTCCATCCGATGAGGCTGCGCTGGTTCTGGCGGCGGCCGTGGCTGAACTTGCGCACCCATCGCAAGATCGTGGTCATCGACGGCCTGGTCGGCTACACCGGCGGGATCAACATCACCGACGAGGAAGACGAGCGCCTGCGCGAGGACGCCTACCGCGACCTGCATCTGCGCCTGGAAGGCGATGTGGTGCGCGAGCTCGATCTGGTCTTCACCGAGGACTGGTGCTACGCCACCGGCCAACCGCCGCTGAAGATCCAGCATCCGCCGCCGCAGCCCGGACGCGTCGCTTCGCAGGTAGTCAGCTCCGGGCCGGATTCGCCCTGGGAGGCGATCCACCGCGTGCACGTCGGCGCGATCCACGCCGCCCAGCGCCGGGTCTGGCTGGTCACGCCGTACTTCGTCCCGAGCGAGGCCGCGCGCATGGCGCTGACCTCGGCCGCGCTGGGCGGACTGGACGTGCGCCTGCTGGTGCCCAAGCTCAGCGACAGCCGCCTGGTCACCTATGCGGCGCGTTCCTACTTCGACGAACTGCTCGAGGCCGGGGTCAAGATCCACGAGTACGGCCCGCGCATGCTGCACACCAAGGCGCTGCTGTGCGACGACAAGATGGCGATCATCGGCAGCGCCAATTTCGACCATCGCAGCTTCCGCCTGAACTTCGAGATTTCGGTGATGTTCTACGACGCCGGCGTGGCCGGCGAGCTGGCGGCGCTGATCCAGGACGAATGCTCGCGGGCGCCGCGGGTGCGCCCCGACCGCAACCGCTCGCTGTGGCGCGCCCGCCTGCCGGAGGCCCTGGCGCGGCTGGTTTCGCCGTTGCTCTAGCCGGTTGTGCCGCCGGTCGCATCCGCGGCGCGCACCGGCTGTTGCGGTCGCCGAGCCGCGCTAAACTCGAATCGGACCCGCCCGGCCGCCCAGGCCGGTACCGGGCGGCCGGACCGCCGCGCCGGTCCGGAGTCGGAGCCTACGTCAGGGAGTACGCGCAATGCCTTGGGTTTATCTGCTGCTGGCCGCCGCCGCCTTCGTGCTGGCGCTGAAGACCAACTCGCCGGCGATCCTCGCACTGAGCCTGCTGGCCGCGCTCGGCCTGCTGATCGCGGGCGTGATGAGCCTGCTGGCGCGGCGCCTGGACAGCACCAGCCGCGACGTGTCGGTGATCATCGACCCGGTCGAGCTTCGCCGTCTGCGCGAGCAGGCCGAAGCGCGCAAGCTCGCCGCGGCGGCGTCGCAGGCGGACAACGCGCCGCGTTGAGTCCGGCCGCGACCGCGGTCGTCGCTTTCCCTGCGCGCCGGGTCGGCCCTGCGCATCCCGCCGCATTGGACCCGCCGCGTGCGCCGCTCGCCGCGACGCACGCGGCGGGTTAGGCTGTGCGCATGACCGTGCTCAGCGTCAACGTCAACAAGATCGCCGTGCTGCGCAACTCGCGCGGCGGCGCCGAACCCGATGTCGTGCGCGCGGCGCGCGCCTGCCTGGAGGCCGGCGCCCACGGCATCACCGTGCATCCGCGCCCCGACGCCCGCCATATCCGCGCCGACGACGTATACGCGCTGGCCGAGCTGACCCGCGAGCGCGGCGTGGAATTCAATATCGAAGGCAATCCCTTCGCGCCGCCGCGCGACGGCTACCCGGGCCTGCTCGAGCTGTGCCAGCGCACTCGCCCGGCGCAAGCGACCCTGGTCCCGGACGGCGACGACCAGCTCACCTCCGACCACGGCTTCGATTTCATCCGCGACGCCGAAACCCTGCGCCCGCGCGTCGCCGAGCTGCGCGCGCTGGGTTGCCGGGTCAGCGTGTTCGCCGATGCCGATCGCGCCGGCATCGAGCTGGCCGCCGCGCTCGGCGCCGACCGGGTCGAGCTGTACACCGGGCCCTACGCCGAAGCCCACGCCCAAGGCCGCAGCGACAGCGCGGTCGCCGCCTTCGCCGCGGCCGCGCGCCGCGCCCAGGCCGCCGGGCTCGGCGTCAACGCCGGTCACGACCTCAGCCAGGCCAATCTCGGCGCCTTCCTGCGCGGCGTGCCGAACGTGCTCGAAGTGTCGATCGGCCACGCCCTGATCGGCGAGGCCCTGTACCAAGGCCTCGACGCGACGGTGCGCGCTTATCTGCGGGTGATCGGCGAAGCCGGATGAACGCTTGCCTGTAGGAGCGGCGTCAGCCGCGACCCGCCGCAGCGGCGTACGCGAGCGTCGCAGCCGAAGCCCAGGCATACGAGCGTTTTTATCCAACCGCCGACCGACCGGGCTTCGGCAGGCGACGTGGTATTTCTTCGCTTCGGTTGTCGCGGCCCATGACCGGAGGAAATCCCGTGGGACGCCGCTCCTACACGAGATACGGCGGACGACGACGGCCGCGCGATGGCGGCCGTCGCGTCTTTCTGGTGTCGGACTCAGCGCGACGCAGTGGAGATGTTCTGAATCCCGCTGTCCTGCGCGGCCGACAAAGCGTGGGCGAAGCCCTGGTAGTCGGCATCGGCGTTGGCGCCGATTTCCAGCACCGTGTCCGGCGCGCTGCGCGCCAGCGCCTGCAAGGCCGCGCGTAGTTCGCCGCTCGCCAGGCTGCGGCCGTCGAGCTCGAAGCCGCCGTCCTGGCGCACCATCAAGCTGGCCTTCGGCGGTGGTTCGGCCTCGGTCGTATTGGCGAACGGCAGGCCGAGGTCGATTTTTCCGGTCAGCGCCGGCGCGGTGACCATGAAGATGATCAGCAGGACCAGCATCACGTCGACCAGGGGCGTGACGTTGATTTCGGCCACCGGCGCGTTGCCGGCGTAAGCGGGAGCGGAGAACCTGGAACCGGCCATGTGCACCTCCATCCTGGGGCGGGCTGCCCGGATTTACGTTAATCCGGTCACAGTAAATAACGCAAGCGAGTCTCATTCGTTTCGTCGCCGGGATGCACGACCGGCCCGGCTCATTGCCATGGCGGCCACGCGGCGACGGCGCATGCGGCCGTACCGGGCCGAGTCCTGGCGGCCGAACGCACCGAGCCGGTCTCCGCCCCGATCCCGCGGATCGGCTGCGCGGCGCCGATCGCGAGTGTCGCGGGCAAAAAAAAACGCCGCCCAAGCGGGCGGCGTTTCACGACGGTAAGCGTCGGTTTCGGCGTAGAGCTTACTTCTGGACGAAACCGATCTTTTTCATGTCTGCGTTTTTGGCGTAAGCCAGCACCTTGGCGAGGATGCCGTATTCGGCATCGTCGTTGGTGTCGATTTCTAGCAGAGGTTGATTGGTGGGATCGCGTTGAACCGTTTCCTTCATCATCCCCGGGATCGCCTGCAGCGGCGTGGGGTTGTTGTTCCAGAACACCGTCCCGGTCGCGTCGATCCGCAGCGAGATCGGCGGCGGCGGCTCCTGCGTCTGGGGCGGCGGGTTCAACGTCGGTTGCGGCAGGTTGACGTCGATCGGGTAGGACACCGTCGGGGCCGTGACCATGAAGATGATCAGCAGCACCAACAGCACGTCGACCAGCGGAGTGACGTTGATGTCGGAGATCGCACCGCTATCGGAGTTGTTGCTGAAAGCCATGTCTCTTGTCTCCGATTAACGTTCTTTGATCGCGACGAAGCCGACTTTGCGCATGCCCTGCTTCTGCGCCACCGTGACCACGCTGTTGACGATGCGGTACTTGGCGGTGCGGTCGCCGCGGACGTTGATCTGCGGCTGCGGGGTCTTCTGCGCTTCGACCGAAAGACGGCTTTCCAGCTGATCCATGGTGACGGGCTCGTCGTTCCAGTAGATCGCGCCGCTCTCCTGGATGGCCAGGGTGATCGGCGGCGTCTTCGGCGCCTCCTCAGGCTTGGCGAGAGTGGCTTCGGGCAGTTTGATCTCGACCTTATGGGTCATCAGCGGTGCGGTGATCATGAAGATGATCAGCAGCACCAGCATCACGTCCACCAGGGGCGTGACGTTGATGGTGGCCATCGGGCCGCCGCTGTCGTTGCCTGCACTAAAGGCCATGTCCGAACTCCAACTACGCTATTGAGAAGGCTAGGTGGTGCTATTAGCGCTTGCCGGCCACTTCGCCGACGCGCGAGCCGGTGGCGAAGAAGTCGTGCAGGTCGTGCGCGAAGGTGTCGAACTTGTTGTTCGTGACACGGTTCAGGCGGACGAAGAAGTTGTAGGCGAGCACGGCCGGGATCGCGACGAACAGACCGATCGCGGTCATGATCAGCGCTTCACCCACCGGGCCGGCCACGGCCTGGATCGAGGACTCGCCCGAGGCGCCCAGGCGCAGCAGGGCGTGGTAGATGCCCCACACGGTGCCGAGCAGACCGACGAACGGAGCGGTCGAGCCGACGGTGGCGAGCACGGTCAGGCCGGCTTCCAGGCGCGAGCTCTCGCGGGTGACGGCCTGGCGCAGGGCGCGGTCGACGAACTCCGAGCGGTTCAGCGACTCGACCAGGCGCGAGCCTTCGTGGCGCTGGTGGTGAGCGGCGGCCTGGGCGGCGTCGAGGGCGATCTTGGAGAACGGCTCGCTGCGCGGCTGCTCTTCCATGTAACGGATCGCGTCCTGGGCGTTCGGGGTTTCCCAGAACGTGCTGACGACGCGGTCCGACGAACCGCGCAGGCGCAGATTCTTAACGAAGTTGATGACGATCCAGTAGACCGACAGAACCGACATCAGCGTGAGCGTGATGAACACGATCCAGCCGACGAGGTCGAAGTTCTGCAACAGATGCGAAAAGCTCATCTGCTGGAGCGCTTCAGCGTTGGAGCCTCCGGCGGCGGCGGTAGTGGTTTGCTGCAGCATGACGCTTACCTTTGAATGTCGTGGAAAGGAAGAAAGGTTTTACATGGAACTAACGCAACGACTAGCTGTCGAAACAACTAGCTGTCCAACCGAACCCGATCAGTTCGGCGGGACGAAATCCACGGGTACGCGGACGCGGCTGGCGACCGGTTGACCGTTGCGCACTTCGGGGTTGAAGCGCCACTTGCGGGCGGCATCCATGGCTGCGCGGTCCAGATTGCGGTTACGGCTGGACTTTTCGACCTGCACGTCCAGCACGTTGCCCTGGGCGTCGATGCTGATCACGAGGACTACGGTGCCGCCCACGCCCTGACGGGCTTCGGTCGGCGGGTACTTCGGCGGGTTCAACCGGCGCGAAGACGGGTCGACGCTGGAGCCGATGTCGCTGGCGACCTGCGGCGGCGCGGGCGGAGCCGGCGGCGGCGCGGGCGGATCGATCGGGCTCGGGTCCAGATTCTCGACCGGCGGCTGGTCCGGCGGCGGAGGCGTCGGGGTCGGGCGCGGCGGAGACAGCTCCTTCGGAGGCTGCTTGATCTCCTTCGGCGGCTCCGGCGGCGGCGGCGGCGGCGGCGGGGGCGGCGGCGGCGGCTTGATGATGTTCACCATCGTCACCTGCTCTTCCTCCTGCTGTTGGGCAGGCGGCGTCATTGGGGCCAGCAACAACAGGAGCGCCGCGGCATGCACGGCGATCGCGCAGGTGATACCGGCAATGCGTGCCCAGTTCAATCCTTCGCGGTCGTCATCATTCCTAACTTGGAGTTCGAGGTCTTGCGTCATGCCGTCAGCTCGGGAGGTGTTTCCGGACGCCTGGGCGCCGCGGGCCATCGTTCGGTTCCTGCAACCGTTTCCAGTCGCGGGAACCTCCTAGCATATACCAAACCGCGTCACAGGTTCCAAGCGCGGATGGTCATCTCTTCGCCAAATTATTTGCTTTTCAGCGCGAGAATCTTGTTGGCGTCGTCGGGCTTCTTCACGCCCTTGGCGATCGCCTGCTTGGCGGCTTCCTTGGCCTCGGGAATGCGGTCTTCCTGCCACAGCACGCGGGCGAGATTCAGGTACGTCTCACCGTCCGGTGCGAGCGGAGCCGCTTTCTTGTATGCATCGATCGACTTCCCCTGCTGGTCGGAGAAGTAGTAGGACTGGGCCAGGGCCACGTAGGCCTGGTAGTCCGGCTTGAGGATGCCCTTTTCCAGGCCCTCGTTGATCACCGTCGCCGCTTCCTTCTCCTTGCCGTCGAGGTTCAGGTAGGTCGCGTAGAGCTGGCGGTAATCCTTGTCTTCGGTGAACTGACCGGCGGCGCGCAGCTTCTCGAGCACGGCGGCGGCCTTGTCGAGCTGGTCGGCCTGCGAGTAGACCGCGGCGACGTTCATCTGCGCGCGCTTGTCGCCCGGGTTCTTGGCCGCGAGCGCTTCGGCGATCTTCGCCGCTTCGGCGCCCTGGTTGTTTTCCATGTAGCTGGCCATCAGCAGCTGCTGCCATTCGCCCTTGGGCTCCGGCGAGCCGTCGATGGCCTGCTTGATGACCTTGGCCGCGTCGGCGAAGCGGTCCATGCGGTACAGCGCATTGCCCTTGACGATCAGGTGCTCGGGCTTGGTGCTCTTGGTCTCGGCGAGGAAGCGATCCATCGTCGCCAGCGAATCGGCGTACTGGTCTTCCTGCAGCTGCAGCTGCGCCATCATGAACATCGAATTGAAATGGCCGTTGTTGTCCAGGCCATTGAGCTCGATGGCTTGCTTGAGGTAAGCGATCGCGGCCTTGCTGTCGTCGGCGTCGTAGGCCAACTGCGCGCCGATCTGCGCGGCGAAGGAACGCTCGTAGGCGTTGAGCGCGGTGTTGGCGAGGATTTCGTCGGCCGCGGCGCGCGCTTCGGCGGACTTCTCCTTGTCGTAGAAGTCCATCATCTTCTGCAGCTTGGCGCCGCCCTTGGAGGACGCCTTGGCTTCCGGCGGGGTGCGGGTCGCGTTCGGGTAGGCGTTCTCGACCTTGGCCTGCGAGGCGCCGCTCTTGCGTTCGTTGTCCTTGGCGGCGCGGCGCTGGGCGCTGCGCTCGGAGGCGGTCTGGGCGTTGACCTGAGACACGGCGCCGAACACGAGCACCGCGCCGATGGCGGCGGCGAGCAGGCTGTTGCGGCGACTGATTTGCTTGTTCATGACACACCTCGAAGGGCTGAGCGGCCGCTGGCCCGGGGCCTCGCGGAGGAACGGCGCAAGGCCAAGGGGCCGCCAAGCTATCAGAAACTTGGGCCGGCGCGATACAGGTTGCAGCCGCCAAAAATCGTCAATAACGAATACTTATCAACCACACTTGGGCGTACGGCCGGCCGCGCGGGCCTGCTCGTAGGTCGGCACCAGGGCGCCCGCGCGTGCACCCAATTCGTGGATGCGCGATTGCGGATCGGGGTGGGTCGACAGCCATTGCGGCGGGCGCGAGGTACTCGCCGCGATCATGTTCTGCCACAGGTTCACCGCTTGCCGCGGGTCGTAGCCGGCCTGCGCCATCAGCCGCTGGCCGACCACGTCGGCCTCGGTTTCCTGGGTGCGCGAGCCGGGCAGCAGGAACGCGGTCTGCAAGGCCGCGCCGCCGAGCTGGTTGGCGGTGCTGGCCATGCCTTCGCCGTAGCGCGCGCCGACCAGGCTGCCGAGCACGCCCAGGCCGATCTGCGCGCTCATCTGCCGGGTGATGCGTTCGTCGTGATGGCGCGAGACCACGTGGCCGATCTCGTGCGCGATCACCGCAGCGAGCTGATCCTGATTGCGCGCGACGGCGAAAATGCCGGTATTCACGCCGACTTTGCCGCCCGGCAGGGCGAAGGCGTTGGGCGAGTCGTCGGCGAACAGGGCCACGTCCCAGTTCGCCTGCCAGCCCTGCGGCAATTGCTGGGTGATCGAATTGACCACGCAGCGCACATAAGCGTTCCGGCGCGCATCGCCGCTCAGGCGTTGCTTGCTCTTGGCGTCGGCGAAGGCCTTGGCGCCCATCTGATCGAGCTGCTCCTGCGACACCGCGCCGATGCGCTGAGTGCGGCCGGTCGGCGAAGTCGTGGTGGCGCAGGCAGCGACGACGGCGGCGATCGACAGACCGAGCAGGATGCGTTTCATCGAAGATTCCCCTAAGCGATGGACTTTTGTAGCCCTGCCCGGATTAACCGATCGTCAACGGCGGGTTGGATCAGCCGCCGGCCGTCAGCAGGGCCGCACCGGCAATCAGGTTGTTGAGCGCGTGCGCGGCGTAGGCGGCCCACAGGCTGCCGGTTTGCCGGTAAACCCAAGCGAAAGCGGCGCCCATAAAGGCATACACGGCCCACAGCAACAGCATGCCCAGGCCGTGGCTGGCGCCCAGACCGGGCGGTTCGTGGACCAGGGCGAAGGCGAACGAGCTCAGCGCCAGGCCGAGGCCGGGCCGGCCGGCGGCCCACAATCGGCCGAACAGCACGCGCCGGAACAGCAACTCTTCGTAGGCCGGCGCGACCAGCGCGGCGAACAGCAGCAGCAGCCAGGGATGGCGGCGGATCGCCTCGCCGAGCACGGCGTTGCTGGGCTGCATCTCGATCTGCAACGACTGTGCGGCCAAGCCCACTAGTGCGCTGAAACCGACGCAGGCGATCACCGTCGCCGCGACCCAGCTGTAGGTCCAGGGATTGCGCCAGGCCTGCAGCGAGGCGCGGCGTTCGGCGCGACTGGCGGGGCGGCGCAGGGCATACACCAGCAACGCGGCCAGGCCGGTGGCGAGCAGGCTGAGCGCGATCATCGCGCCGGGTCCGGGCATCGCCCGGTCGGCGGGAACGCCCTGCACGCCTAAGACGAAAGTCCAAGCCACGCCGCCAAGCAGGGCAAAGGCCAGCAAGGCCGCGATCGCCAAAAACAGGTCGATCGCGAAGCCGCCGAGCGCCGCCGGCAGGCTCGACCGGGCCGGATCGGCCGGCGCATCCGCGCCGGCCAGGGGCTCAGACGTCGAGATTGGCCACCTTGAGCGCGTTGTCCTCGATGAACTCGCGGCGCGGTTCGACCACATCGCCCATCAAGGTGCTGAAGATCTGGTCCGCGGCGACCGCGTCCTCGATCCGCACCTGCAGCAGGCGGCGGGTTTCCGGATTGACCGTGGTGTCCCACAGCTGCTCGGGATTCATCTCGCCCAGGCCCTTGAAGCGCTGGATCTGGCGGCCCTTCTTGGCTTCGTCGAGCAGCCAGGCCTGGGCGCCGGCGAAGCTGGCCACCGCCTGGGCGCGGTTGCCGCGCAGGATCTGCGCGCCGTCGCGGACCAGGCCGTTCAACATCGACGCCGCTTCGCGCAACGCGCGCAGTTCGCCGCCTTCGAACGCGGCCAGCGGCAGCACCTGCTTGAGCTGCTGGCCCATGTGGTCGCGCACGATCAGCAGCGCGCCCTGGCGGTTCTCGTCGCCGGGATGCAGCTGCAGCGCATAGCGCGGCTTGCCCAGGCCGCTCTCGTTGAGCTGCTTTTCGATCCGGTCCAGGGTCTCGCGGCTGGGGGTGTGCGCCGAATCGATCGGCGGCGCGTCGATCAGCGCCTGCAGCACGTTGGAGTCGTAGCGGTGCGCGCTGCGCACGATCGCCTCGCGCGCGCCGGCGTAGGCCAGCAGCAGCTTCTCCAGCTGCGCGCCCTCGATCGGCGGCTCGCCCGCGGCCGGAATCAGCGCGGCGCCCTCGACCGCGTTGCCGGCCAGGTACTGGTCCAGCGCCGCGTCGTCCTTGAGGTAGATCTCGTTCTTGCCCTGCTTGATCTTGTACAGCGGCGGCAAGCCGATGTAGATGTGGCCGCGCTCGATCAGCTCCGGCATCTGCCGGTAGAAGAAGGTCAGCAGCAGGGTGCGGATGTGCGAGCCGTCGACGTCGGCGTCGGTCATCAGGATGATGCGGTGGTAGCGCAGCTTGTCCGGGTTGTACTCGTCCTTGCCGATGCCGGTGCCGAGCGCGGTGATCAGGGTGCCGACTTCGGCGCTGCCGAGCATGCGGTCGAAACGCGCGCGCTCGACGTTGAGGATCTTGCCCTTGAGCGGCAGGATCGCCTGGGTCTTGCGGTTGCGGCCCTGCTTGGCCGAGCCGCCTGCGGAGTCGCCCTCGACGATGAACAGTTCGCTGAGCGCGGGATCTTTCTCCTGGCAGTCGGCGAGCTTGCCGGGCAGGCCGGCGATGTCCAGCGCGCCTTTGCGGCGGGTCAGGTCGCGCGCCTTGCGCGCGGCCTCGCGCGCGCGCGCGGCGTCGATGATCTTGCCGGTGATGGCGCGGGCTTCGTTGGGGTGTTCCTGGAGGAACTCCTCCAAACGTGCGCCGAACGTGTTCTCAACGACCGGGCGGACCTCGGAACTGACCAGCTTTTCCTTGGTCTGCGAGGAGAAGCTCGGGTCCGGCACCTTGACCGACAGCACCGCAATCATGCCTTCGCGCATGTCGTCGCCGGACAGGGCGATCTTGGCCTGCTTGGCCAGGCCGCTCTGCTCGATGTAGTTGGTCAGGGTGCGGGTGAGGGCGGCGCGGAAGCCGATCAGGTGGGTGCCGCCGTCCTTCTGCGGGATGTTGTTGGTGAAGCAGAACATCGTTTCCTGGTAGGCGTCGGTCCATTGCAGGGCGACTTCCACCGAGATGCCGTTCATTTCGCCCGACACCGCGATCACGTTCGGGTGCAGCGGGGTCTTCACCTGGGCCAGGTGCTCGACGAAGGAACGGATGCCGCCCTCGTACTGGAACACGTCGCGGCGGCCTTCGCCGCGCTCGTCGACCAGGGTGATCTTGACGCCCGAGTTGAGGAACGACAGCTCGCGCAGGCGGCGGGCCAGGATGTCGTAGTGGAACTCGATGTCGGTGAAGATTTCCGCCGCCGGCAGGAAACGCAGCAAGGTGCCGCGCTTGCTCGAGGCTTCCAGTTGCTTGAGCGGATACACCGGCTCGCCCAACGCGTATTCCTGCTGGTGATGGTGGCCGTCGCGCCAGATGTCCAGCCACAGGTGCGCGGACAGCGCATTGACCACCGACACGCCGACGCCGTGCAGGCCGCCGGAGACCTTGTAGCTGTTGTCGTCGAACTTGCCGCCGGCGTGCAGCACGGTGAGGATCACCTCGGCCGCGGACACGCCTTCTTCCTTGTGGATGTCGACCGGGATGCCGCGGCCGTTGTCGTAGACCGACACCGAGCCGTCGGTGTGCAGGGTCACGACCACGTCGTCGGCATGGCCGGCGAGGGCTTCGTCGATCGCGTTGTCGACGACTTCGAACACCATGTGGTGCAGGCCGGTGCCGTCGTGCACATCGCCGATGTACATGCCCGGCCGCTTGCGCACGGCTTCCAGGCCGCGCAGCACGGTGATCTTGCTGGAGTCGTACGTGGTCGAGGGCGGGGTCGGGATAGTGTCGTCGGTCATTCGCTTCGAGTCGGCTGCAAAGGCTGTCGCCGGCCAGATCGCACAGCGGCGCCCGGCCAGACATTAGCTATTGGGATCCAGCGGAAATTATAGCACCTCGCGCCCCCTCCCCTCTGGGGCCCCAGCCCCGCGCCGGACGGCGGCCTCTCAGCGCGTCCCAGGCGCGAGCAGAGCGCCCACGCCGACCGCGTCCGGGTCGCGCATCCGGCCCAGGCAGGCGTCCAGATAGGGCTTGTGGGTAGCGCCGACGATGTTCAGCACGCGCACGCCGGGGCGGTTGCCGAAGGCTTCGCGCAGGTTCGCTGCCGTGCGCAGATTGCGCGCTTCCCGCCAGGCCGCGTACTGGCGGCCGTAGCGCTCGGCCGAAGCATCGCGCAGGACGGCGCCGAGGTCCGAGGCGATCCCGCCCCGCTGGGCTTCGCTGCCGTTGAGGAAACGTTACAGGTCGACGCGGTCGAGCAAGGCCTGCCAGCGCTCGAGGTAAGGGAGGGCGTCCCCCGGCGGACCGCGCCGATCGCGGCCTGGTCCCCCGGCCCCATGTCGGCGAACAGCCGGTCGGCGCTGTGGTCGTCGACCGCGTAGACACGCTGCAGGCCAGGCGCGCCGCCAAGGCGGCGCCGACGGCGGAGCTCCCGTTGCGTGCGGTGTCGGCGAGTGTCCGCAGCTGCGCCGCCAACGCCGCGTCCAGGCCGTCGCCGGCGCGGCGTTGGGCCGCCGGCAGCTGCAGCCATTGGGCCAGGGCCGGGGGCGCGCTCGCCCGCGGCCGGCAGCGCGGCGGCCAGTCCACGGCGCTGGGCCGGTGTCGGGCGCGCCGGCCAGACCGCGTAGCGGCGACGCATCTCGGCGACCGCGGCGGGGAGCTCCGATCCGGTGGCCCGGCGCGCGGCCTCGGTCTCGGGGCAGCAGGTGTCGTCGGCACCCTCGGGCAGGGTCCGATGCCGGCGCAGGCGGTCGCAGCGCTCGCCGGACCGGGCTTCGACCGCGATGACCTGAGGATTGAGGGCCGCCAGGCGATCGAGCCGCGGCTGCAGGGGCCTGAGATCGAAGTCCCTGGGCAGGGCGCAGAGATGGATGCTGCCGAGCACCGCGACCCGGGTGCACGAGCCGGCCCGGGCCCGGCTGGGCGAATCGAGGTCGGCCAGGGCCTGGGCCGGGGCGGCGCAGCAGGCCGGGCAGCAGGCGAACGACGGCGAACGGAGCGATGGCAAGGCCTCCTCCCTGATCGGCGGGTCTCAGGGACGTGCGTGCCGGAACGGGTCGACTGAGAGGCGGCGGCCCGCGGGAATGCGCCGTTCCACGTGGAACATCACGAACCGGTCGAACCGAGCCGGTTTCACAGGTCCGCGTGGATCATTCCGACCGCAAAGTTCCATGTTCCACGTGGAACCGAGCAACCGCGACCTCCATCTCGGCCAGGGCCGGCGGCGGCTCGGTGCCGGTGATGAAGACTTGGGCACGGCTGGCGATGAGGCGCTCGAGCACCCTCCGCTGGTGCCGGCGGTCCAGCTCCGAGGCCAGATCGTCCAGCGCGATGACCGGCCACTCACCCAGGGCCTGGGCGTGCTGCTCGGCCTGCGCCAGCAGGGCGACCAGCGCGACCAGCTTGGCTTGCCCGCGCGACAAGGCCTCGCGCCCGGGAATCGTGCCATAGCCGATGCGCCAGTCGGCGCGATGCGGCCCCACCGAGGTAAATCCCTGCTGTTGGTCGCGTTCGCGCGCCAGCAGCAGGGCATCGGCCAGCGGAAACTCGTCGCGGCGCCAGCCAGGCAGGTAGTCCAGGCGGATCGCGCCCAAACCCGGGGCCAGTTCGGCCGCCAAGGCAGTGAACCGCGGCTGCAGCTCCTCCAGATAATGCTGTCGGCGCCGGCTCAACGGTTCGCCGGCCTCGGCCAGCTCGTGGTCCCAGGCATCCAGCTGCCCGTCCCGGGCCCGGGCCTTGAGCAGGGCGTTGCGCTGCTTGAGCGCCCGGGTATAACGACGCCACAGCGGAGTGAAGTCTGGTTCCACGTGGAACAAGCCCCAATCCAGATAGCGCCGGCGGATTTCGCCGGGCCCGGTGATCAGGGCGTGGCTGCCGGGCTCGAAGCTGACCACGGCCAGGGCGGCGCAGAGTTCGCCCAGTTGGGACACGCTCTGGCCGTCGAGCCGGCCGACCCAGTCCTGGCCGCTGTGGCGCAGCCCGGCCTTGCGCCGCGGCTCGCGCCGGCTTTCCTGCCATTCGACGAACACTTCCAGGGCCGGATCGCCGGCGCGGATCAGCCCGTCGCGGACCCGGCCGCGGAAGCTGCGGCCGTAGGCCATCAGGTGCAGGGCTTCGAGCAGGCTGGTCTTGCCCGCGCCGTTCTCGCCCGTGATCAGGTTGATCCCAGGCGCCGGCGACAGGCTCACTTCGGCGAAGCGGCGCAAGCCGCGGGCGTCCAGGCGGGTCACATGCATCGGGAAATGATGGCAGATCGGACCCGGGGCCGGAGGGGCCATGGCCGAGGTTCGGCGAAGCGCCCAGGTCGGCATGGGGCTCGGAGGGCCTTCGAAAGAGCGGCACCGGCGGCCTAAGTGCTTGTTCGGCTTGGCTGTGTCGCTGAGCGAGGGCGTAGGCCGCAAACGCATGCGTTTGCCGGGGAGGAATCCAGCAACACCGTCGCGGGTAGCCGACCGACGGCTGAGGACTCGGGTTCCGGAGGGCTGACTTGCTTGGTTCTTGTACCGGCGGGGATTCGGGCTTCGATTAGCAATCGTAGGCCTTGGGGCGGCTGTCCTCCCGGGGTCGCGACCTACGCCGCTTCTACAGCGGGGGATTCGGGCTTCGGTTAGGAATCGCAAGCCTTGAGGCGGCTGCGCGCCCGAGGGCGAGGCTTATGCCGCTCCTACAGCGCGCGGACTCGGGCCTCGGGGGAACGCAGGCCTTGGATTGCCTGCGTGGCAGGGCGTGCGACTTGTGACGCTGAAAAAAGCCTGGGGACGCCGTTCCTGCAGGGCCGGAAACGAAAACGCCCGGCAGAGCCGGGCGTTTCGTGTTCCACGTGGAACCGGATGACTCCGGCTCCGGGGCTTACGCGTCAGAGGCGCAGCGGCATGACCACGTGGCGGCAGCGCTCGTTCGAGGCTTCGCGCACCAGCGCCGAGGAGTTGGCGTCGCGCAGGGCCAGCACGACGTGCTCGTCGCGCAAGGCGCTCAGGGCGTCCAGCAGGTAGTTGACGTTGAAGCCCACCGCCAGGTCGTCGACCTTGGTGTCGGCTTCGACTTCTTCCTGCGCTTCTTCCTGTTCCGGGTTGTGCGCGCTGATCTTCAGCTGGCCCGGCGAGACTTCGATGCGCACGCCGCGGTACTTCTCGTTCGACAGGATCGCCGCGCGCTGCAGCGAGGCGCGCAGGGTTTCGCGCTCGATCCGCACTTCCCGGTCGGCGCCGATCGGGATCACCGCTTCGTAATCTGGGAAACGGCCGTCGATCAGCTTGCTGGTGAAGGTGACATCGTCGCGCTTGACCCGGATGTGGCCGCGGCCCATCTCCAGTTCCAGCTCGCGTTCGCCGCCTTCGAGCAGGCGCTGCAGTTCCTGCACGCCCTTGCGCGGCACGATGATCTGGCGCTTGGTCTGCGAACCGCCTTCGAACGCGGCTTCGCACAGCGCCAGGCGGTGGCCGTCGGTGGCGACGCAACGCAGGCTGGATTCGCGCAGGTCGAACAGCAGGCCGTTGAGGTAGTAGCGCACGTCCTGCTGGGCCATCGCGAACGCAGTGCGTTCGATCAGTTCCTTCAACGCCGCCTCCGGCACGCGCACGCGTTCGGTGGCTTCGACTTCGTCGATCGACGGGAAATCGTTGGCCGGCAGGCTGGCCAGGGTGAAGCGCGAACGCCCGGCCTGCACGGTGATCTTCTCGGCGGTCTGACTGACGGTGACCTTACTGCCGTCGGGCAGGGCGCGGACGATCTCGAACAGCTTGCGCGCCGGGATCGTGGTTTCGCCGTCCTTCGCGTCGTCGACCGCGACGCGGGAAATCATTTCGACTTCCAGGTCGGTACCGGTCAGCGACAGCTGCCCGTCGTTGACCTGGACGAGCAGGTTGGCGAGGACCGGCAAGGTCTGCCGGCGTTCGACGACATTGACCACCTGGGCCAACGGCTTGAGAAAGACTTCGCGTTGCAGGCTGAAACGCATGCGGACCCCTTGGCCGTCTGTGGGACTAAGCCCAAAACAAAAGAGATGTATAAATCAAAAGCTTGGTGGTGATGGAGCAGCGAAAATCACTGGAAAACCAAATTAACTATTTGATTCATAAGAGCTTTTCGCTACTCAGAACCCTGTTGGAAGCGGCCTGGGGAAGACGGTAGAAGCTGTGGATAAAAAATGGGCGGATCGCCCGCTGCTTATTTATCCACAGCTTGTACGAACATCATCCCCGTACTTATGCCTTTCGCGACAACCACTTAGCCGGTACCTTGTGTCCATCGGCGCTGCGGCGGGCCGATCAGGCCAGCAACGCGGTCGCCGGGACCGAAGAGCGTGGGCCCGCGACCCGGACCGCTCGAACCGGGCCAGCGCAGCCACGAGGCGCGCAGGCCCTGGAACGGCGAGCCGGCGCGGCCGAACCGGCCGATCCGACATCATGCACAGCGGTACTGCAGCAGCGGTCTTGCGATCTCCTCGGATGAGCGCGAACCGCAGCGCGGTCGAACTCACTCGCTGAGCTTGCGGATCAGCTTGTCCCAATCCTCGCGCAGCTTGCCGTCGGTTTCCATCAAGGTGCGGATCTGCCGGCAGGCGTGCAGCACGGTGGTGTGGTCGCGGCCCGCAAAGGCGTCGCCGATTTCCGGCAGCGAGTGCTCGGTCAGCTCCTTGGTCAGCGCCATGGCGACCTGGCGCGGCCGGGCCAGCGAACGCGTCCGCCGTTTCGACAACAAGTCCTTGATCTGTAGGCCGTAGTAGTCTGCCACGGTCTTCTGGATGTTGGGGATGCCGATCGCCTGCTGCTGCGCCCGCAGCAGATCGCGCAGGGTTTCCTGGGCGAACTCGACGGTGACGGCGCGGCCGGTGAAGTTGGCCCGGGCGGTCAGGGTGTTGAGCGCGCCTTCCAGGTCGCGGACGTTCGAACGCATCTTCTTGGCCAGCAGGAAGGCGACTTCCTCGGGAATCGCGGCGCCGCGTTCCTTGGCCTTGGAGATCACGATCTGGGCGCGGGTCTCGAAGTCGGGCGGCTCGATCGCCACCGACAGGCCCCAGGCCAGGCGCGACTTCAGCCGCGGCTCCAGGCCTTCGACCTCGCGCGGATAACGGTCGCAGGTCAGGATGATCTGCTGCTTGCCGTCGAACAGCGCATTGAAGGTGTGGAAGAACTCTTCCTGGGTGCGGTCCTTGCCGGCGAAGAACTGGATGTCGTCGATCAGCAGCGCGTCGACGCGCTGGAACTGGCGCTTGAACGCATCCATGGTCTTGTCCTGCAGCGCCTTCATCATCGCGCTGAAGAACTGTTCCGAACGCAGGTACATCACCCGCATCGCCGGATTGGCGTCGCGCATGGCGTTGCCGGCGGCGAACATCAGATGGGTCTTGCCCAGGCCGGTGCCGCCGTACAGCAGCAGCGGGTTGTGCGCGCGCTCGCCGGGCTTTTGCGCCGCCTGCCAAGCGGCGGCGCGGCCGAGCTGGTTGCTGCGGCCTTCGACGAAGTTGTCGAAGGTGTAATGGGTGTCCAGATTGCCCTGGAAGGGTTCGACCGGTGCGCTGGCGACCGGTCGCGGCGCGGCGGTGCCGATCGGCGCGAGCTCGGCCGGCGGCGCGATCGGCGCTACCCGCGGCAGCGAGCCGATTTCCAGGCTGACCTCGCCGCTGCCGGCGAAATACGACAGCAGCTCGCGGATCCGCGCCAGGTAGCGCTCGCGCACGTGTTCGACCACGAAGGCGTTGGGCGCGTACAGCACGGTCACGTCGTCGCGGCGCGTGGCCTGCAGCGGCTTCAACCAGGTATGTACGTCCTCGACCGGAAATTCGGCTTCGAGGCGTTCGAGGCAGCGGGGCCAGGCTTCCATCTGTAATGCGTCTTCTTATGCGTGTAACTGACTCGGTCGGCCGGCCTGGCGGCGCAGCAGACGAAAGCGGCCGTGCGCACGATGCGGACATCGCGCCGAACAGGGCCGGGGGGTCGGTCAGACTACCATCGCGACCGGGTCCGGAACAGGACTAATCCACAGGTTCATGCACAGGCTGTGGGGCCGCGGCTCGGTTCCGGCGTAAACACCAAGCCAAACAAAGGCTTGACCCGGGGTCGGGGACACCTCTAGAATCCGCGGTCCTCTCGCCGTCATTCTTGTAGAGCCGATCATGGCCACCAAGCGCACCTACCAGCCCAGCAACCTCAAGCGCAAGCGCGACCACGGTTTCCGTGCCCGCATGGCGACCGCCGACGGCCGCAAGGTTCTCGCCCGTCGTCGTGCCAAGGGCCGCAAGCGTCTCTGCGCCTAAGCCGTTTCAGCCGTCTGCGCCGATCGCGACGATCCGGCGCGGCGCGGCCTGAGCGTCTGCGATGAATTCGACCCGCTTCCCGCGCACCGCGCGGGTACGCGCGCGTTCGGACTTCGACCGAATCTTCAAGCATGGCCGGCGCGTGGCGCTGCCCGTGCTCGCTTTGCATTTCCAGGCCGACCCGGCCGTGCCGGCGCGCCTGGGCTTGGCGATCTCGCGCAAGGTCGATCCGCATGCGGTCGGCCGTAACCGCATCAAGCGCGTACTGCGCGACACGTTCCGCCACCTGCGCGAAGAACTCGCTCCGGGCGACTACGTCCTGGTCGCCCGTCCGGGCGCCTCGCGCTGCAGCGGCGAGGAACTGCGCGCCCATTTCCGCAGTCTGCTCAAGCGCGCCGGTGCCTGGCCCGGCCTTGCATTGCCCGCGACTGCCGCGACCGGCACAATGCCGGCCGCTTCCCCTTCCGCCCCCACGCCGGACTCCGGTCCCGGCTGAGCCTGCCTGCTGCCCATGAATCAGACCCGTGCTTTCCTCATCCTCGCCTGGCTGATGGTGGCGACCCTGCTGTGGATGGAATGGGGCAAGGAGAAGTCGGCTCCGCCGGCGCCGCCGCCGGCCGCCCTGGCGCCGGCCAGCAGCGTGCCCGCGGCCGCCAGCGCGGCGACCAGCGCCGCCGGCGTGCCCGGCGCGCCCAACGCCGTGCCGGCCCCGGCCGCCCCCGGCGCCGCGGTCAGTGCCGCGCCGGCCGGCAGCGACGGCCTGGTCACCGTCACCACCGACGTGCTCAAGGTCAACCTGCGCGGCGGCGAGATGAGCGAGGCCGACCTGCTCAAGTACCCGGTGACCTCGGCCAAGGACAGCCCGCCGATGCGGCTGCTGGCCAGCGACTCGACCTTGTATTTCGTCGCCCAGAGCGGCTGGGTCAGCCAGGGCAACCCGGCGCCGACCCACGAGTCGGGGTTCCGCTACGCCGGCACCCAGCGCAACCTGGTCATGGCCTCGGGCACCAACGAGATCGCCGTGCCCTATGTCTGGACCGGCGCCAACGGCGTCAGCATCCAGCGCACCTACACCTTCCGCCGCGGCGACTACGCCGTGCGCGTGCGCGACGAGGTCAGCAACGCCGGCGCCGCGCCGTGGCAGGGCTACGTCTACCGCCAGCTCAGCCGCGTGCCGCGCGAGCTGGCCCACAAGGGCCCCTTCAGCCCCGAGCAATACAGCTTCCAGGGCGCGGCCTGGTACAGCCCGACCGATAAGTACGAGAAGCGCAAGTTCGACAAGTTCGCCGAGGACGGCAAGCTCGACAAGTCGGTCACCGGCGGCTGGATCGCGATGCTCCAGCACCACTTCTTCGCCGCCTGGATTCCGGGCGAGAAGGACGCGGGCCAGTTCTCGCTCGAGCAGCTCAGCGCCGGCGGCGCGCCGCAGTACCTGATCCGCGACCTCGGCCCGGGCCTCAACGTCGCCCCGGGCGCCAAGGCCGCGACCGAAGCGCGCCTGTGGGTCGGCCCCAAGCTGGTCAAGCAGATCGAAGCGCAGGGCGTGCAGGGCCTGGACCGCGCGGTCGACTTCAGCAGCTACAGCATCTTCGCCACCCTGGCCAACTGGCTGTTCTGGCTGCTCGACAAGCTGCACGGCCTGTTCGGCAACTGGGGCTGGGCGATCGTCGGCCTGGTGGTGCTGCTGAAGCTGGCGCTGTATCCGCTGTCGGCCGCGCAGTACAAGTCGGCGGCGAAGATGCGCAAGTTCCAGCCGCGCGTCGCCCAGCTCAAGGAGCGCTACGGCGACGACAAGCAGAAGTTCCAGATGGCGCTGATGGAGCTGTACAAGAAGGAGAAGATCAATCCGGTCGGCGGCTGCCTGCCGGTGCTGCCGCAGATCATCATCTTCATGACGCTCTACTGGATGCTGGCCGAGTCGGTCGAGCTGCGCCATGCGCCGTGGTTCGCCTGGATCCAGGACCTGACCGCGCGCGATCCGTTCTTCGTCCTGCCGGTGATCAACATCGCGATCATGTGGACGACCCAGAAGCTGACCCCGATGACCGGCATGGACCCGGCCCAGGCCAAGATGATGCAGTTCATGCCGCTGATCTTCGGCGTGATCCTGGCCTTCCTGCCGGCCGGCCTGGTGCTGTACCAAGTCGCCAACGGCGGCCTGGGCCTGCTGCAGCAGTGGCTGACCACCAAGCGCTACGCCGAGCAACCGGCGGGCAGCGGCAAGGACAAGAGCTGAGTCTTCGCTGCGAGCGCAGCCAGACTATCTCCGCAAAGCCCGCCGTCAGGCGGGCTTTGCGTTTGCGCAGATACCGGGGTAGGAGCGGCGCAAGCCGCGACCCCGGGTCGCGCCGCTCCGGCGGCAACGGCCGCGCCGCTGCGGTTGCATCGGTACTGCCGCGGCGACGGATTCGGGCTTCGATTCTCGACGGCGGCCTTGGGTTTTCTGCGGATCCCTGGGGCGCGACTTGGGGCGCTCCTACCTCGGAAGAATTCGCGGCTTCGGATTGCGGCGTGGTATTCGACCGCTGCGGTCGTCGCGGCTCACGCCGCTCCTACAGGGAGCAGCGCTTTCACGGCCGCCACCGCCGGACCACTATCATGTCGCCCATGACCGACGCCCCCGCCCGCGACACCATCGCCGCCGTCGCCACCGCGCCCGGCGCCGGCGGGGTCGGCATCGTCCGCCTGTCCGGACCGCGCGCGAAATCGATCGGCGAGGCGGTCGCAGCGCGCCGGCTGCGGCCGCGCCACGCCCACTACGCCCGCTTCCTCGACGCCGACGGCGCCGTCCTCGACGACGGCATCGCCCTGTACTTCGCCGCGCCGGCCAGCTACACCGGCGAGGACGTGGTCGAGCTGCAGGGCCACGGCGGTGCGGCGGTGCTGGAAGAACTGCTGGCGCGGGTCTGCGCCCTGGGCGCGCGGCGCGCACGCCCCGGCGAGTTCAGCGAACGCGCCTTCCTCGAAGGCCGGCTCGACCTGGCCCAGGCCGAGGCCGTCGCCGACCTGATCGCCGCCGCCGATGCGCGCGCCGCGCGCGCCGCCCGGCGCGCGCTCGACGGCGAATTCTCGCGCCGGGTCGAAGCCCTGGCCGGCGACCTGCTGGCGATCCGCGTCCACGTCGAGGCGGCGATCGATTTCGCCGACGAACCGCTCGACACCCTCGGCGGCGCGGCGTTGCGCCAGCGCCTCGGCGCCGCTTCGTCCGCGTTGGACGCGCTGCTCGCCGCCGCCGAACGCGGCCGGCGCCTGCGCGACGGCCTGCACGCGGTGATCGTCGGCCCGCCCAATGCCGGCAAGAGTTCGCTGTTGAATGCATTGGCCGGCAGCGAGCGCGCCATCGTCACCGACATCGCCGGCACCACCCGCGACCTGCTGCACGAGACGGTCAAGCTAGACGGCGTCGAGCTGACCCTGGTCGACACCGCCGGCCTGCGCGAGGGCGGCGACGTCATCGAACGCGAAGGCATGCGCCGCGCGGTCGGCGAACTGCAGCGCGCCGACCTGGCCATCGTCGTGCTCGACGCGCGCGATCCCGACAGCGGCCTGGCCTCGGTCGCCGAGGCCATCGTCCAGGTGCCGGCGCGGCTATACGTCTACAACAAGATCGATCTGATCGAATCCGATTACGCCTCGCCGACCCCGGCCGACATCGGCGGCGAAGACCGGGTATTCGTGTCCGCGCGCAGCGGCGCTGGCCTGGACGCGCTGCACGCGCGGCTGCGCGCGCTGGCCCAGGGCGATGCCGCCGACGCGGCCGACGGTGCGTTCACCGCGCGCGCCCGCCACGTCGACGCCCTGCTGCGCGCGCGCGCGGAACTCGACGACGCCCGCGCCCAACTCGATCACGAGATGCTCGACCTGGCCGCCGAATCGCTGCGCCAGGCCCACGAAGCGCTGGGCGAGATCACCGGCCGGGTGCGCGCCGACGACCTGCTCGGCCACATCTTCTCCAGCTTCTGCATCGGCAAATAAAAAACGGCCCGGAACTCCGCCGGGCCGTTGTGAGGGGCGTCCTTGCCCGGGTGGGAGAGAGTCAGTCTTCTGCGCTGCGGTAGGCCTCGAGGTAGCGGCCCGCGGCCACCGCGAAAGCGGCGCGGCTGATCGTCTTATTGGGGTCGAAGTAGGCGTGCAGGGTGGGCTGCAGGTCGAACGGGCCCTGGGTCACGGCGAAGCGGGCGTTGATCAGGCCGCGGTCCAGCGCCAGCTGCACGTAGCCGCGCAGGTTGGCCGGGATCGTGGCCGCGTCGTCGACCGGGATGCGCTTGCCGTCGTAGAACGCGGTCAGCGAGCCGTTGAAGGCGCGTGCTTCGTTCTGCAGCGCCAGGCTCTGCACCAGCGAGTAGGCCAGGCTGACCCGGGTCACGTTGTCGTTGGGGCGGAACGCGCCGTTGAGGGTGCCCATCACCCCGTCCTGGGCCTGGCTCAGGTCGCGCAGCGCGCCGCCGCGGGCCACCGCCGATTCGGCATAGGCATAGCGCGCATCGCCGCTGCCCAGGTCGCTGAAGCTGGAGCGGCCGTCGAACGGCAGGTGCTGGCGCACGCTCTGGCCCATCAGCAGGTACTGCGCCAGTTCGCTGCGCTTGAGGTTGGCGTCGGGGCGGAACGTGCGGTCGGAGTAGCCGTCGACCAGACGGTGGGCGACGGCGTATTCGATCGCCGGACGCGCCGGATGGCTGGCGACGTCGTCCAGACCGGTGTAGCCGCCGCTCTTGAGGAAACCGATGGTGCCTTCGACCGTCCCGGGCAGGGCGTAGCCGTTGGTGACGTTGGCCGGATCCAGGTCGGTGCCGGACAGCGAACCGATGCCGCGCACGCTGACCTTCCACACCCCCGGCTTGCCCGGGGCGCCGGTGGTGACGGTGTCGCCGAGCACCGGCAGGGCGATCGAGGAGCCGTACTTGATCCCGTCCGGATCGGTCAGCACCAGGGCCAGGGTGTTCTCGCCGATGGTGGCGCGGGCGCTGACCCAGGCGATATCGCTGCCGACGGTGAAGCTCTGTTCCTCGACCGCGCCGACCGGGGCGAAGTCGACCGAGAACGGCAGGTCCGGCACGCCGCCGGAGAGGATGGCGTTGGCGTTGAACGCGCGCAGGTAGTTGACCGTGCCGCCGAAGCCGTAGCGGATGCCGGCCGCCTCGGCGACCGCGGCGTAGGCGTTGATGTGGCCGGCGCCGACTTCCCACGGCAGGCGGCCGCTCATGTTGCTGGCGGTGCGCTGCAGGATCGCCTTGATCTGGGCCGGGGTCAGGTTGGGATTGGCTTCCAGCATCAGCGCGGTGACGCCGGCCACGTGCGGGGTGGCCATCGAGGTACCGCTCATGTGGGTGTAGAACGGCAGCTGCGCCGCGGGCAGGGTTTCGGCGTCGTGCTGGGCTTCGGTGGCCGGCAGCGCGCCGGTCAGGGCGCGGGTGGAGACCACGTCGACCCCGGTGGCGACCACGCTGGGCTCGTTGACGTAGGTCCACTGGCGGCCGTCGGGCATGGTGAAGCTGCCGCTCTCGCCGCGCTTGCCGCGCGAGGAGAAGCCGGTCAGCACGCCGTCCTTCTCGCCGGCGCCGACCGAGATCACCCACGGCGCCTGCGCGTAGGGGTTGTGGGTGTCTTCGCCCGGGCCGTCGTTGCCGGCCGCGAACACGCTGACGATGCCGCGCTTGTACAACTCGTAGGTGGAGATGTTTACCGGGTTGAGCGGATCGAACTTGCCGCTGCTGCCCCAGGAATTGCTGGTCACCCGGATCGGGTGGCGGAAGCTGAACTGCTTGGTCGCGGCGTAGTCGAGGCCGCCGACCGCGTCGAGGATCAGCAGCACCGCGCCGGAGCCGTAGCCGACCAGGTCGGCGCCCGGCGCGACGCCGCGGTGCTGGCCGTTGGACTTGGCGCCGTTGCCGCCGATCGTGCCGGCGCAGTGGGTGCCGTGGCCGGAGCCGAGGTCGGTGTTGATCAGGCCCTCGGTGTAGGTGATCGGCAGCATGCCGTCGAGCGAATTGAGGTTGGTGGTGCCCAGGGTGTTCTCGACCACGTGCTCGCGGAACTTGAGATCGTCGTGGCTGGCGTCGATGCCGGAGTCGTTGACCAGCACCGAGATCCCGGCGCCGCTATAGGGAATCGCGCGTACGAAATCGCCCGGGTTGTCCGTGACCCGGGCCGCGCCGGAAATCTGCCGCGATTGCTGGTTGTAATAGCGCAGCGGCGCGTTCCAGTAGATCGAAGCGACGTCGTCGCGCTGGGCCAGGGCGCGGATCTCGGCCGGGGTCGCCAGCGCGCCGGCGATCGGCAGGGTGCGCATGGTCACGCCGGTGTCGATGCCCAGCGCCTTCAGCGCGGCGATCTGCGGGGCGGTGACCGGGCCGGACTGCTCGTAGCTGACCACGATCTGCAGCCGGTCGGCCGACGCCGCGGCGGCCATCCGCGACAGCAGCTGCGGATCGAGGTGGGCGTCGGCGAGGGCGACGCCGCTGGCGAGCAGGCCGGCGGCAAGGGCGCTGACGCGAAGGGTGTGACGCGCGAACTGGGAAGGCATGTCGAAAGGCTCCGGAACCGCCACGGACGGCGTTCATCGAGTATTCGCAGCGCCTGCGGGCGATCCCATCGGGAATTCGCCTCAGCGCGCCTGGGGAGAAACCCTCATGGCGCGCGCCGGCCGCTCGCCCCGGCCCGCGCGGTCTTCGCGGTCCGCGAGCGACATTCGCGGCAGGGGGCGCCGTCGGTCGGCCCGGCCGGCGATCCTGAATCGGGCAACCAGCCGCTCCGCCGCCGCACCGGCGCCGTCCGTCCGCGCTGAGGGGAAACACCTAGAGACAGGGATCACATTTCCGATTAGCCTGCCGCGACGGTGCAACGACCCGCAGGGGGATCACGATGGCCAAGCCGACGCTGGCGTGGAAGTTGTTCGCGGCGACCGCTTTGCTGCTGGTCTCGTCCCTGGCCTCGGCGCAGTCGGTGCCGGTCTCGGTCACGGTGTCCGGCGATACCGCCACGGTGACCGTCGGCTCCGGCAGCGTTCCGCTGGCCGACCTGACCCTGAGCTTCGACGACGCCAGCGGCCTGTCCGCCTCCAGCCTGGGGATCAGTGCGCAACTGGTCGGCCTGACCGACGCCGCCCTGCTCGCGCGCCTGCCGAACCTGAGCCTGACCCAGCTCGACCCGGCGTTCCCGCTGCTGATCACCATCGAGCCGCCGACCCTGGGCGGGCTGAGTTTCCATCGCAGCGTGCGGGTCGAAGTGCACACCCACGCGCTGAGCTATGCGCCGGGCAGCTCGTTCCGGTTGTTCAAGGCGCCGCTGGGCGGCGCGTTCCGCGACATTACCGACGAAGTCGCGCCGGGCAGCGTGCGCGCGCGCGGCACCACCGGCGGTTTCTCCCAGTTCCTGGTCCTGCCGGACCTGCGCGCCACCGACGCGGTGGTGGCGCAGAAGATCGCCTGGCTGCGCGCGCGCATCGACCTGTTGCCGGCGACCGAACAGGCCGCGTTCGACCTGCTGCTGGACGAGGCCGAAACCGCGGTCGCCGGCGAGGACTACGCCGACGCGATCGCCGCGCTGGACAATTTCCGCAGTCGCGCCACGACCCGCGCCGGGCTGTACCTGGGCGACCAATGGCGCGCCGCGCGCGACCTGGACAACCACGCCGGCGAACTGATCGCCGGCGCCGCGACGCTGAAGTTCTCCGTCGCCTACCTGCGCGACTTCGGTCCCTGAGCCGCCCGCTTCGGACCCGGCCGGCGCGCCGCCGCCGGGCGCTGCCTGGCGCGCGGGGCGCGCGCTAAGATGAGCCGATGCAGGCGCGCTTGATCGTTTACCCGCCGGACCAGGCCGCGATCGCCCGGGCGCTCCGTCCGGGCGAGACCGTGAGCATCGGCCGCGCGCCGGACTGCGACTTGTTCGTCGCCCATGCCTCGATCTCGCGCCGTCACGCCCTGCTGGAGTTCGAGCAGGGCTTGTGGCGCCTGCGCGACCTGGACAGCAAGAACGGCAGCTTCGTCGACGGCATCGAAGCCGGCGCGCGCGGCCTCGCCCTCGACGGCACCTGCTGGCTGCGCCTGGGCGATGTGTACTGCGAGTTCGCCCCGCTCGCCGACGAACAGATCGCCGCCGCCGAACGCGGCCAGATCGCGCGCCGCGCCGTCGCCGCCGCGCATACCGCGCGCCTGGAGGGCGTACAGGGCCTGGGCGACCTGCTCGACGGCAGCCTGCGCGCGGTGGTCGAACTGGCCCAGTGCGAGCGCGGCTTCGTCCTGCTCGAAGACGGCGCCGGCTATCGCGTCCGCGCCAGCCTGGCGCTGGACCCGGCCCGGCTGGGCGCGCGCGAGTTCGGCGGCAGCGTCGGCGCGGTGCGCAAGGCGCTGGAACTGCGCCGCGCGGTGGTCGCCAACGACATCGGCCGCGAGGCCTGGCTGGCGTCGCGCGATTCGGTGATCGCCGCCGGCCTGAGCGCCCTGGTCTGCCTGCCCCTGCTCGACGGCGAACGCACCCTCGGCGCCCTGTACGCCGACCGGGTGCGCCCGGGGCCGGCCATCACCACGCTCGACCTGGAACTGCTGGAGGCCTTCACCGAGGGCGCCGCGGTGTGGATCGCCGCGTGCCGCACCAGCGAGCAGCTGGATGCGCAGCTCGCTTCGGCCTCCTGGGACGGGATTCTCGCCGCGCACGACGGGGACGCCTGATGAACATGTCGGGCGGCTCCGCAGGCGGGTCCGACGCCGACGCGACCGCGACCGGGCTCTACAGCCACGCCGACCTGGCCCCGGGCAGCGTGCTGGCAGGGCGCTTCCGGATCGAAGCCTTGCTCGGCGTCGGCGGCATGGGCGTGGTCTACCGCGCCACCGACCAGGCCCTGGGCGTGCCGGTGGCGCTGAAGCTGCTGCGCCCGGAATGGATGCACAAGCCGGAGGCGTTCGAGCGCTTCAGCCAGGAACTGCTGTTGGCGCGGCAGGTGTCCAGCCCGCACGTGGTGCGGATCCACGACCTGGCCCAGCACGAAGGCCGCTGGCTGATCAGCATGGACTACGTCGACGGCGAGTCGCTGGACCGCCGTCTCGACCGCGACGGCGCGTTCGCAGTCGACGAGGCCCTGGCGATCGTCCGCCAGCTCGCCGCCGGGCTGGCCGCGGCGCACGCCAAGGGCGTGATCCACCGCGACGTCAAACCGGCCAACGTGTTGCTCGACCGCCAGGGCGGTGCGTATCTCAGCGACTTCGGCGTGGCCCGCTCGCTGGCCGGCAGCGGCCGCACCCAGACCGGCGCGGTGATCGGCACGCCGGACTATCTGTCGCCGGAACAGGCCCGCGGCGAGCCGGTCGACGCGCGCAGCGACCTGTATGCGCTGGGCCTGATGCTGTACGAAATGCTCGCCGGGCAATTGCCCTTCGCCGGCGGCACGGTCACCGAAGTGCTGGCCCAGCGCATGCTGCGCACGCCGCCGCCGCTGAGCGAACGCCGCGCCGAGGTGCCGGCCTGGGTCGCGCGCCTGGTCGATAAACTGCTGCGGCCGTCGCCGGCGCACCGGTTCCAGGATGCGGCCGCGGTGATCGCCGCGATCGATGCGCGCGAGGTGCCGCGCGACGGTTGGCGCGACGGCGGCGCGCGCCGCGGGCGGTGGCTGGCGGCGCTGGCGCTGGTCCTGGCCGCCGCCGCCGCCGGCGCATGGTGGTGGCAGCAGCGCACGCCGGCACCGGCACCGGCGCCGGTCGTCGCCGCGCCGCTGGACCGTTTGCTGGTGCTGCCATTGGAAGCCGGCGCCGATGCGCTGCCGGCCGAGCGCCTGGCCGCGCTCGGCGCGCATCTGCGCGACGCCCTCGCCGCCCAGCCGGGCGTGGCCGTGGTCGACGGCGAACGCAGCGCGCAGGCGCTGCGCCAACTCGATCCGACCGGCGCCGCCCGGCCCGATCCGGAGGCGGCGCGCAGCCTGGCCGCCGCGCGCCGGGTGCTGCGCCCGCGCCTGATCCGCGGCGCCGGCGGTTGGCGCTTGCAGGCGCAGCTGCGCAACGGCGCCGAACCGGCGCAGGTATTGGACGGCGGCGAGGCCGCCGATCCGCTCGCGGCGCTGCGCGCCTGGGCGACGGCGCCGGCGGTGCGTGCCGCCTTGGCCAACGGCGGCGCGATCGACCCGGCCTTGCCGGCGGCCGCCGCGGCGCTGGATGCCTACGGCGCCGGGGTGCTGGCGCAACAGGACGGACGCTGGAACCAGGCGCTGCAGGGCTACCGCGCCGCCACCGCGGCGGCGCCGGACTACGCCGCGGCGTGGCTGGCCCAGGGCCAGGCCGCCATGGCGTTGGGCGAACAGGACGCCGCCTTCGACGCGATCGAACGCGGCCAGGCGGCGCGCGGCAGCAGCGCCTGGCTGCGGCGCCGGCTGGATGCCGAGCACGCCCTGCTCGAAGGCGATCCGCCCAAGGCCGTGGCGTTGGCGCGGCAGGCCCTGGCGGCCACGCCCGACGACACCGAGGCGGCCCTGCGACTGGCCCGCGCCCAGGGCGCCGGCGGCGACTTCAATGCCGCGGTGGCCGCGCTGCAGGCCTTGACCGAGCGCGACGGCAACGATCCGCGCGCCTGGTACGAACTGGGCAAGTTCTCGATCCTGCAGGGCCAGGCGCGGCGCGCGGTCGACGATTACCTGGTGCGCGCGCTGGTCTTGTTCAAGCGCAGCCGCAACCTGCACGGCGAGGCGGAAACGGTCAACGCGCTCGGCGTCGGCTACGGCCGCCTGGGCCAGTCCGCCGATGCCGCCGAGCAGTACCGCAAGGCGGTCGAACTGCGGCGCGCGCTCGGCAATCGCCGCGGCGTGGCCACCAGCCTGCGCAACCTGGCCAACGTGCTGGCCACCACCGGCCGCTTCGACGAGGCCGCCGCGCAGTTGGCCCAGGCGCGCGCGCTGCAGGTCGAACTCGGCGACCGCGCCGGCCTGGCCGCGACCGAGAACGAACTCGGCCTGCTGGCCGAGGAGCGCGGCGACTACCGCGGCGCCCTGGACGCGTTCCGCAACGCGCTGCAGAGCTGGCGCCGGGCCGACGACCCGCACGGCACCGCGCAGGCGCTCAACAACATCGGTTTCGCCGATTACCAACTGGGCTTGTACGACGACGCCCAGGTGTACTGGCAGCAGGCCGGCGAGGCCTATGCGGCGCTCGGCGAGCAGACCGGGCGGATCCGCACCGAACAGAACCTGGGCCTGCTCGCCGCCGCGCGCGGCGACTGGGCGCTGGCGCGGCGCCTGCTGGAAGCCTCGCTGGCCAGCGCCGAGAAGCAGCAGATGCTCGAGGAAGTGGCGGTCAGCCGGCGCAACCTGGCCGAGCTGGAGTGGCTGCAAGGCCATGTCGCCGCGGCGATCGGCCAGGCCGAACGCGCCGGCGCGCTGTTCCGCCAGCGCGACGACCTGCGCGGCCAGATCGACGTCGAACTGCTGCAGGTGCAGGCGCTGCTCGACGCGCGCGCCTTGGCGCGCGCGCGCGCGCTGCTCGACCGGCGCCGCGGCTCGATGCAGCAAGCGTCCAGCGAACAACGCGCCATCGCCGACCTGCTCGCGGCGCAGCTGGCCGCGCAGCAGGGCCGTCCGGCCGAGGCCGCGAACGCGCTGCAACAGGCGCGCCGGCTCGCCGAGGCCTCCGGCGTGCGCCAACTGCAGCTGCAGATCCAGCTCGAGCAGGCGCAGCAGGCGCCGGCGCGGGGCGCGGGCGACGCCGCCGACCTGGATCGCGCCAGCGCGAGCCTGGGCCATGCCGGTCTGCGCCTGGGCTGGCTGGAGGCGGCGATGCGGCGCGCGCTGGCCGCCGGCGACAGCGCCCAGGCCCTGCCGCACTACCGCGAAGCCGTGCAGCGCCTGCGCGGCGGCGAATTCCGCCGTGCCCATGCGCTGCACCGGCTCGGCGCCGAGGCTTATGCCGCCGCCGGCGACGTCGCTGGCGAGCGCAGCGCGCGGGCCAAGGCCGAGGCGGCGTTGCGGGTTTTGCGCGACGGCTTGCCGGAGGATCTGCGTGCCGGCTTCGATGGCGTCGCGAGCGCCGTACCCGAGGCCATGCGATGACGCCCTCCCGTCCCATCGATCCGCCGGTCGATTCGTCCGTCGACCCGTCCACCGATCTGCCCGGCGATGCGGGCGGCGGCGAAGCCGATCCGCTGCGTTCGCTGGCGCAAGTCCGCGACCAGTACCGGCAGCTGCTGCAACGCCTGGAAGCCAACGAACGCGAGTTCCGTCGTCTCGGCCGTTCGGTGTGGCGGGTGCAGGAAGACGAACGCCGGCGCCTGGCGCGCGAACTGCACGACGGCATCGGCCAGAACCTGACCGCGCTCAAGCATCGCCTGGCCCAGCTCGGCGACGGCCTGACGCCGGCGCAGCGCGCGCGCCTGGAGGCGGCGATCGGCCTGTGTGCGGACACCCTGGAAGACACCCGCGAATTGTCGCGTCTGCTGCGGCCGCCGATCCTCGACGATCTCGGCCTGGAGCCGGCGCTGCGCTGGCTGGCGCGCAGCCAGAGCGAAGCCGGCGGGATCGAGGTCGCACTGGAGATCGGCGAGCTGCCGGTACTGGACGGCGATCTGCAGACGCTGGTGTTCCGCGTGGCACAGGAAGCGATCAACAATGTGCTCAAGCACGCCGGCGCGCGGCAAGTGCTGGTGCGCCTGGTCGCGCGCGGCGGGCTGCTGCAACTGCAGGTCGCCGACGACGGCCGCGGCTACGATCCGCGCAGCGCATCGTGTTCCGACGGCAGCGGTCTGGCCGGCATGCGCGAACGGCTGCGCCTGTACGACGGGCGGCTGGAAATCCATTCCGCGCCCGGCCAAGGCACGCGCCTGCGCGCGGTGCTGCCCTTGCCCGCGGTAGCCGAAGGTGCTTGACGGCGCACCGGTCCACGCGCACCGTGCGGCCATGCCGAACCCGCTCATCCGCGTACTGATCGCAGACGACCACACCCTGGTGCGCGAGAGCCTGGTCAACCTGCTCCAGGCCGGTGGCGCGATCGAAGTCGTGGCCCAGGCCGCCGACGGTCCGGAAACCGTGGCGCTGGCGATCGCGACCCATCCCGACGTGGTGGTCGCCGATCTGTCGATGCCGGGCTTGAACGGGATCGAAGTGGTGCGCCGCCTGCGCGAGGCGGTGCCGGCGACGCGGGTGCTGGTGCTGACCATGCACCAGGAAGAGGAATACGTGCTGCAGGCGGTGCGCGCCGGCGCCGCCGGCTATCTGGTCAAGGACAGCGCCGCCGCCGAGTTGCTGGCGGCGGTGCGCAGCCTGCATGCCGGACGCAGCCATTTCGGCCCGCAGGCGGCCAAGGCGATGGCCGAACAGATGCGCCATCCCGAGCGCGCGGTCGAGGATCCCTACGGGCGCTTGACCGCGCGCGAGCGCGAGGTGTTCCACCTGATCGTCGAAGGCCTGACCACCAAGGAAATCGCGCGCAAGCTGGAGATCAGCGCCAAGACCGCCGAGAACCACCGCACCCGCGTGCTCGACAAGCTCGACGTGCGCAATACCGCCGAGTTGGTCCGCTACGCCTTGCGCAAGGGGCTGCTCGACTAAGCGCAGCGTCTGGCTTTGGTACGGCTGTGCTTGTGTAGGAGCGGCGTCAGCCGCGACAACCGCAGCGGTGAAATACCACGCGTCTCTACGAAGCGAAGCCGGTCCAGACGAAGCCCGGTTGTCCCGACTTCGGCGAGCGCGCTCGCGCACGTCGCTGCGGTTGTCGCGGCTCACGCCGCTCCTACAGGAACCCGCCTACAGGAACACGCGTGCGCTCAGGCGGCGCGCGGATAGTCCGTATAGCCCTGCGCGCCGCCGCCGAAATAACGCGCGCGGTCGCCTTCGGCCAGGGGCAGATCGTGCTGCAGGCGATACGGCAGGTCGGGATTGGCGATGAAGGGGCGACCGAAGCCGATCAGGTCGGCCCAGCCGGCCCGCAGCGCCTGTTCGGCGCGCGGCTTGGTGTACTTGCCGGAGTAGATCATGCTGCCGCGGTAGATCAGCCGCAGCGCTTCGCGGAACGCATCGGGCATGCCGGGCGCGTCGTCCCAGTCGGCTTCGGCGATGTGCAGGTAGGCCACGCCGATTTCGTCGAGCAGCTTGGCCGCGGCCAGGTAGGTCGCCTGCGGGGTGTCGTCGACCGCGCCCTGCAGCGTGGTCAGCGGCGCCAGGCGCACGCCGACGCGGTCGGGTCCGACGGCCTCGGCCACCGCCTGCGCGACCTCGCGCAGGAAGCGCAGCCGGTTCGGCAGCGAGCCGCCGTATTCGTCGCTGCGCTGGTTGGCCTGCGAATCGATGAACTGGTTGATCAGATAGCCGTTGGCGCCGTGCAGCTCGACCCCGTCGAAACCGGCTTCCAGCGCGTTGCGCGCGGCCTGGGCATAGTCGGCGACGATGCCGGGAATCTCATCGGTGCGCAGCGCGCGCGGCGCCGAGTGCTGGACCATCTCGCCGACCCCGGCTTCGGGGCCGCGGCCTTCGGGGTCGACGAATACCTTGACCCCGTCGGCGACCAGGGCCGAGGACGAGACCGGCGCGGCGCCATCGGCCTGCAAGGCGACGTGAGATACGCGGCCGACATGCCAGAGCTGAGCGAAGATCCGTCCGCCCGCGGCGTGCACCGCGGCGGTGACCCGGCGCCAGCCGGCGATCTGTTCGGCGCTGTAGATGCCCGGGGTCCAGGCGTAGCCCTGGCCCTGGCGGCTGATCTGGGTGCCTTCGCTGACGATCAGGCCGGCGCTGGCGCGCTGGGCGTAGTACTGCGCCATCAGTTCGGTGGCGACCTCGCCGCGGGCGGCGCGGGAGCGGGTCATCGGCGGCATGACGATGCGGTTGGCGGTGTCGAAGCGGCCGAGGCGGTGGGGGGTGAAGAGCATGGCGGCGGAGTAGGAAGCGGAGTCGATGGCATCAGTGTGGGGAGCGGACGGGCGGGGAAAAACCGCCGTTGCGGCAAACGATCCTTTCCACAAGCGCAAGAATCGCCGCCGTTGCCTCCCTGTAGGAACGGCGTCCCGCGGGGATTTCCTTCGGTCACAATTCGCGTCCGCCGTCGTTCAATCTCGCCGCGTCTTTGTCCGATGTTCTTGTAGGAGCGGCGTAAGCCGCGACCAGGCAGGGGACGCGCAGAAGAATCAACGCCTTTCGCCAATGATCGAAGCCCGAAACCATCGCGGTGGTAGGGGCGGCGCCCCACAGGGATTTTCTTCGGTCACAAGCCGCGACCACGGGACGCGCAGAAAATCCAAGGCCGACGCCATCGATCGAAGGCCAAGGCCATCGCGGGGTAGGAGCGGCACCCCACAGGGATTTCCTTCGGTCACAAGCCGCGACCGCCATCTCGCCCGTTCGCCGCGTCTTTGTCCTACGCCCCTGTAGGAGCGGCGTCCCACGGCGATTTCCTTCGGTCATAAGCCGCGACCGCGTTCTTGCGGTCTCGCGGCGTCTGTCGTTCGAAGGCTTCCAAAGCCTCAAAAGCCTCAAAAGCAAAGCTTCCGTCCGCAAGCGGCCGGGTCACTTTCTTTGTCCAAGGCGACAAAGTCCCACGGGATTTCCTTCGGTCAAAAGTAACCAAAGAAAACGCCATGGCTGTTTCGAATCAAGAGCCACTATGGGACGAGGCTGGCGCAGGGCTGCTCCGCACAGGCCATCCCTGGCCTGGCTGCGCACGGGCCGCATCCATGCGGCCCGCCCTCCGGGGCTTCAGGTCTTCTCGCGAGTTCGTTGGCGACGCCAAGCTCTTCACGGCAACGGCAACGGCAACGGCAACGGCAACGGCAACGGCGGGGCGTCGCCGCTCAATCCCACTTCGGCGCCAATCCCTCCGGGTCGACCAATCGCTCGCCGCGGTCCAGCGCGGCGATGCGGGCCATGTCGTCCTCGCTCAGGCGCAGGTCCCGGGCGCGCAGGTTGCCGGCGAGGTTCTCGCGGCGGGTCGAGGACGGGATCACCGCGTAGCCCTGTTGCATCGCCCAGGCCAGCGCAACCTGGGCGACGGTGGCGTCGTGTCGGGCGGCGATGTCGCTCAACACGGGGTCGGCGAGCACCTTGCCGTAGGCCAGGGTCATGTACGAGGTCAGGTGCAGGCCGTGTTCGTGGGCGAACCCGGCCAGGGCGCGGTTTTGCAGATAAGGATGCAGTTCGACCTGGTTGGTGGCGATGCGCGCCGCGCCGATCGCAGCGAAGGCTTCGCGCAACAGGGCGATGCTGAAGTTGGATACGCCGATCGCGCCGGTCAGGCCGGCGTCCTGGGCCTCGGCCAGGGCTTGCATGTACTCGGCCACCGGCACCGCGCCGCCCGGCGCGGGCCAATGGATCAGGGTCAGGTCGACCCGGTCGGTGCGCAGCTTGGCCAGGCTCTCGCGCAGGCTCGGGATCAGCCGTTCGCGCGACAGGTTCTCGGTCCAGATCTTGGTGGTCAGGAACAGCGCGTCGCGGGCCACGCCGCTGTCGGCGATGGCCTGGCCGACCTCGGCTTCGTTGCCGTAGATCTGCGCGGTGTCGATATGGCGATAGCCGAGCTCCAGGCCGGTGCGGACCGAATCGATGACGGTCTGGCCCTTGAGACGGTAGGTGCCGAGGCCGAAGGCGGGAATGCGCATGGGGAAACCTCTTGCGATTGGAGCGGGAGAAGACAGGCGGCCGACGATAAGCCCGGCGGTATCGATGGCGAGGGTCTCGGCGGCGCGGCCCTCGGGGCCGCAGGGCCTTGCGGACGCGGATGCGCAGTGTCGACGAGCCGACTCTGGCGAAAAATAGCCCGACTAGCGAATTACTGTTGATTTGAAATCAACAACGGTCGCGGTTAGGGGGTAGGAGCGGCGTCCCACGGGGATTTCCTCCGGTCGCAAGCCGCGACCAACTGCAGCGGTGTCATGCCACGCGAGCCGCCGAAGCCAGGCGCTGCGCCCCTGCTTTCCAAGCGCTCGCGCGGCTGGTCTTCGGCTACGGCGCTTGCGTACACCGCTGCGGTTGGTCGCGGCTCGCGCCGCTCCCACCCCGGTGCCGGTGCGCGGCTTCGATCATGGACGAGGATGTTGTCGTTACTGCGCGTCCCCTGTCGCGGCTCACGCCGCTCCTACAGGAAGCTCGCGCGTCTTCAGCGCTGGCCGCCGAACAAGCCGAACACGATCGCCGCGGCGATCAGCGCCGCCAGCACGGCGAAGAAGATCTTGACCCAGCTGTAGGGCCGCTCGCCGGCGATCGTGCCGGTGTAGCCGTTGGCCAGGACCTGGAAATTGCGCGAGCCGTAGGTGTAGCTGACCAGCCACACCGGCACCAGGATGTGCTTGAAGGTGCGGCCGCTGTAGTCGGCCTGGACCTGCAGGTTGCGGTGGGTGTCGCCGGGCACGTCGTTGGCGCACAGCTGCCGGGTCTGTTGCTGCATCGACTCGGTGTTGAGTTCCGACGCCCGGCGCAGGTCGACCTGATAGCGCTCGACCAGCCAGCCGCGGACGAATTCCGGCGAATAGGCCTTGAGGTCGGTGGTGGTCGGGAACTGGCCGATCTGCTCCAGCAACCCGGCATGCACGCCGACCGTGCCCGGCACCAGTTCGTCGTCGAAGAAATGCTGCAAAGCGCCCGCGGCCGGTTCCCAGCGCACCTTGCGCACTTCGCGGGTGCGGCGCTGGCCGTTCTCGGTGTAGCTCTCGGTCTCGTAGTAGTAGTAGCCGGCCTCGGCGCGCCAGCGCGCGGCGACGTGGGCGTCGAAGGTCCAGTACGGCAGGTACACGCCCTTGAGGGTGTCGGTCAGGGCCGCGGTCTTGAGCCGGTTGGGCGCGAACCAGCGCGTGCCGTACCACTTGCGGATCGCGTCGCGCACCTGGCCGTCGCTGATCTTGAACGGCAGCCCGCTCTGCGGGGTGATCGCATCGCCGAGGGATTCGTGGGCGATGATCGAGGGCGAGCCGCAGAACTCGCAGCGCTGCGCGACCTTGCCGTCGACGAACACCGAGATCGCCTTGCAACTGCGGCACTGCACTTCGCGGCGCTCGGCGTCGCCGCCGTAGCCGCGCTGCTCGCTGGGGTGCTCGGCCAAGGCCCGTGCCAGGTCCAGTTCGACCACGGCCGTGCCCTGCGCTTCCTGCGCCGGCGACCACGGCACCACGGTGCCGCAGTACGGGCAGGCCAGCGCCTGCTTGGTCGCATTCCATTGCAAATCCCCGCCGCACTCCGGGCAGGGATGCTTGCCGACGGTGGCGTTGTCCATCAGCCGCGCAGGAATTCTTCGAGCGCGGACTTGGCGATGCGGGTGGCGGAGCCGATCTTGCGCGCCTTGAGGTCGCCGGCGGCGATCGCCGCCATCACGTCCTCGACCGACACGCCCAGGGTCGCGGCGGCCTGTTCCGGGGTCAGCACTTCCAGCGCGCCGGCATGGGCGGCCGCCGCCGTCGCGGTGGCCGGCGCCGCTGCGGGCTGGGCGCCCTGCATGCTGCGCATCATTTCCTGGGCGATGCCGAAGCCGACCGCCATCTGCGCCGGCACCGCGGCGGCGGCCGCGGCGTCGCCGCCCTGGCCCATCGCGCTGCCCATCTGGAACTTGACGTAGTCGTTGAGGTTGCCGACCGCGCCCATGCTCGAGCGCGCGTCGATCGCCTTCTCCACTTCCGGCGGCACCGACACGTTCTCCAGCACGAAGGCGGTGATCTCGATGCCGTACTTGGCGGTCATCGCCGGATTGATCACCGGCAGCAGCGCTTCGCCGAGCTCGCCGTAACGCGAGGCCACGTCCAGCGCCGGCACCTTGGCCGTGGCCAGGGCGTCGGTGAACACGCTGACGATGCGCGAGCGCATGGTGTCGGCGAACTCGTCCAGGCGGAAATTCTGGTCGGTGCCGGCCACTTCCTTGAGGAACTTGGGCGGGTCGACGATGCGGAAATCGTAGGTGCCGAAGGCGCGCAGGCGGACCACGCCGAAGTCGGCGTCGCGCATCATCACCGGGTTGGACGTGCCCCACTTGTTGCCGGTGAACAGGCGCGTGTTGAGGTAGTAGACGTCGCACTTGAACGGCGAGTTGAAGCCGTACTTCCAGCCCAGGATGGTGGACAGGATCGGGATGTTCTCGGTCTTGAGCGTGTGCTTGCCCGGACCGAACAGGTCGGCGTACTGGCCGGCGGCGACGAACTGCACCTGCTGCGACTCGCGCACGATCAGCTGGGCGCCGTTCTTGATCTCTTTGTCGTCGTCGGGGAAGCGGTACGACAGGGTGTCGCGCGAGTCATCGGTCCACTCGATGATTTCCAGCAGCTCGCCCTTGATGAAACCCAGAATGCTCATGTTCCGCTCCCTGCCGTGGTGATCGCGCTGTCTGTGATCGGCCGTCCGCGGAGGCCGTCGCCAAGAAGCCCGATTCTAGAGGACCCAGGTCGAAACGACGTCGGACGGAGGCGGAACCGGCCGGCCGCGGCCGGCGCCGCGTCGCGCTCGCGCCGGTCCGGCACCGGGGCCGCGACGGCTTTGCGGATCCTGGCGGATCGGCGCCGCCGGCGGACCGGCGCGGACCGCCGGATCGGCCGCGCCGGGTCGCCCCCGAACCGGCCCTCGGCCGGCGCCGGTGCGCCCCCGTATGGCCGCCGGGCGCGCGCCGATGCCGAACTGAGCGGCCGGTCGCGCCCTGGCCGGCGAACCGACACACCCGGTATCGGTGATGGCCGCGATGGGTGGCACACTCGGCATCTGACGCCTATCGCGGGGACTTCGCCAACCTGAACGCTTGACAAACGCGGCGCGCTAGCGCGTCCTATCGGGCGTGCGCCCGGCCCCGTATCGGACGGGTCTCGCGTACTTCAGGGGAGTTTTTAATCAATGATCGTCGCCAACAATGACCGGCACTACAGCCGGCTGTCCGCTGTAAAGCAGTTGTCCGCCGTGTTCGCGCTCGGATGCGCGCTGGCGGCCTGCGGAAAGAAGGAAGAAGCCGCACCCGCCACGGACGCGGCGCCCGCGGCTGCGGCCACCGCCCCGGCGGTGACCGCGCAGACCGCCGTCTCGGCCAAGGTATCGGCCATGTCGGTGGACCAGCTGCGCGAAGCCGCGCGCAAGGCGTATGTCGAAAACCGCCTGTACGCCCCGGCCGAGGACAATGCGGTCGAGTACTACCTGGCCCTGCGCGAGAAGGCCCCGGCCGACGCGGCCGCGTCCAGCGCCCTGACCGACCTGCTGCCGATGACGGTCATCGCGACCGAACAGAGCGTGGGCCGCGAAGACTTCAGCGAAGCCCAGCGCCTGTCGGCGCTGATCGAACGCGCCGATCCGCAACACCCGGCCCTGGCCCGCCTCAAGGCCAGCGTCGGCGCCGCCCAGGACGCGCTGGCCAAGCGCACCGAGCAGGAAAAGCTCACCGCCGAAGAGCAGGCCAAGAAGCAGGCCGAGCTGGAGAAGCAGCGCCAGCTCCAGCAGCAGCAACAGCAGCAGCAGGCCGCCCAGCAGTTGGCGACCCAGCAGGCCGCCGAGCGTCAGGCGGCGACCCAGCGCGAGGCCGAGCAGCGTGCGGCCGAGCAACGCGCCGCCGAACAGCGCGCCAGCGAGCAACGCGCCGCCGCCCAGCGGCCCGCGCCCAGCGAGCGCGCGGCTCCGGCCGCCGCGGCGCCGAGCGAACTGCGCGCGGTCTCGACCCCGGCGCCGCGTTACCCGCCCGAAGCCCTGCGCGCCGGCCAGTCCGGCGAGGTCCAGGTCGAGTTCACCGTCGCCACCGACGGTTCGGTCACCGCCGCGCGCGTGGTCCGTTCCAACCCGGCGCGGGTGTTCGATCGCGAGGCGGTCAATGCGGTGCGCAAGTGGCGGTTCCAGCCGGTGCCGTCGCCGGTCACCACCCGCCGCACGATCGGCTTCAACCCGGGCGGCGGCTGATCCGCAGCACTTCGGGGCATGGCCTCGCGACAAAGAGAAGCCCGGCTCGCGCCGGGCTTTTTCTTGTCCGCGGCCCGGCCCGCGCGGGGCCGGAGCGGACCTGCTCCGAGCCGGGCGGACCTCAGCCGGACACCGCCAGCGACTCGTTGTGGTAGCGGCGCACCGCCGCGTACCAGAGCAGGCCGGCGAGGGCGAAGCTGGAGCCCAGGTACACCGCCCACACCGACGGGTCGATCGCCTCGGCGCGGATCACCTTCAGCAGCAGCTGGTTCTGCGACAGGAACGGCACCGTGAACTGCCACAGCTGGGTCTTCACCGGATTGACCATCAGCACGAAAGTCGGCACCAGCGGCAGCAAGGACAACCAGGTGAAGTGGCTCTGCGCTTCCTTGACGCTTTTCGCCGTCGCCGACAGCAGGGTCAGCAAGGTCGTGCCGATGAAGGCCATCGGCAGCAGGATCAGCAGCATCTTGCCGATCGCCGCCAGGCGCACGTCGAGCATCTGGGTCAGGCCGCGGCCGAGCTGCGCGCTGAGCTTGAACGCGAGCAGGGTCAGTAATAGCGACAGCAGGCAGAGCAGGCAGGCCGCGGCGATCTTGCCGCTGACCACCGCGCCGCGCGAGACCGGAGTGGCCAGCAAGGGCTCCAGCGACTGGCGCTCGCGCTCGCCGGCGGTGGCGTCGATGATCAGGTGCGCGCCGCCGATGAACGAGGTCAGGATCAGCAGATAGGGCAGCATCGCCGACAGCAGCAGGCCGCGCTTGGCCTCGGCGGTGGCGACGTCGCGGTCGGCGACGTTGATCGGCTGGGCCACGTTGGGGGCGATGCCGCGCGCCAGCAGGCGCAACGAACCGACCTGGCGGCTGTAGCCTTCCAGGGCCGCGCGCACGCGCCGGCTCGGAATCTCGGCGTCGCGGCGGGTGCTGTCCTGGACGATCTCGATCAGCGCCGGGCGACCCTGCTTCCAATTGCCGGCGAAATCCGTCGCCACGATCAGGGCCACGTCGTGGTCCTGGCGGTGGATCGCCGCGTCGAGTTCGGCCGGCGCCGGAATCGCGATGATGTTCTGGGTGGCGAGGAACTTGATCAGGTTCGGCGCATGCTCGGCGCCGCGCACCGGGATGCGCAGTTCGGTGTCGAGCTGGGTGCGGGCGCGTTTCTCGGCCAGCGAGCCCATGCCGGCCATCAGCAGCGGATACAGCAACGGCACCAGCAGCAGGGCGATCGCCAGGGTGCGGCGGTCGCGCGAGATGTCGAGCAGTTCCTTGTGGATCACCGCCCACATGGCGGAAAGGGAACGGGTGTTCATGCGAGCAGTCCTTCTTCGCTGCCGATCGCCTTGACGAAGGCGTCTTCCAGATTGGGTTCGCCGGTCAGCGCGCGCAGTTCGTCGGCGGTGCCGGCGGCCACGACCTGACCCTTGGCGACGATCACGATGCGATCGCAGAGCGCGGCCACCTCCTGCATGATGTGGCTGGAGAAGATCACGCAGCGGCCCTCTTCGCGCAGGCCGCGCAGGAAGCCGCGCATCGCCCGGGTGGTCATCACGTCCAGGCCGTTGGTCGGCTCGTCCAGGATCACGTTGCGCGGGTCGTGGACCAGGGCGCGGGCGATCGCGGTCTTGGTGCGTTGGCCCTGCGAGAAGCCCTCGGTCTGGCGATCGAGGATGTCGCCCATGTCCAGCGCGCGGGCCAGGACGCGGGTGCGTTCCTCGACCATGCTGCGCGGCAGGCCGTGCAGTTCGCCGAAGTAGGCGATGTTCTCGCGCGCGGTCAGGCGCTTGTAGACGCCGCGCGCATCGGGCAGCACGCCGAGCGCGCGCCGTACCGCGGCCGGGTCGCGCGCGGCGTCGATGCCGTCGACCCGCACTTCGCCGCGGTCGGGCCGCATCAGGGTGTAGAGCATGCGCAGGGTGGTGGTCTTGCCGGCGCCGTTGGGGCCGAGCAGGCCGGTGATCTGGCCGTCGCGGGCCTCGAAGTCGACCCCTTGCACGGCGTGCACCGTGCCGGTCTTGGTCTTGAAGGATTTATGCAGATCGTGGGCGGTGATCATGATCGGGACTCGGGTTTCGGGACTCGGGACTCGGAGCGGGGATCGGAGGCTTCGGGATGCAGGGCGCAGGTTGCGGCGAACCGCTTTGCGAGTCCCGAATCCCGAATCCCGAGTCCCGCCTCAGGGTTCCCAGCCGTTGAAAGAGACGAACGGCGGCACATAGCCCAGGCTGTCCAGGCAGCGCGCATCGAGTTGCTTGGCGTTCGCGGTTTCCAGGAACTGGCCGAGCAGCTTGGGCGTGCAGCCGATGCGCAAGGCGCCGTGGCCCTGGCCGCGCAGGATCAGGTGGCGGCCGTTGCGCAGGCGCTTGACCACCTGCTCGCCGTAGCGCGGCGGGGTGACCGGATCGAGCTCGCCGGACAGCAGCAGCGCCGGCGCATCGCTCTTGAACGGGTCGTGGAAGTTCTTCGGCCGGGTGCCGGTCGGCCAGGCTTTGCACTGCTCGGTCAGCGAACGGGTCAGGCTGTCGCCGAGCACGGTGTCGGCGTCGGCCGGGTCGGGACGGAACAGGTCGACGTCCTCGGCGCAGCTCACCGACAGCTGCATGCCGAAGTTGATCTCGTCGCCGAGCTGGGTCTCGAGCATCTTCGACAGCGCCATCAGCGGCGCGTAGCGGCCCTGGTCGGCCTCGTTGAGCACCTGCGGCAGCAGCGCGGCGGCTTCCGGCGCGTAAGAGAACATCCGGGTCAGGATCGCCACGTGGCCGGCGGTGATCGGCGCGCGCTTCTGCTCGCCGGTGCTGGGATCGCGGTAGTCGATCTCGACCGGCGCCGCCTGCAGCCGCGCCATCAGCTGGCGCAGTTGCTCGCGCGGATCGGCGCCGAAGCGCGCGCGGCAGGCCGGGGTCTGCTGGCACAGCTTGAACTGCAGGGCCAGGGCGTTGTCGAGGTTGCGCGCGTGCTCGCTGCCCAGCACCAGTTCGTTCGGCGCCACGCCGTCGAGCACCAGGCTGCGCACCCGAGCCGGATAGCGCGTCGCGTATTGCTGGGCGACGCGGGTGCCGTAGGACACGCCGACCAGGTTGATCTTGTCGGCGCCGATCGCCGAACGCACCGCGTCCAGGTCGGCGATCGCTTCGGTGGTGGTGAAATAGCGCGGATCCACCGCCAGGCCCTGGGCACACCGCTTGATCGCGCGCAGCGAGGCGTCGAGGGCGGCGGTTGGGTCCTGGACCGGGTCGCCTTCGACGGCCTCGGCGCAGGTCAGCGGGGCCGACTTGCCGGTGCCGCGCTGGTCGACCAGGACCACGTGGCGGTGCTTGCGCACCTCGCGGAACGCCGCATCGACCATCGGCCAGGAGCTGGTGGCGGCCTGGCCGGGACCGCCGGCGAGGAAGAACACCGGGTCCGGACTGCCGGCGCCCTCGGTGGCCGGCAGCCAGGCCAGATTGAGGCTGAGCTGGCGGCCCTTGGGCTGGGCCGGGTTCTCCGGCACCGGGAAGCGCGCGCACTGCGCGGCGAAGGTGCCGCTGGCGTACGGCGTCGACAAGGTGCAAGGATCGAACGCGATCCGGCCGTAGCGGCGTTTGTCGCTGCCGTCGGCAGGCTGGTCGGCGCTGCGGCCGCGATCGCCGCAGCCGCTCAAGGCGGCCGCCGCGAGCAGCGCGGCCAGGCCGGCGACCGCGACGGCGCGCGGTCGGTGTGACGCAAGTGCTGAGTGCATGTCCGTGTCTCTTCCCCAAGGCGGTGCGCCTTCAAGGATGACAGACGCCCGGGTCGGGAAAAATGTGACCGCACTCGGCGCCGGCGTTCGCGGCGCAGGCATCGGCGGCGGGGCGGCCCTCGCCGCGCCGCCCCCCCGGTTTACTTGGACGAGACGTACTTCTCGCGGCGGATCTGCGGCACCGGCAGGCCGTGGCCTTTGAGCGCTTCGAAGCAGGCATCGACCATGTTCGGATTGCCGCACAGGTAGGCGATGTCGCTGCTCGGGTCCGGGCCGAACTCGTCCAGGAACTGCTGCACGTAGCCGCGACGCACGTCCGCGTGCGGCTGCTCGGGCAACTCGCGCGAGAAACACGGGACGAAGCGGAAGTGTTCGGGATGGCGGTCGGCGAAGGCGCGGAACTCGTCGCCGTACAGCAGCTCGGCCGGGGTGCGCGCGCCGAACAGCAGCACCACTTTGATGCCGCGCTCGCGGATCAGGGTTTCCAGTTGCGGCAGCATCGAGCGGTACGGAGTCACGCCGGTGCCGGTGCCGATCAGCAGATAGCGCCGGTTGCTGTCGCCCGGCATCAGGCAGAAGCGTCCGAACGGGCCGCTGGCCTGGACCTGCTCGCCGTCGCCGAGGCCCTCGAACAGCGCGGTGGCGGCGCCGCCGGGCACGAAGCTGACCGCGATCTCGACCGTTTCGCCGGCGCCCAGGGCGTGGTCGTGGAGGGTCGCCAGCGAATAGCTGCGCTTGGTCGCGGTGCCGTCGGCGTACTGGAAATGAACCTGGATGAACTGTCCGGGGACGAAATCCAGCGGCTCGCCGTCGTCGCGCAGGAACACGTAGTGGCCGACGGTCGGGGCCAGCATGCGGCGGGACACGAGCTTGAGGGGGAATTGCTTCATTGCAGCGCGTTTCTCGATCGTGCTCCCGCGGCGGGCGGCCGCGGGCGCAATAGGACCGGGCGCAGGGTCCGGTGCGGCGGTCGCGCGAGGCCGGGGACCGGTCCTGGGCTGCGCAACGCGGATTTTCGCAACAGTCTGTGGCCGGAGCGCCGCCACGGGGCCGCCTATACTAAGCCATTCGCCGCGAGGCCCGCGGTCCAGCGATCCGAGACCCTCCCACGATGACCCAGCCAACGGCCCCCGCCACGGGCCCCCGTCCGGTCCCGCCCGGCACCGCCGAGGTGCCCGCCCTGCGCGTGCGCGAGCTGCGCAAGACCTACGACAACAAGGTGCAGGCGCTCAAGGGCGTGTCCCTGGACGTCGCCGAGGGCGACTTCTTCGCCCTGCTCGGCCCCAACGGCGCCGGCAAATCGACCCTGATCGGCATCGTCAGCTCGCTGGTCAACCTCAGCGACGGCTCGGTGGAGATCTTCGGCACCGACCTCATCCGCCGCCGCGACGAAGCGATGCGCCTGATCGGCCTGGTGCCGCAGGAGCTGAACTTCAACATGTTCGAGAAGCCGCTCGACATCCTGGTCAACTACGCCGGCTTCTACGGCGTGCCGCGCGCCGTCGCCCTGCAGCGCGCCGAGGAAGAACTCAAGCGCGCCCAGTTGTGGGACAAGGCCGACAAGATGAGCCGCACCCTGTCGGGCGGCATGAAGCGCCGGCTGATGATCGCCCGGGCGATGATGACCCGGCCGCGCCTGCTGATCCTCGACGAGCCCACCGCCGGCGTCGACATCGAGATCCGCCGCGGCATGTGGAAGACCCTGCGCGAGATCAACGCCGCCGGCACCACCATCATCCTGACCACCCATTACCTGGAAGAAGCCGAGAGCCTGTGCCGCAACCTGGCGATCATCGACCAGGGCCGGATCGTCGAGCAGGGGCCGATGAAGGCGCTGCTGGCCAAGCTCGACGTCGAAGGCTTCCTGCTCGACATCGACGGCCGCCTGCCGGCGACCCTGCCGGCGATCGAAGGCGCGACCCTGAGCGCCGCCGACGATCACACCCTGGACCTGGAAATGCCGCGCGCGATGGATCTCAACCGGGTCTTCGCCGCGCTCGGCGACGCCGGCATCCGGGTGCGCTCGATGCGGACCAAGTCCAACCGCCTGGAGGAGCTGTTCGTGCGCATGATCGCCCAGCCCTCGCCGGCCGCCACCGGGAGCGCCGCATGAGCAGCCACACCGACGCCGCGCAAGCGCGCGAGCTTTCGCCCGCGCGGCGCAACCTGGTCGCCCTGGGCACCATCGTCCGGCGCGAAGTCGCGCGCATCCTGCGCATCTGGGGCCAGACCCTGGTGCCGCCGGCGATCACCATGACCCTGTACTTCCTGATCTTCGGCGGCCTGATCGGCTCGCGCATCGGCGACATGGGCGGCTACAGCTACATGGAGTTCATCGTCCCCGGCCTGGTGATGATGAGCGTGATCCAGAACAGCTACGGCAACATCTCCTCGAGCTTCTTCGGCGCCAAGTTCGGCCGCCACGTCGAGGAGCTGCTGGTCAGCCCGATGCCGAACTGGGTGATCCTGTGGGGCTATGTCGCCGGCGCGGTGCTGCGCGGGCTGATGGTCGGCGCGATCGTGCTGCTGATCGCGATGTGCTTCACCTCGGTGCGGGTGCCGCATCCGCTGGTGACCTTCACCACCGTCCTGCTCGGCGCGACCATCTTCTCGCTGGCCGGCTTCGTCAACGCGGTCTACGCCAAGAAGTTCGACGACGTGGCGATCGTGCCGACCTTCATCCTGACCCCGCTGACCTATCTGGGCGGCGTGTTCTATTCGGTCAAGCTGCTGCCGCCCTGGGCCGAGGCGGCGACCCACGCCAATCCGATCTTCTACATGGTCAACGCGTTCCGTTACGGCCTGCTCGGCAGCAGCGACGTGCCGTTATGGGTGGCCTATGCGCTGATGCTCGGCTTCGTCGCCGCGCTGTCGTCGCTGGGCCTGTGGCTGCTCAAGCGCGGCGTGGGTCTGCGCAGTTGAGTCCACGCGCCTGGTTGCTGGCCGGCGCGCTCGGCCTGGTCCCGGCGGCGGTTGCGGTCGCGGCGCCGACGCCGGAAGAAACCTCGGCGCGGCATGCCGCGGACGGCATGCGCCTGGCCCAGGCGCGCTATTGCGGCCAGCCGCACGAACGGCTCGGCCGGATCGCCGAGGCCCTGCTCGCCGCCGCCCGCCATGAAGCGCAAGCGCGCGGCGAGGGCTTCGACGAGACGGCCTATATCGACGCGTTCCGGCGCGGCGCGCGCGAGATGGACGCGATCCTGCAGCGCCTGCCGGCCGATTCCGGACGCGACCGCGGCCAATGCCGCGAGGTCGGCGCCGAACTGGATGCGCTGTTGACGCCGCGTTGATCCGATCTGCACCGCGCCCGGGCTACAAGTCCGGGACGCGCACCAGCCCCGTCCGGGCCCGGCTCCGGCCTGCGACGTTTCCGACACGAGGATTGCCCATGCGTTCGACCCTTCTGACCGCGGCCCTGTGCGCCGCCCTGCTGGCCGGCTGCGCCGCGCCGGAAACGCCGAAGACCGCCGGGCCCGCGGCACCCGCGCCGGCGGGCGAGGACGCCGCGCCTGCCGCCGCCTCGCCCGCCGGCGGCGAACGGCCGCTGGGCAAGATCGGCGCCGATCAGGTCGGCAAGCTCAGCCCGGTGCCGGCCTTGAAAGGCTTCGGCGAGCACTGGAGCGTCCAGATCCAGGCCACCGGCGAGATGAACCACACGGTCGAGCTGACCTGGGGCAGCGGCAGCGAGAAGGCCAGCGGCCAGGCGCGCTACCTCGGCCAGCCCGCCGATGCGCCGGCGGACCTGATCGTGCTCAGCGGCGAGCTGGCCACCGCCCAGGGCGCCAAGCCGATGACGATCGAGATCGACCGCACCGAATGCATCGACGACGGCGACGGCCGCCATCGCAACAGCATCCGGGTCAGCGTCGACGGCATGGACAAGCTGGAAGGCTGCGCCGACTTGGCGATGTACTGATCCGACGCGAGCGGGTCGCTCGACCCGGCGGCGCTCAGCCGCCCTGCGCGGCCGGCCGCAGGCGGCGATGCAAGGCGCGCAGCGACAGCCAAGCCAGCACCGGCGCTGCGACTATCGCCGCCAGGGCCAGCGCGATCAGCAACGGCAGGTCCAGGGCCTGGCCGTACAGCGCCATCGGCACCGCCGCGGCCAGCAACAGCAGCGGGGTCAGCGCCGCCGCCGCCAACGCGACCAGCGCGCCGTGGCCGGACCGCAGCGGCCACAGCGCGCAGGCCAGCGCCAGCACCGCGCCCACCGCCAGGGCCACCGCGCTCATGCCGCTGCGGTGGCCGTCGCCGTCGAGCGCGGCGAAGCCGGCCGCGCCCTGCTGCAGCGCCAACACCAGGCCGGCGCAGACGCCGCCGCCGACCAGAGCGCCGATCGCGCGCCGCGCCCGCCCGCTCCACACCACCGGGGTCGCGCCGCGGCCACCGATCCACCAGGCCAGCGGCCAGGCCAGGGCGATCTGCGCCGCGGCCTTGAGCACGCCCGACGCCGCGAACGCCGCCTCCAGTTCGCGCCGCTGCGCAGCGAGGCGGCCGTACAGCCAGGCGTCGACCGTGACCGACCACAGCAGGCCGATCGCGAACACCAGCAACAGCGCGCCGATCGCCGCGCCGATCGGTCGTCGTGGACCGCCGCGACGCTGGGTCAGCACGCAGGCGGCGGCCAGGCCCAGGCCGACCAGGAGGCCGTCCTTGCACAACCACTGCAACACGATCGGGGCCAGCTTGAGCTGGCCGCGTACCGCCTCGGGCACCGCGATCAGTCCGATCAGCAGGAACAGCGCGGAGGCGGCGAACAAGGCGGCGGCCAGCGCCAGCGGCACGAGCAGCGGCGAACGCGCCGCTGCGGTCGGAGCGAGAGACATGCGCAAATCCAGGGCGATCGGGGGAGCGCCGCGCCGCGAGCCGGCGTCGGTGCGGCGCCTAGCTTAGCGACTGGGCCGGCGTTCGCGGCGGGTGCGGACGCGGCATCGGTCGCAGTCCCGCACCCGGCGGCGCTTCACGTTGGCCGCCGCGCGCCGTTTGCTGCGTTACGGCGACTGGTTGTCGCCACCCACGAGGAGTCCTAGATGCGTATTTCGTCCGTCGCCGCCGCCGCGGCCCTGGGCCTGGCCGCGGCGCTCGCCGCCGCTCCCGTCGCGGCCCAACAGATCACCTTTCCCGCGCCGGTGTTCCGTGGCGGCAACACCGACTGGAAGGTCAAGCTGACCACCGCCCAGGACTACTCGGTCGGCTACGAGCTGCAGGTGCCGCAGGCGTCCAAGGTCCTCACAGGTCCGCTGCAGCAGCAGAAGGCCGAGGGCTACGGCCGCTACACCCTGGCTGGCAAGGTCGCGCTGAAAACCACGGTCAACGTGTCGGTGCAGTTGGCGCCGGTGAAGCTGGGCGAAGTCTGCAAGGACAACAAAGGCAGCTCGCATGGCCCGAACGGTCAGCCCTACTCCTACGCGATCCAGATCCTCGACACCGGCAAGAGCTCGAAGATGCCGCTGTGGTACGGCTGCGGCTACTTCGCTATCCAGTGACCGTCGGCGCGGCCGGCTGCGCCGGGCGGCCCGTCGGCTAGCCAGGAAAAGGCGGCGCCCACAATGAGCGGGTGCCGCCTTTTTGTTTGCCGTATTTGGCGCAATTGTTTGCCATGGATTGAGAGAACGACCGTTCGATACCTGTCTTTAGATCAATGAAATCAATTACTTGTGGAGATAAATCGGCCGTTTCGAGCGGATGCTTGCGCAGTTTCCACTTAACGATCTATTAATGCGCTTCCGACCCGTCCGGTCGGCCGTCCATCCGGGGGAAAACTTATGGTTACGACTCAGGCCCGTCGCGCGTCCCTGCGCCGCCGTCCGCTCTTGCTCGGCATCCTCGCCGTGATCGCCGCACCGGCGTTCGCGCAGGAGCCCGCGCCCGCTCCGCAAACCGCGACCACGTCCAAGCCGGCCGCTGCCGACGGTTCGCCGACCGACCTGGACCGCATGGTCGTCACCGGTTCGCGCATCCGCCGCGCCGGCTTCGACACCCTCGAGCCGGCCACCGTCGTAACCAAGGAATACATCGCCGACCGCGGCCTGACCAACGTCGCCGATGCGCTCAACGAGATCCCCGGCTTCGGCGTCGGCGTGACCCCGGAAGGCGGCCAGGCCACCTTCGGCACCGGCGTCAACTTCGTCAACCGCTTCGGCATCGGCAGCAACCGCACCCTGACCCTGGTCAACGGCCGCCGCTACGTGTCCAGCTCGCCGACCACCCTGTTCGGACCGGCCGCGCCCGGCGTGCAGGTCGACCTCAACGCGATCCCGACCGCGATGGTCGAGCGGGTCGAGAACATCGCCATCGGCGGCGCGCCGACCTACGGTTCCGACGCCATCGCCGGCGTGGTCAACGTGATCCTGCGCAAGGACTTCGAAGGCGTCCAGTTCGGCGGCAACTACGGCGTCACCGAAGAGGGCGACAACGAGCGCTACAACGTCTGGGCCCTGGTCGGCGCCAACTTCGACGACGGCCGCGGCAACGTCACCTTCTCGCTGACCTACGACAACGTGAAGGGCGTGCTGCAGCGCGAGCGCGACTACTTCCGCGAAGGCTTCTTCAACACCACCAACCCCAACGCCACCCAGATGGCGACCCTGTTCCCGGGCCGCACCCCGGCCAACGACGGTCGCTACAACCCCAATATTCCGTTCAACACCGGTCCGACCGACGGCATCCCCAACGGCGTGCTGATCCAAGACCGGCGCATCTGGACCACGCCGTTCGGTGGCCTGATCTTGCCGACCACCGGCGCGTTCCGCCCCGGATCGGGCAATCTGATCGCCAACGGCTTCGGCCCCGGCGCCGCCACCGTGCTGGGCTTCGACCGCAGCGGCAACCTGGTGCCGTACAACCAAGGCACGCCGTTTTCGGCCACCGACGCCAGCGGCGGCGACGGCCTGAGCCTGGTCGAGGCCGGCCAGATCACCTCCGACCTCAAGCGCATGTCGTTCAACACCACCGCGCGCTGGGGCCTGACCGACAACATCGACGTGTTCCTGGAGGGCTCGTTCTACTCGGCCGAGAGCACCGAGCTGGTCGACCAGTGGGCCTACAACTCGCCGTTGTTCGCCGGCGCCAGCGGCATGATCCGCTTCCCGACCACCTACGCCGGACTGTCCGACCAGGCCCGCGCCACCCTGCAGGGGCTGGGCGTGACCTCGTTCAACCTGTCGCGCGCCTCGCGCGATCTGGTCACCAACAACGGCAGCGCCACCACCGAGCTCGGCCGCATCGTGGTCGGCCTGGAAGGCGACTTCGAACTCGCCGAACGCGTGTTCTACTGGGAAGCCTCGGCCAACTACGGCCGCAGCGACTCGCGCGCCTACGGCACCTCGCTGGTGCAGCAGAACTTCGTCAACGCCCTGCATGTGGTGCGTAACGCCCAGGGCCAGCTGGTCTGCAACGGCGCGCCGGTGGCCGGCGTGGTCGTGCCGGGCGGCATCGCGCCGCGTCCGGACCCGAACTGCGTGCCGCTGGATCTGTTCGGCGAAGGCCGTCCCAGCGCGGCGGCGCGCAACTACGTCACCACCCGCACCGAGTCGCAGGCGCTGCAGGAGCAGAAGGTCTTCAACGTCAACCTGTCCAGCACTCTGTTCGACCTGTGGAGCGGCCCGCTGCAATACAACATCGGTTACGAATACCGCAAGGAAAGCGGCCTGTTCGATCCGGGCACCTTCCTGACCCAGGGCCTGGGCCGCTCGGTGCCGATCACCCCGTTGCAGGGCCAGTACTCGACCAAGGAATGGTTCGGCGAGTTCGTGCTGCCGCTGGTCAATCCGGAGGCCGACATCCCGCTGCTGAAGAAGCTGGACGTGGTCGGCAAGTACCGCCAGGTCGACAACAGCGTCAACGGCAAGTTCGACACCTACACCTACGGCCTGCAGTGGAAGCCGTTCCAGGACCTGGAAATCCGCGGCAACTTCACCCGCTCGCTGCGCGCGCCGGCGATCACCGAGTCCTTCCTGCCGCAGGCGACCTCGTTCCAGTTCGTCACCGGCGACCCCTGCGATTCGCGCTTCATCACCGGCGGCAACAACCCGGCGGTGCGCGCGCGCAACTGCCAGGCCTTCCTCAGCTACTACGGCCTGACCAGCTTCAACTCCAACGCGAACGGCGCGTCGATCCAGGGCATCTCGGGCGGCAATCCGAACCTGCGCAACGAGTCGGCCGATTCGCATACCTACGGTTTCACCTGGGCGCCGTCGTTCCTGGAAGGCCTGACCGTCGCCGCCGACTACTACAAGATCAAGATCACCGACGTCATCAGCAACCTGACCGCGACCGAAATCGCCACCGCCTGCTTCGACGCACCCGATTTCGACGCCTCGAACGTGCCGAACGCGAACGCGTTCTGCAGCCGCATCACCCGCAACGCGCCCGGCACCGGCCCGGCCAACGCCGGCCAGGCCACGACCTTCCTCAGCGGCTTCGTCAACGGCAAGTACCTCAACATGGAAGCGTATTCGGCCGAAGTGTCGTACCGCTTCGACACCGACCGCTTCGGCCGCTTCGCCTTCGGCGTGACCGGCTACTTCCCGAAGGAACTGACCGTCGACAACACCGGCGTCAGCCCGAACCCGGCGGTCGGCGAGATCGGCACCTCCAAGCGCCAGTACCAGTTCAGCGGCGCCTGGGAGAAGGGCAAGTTCGGCGCCAACCTGTCGGCCAACTACCTCAGCAGCGCCGAGTTCGACGTACTCAACACGCCGGAAACCCGCGACATCCTCAAGGTCGGCGATTACTGGCTGTTCAACGGCGGCGTGCGCTATCGCTTCAACGACCGCACCACGGTGCGCCTGGCGGTCAGCAATCTGTTCGACAAGGACCCGCCGTTCCCGGCCCAGACTTCGGCGAACCTGTTCAGCACCTACGACATTCTCGGCCGGCGCTACAACCTGGCCTTCGAATGGAAGTACTGATCCGAGCGGATGCGTAACGAAAAGCCCCGATCCGGCGATCGGGGCTTTTTCGTTGGGAATGGGGATTGGGGATTCGGAACGGCAGCAGCGACCGCAACCGCAGCGGGGATTGCGCTCAGGCGGGAAGGCGGAAGAAGGCGCTGGCGGCGGCGGTGCTGCGGGCGGCGGTGACGGCGACGTCTTCGCCGCGGTCGCGGGCCAGCTCCTCGACGATGTGGGCCAGGTACATCGGCTCGTTGCGCCGGTGCGAGGGCGCCGGCTTGACCGTGCGCGGCAGCAGGTAGGGCGCGTCGGTTTCGATCATCAATCGCTCGGCCGGAATGTGCTTGACCAGTTCGCGCAGGTGCAGGCCGCGGCGTTCGTCGCACAGCCAGCCGGTGATGCCGATGTGCCAGTCCTGGTCGAGGTAGTCGAACAGCTCCTCGCGCGTGCCGGTGAAGCAATGCACCACCGCCGGGCCGAGCTTGCCGTCGAAGTTCTTCATCATCGCCACGAAGTCGGCGTGGGCGTCGCGCTGGTGCAGGAACAGCGGCTTGCCGGTGTCGACTGCGGTCTGCAGCTGCATTTCGAACGCGCGCCGCTGCGCCGGGCGCGGCGAGAAGTCGCGGAAATAGTCCAGCCCGCATTCGCCGACCGCGACCACTTCGTCGTGGGCCAACAGGGCGCGCATTTCGGCGTCGCACTCGGCGGTGTACTCGACCGCGTGATGCGGATGCACGCCGGCGGTGGCGAACAATTCGCCCGGGTGCCGGCGGGCCAGTTCCAGCGCCTTGGGCGAATGCTCGCGGCTGGCGCCGGTGATCACCATCCGCGCCACCCCGGCCTCGCGCGCGCGCTGCAGCACCGCCTCGCGGTCGTGGTCGAAGCTGTCGTGGGTGAGGTTGGCGCCGATGTCGATCAGTTGCATGGGGCGGGCACAGCGGGAACGGAGCAGCGCGCAGTGTAGAGGCTCGCCGCGCCCGACCCAACCCGGCGGCGTTGCGGCGCCGCGCGGCCCCCGGCTCCGACGGGAGCCGCACAGCGATCGCGTTCGCACCGGCGACGTCCGCGCTTTGCCCGCGCCGATTCGCCGCGCGCTTTTCTGCAGCCGCACTTTCACGACCTGCGTTGCGCCGCGTTGTTGCGTAGAAGGCGCCGTCCGGCCGCCAAGGGAAATCCTCATGCGTATCGTCACCTTGCTGTTGGCCGCGATCCTGGGCTGGGCCGTTCCCGGCCATGCCGAGCAGACCGTCGCAGCGGCCGTAGCGGCCAAGCCCAAGTTCGATTTCTCCGCCCAGCCCTTCGAGGGCGGCAACGTCGGCAAGCTGTTGTGGAACATCCAGCTGCAGCGCACCGTGCCCGGTGCGGCCGAGTTCCGTCTGACCAAGCCGCGCGGCGTGCTGCTGGCCGCCGGCGGCCTGAAGTCGACCGTGCCGGTGCTGGACCTGCCGGTGCTCGGCCTGCTCAAGGGGCGCTACGCCCTGGCCGGCACGATCACGGTCGGCATGCAGACCCGGCCGATGAGCGTGCTGATCGCGCCGAGCAGGCCGGGCGAACCATGCCAGGACGCCAAAGAGAACACCTACGCCAACGCGGTGATCGTGGTGATCGACGATGTCAAGAACCCGACCCATTTGCTGATGGGCTGCGGCGAGTTCAAGGACTAGCGCGACCGGCGCCGGCGGCCGCGCCATTCCGGGCGCCGCCGCCGGTCCGTATCCTTGCGCGGGTGAACAGTCCCGCCTTCCCGATCGATTCCCTGCTGCCGCAGATCCGCGCCAGCCTCGCCGAGCACCCGCGGCTGGTGCTGGAAGCCCCGCCCGGCGCCGGCAAGACCACCCAGGTGCCGCCGGCCCTGCTCGACGCGCCGTGGCTGGGCGGACGCAAGATCGTGATGTTGGAACCGCGCCGGGTCGCCGCCCGCGCCGCCGCGACCTTCATGGCCCGCCAGCGCGGCGAGGCCGCCGGCGACACCGTCGGCTACCGGATCCGCTTCGAGAACAAGGTCTCCGCGCGGACCCGGATCGAAGTCGTCACCGAAGGCATCCTGACCCGGATGATCCAGGACGACCCGACCCTGGACGGGGTCGGCGCGCTGCTGTTCGACGAATTCCACGAGCGCCACCTGGCCGCCGACCTCGGCCTGGCCCTGGCCCTGGACGTGCAGGCCTCGCTGCGCGAGGACCTGCGCATCGTGGCGATGTCGGCCACCCTGGACGGCGAGCGGCTGGCGCAATTCCTCGACGCGCCGCGGCTGAGCAGCGCCGGACGCAGCTATCCGGTGACGATCGCGCACTACCCGGCGCGGCGCGAGGAAAAACTCGAACACCAGTTGCGGCGCGCGGTCGACCAGGCCGCCGCGCAGCACCCCGGCGACGTGCTGGTGTTCCTGCCCGGCCAGCGCGAGATCGGCCGCGCCGACGCGGCCCTGGCCGGCAGCGAGGCCTTGCGCGGCATCGACGTGCTGAGCCTGCACGGCGAGTTGCCGGTCGAGCAGCAAAGCCGGGTGCTGCAGGCCGATCCCGACGGCCGCCGCCGGGTGGTGCTGGCGACCAACGTCGCCGAGTCCAGCGTGACCCTGCCCGGGGTGCGGGTGGTGATCGACTCGGGCCTGGCGCGCGAACCGCGCTACGACCCCAACAGCGGTTTTTCGCGCCTGGACGTGGTCGCCATCGCCCAGGCCTCGGCCGACCAGCGCGCCGGTCGCGCCGGCCGCGTCGCCGAAGGCTGGGCCTACCGGCTGTGGCCGGAATCGCAGCGCCTGGAACCGCAGCGCCGGCCGGAAATCGCCCAGGTCGAACTGGCCGGCCTGTGCCTGGAACTGGCCGCCTGGGGCGACGCCGGCCTGCGCTTTCTCGATCCGCCGCCGGGCGGGGCGATGGCGGCGGCGCGCGAGCTGCTGCTGCGATTGGGCGCGCTGGAGGGCGCCGGCGCGAGCGCGACCGTCACCGCCTTCGGCCGGCGCATGCTCGCGCTCGGCACCCACCCGCGCCTGGCGGCGATGCTGCTGGCGCCGGGCGACGCGCGCGAACGCGCCCTGGCCTGCGATCTGGCGGCCTTGATCGAAGCGCGCGATCCGCTGCGCAGCGGCGGCGACGCGTTGGCTGCGCGCTGGCAGGCGCTGGCCGCGTTCCGCGCCGGCCGTGCGCCGGCCGACGCCTCGCGCGCGGCCCTGGCCGCGCTGGACCAGGCGGCCAAGCAATGGCGCCGACGCCTGCGCGTCGACGCCGCGCCGCCGGCTTCGGTGCCGGCGCACGCATTGGGCGATCTGCTGCTGCACGCGTTTCCCGACCGGATCGCGCGCCAGCACCCCAGCGATCCCTACCGCTACCAGCTCGCCAACGGCCGCAGCGCGCGCCTGTTCGACGACAGCGCGGTGTACGGCGAGCCCTGGCTGGTGATCGCCGAGTTGCGCGACGACCCGCGCGACGCGCGCATCCTGCGCGCCGCGCCGCTGGACGAGGCGCGGCTGGAACGGGAATTTCCGCAGCGTTTCGTCAGCGAGGACCGGGTGGTCTGGGACGCCGCCGCGCGCGGCATCGCCGCGGTGCGCGAGCGCCGCTACGACCGCATCGTGCTCGACAGCCGTCCGCTGGCGCGGCCGGATCCTTCGCGTTACGCCGATGCCCTGGTCGACGCGGTGCGCCAGCTCGGCCTGCAGGCGCTGCCGTGGACCGAGTCGTTGCAGCAATGGCGCGCGCGCATGCGCTGCCTGAGCGCGTGGATGCCGGAGTTGGCCGAAGGCGAGCAGGGCTTGCCGGATCTGTCCGACGCGGCCTTGCTCGACGGCTTGGAGCGCTGGTTGAAACCGGCGTTGAGCGGCAAGACGCGGCTGGACGCGCTCGACGAGGCCGGCTTCGGCGAAGCCCTGCGCTCGCTCGCCGACTGGTCGTGGCGGCAGCGGCTGGAGGCGCTGGCGCCGACCCGGATCGTGGTGCCTTCGGGCATGGAGCGGCGCATCGAGTACGCCTACGACGACGAGGCCGACAGCGGCCGCGGCGACGGCAGCCGCGGCGCGGCGCAGCCGCCGGTGCTCGCGGTCAAGCTGCAGGAACTGTTCGGCCTGGCCGACACCCCGCGCATCGCCGACGGCCGCGTGCCGCTGACCCTGCACCTGCTGTCGCCGGCGGGACGGCCGCTGCAAGTCACCCAGGACTTGCGCGGTTTCTGGGAGCGCACTTATCCGGAGGTGAAAAAAGAAATGAAGGGGCGCTACCCCAAGCACCCCTGGCCGGACGACCCCTGGACCGCTACCGCGACCCATCGCGCCAAGCCGCGCGGCACATGACCGCCGCGGGCGCGACGGCTGTCGTGCGCCGGGCCCGGTGCTTATCATCCAGCGCGATCGCTGCGCGTCGCCGGCGCGGCCCGGACCGTGCGCGGCGACGGCCCGGCATTCAGCCGCGAGCCGGGACCGGCGCGGTTGCGCTCACAGAATTTCAACGGCATCGCATCGACACTGATCCCCTTTCCCTCATCACAGGACTGCAACGATGAGCAAATTCGAATCCCTGCCCGACCGCGCCATGGAATTGGTCCACGCGCTCAGCGCCAACCTCAAGGACGCCGCGCCGAAGGCCGGCCAGTGGCTGGAAACCGGCGCCAAGCTCGGCGCGCTCAAGGCCGGTGCGCGCACCGCCGGCGGCTTCGTGCGCCGCAACCCGGTGATCGCGGTGGCCGCGGTCGCCGGCGCCGGCCTGCTGTGGTACGCGGCCGCGCGGCGCAAGGCGCGCAAGCAGGCCGAGGGCGATCCGATCGAAGGCAGCGCGCGCCGCATCGATGCGCGTCGCGCCGAGCCAGGCAGCGGCCGGCGCCGCAGCGCGCAGCGCAACGGCGAAGAGTCGGCCGAGTAAGCGCGCCCCGCTTCGTCTGCGCGCCTTCTGCACGCCGCAGGCCGGTCGATCCCCGCCGCTCCTTCGCCCTCGTCGGGTGGAGCGCGGGGCTCCCGGCCTGCGGTCGTCGCAGGACGCCGCTCCTGCAGGGGGCGGCGGCGCGGTCGGCGCCTACTTGGCCGCTTCCGGCAACTCGATGATGAAGCGCGAGCCGCCGTTGCGGCGCTCCTCGTACCACAGCTGGCCGCCGGCATTGACCACGATCTGCTTGGCCAGCGACAGGCCCAGGCCGCTGGACAGGCCGTCGTCGAGCGCTTCGTCGTGCAGGCGCACGAAGGGCTTGAAGAGTTCGCGCTGGCGCGCCAGCGGAATGCCCGGGCCGCGGTCGGCGACGATCAGCTGCCAGAAGCCGGGCGCGCTGTTGCGCGCCGCCAGCAGCAGTTCGCTGTTGGGCGCGTACTTCATCGCATTGGTGACCAGGTTTTCGCTGACCTGGCGCAACACCCGCGCGTCCATCGCCACCAGCGCCGCGCCGTTGGCCGGCGGCGGCACCACCTGGATCCGGATGCCGCGCGCGTCGAGCTGCATCTCGTAGCGCCGCACCAGCCACTCCAGGGTCTCGCCGAGATCGGCGCGGCCCTGCGCGCCGGCCTGGTCGCGGGTGCCGGCCTGGCTTTCCAGGTAGTGGCGGATGTAGCCCAGCGCATCGTCGGCGCTCTCATGGATCATCTGCAGATAGCGCGGCACGCGCTCGGGCTTGCAGCCGTCGTGCAGCAGCAGGTCGCTGGCGAACAGCACGCTGGTCAGCGGGTTCTTCAGATCGTGCGCGACCAGGTTGACCAGTTCCTCGCGCTCGCGCGCGACCCGTTCCAGGCGGTCGCGGGTGAGTTTCAGGCCGACGTGAGCGTTGACCCGGGCCAGCAGTTCCTCGGGCAGGAACGGCTTGGTGACGTAATCGACCACGCCGGCGTCGAAAGCGCGCAGCAACAGGTCGCGGTCGTGGGCGGCGGTGACGAACACCACCGGCACGCGCAACGGCGAATCGGCGCGCAAAGCGGCCATGACCTCGAAGCCGTCCATGCCCGGCATCATCACGTCGAGCAGGATCAGGTCCGGCGGCGACTGCGCGTACAGGCGCAAAGCCTCGTCGCCGGTGGCGGCGGCGATCACTTCGTAACCCTGGCGCGAAAGCAGCGCGGTGACCACGCGCAGGTTGGCGGCTTGGTCGTCGACGACGAGGATCCGGCCGGTGGATGTCGCGGCAGTGCTCATTACGTCCGAAAATCCCCAGGAGCGGGTTTTTCACGTGGAATTCGCATAAATGAACCCGCGTGAGCGTTCCGAAAGTTAACAGAAACCCAATGCCAAAAGCGGAGTTGCGGGCGAAAAAAATGAACCGTTCACCCCGCCGGCGCGACCAAACGCCGCAGCCGGCACGTCCGGTTTGCGACCCGGGTATCGCAGCGACTTTTGCGGCGGCGCATCATGGACGTCCTTCGATTAAGGAATCCGCAATGCGCCTGCGTCCGCTCGGCCGTTCGCCCCTCGCCGTGGCCCCGATCGCGTTCGGCGGCAACGTGTTCGGCTGGAGCGCCGACGCCGCGACCAGCTTCGCCCTGCTCGACGCATTCAGCGAAGCCGGCTTCAACCTGGTCGACACCGCCGACATGTATTCGTCCTGGGCGCCCGGCCACGCCGGCGGCGAATCGGAAACCCTGATCGGGCGCTGGCTGGCGCAGGGCGGCGGCCGTCGCGAGCGGCTGCTGGTCGCGACCAAGGTCGGCAAGTGGGGCCCGCGCCGCGGCCTGGCGCCGGACAACATCCGCGCCGCGGCCGAGGAATCGCTGCGCCGTCTGCGGGTGGAGACCATCGACCTCTACCAGGCCCACGAGGACGACCCCTCGGTGCCGCTGGAGGACAGCCTGGGCGCGTTCGCGCGCCTGATCGAACAAGGCAAGGTGCGCGCGATCGGCGCCTCCAACTACAGCGCGCCGCGCCTGGCGCAGGCCCTGGACCTGGCCGAACGCCACGGCCTGCCGCGCTACGAGACCCTGCAGCCGGACTACAACCTGGCCGACCGCGCCGGCTACGAGGCCGAACTGGAACCGCTGGTGCGCGAGCGCGGGCTCGGGGTGCTCAATTACTACGCCCTGGCCGGCGGTTTTCTGACCGGCAAGTACCGCAGTCGCGCCGACCTGGACAAGAGCCGGGTCCGCGCCGGCAAGGTCGAGCGCTATCTCGACCCGCGCGGCCTGCGCATTCTCGCCGCGCTCGACCAGGTCGCCGCCGGCCACGCCGCGACCCCGGCCCAGGTCGCCCTGGCCTGGCTGCTGGCGCGGCCCTCGATCAGCGCGCCGATCGCCAGCGCGACCAGCGTCGCCCAGTTGCGCGAACTGCTGGCCGCGGCGCAGCTGCGGCTGAGCGCCGAGGAGATCGCCGCGCTCGACGCGGCGAGCGCGCCGGCATGAGCGCATCGGCCACGCCGCTGGCCGAGCCCGGCGACGCCGCGGCCCGGGGGCGCCGGGTCGGCATCGCCTTGGCGGCGACCGGCGCGGTGCTGTTCTCGGCCAAGGCCATCCTGGCCAAGCTGCAGTACCGCTACGGGGTCGATTCGCTGGACGTGCTGGCGCTGCGGATGGGCCTGTCGCTGCCGCTGTTCCTGGCCCTGGGCCTGCGCGAAACCCGCCGCGCCCAGGCCCGCGGCGCGCTGCCGACCCGGCGCGACCTGGGCCTGATCGCGGTGCTCGGCGTGCTCGGCTACTACCTGTCGAGCCTGCTCGACTTCTGGGGCCTGGAGTACGTGCCGGTGTCGCTGGAGCGGCTGATCCTGTTCCTCAACCCGACGATCGTCTTGCTGATCGGCCTGTTCGCCTACGGCCGCAAGGTCGCCGCGCGCGAGTGGATCGCGCTGGCGGTCTGCTACGCCGGGGTGACCCTGGTGATGGTCGAGAACCTGCGCGTGGAGGGCGACCACGTCCTGCTCGGCAGCGCCCTGGTGCTGGGCGCGGCGGTCAGCTACGCCCTGTACCTGGCGATGTCGGGCGAACTGGTGAAACGGCTGGGCTCGCTGCAGTTGGTGGCCTGCGCGATGGTGGTGTCGACCGCGGCGACGCTGGTCCACTACCTGCTCGCGCGCGACGCCTCGGCGCTGTTCGGCCTGCCCTGGCAGGTCTACGCCTTCGCCGCTGCCAACGCGCTGTTCTGCACCTTCCTGCCGGTGACCTTCACCATGGCCGCAGTGAGCCGGCTCGGCGCCGGCGCCGCGGCCCAGTTCTCGGTGATCGGGCCGGTGTCGCTGGTGTTTCTCGGCGCCTGGGTGCTGGGCGAGCGGATCAGCGCGATCCAGCTGATCGGCACCGCGGTGGTGCTGGGCGGGGTGGTGCTGGTGTCGCGGCCGGGGGCGAACTCGGTGCCGATCGAGCGCAAGTGAGTCGCACCGGCGCATGCGCGCGGCGCGGCGGTCATACTGCCGCGCCGTCCCCACCGCCGCGCGCATGCAACGGATCCTGCTGCTGATCGCCCTCGCCGCCGGCGGCGGCTTCGTCTACCTGCACTGGTTCGCCGCGCCCGGGCGCGAGGACTACCGCCTTGCCGAGATCGAGCAGCGGCCGATCCCGAAGGCGGTCCTGATCGAGTTGTGGCGCGACACCGCGCTGGGGCAGTGCGCGCGTGCGCCGGAGCGTTACAACCTCGCGCCGCAGGCCTGCCGCGATATCGTCGGCGGACGTCATCCGGCCTGCGCCGCGCGCGCGGCGGCAGGCGCGCCGGAACTCATCGCCAGCAAACAGGCCTCGCGCCGGATCGCCCGGCCCTACCTGGACTGCGTGTTGCCGTACCCGCATTGCCGCGGGGTCGAAGTGCGCTCGATGGAGCAAGCGCGGCAGCATTGCCGCGACTGAGCCGCGCCCCACCGGGCCGCGCTCAGCAGACCCGCCACTGCCCCGGCGCCAGCCCGTCCAGGCGCTGGCCGCCGATCGCGACCCGCACCAGGCGCAGGGTCGGCAGGCCGACCGCGGCGGTCATCCGCCGCACCTGACGGTTGCGGCCTTCGCGCAGGGTGATCGCCAGCCAAGCGTCGGGCACGGTCTTGCGGAACCGCACCGGCGGATCGCGCGGCCACAGCGCCGGCGTATCCAGGCGTTCGACCCGGGCCGGCAGGGTGCGGCCGTCGTTGAGCTCGACGCCGCTGCGCAGCGCCTGCAGCTGTTCCTCGTCGGGATCGCCTTCGACCTGGACCCAGTAGACCTTGGGCTGCTTGTGGCGCGGGTCGGTGAGCCGATGCGCCAGGCCGCCGTCGTCGGTCAGCAGCAACAGGCCTTCGCTGTCGTGGTCCAGGCGCCCGGCGGCGTACACGCCGGGCGGCAGGCCGTAGCCGGCCAGGGTCGGCCGCGGCGGCTGGCTGCGGTCGGTGAACTGGCACAGCACGCCATAGGGTTTGTTGAACGCGATCAGCACGGAGCGACCTGGGACATCGCGCCGGCGGCGGCTCGGACCGCCGCCGGCGTCGCGGTCAGCGCGGCTTGCGGAAACGCAAGGTCATGCGGTCGCTTTCGCCGATCGCCTGGTACTTGGCGGCGTCGGCCGCGTCGTGACGGCTCACCGGCGGCAGGGTCCACACCCCGTTGGGGTGGTCCTTGGTGTCGCGCGGGTTGGCGTTGACCTCGCTCTTGGCCTCGAGCTTGAAGCCGGCCGCCTCGGCCAGGGCGATCACCTGGGCCTGGCCGACGTAGCCGCTCTTGTCGTCGGCCGGCACGTCGCCCTTGGCGCGGTGCTCGACCACGCCGAGCGTGCCGCCCGGCTTGAGCACGTCGAAGAAGCCCTTGAACATCACCTCGGCCTGGCCGGCGCTGCGCCAGTTGTGGACGTTGCGGAAGGTCAGCACCGCGTCGGCCGATTCCGGCGCGCCGAACGCCGGCTTGTAGCTGTCGTAGGCCGCGAACGCGGCCTTGTCGTACTGCGCCGGGCCGGCGGCGAACTTGGCTTCCAGGTTCTTCTTGGCGTTGGCGTAGTACTTGCGCGAGTCGGCGTTGGACTGGGTGTCGGGGTCGACGACCGCGGCGACGTAGCGGCCGCGGTCGCGCAGATAAGGCGCGAGGATCTCCGAATACCAGCCGCCGCCCGGGGTGATCTCGATGACGGTCTGGTCGGGGCGTACGCCGAAGAACTGCAGCGTTTCCAGCGGATGGCGGGCGCCGTCGCGGGCGACGTTCTTGGGGTCGCGCCAGCTGCCGGCGACGGCGGCCTTGAGCGCGGCGCTGGCGGCCGGTTCGGCGGCGGTCGTCGCCTTGGGGGAGGCGGCGTCGGCCTTGGCCGGCTTCTGGGCGTGGGCGACCAGGCTCAGGCCGGGCAGCAGCGCGGCCAACAGCAACAGGCGGGCGGGGCGGTTACGTTCCATGCAACGGACTCCGGGGCAACGGGAAAGGGCGCCAGCCTACCGCAAGCCTTCCGGCGCCGGGTACCGCAGTGCCGCAAACGCGCCGGCGCGCGCCGAGGTCAACGGCGCTTGCGTGCGGCTTTCGCCGGTGCAGCGGCGAGTGCGGCAGGGGGCGCCGCACCGCGCTGGGCCAGGTCCGAGTCCATCGCCGCGACGTAGTCGCGCGCCTGTTCGTGCAGCCAACTGCGGAAGGCTTCCAGGCCGGCATGGTCGACCGAGCGCTCCGGATACACCAGGTAATGGCCCCAATCGATCTTGAGCCGACCCTGGCTGAGCGGGATCAGCTGGCCGTTCTGGATCAGCAGGCGGGTGCGCGCCAACCGGCCCAGGGCCACGCCCAGGCCTTCGACCGCGGCGCGGTGCATGGTCTCGGAGTCGTCGAAGTGGGCGACGAAACGGTTCGGCCGCTTGCCGCCGTAGCGGTCGAACCAGTCCTGCCAATAGGTCGACAGATCGCCGAGCAGGGGCCAGCGGTGCAGGTCCTCCTGCGCCGGCAGGCCGCCCATGCGTTCGACCAGGGCCGGGCTGGCCACCGGCACCAGGGTCTCGTCGAACAGATGCTCGATCACCAGTCCCGGCCAACGCCCGTAGCCGCCGCGCATGGCCGCGTCGATGCCGGGCTCGCGATCGAAGTCGACCAGGGCCGAGGTCGAGAACAGGTTCAGTTCCAGCTGCGGATGGCGGGCGACGAAGCCGCCCAGCCGCGGCACCAGCCAGGACGAGGCCATCGAGGCCATCAGGCTCAGGGTCAGCACGTCGTTGCGGCGCGGGCTGTAGGGGCGCAGGGCGTGGTCGAGCGCATCCAGGTGCGGCGCCACCACCGACAGCAGCCGGTCGCCGTCCGGGGTCAGCCGCACCCCGCGCGGGCCGCGTTCGAACAGGCGCCGGCCGAGCCGGTCTTCGAGGGTGCGGATCTGGTGGCTGAGCGCGCTGACCGTGAGGTTCATGGTCTCGGCCGCACGGGTCAGGTTGCCCAGCCGGGCGGCGGTGGCGAAGCCCAGCAGGGCATGCAGCGGGGGGCGGTTCATCTTGAGCACCCTTCAAGTCTGGCTTGCAAACGGCGCGCTTTTTCGCCGTACCGGGCGAGCGTACCTTGCGAATCACTCAATTGGCCAGTGCGCGACGGGGCGTCGCGACGGCCCTGGACCGGGAGTCCGACCATGAATGTCTACAAGAACCTGATGTTCCTGCACGGCCACTTCGTCGACCCGCGCGATGCCGACGACGAGGCCGTCGCCGCCGCGCCGGTCGCGCCGGCCGCGGCGCCGCAGGTCGCGGCCAAGGCCGCCGCCGCGCCGCGCTGGTGGTCCGCGTTCGCCCGCACCCCGGAAAGCGCGCAGCGCGCCGACGGCTGCGGCGATGCGCATGGGTGCGCTTGAGATCGGTTGGACCGAGAACAGCAAGAGCAAATCCCCCTGCCCCCTTTTTCAAAGGGGGAATAGCAAGAGCTCGAAGGGGATCGCGGTCGCTAAGCTTGCACGCGACCGAACGCGGTAAGTTGCCCCCTTTGGAAAAGGGGGCCAGCGCCCGGCGCGGGCACGAAGTCGGGCGGCGGCCGGCAGCGCGGGGGATTTGCTCTTCCCGCCGACGCCCGCGCAGCGTCCCGACCGCCGCTAAGGCAACCGCCGCTCCGACGGATACGGCGCGATGTCGTTGATCCGGCCGTGCACCAGCCCGTCCTGCACCTGCTGCCACCACTCGACCCGGAAAATGTCCGCGTGCGCGTGCATCAGCGCGCCCAGCAACGGCGGCGACAAGCCCAGGAAACGCGGGAACTGGGCCGGGAACACGTCCTGCCCGGCGGCATAGAACCAGGCCCCGGCCTCCATTTCCTCTTCGTGGTTGCGCGGCTGCGGCACGTGGCGGAAACGGCAGTCGGTGACCAGGCACAGCTCGTCGTAGTCGTAGAACACCGCGCGGCCGTGGCGCGAGACGCCGAAATTCTTCAGCAGCAGGTCGCCGGGGAAGATGTTGCTCAGCGCCAGGTCGCGGATCGCCTGGCCGTAGTCGATCACCGCCGCGCGCGCGGCCTCCGGGGTCTGCTCGCGCACGTACAGGTTGAGCGGCCGCAGCCGCCGTTCGACGTAGCACAGGTGCACGACCAGGTCGTCGCCGTCCAGGCTGATGCCGCTGGCGCAGGTGCTCAGCAGTTCGTCGAGCAGGCCGGGCTCGAAGCGGGCGCGCGGAAAGCGCAGGAACCGGAACGGCTGCGCATCGACCAGGCGGCCGACGCGGTCGTGCTTGAACACCAGCGCGTACTTGGCCTCGACATCCTCGCGCGCGACCTCCTTCGGGTAGGCGAAGCGGTCGCGGATCAGCTTGAACACCAGCGGATAGCTGGGCAGGGTGAACACCGCCATGACCATGCCGCGCTCGCCCTCGGCGCGAATCAGGCGCTCGCCGGGCTGGGCGGCGAACTGGCGGAAGAAGGTGCGGTAGCGCTCGGTCTTGCCCTGCTTGGCCCGGCCGAGCACGGTGTACAGCTCGTCGATCGGCTTGCCCGGCAGCAGGGTGCGCAGGAACACCACCGCATCGCCGACCGTGGCCAGGTCGGCATGGAAATAGCTGCGCGAATAGCTGAACAACTGCACCACTTCGCTGCGCAGGGTCAGCACCGCGTCGACCCGCAGCGCGCCGCCGTCGTTGACCAGGGCGATCACGCAGGGCGAGAACGCGCGCTCGCCGAACACCCGCCCGACCAGGTAGGCGCGGCGCTCGCGGTAGAACACCGTGTCCAGCAGCTCGACCGCGCGCACCGGGTGCGGGCCCCAGTGCTGCAGGTCTTCCTGCAGCCGCACCGCGATCCCGGCCGCGCAGCGGGTGCGGTGCGCGTAGGGCACCGCGAACGGATAGTCGCCGAGCACGCGCACGAAGGTGTCGACCAGCCGCTCCTCCGACACCGCATAGCTGTGGCGCGCCACCGGATGGGTGATGGCGTCGGTCGGCTCGATGTCGAGGGCGACGAACTCGATCGCCGCATCGACGCCGCGGGTCTTGAAGAAGCGCCGGGTCAGGGTGTTGAAGAAGGTCTTGTACAACTCGCCGTCGAGCAAAGGCGCGACCGCTTCGGCGTAGGCGGCATGCACCGCCGACCACAGCGCCCGGTCGCGATCGCGTTCGCCCAGCCGCGCCTCCAGCGCGTCGCTGGCTTCGGCGATGCAGCGGTCGTACAGCTCGATGCGCTCGACCGCGTCGTCGCGCGCGCCGCCCCAGTCGCTGCGCTCGAACCGGCCTTTGGCGCGGCGTGTGATCGCGGCGAAGCGGGCATGGTAATCGGCGAAGGCGTCGCGGATCTGGCCGGCGACGGCTGCGGCTTCGGCGGCGTGGGCGGCGCGTGCGGAGGAGGCCATGCCGGCAGTGTAAGGCGACGGCGCGTCGGCTGTGGCATGCTCGCCGCCGCCGCAATTCCTTTCCGATGAAACCTTCAGGTGACCGCATGACGTTCAGGACATGGATGCCCACCGCCGCCTTGTTGGCCGCGACCCTGTTGCCGCGCGCCGCCAGCGCCGGCGACCAGACCTCGGTGCTGCAGTACGCGGGCCGGGTCGGCGAGCGCGCGGTGACGATGTACCTCAAGGACGAGCCGGCCCCCTGCGGCGGCACGGCGCGCCTGATCACCGCCGCTTATCGTTACGACGGCGTGTCGCAATGGCTGGAGCTGCGGGTCAGCAACGACGAGCGCGGGCACTTGGCCATGGTCGAATCCGGGCTCGCGGCCGGGGTCAGCGGCGCGCTGATGCTGGTGCGCGACGGCTCGGTGCTGAAAGGCAAGTGGATCAGCCCCGACGGCGAGCGCCTGCTGCCGGCGCGATTCGATCAGGCCCCGACCTCGGCCAAGAAGCGTACGGAGATCGAGGACACGCTGGAAAAGGTGCATTACGAGAACGACGACTGCTGACGATCTGCGTTAGCCGGGCAGCATTAGCCGGGCAGCAGAAGAGCCTGTGACGATTGCTGTTGCTGTTGCTGTGAAAAGCTTGGCGCGGTTTCGATCTCGCGAGAACGCCCTGAAGCCCCGGAGGGCGGCCCGCAGGGAGGCGGGCCGTGCGCAGCCAGGCCAGGGATGGCCT
>NZ_JBDGIR010000007.1:0-301580 GCF_057657315.1 Lysobacter sp. Soil_C_15
GGGACTCGGGACTCGGGACTCGGGACTCGGGACTCGGGACTCGGGACTCGGGACTCGGGACTCGGGACTCGGGACTCTAAGAGCCTTGCGCAGAATTGGTTTCGCGTATAGTCGCGGGGCAAATAAAAAACGCCCGGCTCGTTCGAGCCGGGCGTTTTCGCTTCAAGCTTTTGTCCGAGTCCCGAGTCCCGAGTCCCGAGTCCCGGCCTCAGGCTTCAAGCCACCGGCTCGAGCCAGCCGTACTTGTCCGCCGTCTTGCCGTTGAACAGGCCGAAGAACAGCTCCTGGATGCGTTCGGTGACCGGGCCGCGGCGGCCGCTGCCGACCTGGCGGCCGTCGACCGAGCGGATCGGGGTGATCTCGGCGGCGGTGCCGCACATGAACAGCTCGTCGCACAAGTACAGGTACTCGCGCGGCAGGTCGCGTTCGATCACTTCGATGCCGGCGTCGCGGGCCAGGGTGATGATGGTGTTGCGGGTGATGCCGTTGAGCAGGGCGGCGCTGACCGGAGTGGTGTGCAGGGCGCCGTCGAAGACCAGGAACAGGTTTTCGCCCGCGCCTTCCGAGAGCAGGCCGGTCGAGGCCAGGGCGATGCCTTCGCCGAAGCCCAGGCGGCGCGCTTCGCGCGCGACCAACTGGCCGGACAAGTAGTTGCCGCCGGCCTTGGCGCCGGCCGGGATGGTGTTGGGCGCGAAGCGCTGCCAGCTCGACACGCAGGCGTCGATGCCTTCCTCGAGCACGCTCGGGCCGAGGTACTGGCCCATCTTCCAGGTCGCCACGGCGACGTCGGTCGGGGTGTCGGCGGACAGGCCGAAACCGCCGAGGCCGCGGTAGGCGACCGGGCGCAGGTAGTCGGTGCTGTGGCCGTTGGCCTTGATCACTTCATGGCAGGCCTGGTTGATCTGTTCCAGCGAGTAGGGCACGGCCATGTCGTAGATCTTGGCCGAGGCGTACAGGCGCCGGTTGTGGTCGGTGAGGCGGAAGATGATCGGCCCCTGCGGCGTGTCGTAGGTGCGGATGCCCTCGAATACGGACGAGCCGTAATGCAGCGCGTGCGACATGACGTGGGTGGTCGCTTCGGCCCAGCGCTTGATCGCGCCGTTGTGCCAGATCCATTCGGGGTATTGCATCGTCGGCTTCCGTCGTGGGGTGGAGAACCTCCTATTGTGCCCTGCGCGCGTGCGCAGGCCCAATGTACGGGCCGGTCTGTGTGCGCTGCCGGCGCGTGCCGAGTCGGTCGCAGGACGGGTTCAGCCCTTGATCCACCAGCAGCCGAAGTGCCGGGTCAGGCCGAACACGGTGCGCGACGGGGTGATGCCGTTGCCCAGGGTCTGCTCCAGGCGCAGGCCGACCGGCGCGCGCCGGCGCGGCGTCGCGGCGACCGCGGCCGCGGCGCTGGCCGTGCCGGCGCCCGCGACGGCGGGCTCGGCCTGCGCGGCCTCGCCTTCGGCCTGGGCCGCAGCGGCGCCGCTGGGGCGGCCCAGCGGGCTGGCCAGGGCAGGCGCGGGCGGCTCCACCGGCGGCAGCGGCGCGGTGGCGGCGTTCGGCGCCGGCGGCGGCAGGGTGGTCCAGGCGCCCGGTTCCGGCGACGGCGGCGCCGGCGCGGCCGGCAGCACCGGGGCGATGTCGAGCAGCGGCCGGTGCGCGATCGCGTCCAGCCGCTGCATCACCGCATAGGCCTGGTCGTCGGACATGCCGGTCCAGTGGTAGACCGCGGCCAGTCGATTGCCGTCCTGGGCGTCGATGGCTTGGGTGATCTGGCCGACCAGATCGCGCAGGTTGCGCGCGCAGCCGCCGCCGCTCTGGGCCGGACTCTGCGCCTGGGCGGCGCCGCGCGGCAGCCGGTCGACGCCGCCGACCGCGCTGCATTCGCGGTCGGTATAGACCGAATTGCCGTGCGCATCGGTGCAACGGCGGATCTGCGCCGCGGCCGGGGCGCAGTGGAGCGCAGCGGCGGCGGATGCGACGGCGGCAAGCGCGGACAGCGGCAGCGACAGGCGGAGATCGGATCGGGAGCGGGCGTACCAAGGCATCCGCCCAGCCTAGCGCCGCGCGCGTCCGGGGGACAGTGCGCCCATGCAGGAATGGTGCGGTAGCCGCCGCAGGCGACGGGCTGCGTCGCCTGCGCGGCACCGGTTCCGGTCTGCGGGCACCGGTTGCGCAGGCGGCGCGCGCTGGCGCCGCCTGCGCCGGGGCTCAGCGGAACGCCGCCACCGTCGCGGCGCGTTCGTTGAGCACGCGGGCGTTGTTGCTCTTCGCCGCGGTGCCCATCGGCACGCCGTTGTAGGTGATGTTGGGGTTCGACCAGTACTTCAGGCGCGGGCAGTTCGAGCCGCAGTTGTAGGCCATGATGGTGCGCCAGGTCTTGTTCGGCGCCCAGTACCCGTGGCCGTAGGGGTAGACGGTGTTGGTGCCGCTGTTGGGATCGTGGTGGGCGCCGAAGTTGTGGCCGATCTCGTGGGCGAAGCTGTAGTAGCCGGTCATGCAGCTGTGGCTGACCACGCTGAAGGCGCTGGCCGCGTTCGAGTTCAGATAGCCCAGGCCGCAGTACGCGTTGTCGGTGATGATCAACACGTTGACGTCGGCGGTGATGGTGTTGCGGGTGGCGTGGTAGCTGTCGAGGTAGCCGTCGCTGGTGCCGCGGAAGCGGCTCAGGTCGCTGTCGAAGCCGGCGCTGACGTAGCTGCTGGTGTACTGGCCGGCGAGCTGGAAGCGCACGTTGACCGCGCTGTTGGCGAAGCTCTGGTTGCTCTCGGTGATCGCCAGGTTGGCCTTGGCCAGAGTGTCGCCGACCGCGTTGGCCGCGGCCTGGGTGTAGACCACCATCACCCGCACCGTGTACGGCGCCTTCTGGTTGAACGCGGCCTCGTCGAAGTTGGGATCGTTGAGGAACGGCACGACGGGCTTGGCGCGGTAGCCGGAGGCCGGGTGATCCGGCGGCATCCGCGATTCGTCGATCAGGCTGACGGTGTGGCCGCCGTGCTTGAGCGGATCGATCCGGTACAGCTTGCCGCCGCTGCGCACGGTGCCGGCGATCTTGTCGCCGTTGCGGACGATGATCGCCGACTCTTCCGGGTCGTCGATCAGCTCGGCGCCGGTGAAGGTGTTGATGCGCTTGAGCTGCTTGTTCGGGTCGCCGACCAAGCCCTGCCAGATCACCACGCCGTCGGCCTTGCGCTCGGCCTGCAGCTTGTGCGCCTTCAGCACGACGCCGGGGGCGAGGTTGAGCAGCAGTTGGTCCTGGGTCTCGGTGATCTGCGCGGTGTCGGCGCGGACCAGGTCGACCCGAACCGCGGCGCGTTCGGCCTGGACCGCGCGGTAGGCGGAGTCGCTGCCGACGCTGCGGGCCAGGCTGGCGGCGGGGGTGCCGAACAGCGGGGCGGGCTCGGCCGCGGCGGCGGCGCCGGCCAGGCCCAGCGACAGTACGACGGCGAGGCTGAGGGACAACGACGTGTGGCGTGCGGACATGGTGCGTTCTCTCCTTTGAGGGACCGCGGCTCACCGCAGCCGGAGCCGCGGCGGCGGTCGCGAGGGCATCGCTCGTCGCGGCGATGCATCCTGCGCCCAGTGAGCCGCCGCGGCGTCGCAGGGCTCAAGAACGAACTTGTCCGACCGCAAATGCGGGTTGAGAACTGCGCTGGCAGTTCGAACGAACGGCCGTACCGGGTCAGGCGAAACTGCGACGGCTGCGCTTGTCTTTCGCCTTGGCTGAACGATTAAGCCGGCGCGCTCAGGCCAGGCGCGCCAATACGGTCTGGGTCGGCTTGGCCAGGTTCAAGGTGTAGAAGTGCAGGCCCGGCGCGCCGCCTTCGACCAGCCGGCGGCACAGTTGCGCGACCACGTCGGCGCCGAATTCGCGGATGCTCTCGGCGTCGTCGCCATAGGCCTGCATGCGCTGGCCGATCCAGCGCGGGATCTCGGCGCCGCACAGGTCGGAGAAGCGGCGCAGCTGGCTGAAATTGGAGATCGGCATGATCCCCGGCACGATCGGGATGTCGATTCCGGCCGCGCGCACGTCGTCGACGAAGCGGAAGTAGGCGTCGGGGTTGTAGAAGTACTGGGTGATCGCGCCGTTCGCGCCGGCGCGGACCTTGCGCTTGAAGTTCTCCAGGTCCGACAGCGCGTCGCGCGCCTGCGGATGGGTTTCCGGATAGGCCGCGACTTCGATATGGAAGTGGTCGCCGGTTTCGGCGCGGATGAATTCGACCAGTTCGTTGGCGTAGCGCAGGTCGCCGGCGCTGGCCATGCCCGAGGGCAGGTCGCCGCGCAGGGTGACCAGGCGCTTGCAGCCCAATTCGCGGTACAGGCCGAGCAACTCGCGGATCTCGCCGCGAGTGCCGCCGACGCAGGACAGGTGCGGCGCGGCGTCGAGCCGGTGCTCCTGGCGCAGGCGGCGGATGGTCTCGGGGGTGTAGCTCAGGGTCGAGCCGCCGGCGCCGAACGTGCAGGACACGTAGTGCGGCGCGTGGGGCTTGAGCTTGGCGGCGGTCTTGTCCAGTTGCGCGCGCTGTTCGTCGGTCTTGGGCGGGTAGAACTCGAAACTGATCGGCAGCATGGGCGAGGGCCGCGGCGAAGGGTGGGGCCGATAATATCTCTTTATCGCGATGAAATAAAACTGTACGTCCGGCCGGCGAAGATCTCCGGCCCGCGGGGCCTGGCGCCACGGCGCGCCGTCCGTGCGCCTGTCCCGGCCGCGGGTCCGGTACCGGCGGCGGCCGCGGCGCGGCTGCGCTATAGATGATCCACCCCTTGCAACCTCGGCCCGGCATGAGCGCGCACGTCCTGGACAACCCGATCTGGCAGTCGCTGCTGAGCCGGCATCTGCGACTGGCGCAGCGCCACGAGCCGGCGGCGCGCTACCCGGCCCAGGTCGCGCCGTTCCTGGGCGTGGCGGCGGAAGGCGCCGACTCCGAAGCGCTCGGCGCCGCGTTCGCCGCCCTGATTCCGGCCGACGACACCGCGCTGTTGCTCGGCGTGCCGCCGCCGGCCGCGCCGGGTTGGGAACTGCGCCACCTGGCCAATCTGGCGCAGATGCTCTGCGCCGCGCCGGTCGCCGGCGAGGCCGACCCGGACGGCATCGTCGAACTCGGCCCCGAACACCACGGCGACATCCTGGCGTTGACCGCTCTGGTCTATCCGCACTATTTCCGTCCGCGCACGCCCGAGCTGGGGCGTTACTTCGGCCTCTACTGCGACGGCCGCCTGGCGGCGATGGCCGGCGAGCGCATGGGCACCCACGACTACACCGAACTCAGCGCGATCTGCACCCATCCGGACTTCGTCGGCCGCGGTTATGCGCGCCGCCTGCTGGTGTTCCTGGCCAACGACAACCACGCCCGCGACCGCGTGCCGTTCCTGCACGTCAGTCGCGACAACCCGCGCGCGATCGATTTGTACCAACGCAATGGGTTCGAACTGCGGCGGGATATTCCGTTCTGGGCGTTGCGGCGCAGCGCATAGGCAAGCTGAGCGCATCGCGAACACGGCGGATCGGAAAACGGAAGCGAGCGAAACGGACGACGATGTCGACGCGTCGACAAGTGTGCTTCGTAGACGAACGTCCACTGCAAAATCAGAATTTTCCTACGGACAGGCGCCAGCGGGTTGGCGAGACTGGTCCTGTCGCCGTCGCGACAGGAGAACAAAGTGTCGATCACCCGAATGCCGTTCCATCTGATGCTGGCCGCCGTCGTGGCGTTCGCGGTTTCGCCCTCCGCACTGGCCGAGTCGCGCAAGCCACAGCGCGAAGCCGCTCAGGCGCCGGCGCCATCGAGCCTCGCCTTCAATGGCGCTCGCTACGCCCATCGCTGGTCCAAGGGCAACCAGCACGAGTTCACTCCCGCCGGCCAGGAAGATCTGTCCGCCTGGCGGGACATGGTCACCCTGGTGCCGCGGCAAGAGGTCCGCGACGGCGAAACGCTGGCCGCGCTGGCCGAATCCCTGCTGGCCCAATACAAGGGCGCCGGCAAGATCATCAAGACCGGGTCGACGCCGCGCACCGGCAGCCGGCCCGCCGAACACTTCCTGATCGCGCTGCTGCCGGGCCAGGGATTCCTCGAGACGGTGTTCGTGCGCTTCAAGCTGATCGACGGCACCGGGATGATGGCGATCTATGCTCACCGCAACTACGGCGAAACGGCCGCGCAGGACTTCGGCGCCTGGCTGCAGGCCAATGGGCCGACGGTGGAGCGGGCGCTGATGGCCTGGGACGATATCCCCACGCCGGCCAGCCTGGAAACGCTGCCGCAGAGCCGATGAACGCCGCATCGGGGCAGGGCCCGGAGTTGCGAGACGGCATCGGGGCGGACCAACATGATTCGGGCGGTCGCCGGGCTTCAGCGGCACTGAATCGCATGAACGGACGGATTCCATGAGCCATCGCATCAACCACTGCGTTCTCGCCGTATCGCTTTTGCTCGCTCCGTCGTTGGCGGGCTGCAAGTCGCCCGAGGGCGTGGCGCCGCCCGCGCAAGGCAAACAAGCGCCGAGCGAAGCCAAGGACATGACCCGGGTACTCAACAAGAACCCCAAGCACATCGTCCGCATCGAAGGGCGGGTGCCGGATTCGTTGGAGATCGTCTTGGGGGCTGCCTACCTGACCGACAGCAAGGACACGGCCTGCTTCACCCAGCCTGGCGCGCTATCGGGGTTGGGGCCGAACTACCAGATCGACGTGCTCGATATTACGAGGTCCAAGGAGCGGTATACCGCTGAGCTCGTCGTCGACAAGTATCTGCCGGGGCCTTGCAATTGGATTTTGTGGCGGGTGAATGCAGGAGTGAGGCAAGCCGACAAGCCCGACGAGGAAATGGACGTCGTCGAGCAAGTGATCCAGGCGCGCAGCTTCTACCACGATGAGTACGACGTCTCCGGTTGCAGCTTGAACCCGCGATCCGGCGACCATAGACGTTGTCCGACCAAAGCGAACTCCTTGAGCACGCCCGTAATCATCCCTTGCAAGGTCGTGGCTTACGGAAGCAAACCGCCGAATTTTTTCTGTCCGGCTTTGACGAAAGGAGATTCCAAGGCGGATTACAAGGTGAGTCATCGAATCACACCCGACCAGAAGCTGGTCCGCATCGATTTCTACGATTTGGATCAAGAGCCGGATCCCACTGAGTAGGCCGATAGGTCAGCACAAGGAGTAGTGTCATGAGCAGGAACCAACCCCCGGTTTTCCCGGGGGCTATGCTCGATCTCAAGGAAGACGCCGCTTATGCGATGCTCTCCGATGCGGCTTATGGCGATCATGCCGATCTGGTGGCCGCGCGCGATGGGAAAAGCGCTGAGTTCCGACTCCCCGAAAGATGGTCCTTGTTGGGAACGGTTGAGTCCATACAGCGCGACAACTTCATGGACGATCGCGATAACGGTTTGACGGTTGCGGCGTTCGAGAAGCAGGGGGATCCCGAGCGGCGCATCGTCCTCGCTTTTCGCGGCAGCGACGAAGGGCAGGATTGGTCTGGCCCGAATATCAAACTGGCAGCCGATGGAGATCTGCTGGGCGCAGTTGGCCTGCCTGGACCCAAAACCAAGCACACCGAGCAGCAGATGGGCGACGTACAGCGATCTCTAGCAGGTCAGTCGCCGCGTGGCGGCAAGGACTGGGATACGCAGATCGAGGCGGCGTTGGACTATGCCCTGGCCATGCACAGGAAGTACGGCGCCGATCATAAGATCGAGGTGACCGGTCATTCGCTGGGGGGCGCACATGCCCAGATCGTCGCGCATACCTTCGGCTGGGGCGGGCGTACGTTCGACGCACCCGGTGCCAAGAACATCATTGAATCCGACGAGTATAAGGCTTGGTGCAGAAGGAACGGCGTTACTCCTCCCGGCGCCCCCGCCTACGAACACGGCACCGTCCAGCAAGCCAGCTTGCTCAACTACACGGTCAACAACAGCGCCGTCTCCGCCCGCACCGGCGACCATATCGGCCCCAAGCTGTCCATCTCCAGCCTGGCCGGCCGCCAGGGCGTGCTCGAACACGGGCAATGGGCGGTGGGCCTGGTCGGCGGCGCGATCGCCGAAACGCCCCTGCTCGATCAGACCCTGGGGCGGGTGATGGGCACGGGCGCGAAATGGGTGGAGTATCTGTCCAAGGGCGCGGCGATCGGCGCCGACGCCAACGAGCGCCATGACATGAGCCGAATTTCGCGTGCGTTCCAGGAGGACGCCGCCAACGGCCGCACGCTGCCTCGCCAGTACGGCGACACCGAACCGACGCGTGGCGAGGACCGCCGGCTGGCGCGGGACCCGAGCCAGCCGGCGCACCCGGACCACGAGATGCTGGAGCAGATCCGCCGCGGCATGCGGACTATCGACGCCGGCCTCGGCAAGCCCTACGACGAGGCCAGCGAACGGATCAGCCGCTGCCTGCTGGCGGCATGCAAGGACAACCGCGAGATGTATCCGGGCCGCGAGGTGTCGTTGTCGGCCAATGCCCTGACCCGGGTGGACCATGTGGCGATGGGTAACAACGGCCATATTTTCGCCGTCGAGGGCCGGCTGGACGATCCGGCCAGCAAGCGCGTCTGCGTGTCCGCCGAGCAAGCGCTGAACACCCCGGTCGAGCAATCCGACCAGAAGCTCGCCGCCGCCAACCTGGCCATCGCGCAGGAACAGGAGCGCGAACGCGCGCTCGCGCAGAGCCAGCAGCGTAGCGGGCCGAGCCTGGGTTGAGCGGGCGGACCGACGAGCGTCGCCGCGTCAGCCGCCGCCCGAAAGCGCAGTCGGGTCGCCGACGCTGCGATTGAGTTCGATCGCCGCCTTGACCAACTTCTTGACCTGCGCCGGTGCGACCTTGTCGCCTTCCCGCAGCACCATCGTCGCCAGTTCGTACTTGCCGCCGGGCTTGAGCCGCGGTTCCAGTCCGACCAGGCGCTTGCCGCGCCAGAAACCGAACAGCACGCGTTGTTCCTCGGCGCGGATCAGCAGCACCGGGCCGTTGCTGAAATAGACCAGATGGCCCCATTTGATCCGTTCGTCGAGCGTTCCGGCGCCCAACGCGGCGCGGCGCAGGCTTTCGACCAGGGGCCGGTGCCAACCGTCGAGCGCGGCGACGTAGGCGTCGGGGGAGGCGGCAGGAACGGACTTCTTCATCGGCAGTCCCGTCGGCGCGCCCGAAGCGGGGCAAGGCGATTCTGGGCGCTAAGACTGGGTCGATCAAGATAGGACGAGCGCCTCTACCTTTCCGCGGCCTGCGCACGTCCGCGGGTGCGCGGCTTGCGGTATGCCTGCGGGTCCGCGGCCGCGGCTTGCGCCGCTCCTGCCCGGGTCTCCACGCGCGCCGTGCTCTCGCCGCTCCCGCTTTGAAAAAGGGGGGCGGGGGATTTGCCGTTGCTGTCTTGAAACGCCAAGGCCGGCGCAAGCCCGAACCCAGCCGCCGCAGGCGGGACACCGCCTCGCGCCCCGGGGGAGGGCGCGCCGCCTACAGGCTCTCGAAGAAGTAAGCCAGCACCGTGTCGTCGATGAACCCGTGGGCCAGCATGCGCCGCGACAGGGTGGTGCAGGCGTCGGCGAAGGCGAGCCGTTCGAAACCGTGGCGGCGCAATTCGTCCAACAGCGGCGCGCAGCGCAGTTCCAGCTCCTCGTCGCCGATCGCCAGGCGGCGCAGCGCGCCTTCGGCACGGTAGGCGAGCACTACGAACACGCGCAGATCGAAGCGCAACAGAATGTCGGCGTGGGCTTCGGGGCCGAAGCGGATATCGAGCCGATGGCTGTAGGCGTCGTTGCCCGGCCGATGCGCGCGCAGTTGCGGGTAGTGGCGCTCGAAGCCGTCGAGCATGCGCTCGGAGTCGGCATCGGCCGGGTCGGCGTGCGGCAGGTAGTCGCGGTCGCGGGCGCAGGTCTGCAAACGAACGAGCAAGGGCGTCATGGGCGCATTCGGCGTCGGCGACGGCCCCGGAGCGAACGCGTCGCCCCGGAAAGCCGCGGTTCGACTACGATATCCGATTCCGGTGCTGCGCAGGCGCAAACAGAAACGGGCGCCTGGGCGCCCGTTTCTTCATCGCATCGTTTCGCCTCGCGGCGAAGCCGATCAGTAGCGGTAGTGATCCGGCTTGTACGGGCCGTCCACCGATACGCCGAGATAGGCGGCCTGCTCGTCGGTCAGCTTGGTCAGCTTGACGCCGATCTTCTCCAGGTGCAGGCGCGCGACTTCCTCGTCGAGCTTCTTCGGCAGGATGTAGACCTTGGCCTCGTAGTTGTCCTTGTTCGCCCACAGGTCGATCTGGGCCAGGGTCTGGTTCGAGAACGAGTTCGACATCACGAAGCTCGGGTGGCCGGTGGCGCAGCCGAGGTTGACCAGGCGGCCTTCGGCCAGCAGGAAGATGCTGTTGCCGTTGGCGAAGGTGTACTTGTCGACCTGCGGCTTGATGTTCAGGCGCTTGGCGCCGGAAGCGTTGAGCGCGTCGACCTGGATCTCGTTGTCGAAGTGGCCGATGTTGCAGACGATGGCCTGGTCCTTCATGCCCTGCATGTGGGCCAGGGTCAGCACGTCCTTGTTGCCGGTGGTGGTGACGTAGATGTCGCCGCGGCCGAGGGTGCTCTCGACGGTGTTGACCTCGAAGCCTTCCATCGCCGCCTGCAGGGCGTTGATCGGGTCGATCTCGGTGACCACCACGCGGGCGCCGTAGGCGCGCAGCGAGTGGGCCGAGCCCTTGCCGACGTCGCCGTAGCCGCACACCACCGCGACCTTGCCGGCCAGCATCACGTCCATCGCGCGCTTGAGGCCGTCGGCCAGCGATTCGCGGCAGCCGTACAGGTTGTCGAACTTGGACTTGGTGACCGAGTCGTTGACGTTGATCGCCGGGACCAGCAGCTTGCCGGCTTCGGCCAGCTGGTACAGGCGGTGCACGCCGGTGGTGGTCTCTTCCGAGACGCCCTTCCAGTCGCGCACGACGGTGTGCCAGAAGCCCGGACGCTCGGCGTGGACGCGCTTGAGCAGGTTCTTGATCACCTGTTCTTCGTGGTTGCCCGACGGCGTGTCGACCCAGGTGTCGCCCTTCTCGAGTTCATAACCCTTGTGGATCAGCAGGGTCACGTCGCCGCCGTCGTCGACCACCAGCTCCGGGCCGAGGTACTTGTCGGTGCCGTTGCCCGGGAAGGTCAGCGCGGCGAGGGTGCAGTCCCAGTACTCTTCCAGGGTCTCGCCCTTCCAGGCGAACACCGGGGTGCCGCTGGCGGCGATCGCCGCGGCGGCGTGGTCCTGGGTCGAGAAGATGTTGCACGAGGCCCAGCGCACGTCGGCGCCGAGGTCGCGCAGGGTCTCGATCAGCACCGCGGTCTGGATGGTCATGTGCAGCGAGCCGGTCACGCGCACGCCCTTGAGCGACTGCGCGGCGGCGTACTTCTTGCGGATCGACATCAGGCCCGGCATTTCGTGCTCGGCGATGTCCAGCTCCTTGCGGCCCCAGTCGGCCAGGGAGATGTCGGCGACCTTGTAGTCGCCTTCGGTCGAGAAGGTCTTGGGTACTGCGTTCATCGAGGGTGCTCCAGTTCTTTGGGGAGCCGGCGGATGCCGGGTCCGGCGAGCCACCGCGGTTTGCGGTGGAGCTCAAACCGGGCGCCGTTGGGACTAGGCCTCGCCGAGCCTGGCCGTGGATCCCACGGTCGCAGCGCCCCTCGGCGGGCTGAGCGTCCAGTATATCGCGGCCTCCCCGAGTGCCGCACGGCGGCCAGGCCGAGCCTGAACGCAGGCGGCCGCAGCGGTCGTCGCGCCGCCGCCTGCGAACCAGCCCGAATGGCATAGGCCGGCGGCCGTCGGCGCCGGCTAAGCTCGGGCCGGGGAGCGCGCCCGCGCCATGCGGCGGCGTCCGCGTCGGCGGCCGCGGCTCCCATGCTCATTCACTCAGGGAACCCATCGCCGATGAGACCTCTTGCGCGACGCCGCGGCAGCGACCGCCGGCCTGCTTCGATCCGCCTGCCGCAGGCCTTGCTGCTGTCGGCCCTGCTGTTGGCGCTGCCGCTGGCCGCCACCGCGCAGACCGCCGCCGCCGCGGGCTACCAATTGCCGCCCAAGCCCCTGCAGGCGATCGTCGATGCGCCGCGTCCGCCGCAGCTGGCGCTGAGCCCGCGCCGCGACTGGATGGCGCTGGTGCAGACGCCGTCTTTGCCCGGCATCGACGTGGTCGCCCAGCCGGAACTCAAGCTCGCCGGCATGCGCCTGCACCCGCGCATGCGGGCGCAGAGCCGCTTCAGCTTCGGCAGCGATCTGACCCTGCTGCAGATCGACGGCGCCAAGACCCACAAGATCGAAGGCCTGCCGTCGCCGCTGTCGCTGGCGACGCTGGAATGGTCGCCGGACCAGCGCTGGCTGGCGTTCAACCGCGTCGACGCCGGCAGTGGCGCCAACGAGTTGTGGCTGGTCGAGCTGGCCTCGCGCCGCGCGCACCGGGTGGCGTCCGGGCTCAACACCGTCGCCGGCCGCGGCTATGCCTGGATGCCCGACAGCCGCCGCCTGCTGGTGCAGCTGCGGCCGGAAGGCGAGGGCGAGGCGCCGGCCAGCGCTACCGTGCCGACCGGCCCGGCGGTGCAGGAGACCGAAGCCAGCGACACCGTGCGCCAGATCCGCACCTTCCAGGACCTGCTGCGCAACGAAAGCGACGCGCGCCAGTTCGAGTACTACCTGCGTTCGCAGCTGGCCGTGGTCGACCTGACCGGCGCGGTCGCCCGGCTCGGCGCGCCGGCGCTGTACACCGGCGCCAAGCCCTCGCCGGACGGCCGCCATCTGCTGACCACCCGGATCGAGCGGCCGTTCTCCTATCAGGTGCCGGCGAGCATGTTCCCGCAGCGCATCGAGGTGCTGGACGCCGACGGCAAGTTCGAGCACGAAGTCGCGCGCCTGCCGCTGATCGACGGCCTGCCGAGCGGCAACGACGCCGTGCCCACCGGGGTGCGCAACATCGACTGGCGCAGCGACGCGCCGGCGAGCCTGGTCTGGGCCGAAGCGCAGGACGGCGGCGACCCGGGCCGCGCGGCCGAGATCCGCGATGCGGTGATGATCCAGGCCGCGCCGTTCGACCAGCCGCCGCAGACCCTGATGCGGCTGCAATCGCGCTTCGCCCGCGCGCGCTGGGGCCGCGGCGACCTGGCGCTGATCGACGAATTCTGGTGGAAGACCCGCCAGACCAAGCGCTGGCGCGTGGCTCCCGACGAGGGCGGGCGCGAGCCGGAACTGCTGCACAGCGGCCTCAGCGAAGACCGCTACAACGACCCGGGCGACCCGCTGCTGCAGCGCGACGCGGCCGGCCGCGAGCGGCTGCAGCTGTCGGCCGACGGCGCCAGCCTGTTCCTGGCCGGCGAGGGCGCTTCGCCGGAGGGCGACCGTCCCTTCCTCGACCGCTACGATCTGGCCAGCAAGGCCAAGACCCGGCTGTTCCATTCGCAGGCGCCGCACTACGAAGCGCCGTACGCGCTGCTCGACGATGCCGGCCAGCGCCTGCTGACCCTGCGCGAATCGCCGACCGAGCCGGCCAATCTGTTCCTGCGCGAGCTGACGCGCGCCGAGGCCGCGCCCGCGCCGCTGACCCGCTTCGCCCATCCGACCCCGCAGTTGAAGGAGATCAAGAAGGAGCAGATCCGCTACAAGCGCAAGGACGGGGTCGAGCTGACCGCCAACCTGTACCTGCCGCCGGGCTACGACCCCAAGCGCGACGGCCCGCTGCCGATGCTGATGTATGCCTACCCGGGCGAGTTCAAGTCGGCCGCCGCGGCCAGCCAGGTCACCGGTTCGCCGTATCGCTTCAATCTGGTCAGCTTCTGGGGGCCGCTGCCGTACCTGGCGATGGGCTATGCGGTGCTCGACGACCCCTCGATGCCGATCGTCGGCGAAGGCGAGCGCGAACCCAACGACAGCTACATCGAGCAGCTCACCGCCAGCGCCGAGGCGGCGGTCGAGGAAGTGGTGCGGCGCGGCGTCGCCGACCGCGAGCGGATCGCGGTCAGCGGCCACTCCTACGGCGCGTTCATGACCGCCAATCTGCTCGCCCACACCCGCCTGTTCAAGGCCGGCATCGCCCGCAGCGGCGCCTACAACCGCACCCTGACCCCGTTCGGCTTCCAGGCCGAAGAGCGCAACTACTGGCAGGCGCAGTCGACCTACCAGGCGATGTCGCCGTTCAACTTCGCCGACAAGATCAAGGACCCGTTGCTGCTGATCCACGGCGAACAGGACAACAACTCCGGCACCTTCCCGGTCCAGAGCGAACGCCTGTTCGCGGCGATGAAGGGCCTGGGCGGCAAGGCGCGGCTGGTGATGCTGCCCAACGAAAGCCACGGCTACCGCGCCCGCGAGTCGATCCTGCACATGCTGGCCGAGACCAACCGCTGGCTCGAGCTGTACGTCAAGAACGCCAAGCCGCAAGCGGGCAAGCCCGCTGCGGCCGGCAAGGCCGCGACGGGCAAGGCGGCGGCGTCGAAATAAGCGCGCCGTAGGCATCGCGACGGCGATCGCGCAGCGGCACCGCACGATCGCCGCGGCGCCGACGGCGCAGTGGAAACGGAGCGCCTGGCGCTCCGTTTCTTTTTTTGCCGCCGGATCGGCCGCGATGCGGCGAAGGGCGGCCGATCCGCCCACGACAGCGTCGTGCGAGCCGAGGGGCAAGCGCCAATCCGCGGGACCCCGCGCGGGCCAATCGCGTCGTTCGGCCCGGCGGCATCCGCGTTTGCCGCGGATGCGCGCGATTTTGTCCTCATCGCGAGATCGGCGCCGAAGCGCGATCCGCGCACAGCGCGCGGCGGAGGCAGGAGCGCAGGCTGATCGCGTACCGCACCCCGCATGCCTGGCATGCGCTGCGGCGCGATTCCCCGCTCGCACCGGAGGTCCTCCATGTACCTTGCTCCAGACGGCATCGGCGGCGCGCCGGTGTTCACGCCGCAATCGACCCCGACCACGCACACGGTCGCTCCCGGCGAAACCCTGCTGCAGATCGCCGACACCTATGGCGTCACCCCGCAGGCCCTGCGCGAAGCCAATCCGGAACTGTTCCAGGACAAATGGCGTCAGGACGAGGCTCAGCAGGCCGGCCGCGCCGACCCGATCTTCTACGGGGACACGCTGAAGATCCCGGCGGCGGCGATGAGCGTGACCGAGGGGCCGATCGACAGCCCTTACGACGCCGGCCACGGCACCAGCAAGAGCGAGTACGCCGGCGCCGTCGGTTCGGTGAAGGTCATGCACAACCCGGGCGACAACGTCACCCGGACGACCCAGACCAACGAGACCGGCAACTACTCCATCTTCAAGATCAGCAACGAAGTATCGGTAGAAGTGGGTTGGACCAAGAAGGACGGGAACACCGAGTTCAGCGTGGTCGGCGCCAACGTCACCTTGGTACGCGCAGAGGGGCGGGCGGGACAGTTCGAGGCGGAGGGCGCCACCGGCATCGGCTTCCGCGCCCGCTACAAGGTGATCCTGCCCGGAGAGAACCACGATCCGGCCAAGGTCGCGCAGATCAATCCCTTCGACCCCAGCACGATTCCGCCCGGCGCATCGGTGATCATGGACGGACAGCAGTACGAGCAGACCGATCTGGCCGGCTCGTTCAAGCACATCGGCGGCGAGAGCCAGGTCAAGGATGCGCGCGGGTCGGCCTATGTGATCACCCGCGACCCGCACAGCAACCAAGTCACGGTGATGAAGGGGCCGTGCTCGGCGCTGGAGTCGTTCAGCGGCGGCGGCCTGCGCTTCAATCAGCATGGCGTGGAGGCGTCGATCAGCGTCGGCGGGCAGACCAACGTCAGCGATTCGACCCTGCGTACGGCGCGTTTCGACCTCGACAGCTCCGAAGGCCGCGCCGCCTACGAGCGCTTCGTCGTCACCGGCCGCGCCGAGCAGGCAGACCCGGGCGTGGAGGGCGTGGCGACGGTGCAGCGCCTGGACGTGTCTTCGCAGGGCCGGATCAAGCTCCACCTGGCCACCGGCGCGGCCGAACTCGAAGGCGATATCGCCATGGGCGGCGCTAACGCCGGCAGCGTCGTCCAGACCACTTATCCCGACGGTTCGATCGCTTTGACCCGCGAATTCAGCTACGGCGACAACGTGCCCTTGACTATCACCCAGCGTTTCGACGCCCAGGGCAACGAGGTGCGGTCGGAGCGGACCTACGAATACATCGTCGACACCGGCGGGCAGGGCAATCACTCGGCGCAGCAGATCAACTGGGTGCTCAGCGGCGGGGTCACCGAAAGCGGGCCGGCGCAGCCGGGACAGAAACTCAAGCTGACCTTCACCGAGGCGGAAATGGGCGCCCTGAACGCCAAGGCCGAGAAGGCCGGCGACACCATGCCGCAGATCGCCCACTTCACCGACGACGGCGACGGCCGCTCGGCGAGCACCATGCAGTTCGCGATCGGCATGGCGCGCAACATGAACCAGAACAAGTACGGCTTCGCCGGGACCCTGCTGGACATTTCCGATGCGGCCGACGGCCATGCGGGGCGCGGCTTCGTCCGCCTCGACATGGACGTTAGGTCGCAGGTTCCCGGCTGAAGCTGGCGCGCGGCGTCGCCGGCCCGACCGCCGGCCGCCGAATCGGCGGCTGCTCAAGCCTGCGGCAGGGTGCGGATCGGAATCCGCCGCCGCTGCGGCTTGGCCAACGCGTTCTCGTGCTCGGCCAACGACGAGCCCCAGAACTCCTCGACGCTGGGGCCGCGGCGGGTGCGGCCGCCAGCGAAGAAGAACTCGAACAACTCGCGCAACCAGACCCGCCGGCCCATGCGCACATACCAGCGCATGCCGCGCAGGACTTCGCGGTCGGGGTGCAACAGGCTGCGGTACAAGGCGCGCGGACGCAGCTGCATGATCGCCTCGATCGCCTTGACCCACAGCAGCACCCGCCACGGCGGCACGCCGCGGGTCGCCAGTACCTGGTGTTTGTAGTCCCACTTGCGCGGATCGGTCTGGATCACCTGGCGCGCCGCGACGCTGTCGTAGTACGGCGTCCAGCGGTGCGGGGTGGCGTAGAGCAATTGGATCTGGTCCGGGTCGTAGCGCAGCAGATGGCGCAGCGAGTTCCAGTAGTCGCGATCGCGGTCCTCGTCGAAGCCGACCACATAGGTGGCCATCGAGATGATGCCGTGCTCGCGCAGCAGCCGGATCGCTTCCTGGTCCTCGCGCACGCTGGCGCCTTTGCGGATCGTTTGCAGGGTCGCTTCGGAGTAGCTTTCGATGCCGAGCAGGAAACGGATCACCCCGGCGCGCTTGTACAGGTGCAGGATGTCGGCATCGCGCACGATATCGCCGGCGCGGGTCGAGCCGACCAGGGTCAAATCGACGTTCTCGGCGATCAGCGCCTCCAGGAAGGACTTCCAGGCCTTGCGCGAGCCGGTCGGCAGCTCGTCGGCGAAATTGATCAGGCGCACGCCGTGTTCGCGGTGCAGGCGCGCGAGTTCCCGGGCGAACCGGACCGGGTCGCGATGGCGCCAGCGGGTCCAGAAGCCGCGCTGGCCGCAGTAGCTGCACAGGTACGGGCAGCCGCGCGAGAACTGCACCACCACCGCCTTCATTCCGCCCCAATAGGAATAGCGGTCGTGATCGATCAGCTCCCAGCCGACCCGGGCCTGGTCCAGGTCGGTCAGCATTTCGGCCTGGCCGGTATCGGCGATGCGGCCGTCGCGGCGGTAAGCCAGGCCCGGCACGCCGGCCAGGTCGTCGCCGCGCGCCAGGGCGGTGGCGAGCAGCACCGCGGTGCGCTCGCCTTCGCCGCGGACGATGCAGTCCACCGCCGGCTCGCGGCTGAGGATGTCGTGCCAGTGATAGGTCGGGAACACGCCGCCGTAGACGATCCGCAGTTGCGGCCGCGCCTGCTTCAGCTGCGCGGCGATGCGGGCGATGGTCGGGTGCGCCGAGGTCGAACCGGAGTGGCCGACCATCAGCAGGTCGGGCGCGCGTTCGAGCACCCGGCGGACGATCTCTTCGATCGGCATCGGCCCGAACTCGGCATCGAGCAGTTCGACCGCGAAGCCGGCGTCGAGCAGCGGGCCGCCGATGCTGAGCAGGCCCAGCGGCGGCAGTTGTTCTCGCGGTATGCGGCTGCCGATCGCGGTATGCGGCGGATTGAGCAGGAGGATGCGAAGCGGGGACATGGCGGGTCGCGGGCTGGCCGGCGGCGCGCCGGCGCGAGCACTGTCGGCGGCGGCGATGGGCCCAGGATGAGGCCGGGGTGAGGCCGATGCGGGGGTTCTGTGACGGCGGTCGGCGCGTCAGGCCGGCCGCGCGGGTGTTTTGCGTAGACACCGATGCCGCGCGCGAACGGCGTGCGCCCACCACACGGAGAGAACGATGAACGCACGCGTCAAGGTCGGCCTGGACGAATGGATGGCGGCCGATGCCGGCAAGACCGACCTCATCACCGACGGTCTGTCCGGCTGTGTCGCGGTCGGCCTGGCCGGCAACGGCAGGATCGCGTTGTCGCACGTGTTCTCCGGCTGCGATGCCGGCCACTGGGAGGGCTACCGGGCCAGGCTCGATGAGGCCTTGGCGGCGTCCGATCTCGGCGACCGGCCGCAGGCGGTGCTGGTCTGCGCGCAGGGCGACAGCCAGCTCGGCAGCAACGCCTGGCTGCCGTGGAAACTCAAGGACTGGCTGCACGGCCACGGCATCGAGGCGCAGATCCGCCAGGACAACGGCTGCCGCATCGCCGGCGGCGACGCCGGCCTGCGCTGCACGCTCAAGCAGGCCGATCGCGAGGACGATTACCGCTACGGCTATCAGGTGTCCAGCGACGCCGGCGAGGCGGCGAGCCGGGTCGGCGCGCTGTCGGACCAGGCCAAGCCGGCCGGCGCCGCGCATCCGCCGCGCGCCGACCTCGCCGCGGGCGGCGCGGCGCTGACCGAGGAAGGGCATCCGGCGTACGGCTTGTACCGGCAGATCCTCGCCAAGATTCCGCCCGAGGCGGTCGGCGCCGACAATGCCGGCGAACTGCCCGGTTCCTACGCCGCGCGCCAGGCTGCGGCGGCGCTGACCGTGGAATGCCTGAAGCAGCAGATCGGCCAGATCGATACCGTGATCACCGGCGGCGAGGACCACGCCTCGCTGTTCGCGATCAAGGGCAGCCGGCGCGAGTCCATGCAGCACGCTTCGGTGGTCACCGACGACGCGCTCGACCTGTCGATGCCGGCGTTGAGCGCGCAGGCGCGGCGTTTGCACGCGGCCTTGCCGGCGCCAGGGGCATCGGCCCCGGCTCAGCCGTCGCAGGCGCAGAGCAGCGGCGGTGCGCTGGCGGTCTGATCCGCGGGCGGCGCGTAGCAGGACGCAGGACAGCGATGCGGGTAGCGGAGAGCGAGCGATGAACGACCGGGTGAAGGTGGGCGTGGACGAATGGTTGAGCCTGCAGGCAGGCGGCCCCGATCTGATCACCGACGGCTTGCTCGGCTGTGTGGCGGTCGGCCTGGCCGGCAACGGCCGGCTCGCCTTGAGCCACGTGTATTCGGGGTGCAACGACGAGGCCGGTTGGCGGGACTACGAGGAACGGTTGAACGCGGCCTTCGAGGCCTCGGCGCTGGGTCCTCCCGGGCAGATCAAGGCGGTGATCGTCGACGTCGACGACACCGGCAAGTTCTTGCCGCAGCGGCTGGCCCAATGGCTGCAGGACAAGGGCGTGCAGCAGATCGACTTGCGCAGGGACGAAGGCTGTCGGGTGTTGGCCTCGCCCGATGGTTCCGGGACGCATTACCTGCTCAAGGGCGGCGACAAGGCGTCGGATTACGACCGCGGCTATCAAACCAGCGAGGACGGCCGCGACGGCATCGATCGAGCGCTGCTGTCGGAACATGGCGGAGCGGCGACCAAGATCTTCGCCGACATCGCGTCGCCGCCGTCCGCGAGCGGCGGGACGCTGCTGACCCACACCGAGCACCCTCACGGCGATCTGTATCGTTCGATCCTGCGATGCATCGGCGAAATGGAGGCGCCGGGGATGCTGAAAGACAGGCTGTCCTGGCAGGAACAGGTCGCCGCAGAGCTGACCCGCGGTTGCGTCGCCGCCAAGATCTACCATTCCATCGATGCCGTCCGCTACGGCGAGGGCAGTCGCAGCGACGAACTGTTCGTGTTCAAGGGGCCGCAAGAATCGTCCTACACCGGTGTGGGCGTGAACATCTTCGATACCGATATGCAGAGCCTGGCCAAAGCCAGCCAGGAAACTCTGGATGCGCCGCCGCCGGGCTTGGGCTCGCCGATGCAGCAGCAGAAGGCCCAGACGCACTAGGCCGCCGCCGTCGGGGCAAAAGAAAAGGGCCGCGTTCGCGGCCCTTTTCTGGTTGGCGCGATATCGCGCCGGCGCGGGCTTACTTCTTCAGCCCGGCGTCCTTGCGCAGATCCTCGGCCTTGTCGGTCTTTTCCCACGAGAACGCGGTGGCGGTGTGCTTCTTGCCGGCGGCATCGACGTAGCCGACTTCCTTCGGCTTGCGGCCGAAGTGGCCGTAAGCGGCGGTCAGCTGGTAGACCGGGTGGATCAGGTCGAGCATCTTGACGATGCCGTACGGGCGCAGGTCGAAGTGCTTGCGGATCAGCTTCTCGATCTTGTCGTCGCTGATCTTGCCGGTGCCGAAGGTGGTGACCGAGATCGAGGTCGGCTCGGCCACGCCGATGGCGTAGGAGACCTGCACTTCGCACTTGTCGGCCAGGCCGGCGGCGACGATGTTCTTGGCCACGTAGCGGGCGGCGTAGGCGGCCGAACGGTCGACCTTGGACGGATCCTTGCCCGAGAACGCGCCGCCGCCGTGGCGGGCCATGCCGCCGTAGCTGTCGACGATGATCTTGCGGCCGGTCAGGCCGCAGTCGCCGACCGGGCCGCCGATCACGAAGATGCCGGTCGGGTTGATGTGGACCTTGTTCTTCGGCAGCTTTTCCAGCCACGCCTTCGGCAGCACCGGCTTGAGGATGTGCTCGTACACGCCCTCGACCAGGTCCTTCTGCTTGATGCCCGGGTCGTGCTGGGTCGACAGCACCACCGCGTCGAGGCCGACGACCTTGTGGTCGGCGTCGTAGCGCAGGGTGACCTGCGACTTGGCGTCCGGGCGCAGCCACGGCAGCTTGGAGTTCTTCTGCTTGCGGACCTTGGCCTGCTGCTCGACCAGGCGGTGCGAGTAGTAGATCGGCGCCGGCATGAACTCCGGGGCTTCGTTGCAGGCGTAGCCGAACATCAGGCCCTGGTCGCCCGCGCCCTGTTCTTCCGGCTTCTTGCGGTCGACGCCGGCGGCGATGTCGGGCGACTGCTTGCCGAGCATGTTGATGATCGCGCAGGTGTGGCCGTCGAAGCCGACATTGGAATTGTTGTAGCCGATGTCGTTGATGACCTTGCGCGCCAGCGCCTCGATGTCGACCCACGCGGTGGTGGTGACTTCGCCGGCGACGATCGCCGCACCGGTCTTCACCAGCGTCTCGCAGGCCACGCGCGCGCGCTTGTCCTGGGCCAGGATGGCGTCGAGGACGGCATCGGAGATCTGGTCGGCGATCTTGTCCGGATGGCCTTCGGAGACGGATTCGGAGGTGAACAGGTAGCTGCTGGACATCGAGGCTTTATCCTCGTATTCGGATAGAAAGATGGCCGGACATGATACAGGCTCGGCCGCGAACGCGCATTGTGCCGCTTTCGGGGGTTGCCGGGGGTTAATTCGGCGGCCGATCGCGGGCAACGCCGGCCTACGCCGGGCATCTTCGCCCAAAGCCGCCAAGCCGGCCGGCCCGGCGCTGTCATCGCACTGACCGCAAACCGCCACAGGCCTGTCGCCGCCCCGGCGCAGGCTCCGCGGCATACCGCCGCCGACTGCGACGCCGATGCTGCCTCTCGAACGCCGACTGCAAGAGCGCTTCCCGCAATGGTTCCGGGGCCGCCGCGGCAGCCTGGCCCGGCCGCTGCTGCGCACCCTGGGGCGCTGGTCGCGTTTCGACCTGGTCGACCGCTTCCTGGCCGAGAACGGCCACCTGCGCGATTTCGCCTTCGTCGGCGGCGCGCTGGATTTCCTCCAGGCCCGTTATCTGGCCGATCCGGCCGAGCTGGAGCGGATCCCGGCCCGCGGCCGGTTGCTGATCGTCGCCAACCATCCCTCCGGCGCGCTCGACGCCCTGGCCCTGCTCGACGCGGTCGGCCGGGTCCGGCGCGACGTGCGCATCGTCGCCAACGACCTGCTGTCGGCGTTGGAGCCGCTGTCGGGGCTGCTGTTGCCGGTGCGGATCCTGGGCGGCCGGCCGAGCGCCGAGAGCCTGCAGGCGATCGAGGCGGCGCTGCGCGCCGAACAGTGTGTGATCGTGTTTCCGGCCGGCGAAGTCGCCCGGCTCGGCCTGCGCGGGGTCGCCGACGGGCGCTGGCGCCGCGGCTTCCTCAGCTTCGCCCGCAAGACCGCCGCGCCGGTGCTGCCGGTGCGGATCGAGGCGCGCAATTCGGCGCTGTTCTACGGCGCCTCGGCGCTGTTCAAGCCGGCCGGCACCGCCTTGCTGGCGCGCGAGATGTTCGCCCGCCGCAGCCGCCGCATCGCCCTGCGCGTCGGCCGGCCGCTGCAGCTGCCGGCCGACGGCGACCCGCAGCAGCTGCTGCGCGAGGTGCGGCGCGAGCTGCACGCGATCGGCACCGCGCACGAGCGCGCCGCGCCGGTCGGCCCCGAGCCGCTGGTCGAGGCGGTCGATCCGGCCCTGGTCCGGGCCGGGGTCGAGGCGATGGCGTCGCTGGGCCACACCCTGGACGGCAAGCAGATCCGGGTCGGCCGGCTCGACGCCGGCGCGCCGCTGCTGCGCGAGATCGGCCGGCTGCGCGAGCTGACCTTCCGCGCGGTCGGCGAGGGCACCGGCCAGCGCCTGGACGTGGACCTGTACGACGGCTGGTACGAACACATCGTGCTGTGGGACGCCGCCGCGCAGCGCATCGCCGGCGCCTACCGGATCGGCCGCGGCAGCCGGATCCTGGCCGAGCGCGGCCTGGCCGGGTTCTACACCGCCTCGCTGTTCCGCTTCGCCGACGACGCGGTGCCGCGCCTGGCCCAGGGCATGGAGCTGGGGCGCAGTTTCGTCGTGCCGGAGTACTGGGGCAGCCGCAGCATCGACTACCTGTGGCAGGGCATCGGCGCCTATCTGATGCGCCACCCCGGCGTGCGCTACTTGTTCGGCCCGGTGTCGATCAGCGCCGCGCTGCCGGCCGACGCGCGCGAGCAGATCGTCGCCTATTACGCCCGCTACTACGGCGCGGCCGCAGCCGATGCGGTCTCGCGCCAACCCTTCGTCTATCGCGCCGCGCCGCCGCAGTTCGACGCCGTCGACGCGGCGACCGCGTTCCGCGTGCTCAAGAACAATCTCGATGCGCTCGGCGCCGCCCTGCCGATGCTGTACAAGCAATACACCGACCTGTGCGAACCCGGCGGCGCGCGCTTCCTCGCGTTCGGCGTCGATCCGGCGTTCAGCGATGCGGTCGACGGCCTGATCGAAGTGGACCTGCTGCGGCTGCGGCCGAAGAAGCGCGAGCGCTATCTCGGCGCGCCGGCGCCGGCCGCCAGCAGTTGCGCGAGCGATTCCGACGCCGAGTCCGTCGCCAGCGAGGCCGTGCCATGAGTCCTGCATCGATCGCGCAATTGCCGGTACGCCGGCGAGCGGTGTTCGTGTCCGACGTGCATCTGGGCTCGAAGCACTGCCACGCCGCGGAACTCGCCGATTTTCTGCAGGGTCTGCGTTGCGATCGCCTGTACCTGGTCGGCGACATCGTCGACCTGTGGTGGATGGCGCAGCATCGCGCCGCCTGGGGCGCGGCCCAGTACCGGGTGGTCGAGGCCTTGCACGCGCTGACCCGCGCCGGCACCGAGCTGATCTACGTGCCCGGCAATCACGATCGTTCGATCCGCCGCTTTTGCGGCTTGGCGCTGCCGCGCATGCAGGTGCGTCGGCGCGCGATCCACCTCACCGCCGACGGTCGCCGCCTGCTGGTGGTGCACGGCGACGACTACGACGCCGCGACCCAGTTCGGCGGCATGCAGGAAAAGTTCGGCGACTGGCTGTACGAGCGCATCCTCACCGGCAACCGCCTGACCAACCGGGTGCGGCGCCGCTTCGGCCTGCGCTACTGGTCGCTGGCCGACTTCCTCAAGCGCCGCAGCGGCGCGGCCGAACGCTACATCGCCCGCTTCGTCCAGGCCGGCCTGGGCGACGCGCGCCGGCGCGGCCTGGACGGCATCGTCTGCGGCCACATCCACCGCGCCGCGTTGTTCGAGCGCGAAGGCTGCGTCTACGCCAACGACGGCGACTGGGTCGAAAGCCTGACCGCCTTGGCCGAAGATCCGGACGGCACGCTGCGCCTGTTGGCCCATACCGGCGAAACCCTGGCCCTGCTGCCGGCGCGCGCGCCGCGGCGGCTGGGCGGCGCGCTGCCGCACGCGGCCTGAGCGGCGCCGCGCACCGGGCACGAGGGCCCTCTCCCTTTCCAGGACGGAAGGGGAGAGGGCGAGGGCGGGCGGTCAGGGCGTCGCCGTCGCGGCGCCGAGCGCGCGGCGCAAGGCGGCCCGCGCCAGCAGCCGGGTCGAGTCCAGGGTCGGCAGCGGCGAATTGGCGTCGTCGACGATCAGTGGAATCTCGGTGCAGCCCAGCACCACCGCGTCGCAGCCTTGCGCCTGCAGCCCGGCGATGACCTCGAGGAAATAGGCGACCGTGTCGGCCTGGAAGCGGCCGTACACCAGCTCGTCCATGATCAGCCGGCCGATCCGCGCGCGCTGTGCGGCTTCCGGGCGGCGGTAGTCCAGCCCCAGCGCGCCGAGCTTTTCCGGATAGACCTCGCTCTCGACCAGCCATTGGGTGCCGGTGAGGCCGAGCCGGCGGTAGCCGCGCGCCTTCGCTTCCTGCGCGACCACCTCGGCGATGTGCAGCCACGGCAGCGGCGAGCGCGGCAGCACGTAGGGCATGGCCTGATGGATGGTGTTGTCCGGGCAGATCAGCAACTGCGCGCCGGCCCGGGCCAGGGCCTGGGCCGAGTGCAGCATCAGCTCGCCGACGCCGGCCAGGTCGCCGCGGTCCAGGCAATCGACGTAGTCGGCCAGCGACAGGCCGTGCAGGGACACGGTCGGATGCGCGTGCGCGCCGAGCAAAGGCGCGGCTTCGGCGCAGATCGTGCGGTAACACAGCGCGGCGCCTTCGGCGGAGCAGGCGACGATGCCGATGTGCAGGGGCGGGGCGTCGGTCATGCGCGGGGTCGGTCGGGACGGGCCTGCGAGTATGCGTCGCCGGCGAGCGCGCGTGCACGGCCGCACGGCAACGAAAAACAAACCCGGGCCGGCCGCCTTCGCGGTTAGCATCCGCGCATGGATTCCCTGACCCAGATCGTGCTCGGCGCCGCCCTGAGCGCCGCCATCGCCCCGCCGCAACATCGCCGCGCCGCCTTGCTCGCCGGCGCCGCGCTGGCGACCCTGCCGGACCTCGACGTGATTCCGGTCAACCTGCTCACCGCCGACCCGGTCGAGCGCATGACCTGGCACCGCAGCCTCAGCCATTCGCTGCTGGTGCTGCCGTTCGTGGGCTGGCTGGTCTGGGCCTGGTTCCGGCGCCGCGGCGGGCGGGTCGCGCAGGCGCCGCAACGCTGGTTCTGGGCCATGCAGGCGGCCCTGCTGACCCATCCGGTGCTCGATGCCTTTACCGTCTACGGCACCCAACTGTGGTGGCCGCTGCAGCCGCCGCCGACGATGTGGTCGAGCGTGTTCATCATCGACCCGCTGTACACGCTATGGCTGGCGATCGCCTGCGTGTGGGCCTGGTTCGCGCGCGAGCGGCGCAGCGCGCAACCCGCGCTGCTGCTGGGCCTGGCGTTGAGCACGCTGTACCTGGGCGGTTCGCTGTGGGCCAAGCAGCAGGTCGAACGCGCCGCCGAACCGGCGTTGGCCGGACTCGGCCTGCAGGATGCGCCGCGTTTCTCGGTGCCGATGCCGTTCAACATCCTGCTGTGGCGGGTGGTGGCGATGACGCCGGACGGTTTCGTCGAGGGCGAGCGTTCGTTGGCCGCCGACCGCGGGCCGATGCGGTTCCGCGTTTACCGGTCCGATGCGGCGGCGTTCGACGCGGTCGCCGACTACCCGGCGGTGCGCCGGCTGCGTTGGTTCAACCACGGCTTCATGAAGGCCGAACAGCGCGACGGGCAGATCGTGCTGACCGACCTGCGGATGGGCGCCGAACCCGACTACAGCTTCCGCTTCGTGGTCGCCCAGCGCGACGGCGGCGGCTGGCGCGAAGTGCCGCCGCAGCAACTGAAGTGGCCTTGGGACGCGGCGCGCAAGCTGCCGGCGATGTGGAGCCGGATCTGGCGCGAGCCGCAGGCGTCGGCCGCGGCGCAGGCCGTGCCGGCGGGTTCGGCCGCAGCCGGCGCGCAGTAGCGCCGGCTCAGGCCGCGGCCGGCAATTCCGGCGCCAGGCCCGCGACCAGCGCGTCGAAGTAGTCGCGGGTCAGGCCCAGTTGCAGCTCGGCGCTGTCGGCGCGGTTGACCACGGCGCGGAAGGCGGCGTTTTCGGGGCGGTCCTTGGCGTACCAGCCCAGGTGCTTGCGGGCGATGCGCACGCCGGAGACTTCGCCGTAGAAGGCGTGCAGGTGCTGCAGATGGCCGAGCAGCCAGTCGCGCACCTCGGCCAGGCTCGGCGGCGGCAGCTCTTCGCCGTGTTCCAGGAAGTGGGCGATCTCGCGGAAGATCCACGGCCGGCCCTGCGCGGCGCGGCCGACCATGACCGCATCGCAGCCGGTATGGGCCAGCACCGCCGCGGCCTTGCGCGGCGAGTCGATGTCGCCGTTGGCGATCACCGGGATGCTCAGCGCGGCCTTGATCGCGGCGATGGTGTCGTACTCGGCGTGGCCGGTGTATTGCTGGTCGCGGGTGCGGCCGTGCACGGTCAGCGCGGCGATGCCGGCGTCCTGGGCGATGCGGGCGATGGCCGGCGCGTTGCGCTGGTCGTGATCCCAGCCGGTGCGGATCTTCAGGGTCACCGGCACCTCGACCGCACCGACCACCGCCTCCAGGATCCGCGCGACCAGGCCCTCGTCGCGCATCAGCGCCGAGCCGGCCCAGGCGTTGCAGACCTTCTTGGCCGGACAGCCCATGTTGATGTCGACGATCTGGGCGCCGTGGTCGACGTTGTAGCGCGCCGCCTCGGCCATCACCTGCGGCACGGTGCCGGCGATCTGCACGCTGATCGGGTCGGGCTCGCCGGCGTGGTCCATGCGGTGGCGCGACTTGGCCGTGGTCCAGAAGCGCGGGTCGCTGGTGGTCATCTCCGACACGCACAGGCCGGCGCCCAGGCGCTTGCACAGCACCCGGAAGGGTTTGTCGGTGACCCCGGCCATGGGGGCCAGGATCACCCGCGGGGCGATGGAATGGCGGCCGATCTGCATCCGCGCATTGTATCGGCTCGGGCCGGAACGGGTCGCGACGGCGGGGTTCCGCGGCAGGGCGGCGCGCGGCCCGGGCCGCAGGCCGGATACGCCGGCGGCGCCGGGTGGCGGCGCCGCCGGCAGCTGCACGGGGCGGCGGCCCCGCCGGCGATCAGGCGGTGGTGTCTTCGATCGTGGTGGTCGGGCCGTTGTGCTTGACCGAAGCGATGCCGTTGTCGCGGGCGTTTTCGCTGGAGTACAGCTCGCTGGTGCCGATGACCTGATGATTGGCCGCGGTCAAGACGAAGTAGGGTTTGTCGTTGCTCGAAGTCTTGCGCTTGTAGCGCTCGTCGTCGACGCAGTTGGTCTGCACCGAGGCGATGCCGTTGCGGCAGCCGCCCTTGTCGTCGTAGCCCTCGCTGCCGAGGATGGTTTCGCCGTTGCCGGCCTTGAGCACGAACTGGAATTCGCCGTTGCTGCGCTTGCTGATGACGTACTTGCCTGCCATGAGTCCTTCCCTCGCGATGTGGACGGCCGCTCCGGATTGAGCGGCCCGACTTCCTGCTATACGTCCGTAGAACGCAGTCGTGAATGCGATCCGGCCGGACGGTCCTGCAGCAAGCCCGGCGCCCGGCCGGGCGGACCGCCGCGAGGGGGCGGCGGTCCGCAGGGCGCGCGAGGCTCAGAACTCGTAGCGCAGGGTCGCGCTGAGGTTGCGTTCCTCGCCGTAGTAGCAGTACAGCAGGCTGGCGCAGGAGGAGACGTAGCGCTTGTCGAGCAGGTTGTTGGCGTTCAGGCGCAGGCTCAGCCCGCGCAGGGCCTGGCTGAGGCGGCCCAGCTCGTAACGCAGCGACAGGTCGAGCAGGGTGTAGGCCGGCACCTTGAGGGTGTTGGCGTTGTCGGCCCAACTGGTGCCGACATAGCGCACGCCGGCGCCCAGACCGACGCCGCCGGCGAAGGCATAGTCGCCCCACAGGCTGGCCATGTGCCGCGGCGCCTGGTACGGGGTATTGCCGCGCGGCGCCATCTCGCCGCGGCGGTATTCCATGTCGGTGAAGGTGTAGCCGCCCATCAGGCTGAAGCGGTCGCTGAGCTGCGACTTGGCTTCCAGCTCGATGCCGCGCGAACGCACCTGGCCGGCCGGCTCGTAGTAGTCGGTGGCCAGCACCCGCGAGGCGACGTTGTCCTGGACCAGGTCGTAGGCGGCCAGCGAGAGCAGGGTTTCGCTGCCCGGCGGCTGGTACTTCACCCCGATCTCGCTCTGCCGGCTCTCGGTCGGATCGAGCAACTGGCCGTTGCGGTCGGAGTACAGGTTGGGGTTGAACGACTCGCTGTAGCTGAGATAGGGCGAGACGCCGTTGCCGAACAGGTATACCGCGCCGACCCGCGAGGTGAAGCGCGAGCCGCTCCAGGTCGAGCGGGTGCCGAAGTCGCGGTCGAGGTTGGCCATGTGCACGCGGTCTTCGCGGCCGCTGAACGAGAACCGCCACCGGTCGAGGGCGATCTGGTCGTGCAGGTACAGCCCGGTCTGCTCGAAATCGTGGCGCCAGTGGCTGCGCCCGGACAGCACCTGGCTGCGGCCGTAGCGCGGCGCGAACGCGTCCAGCGGCTCGGCCAGGCCGGATTCCCAGTAGCCGATGTTGTCGCGGTTCTGATAGTCCACGCCGACGGTCAGGGTGTGCTTGATCCGGCCGGTGTCGAAGCGGCCCTGGACCTGGTTGTCCACGGCGTGCGCGCGCAGCGATTCGTCGCCGCCGGTGTGGTAGCGGTTGAGCTCGCGCTCGCCGGCCCAGCCGTAGCCGTAGATCTGGCGCAGCTCGACGTCCGAATCCAGGTGCCGGTAGTGCTGGCGGAAGCTCCAGTCCGGGTTGAAGCGGTGTTCGAACTGATAGCCGTACAGGCGCTGGGTGCGCGAGTAGTCGTCGTTGCCGGGTTCGCCGTCGAACAAGCGCGGCGGGATGCGCAGGCCGTTGTGGCGGGTGTTGAGGGTGGCGTCGGCCGGCAGGCCGCTGTGGAAGCCGGCGCTGGGGTCGTGCTGCAGGTTGGCCTGCAGCAGCAGGCTGGTGTCCTCGCCGAACTGCAACAGCAGCGACGGCGCCAGGGCGTAGCGTTCGCGGCGGGTGTGCGCGACCTGAGTGTCGGAGGCGCGGCCCAGGCCGGTCAGGCGGTAGGCGGCGCGCACGCCGTCGCCTTCGCGCAAGGGGCCGGCGAAGTCGAACGCGGCGCCGGCCTGGCTGCGGCTGCCGACGGTCACCTCGACCGAGCGTAGGTAATCGAATTGCGGCTTCTTGCTGGTCAGCGCGGCGAAGCCGCCGGGCGAGGCGCGTCCGTACAGCACCGAGGACGGGCCGCGGAACACGTCGATGCGCTCGAGGAAATACGGGTCTATCTGCACCGAGTTGTAGGCCGAGGAATCGCCGAGCAGCTTGAGCCCGTCGAGGATGCTGTTGTCGGTGCTGTTGTCGATGAAGCCGCGCAGGGCGATGTAGTCGTAGCGGTCGGCCGAACCGACCAGGCCGACGAAGGCGCCCGGGGTATAGCGCAGCGCTTCGGACACGCTGCGCGGCTTCTGGTCGTCGATCTGCTGGCGGCTCACCACCGAGACCGAGATCGGGGTTTCCAGCAGCGGCGTGTTGGCCTTGGTCACGCCGGTGCTCCAGCGCTGCAGATAGCGCGCCTGGCGCTGCGCCTGCACGGTGACTTCGTCGAGGGTCTCGATCGCGTCGCGGTCGGCGGTCTTGTCGCTGTCGGCGGCGGGCTGGGCCAGGGCGGGCGCGGCGAAGGCGGCGCAGAGCAGGGCGAGCAGATTTCGGCGCAGCGGCGCGGCGGGGGCGGAGCGGTACGGCGACTTCATCGAGCATCCATGAAAACGATAATGCTTATCATTTTCGCATTGGCGCGGCGCGTTGTCAGTGCTCCGTGTAGGAGCGGCGTGAGCCGCGACGACCGGAGCGGTGTACGCAAGCGGTGCGGCCGGGATTGCGACATCACACGCAGCGCGTGAAGCGTTTCGCTTCGCAACGCAGCGCGGGATTACACCGCTTGGGTCGTTGCGGCTCACGCCGCTCCTACAGCAAAGCGCTCAGCGGCCGCGGCGGCGGCGCCAGAACAGGAAGCCGGTGACCAGCAGGAACGGCGGCGCCAGGCCGACGACGGCGGTGACGGTCTGCCAGGCCAGGCCGCCGACGAAGCCGCCGTGCAAGGGATAGATCGATTCGTAGATGCGCGAGCCGCGGCCCTGGCGGGTCGCATCGAGGGTGCCGAGCACTGCGCCGCGATACGGGTCGATCCACACCTGGGAGCGTCCGACCGGGTGCCATTCGCCCGGCATCCGGGCGCGGATCGAGACCAGGCCGCTGCCGGCTTTCGGCAAACCGATGCGGCGCAACTGCGCGCCGGCCATCGCTCCGCCCGGCGCCGCCGCGGCGTCGGCGGCGCGCAACACCGCAGCCCAGTCGACCGTGCCTGCGCCGGCCGCCAGTTTCGGCGGCTTGGCCGGCTTGGCCTCGGCGAAGGCGGCGCGCAGCGCGTTGCGGGCGATCTCGTCGTAGACCATGGCGGTGCCGGTCAGCGCGGCGAGCAGGGTCAGCGGCAACAGCCACAGGCCCAGGCCGCGGTGCCAGCTGAACCAGCGCCGGGTCGGCGGCCCGGCGTACCAGCGCAGGCTGGCGCGCCAGGCCGACCAGCGCGGCCACCACAGGTACAGGCCGCTGAGCAGCAGGAACAGCGCGATCACGCCGGCGACGCCCAGCACCTGCTCGCCGGTCTTGCCGGCCAGCAGATGGATGTGCAGGTCGCGCAGCCACAGCAGCAGGTCGTTGCCGGTGTTGCGGGTCAACAGCAGTTCGCCGCTGGCCGGGTCGAAATAGCGGCGCTCGTTGTCGGGGAAATACGCCTGCCACACCGGCAACTGCGCGCTGGGCAGGTCCAGCGAGCTCATGCCCTGCGCCTGCCAATGGCCGACGATGCGCTCCAGCGCCTGCGCGCGCTGAGCCGGCGACGGCAGGGCGTGCTCGGCCAGGTGCGGATAGGCCCACAGCGTCAGCTCGCGCTGGAACGCGAGCACGGTGCCGGACAGCGCGACCACTGCGAACACCGCGCCCGCGCCGAGGCCCAGCCACAGGTGCAGCCACTTCAGCGCACCGCGCAGGCGCTGGCGAAACGGGGCGGGGGCCTGGCGTGGACTCATGCTGGGCGCGACGGGGCGGCTTAGAAACGATACGACCAGTTGAGGTTGAACACCCGCCCGCGGCCGGCGACGTAGGTGTCGTTGCGCGGCGTGCTCTGCGAGTAATAGGTCACGTACTGTTCGTCGAACAGGTTTTCCACGCCCAGGTTGAGCTGGCCGACCGGCAACTTGACCCGCGCCTGCAGGTCGACGGTGGTGACGCCGTCGGTGCTGGCCACGCGCACGCCCTTGGCGTCGAAATCGCGGTCGAAGGCGCGGCTGCCCTGGACCCGGGTCGAGAGACGGTCGTTCCAGGTGTGGTCCCAGAACGCGGTCAGCCGGTCGGGGCTGATGTTGATGCCCGGCAGGTCGCTGTCGACCCGGTCGTCGCCGTCGCTGTCGTAGCGGCCCTTGGCGCGCGCGTAGCCCAGGCCGACCCTGCCGGCTTCGGAGAACCGGAACGCGACGCTGCCCTCGATGCCGCGGATCTCGGTGCGCTCGCGCACCACGTTGTAGCTCTGGGTGTTGCGGTCGAAGGCCAGGCGCGAACCGAGGTCGGAATCGGACCAGTACGCGGCCAGGTGCGCCAGCCAACGGCCGTTGTCGAAGTCGACGCCGACTTCGCGGTTGTCCGAGACCACCGGCGACAGGTCGACCAGGTTGTCGACGCGCTGGTTCGGCGCGGTGATGCCGCGCAGCACCCGGCCGATGTCGGCCACCGTGTAGCCCTCGGAGTAGGAGGCGTAGAACTTCAGCGCGTCGCTGGCTTCGAACACCGCGCCGAAGTTGGGCAGGGTCTCGCGGGTCTTGGGCGAGCCGCCGCGGACGAAGCGGCTGCCGCCGGCGTTGGCCGGGATGGTGGTGAAGTCGTCCACCCGCAGCTTGCCGCGCTCGTGGCGCACGCCGGCGGTCAGCATCAGCTTGTCGGCCACCCACCATTCGGCCTGGACGAACGGCGACCAGGATTCGTACTGCGTTTCCGGCACCCACTTGAGCTTGGCGACGACCAGCTCCTGATAGGTCTTGTCGCGGTTCCAGTCCAGGCCCAGGGTGGTGCGCAGGCGCAGGCCGAACAGGTTGTCGCGCGACCAGCCGAACTTCGCGCCGAGCTTTTCCGACACGTTCTGCGACTGGTCCCACCAGTGCCGGTCGCGGCCGTCGCGCCAGAAGTCTTCCCAGTCGGTGGCGCCGTACAGGCCCTTGAAGTCGACCCAGAACAACTGGGCATTGAAGTAGCCGCCGGCCAGCGACTTGTCGCTGTAGTCCAGGGTCAGCGAAGTCGATCGGTTCTGCGCGCCGCGGCCCTCGCGGCTGCCCGGCGCCGAGGTCGCCAGCTTGCCGGTGCGGATGTCGCCGTTGACGGTGATGTAGTCGTTGTTGCCGCGCAGCTGGTAGCGGTTGGCGGTCAGCTGCAGGCGCTTGTCGTCGTCGATGTCCCAGCCGGTCTTGGCGAACAGGTTGTAGCTGCGCGCGTCCATCAGGTCGCCCTGGATGTCGTTGACCGCGATCGCCTCGCCGTTGCCGTCGTAGTACAGGCCTTCGCTGGCGTAGCTGAGGCCGCCGACGAAATCGACCGCGCCGCTGCGGACGCCGAACAGGTAGGAGCCGCGGTAGCCGACGCTGTCGCTGCGGTTCGGCAGCGCGGTGCTGGCGCCGAGGCTGAGCTCCTGGAAGCGTTCGCCGTCCTGGCGCGGCGCGCGCTTGGTGATGATGTTGATGATGCCGCCGGAAGCGCCCAGGCCCTGCAGCGCGTTGGCGCCGTGGATGACCTCGATGCGCTCGATCATCGCCGGGTCGATGGTGTGGCCGTCGCGGCCGCCTTCGCGCAGCGGGGTCGACTGCGGCACGCCGTCGACCAGATACAGCGGCTTGCGTCCGCGCAGGGTCTCGCCGCCGTTGGTCAGCTTCTGCCGCGAGGGCGCGAACGAGGGGATCAGGTTGGCCAGCACCTGCGACACGTCCTGGGTCACCGCCAACTGCTGCTGCAGCTGTTCCTGGTCGATCACGGTGATGGTGTTGGCCAGCGCGGCCTCCGAGTTCGGCATCCGGCTGGTGCTGGCCGAGACGGTGACCCGGTCGAGGTCTTTGGCCGCGTCGGCGTGGGCGAGGGGCGCGGCGAGGGCGGCCAGCACGGCGCTGGCCAGAAGCGGAAGGCGGGGCATCTACGGGAGCCTGGGAACTGCGACAGGGCTCGCATGTTAATGCGAACCATTCTCAAATCAAAGCTTGGCTGAGGGCGAGGCCGCAGATGTGCGTCCTCGCAGGGCAGAACCCTATATCTGTCAGATGCTTGGCAGCATCGGTGCGCGGCCGGAACAGGTTCGGAGAACCACGCCTGTGCCGTAGGCGCCCCGTGATCGCGGCTTGCGCCGCACCTTCAAGGGGGCGCGTGGTGTCGGAGTCGCGGGGCAGGAGCGGCGCAAGCCGCGACCGCGGCAACGCCGCTGCGGCGCGAGCCGCGTCAATCCGACCGCGACAGAGACCCTTGCGCTGCGGACGGCGGTTCGCCCGCGCCGCGACTCAGCCGAACCGCGCCCGGACCTCGGCGTCGCGCGGCATCGCCGCGGCGGCGCCGGGGCGCTCGGTGGACAAGCCGGCGTAGCGGCTGGCGTAGGCGATGTGGCGCTCGAACGGCGCCGCCGGATCGCGCGCCAGGTCGGCGGCGAGGGCGCCGTTGAAGGCGTCGCCGGCGCCGGTGGTATCGATGGCGTGTACGGCGGCGGCGGGGCAGCGGTAGTAGGCGCGCGCGTCGCCGCGCAGCGCGCCGTCGGCGTGGGAGACGAAGCAGCCGGCCTTGCCCAGGGTCACCACCACACTGCCGTGCGCCAGCAGGGCGCGGCAATGGCCGTGCAGGACCGCGTCGTCGAGCCCGGCCAGGGCGTCGGGATCGAGCTCGATCCCGCAGCGGCGGCGCAGTTGGGCGCAGAACTCGGTCTCGTTCGGGGTGATCACCTCGGCCAGCGCCCACAAGGCGTCGCTGGCGATCGCGTCGGCCGGGGCTGGATTGAGCACGGTCACGGCGCCGGCGCGGCGGCCGCGTTCGAACGCGGCGCAGGCCGATTCGACCGGGGTCTCCAACTGGCTCAGCACGACCTGCGCCGTATCCAGCGCATCGGCCTGGGCCTCGACCCAGGCCGGCGACAGCTCGGCGTTGGCGCCGGCGCCGATGACGATGCTGTTGCGGCCGTCGGCGTCGACGTAGATGCCGGCGGTGCCGGTCGGCTGTTCGCTGCGCAGGTCGTGCAGCTCCAGACCGTCGCCGGCGGCGAGCGCGCGCGCCAGTTGGCCGCCGGCGTCCTCGCCGAGGGCGCAGACGAAGCGGGTCGATGCGCCGGCGCGCAGGGCGGCGATGGCCTGGTTGAAGCCCTTGCCGCCGGGACCGGTGTGGTAGGTGCCTGCCAGGGTCTCGCCCGGGCGCGGCAGCGCCGGCAGCGACCAGACGTGGTCGACGTTGAACGAACCGACTACGACGACGCGGCCGCTGGTTTCCTGACTCATGCGCTTAGGCCGAGAAGTGGGTCAGCACGCCGGCGATGGTCGCGGTCATGAAGGTCGCGATCGAGCCGCCGAGCACCGCGCGCAGGCCGAACCGGGCCAGGTCCTGGCGGCGCTCCGGGGCCAGCCCGCCGATGCCGCCGATCTGGATCGCGATCGAGCTGAAGTTGGCGAAGCCGCACAGGGCGTAGGTGGCGATCAGGCGGCCCTCGTCGCTGAGGGCGACGCCGGCGACCTTGCCGTTGACGATGTCGGCCAGGTGGGTATAGGCGACGAATTCGTTGAGCACGACCTTCTCGCCGATCAGGCCGCCGACCACGTTGGCGTCGGCCCACGGGGTGCCGATGACCCAGGCGATCGGCGCCAGCACGAAGCCGAGCAGGGTCGACAGGTCGGTCGGCTTGCCGATCGCCGCGGCCAGGCCGGTCTGCTCGCCGATCCAGGTCAGCGGCGCGTTGACCAGGGCGATCAGGGCGATGAAGGCCAGCAGCATCGCGCCGATGTTCAGCGCCAGGCGCAGGCCGTCGCCGGCGCCGGCGGCGGCCGCGTCGATGACGTTGGCGGTGTGCTTCTCGACTTCCATCTTGACCGTGCCGCGGGTCAGCGGCTCGCCGGTTTCCGGCACCAGGATCTTGGCGATCACCAGAGTGGCCGGCGCGGCCATGATCGAGGCGGCGAGCAGGTGCTTGGCGTAGAAGGCCTGAGCGTCGGCGTCGCCGGCGCCGAGCATGCCGACGTAGGCGGCGAGCACGCCGCCGGCGATGTGGGCCATGCCGCCGATCATCATCGTGATCAGCTCCGACTCGGTCATCTTCGGGATGTACGGGCGCACGGTCAGCGGCGCTTCGGTCTGGCCGATGAACACGCTGGCGCAGACGCTGGTGGTCTCGGCGCCGGACACGCGCATGACCTTGGTGATCGCCCAGGCCATGCCGCGCACCACCGCCTGCATCACGCCCAGGTGGTACAGCACGCCCATCAGGGCGGAGAAGAAGATGATCGTCGGCAGCACCTGGAAGGCGAAGATGAAGCCGAATTTGCTGACGTCCATCAGGTCGCCGAAGATGAACTTCGAGCCGGCGCCGACGAACTCGAGCACGTGCACGAAGCCCTTGCCGATCGCGTCGAACACGTCCTTGCCGCCCGGCACCAGCAGCACCACGGCCGCGAAGGCGATCTGCAAGGTGATGCCGGTGACCACCAGCCTCCAGTCCACCGAACGACGGTTGACCGAAAACAGCCAGGCGATGCCGACCAGCACCGCCAAACCGAACAGGCCGAAGCCCACGCGTACGATCGAATCCACTCCATTCTCCCCGGCGCCGGAGCCCCGGCGGCTTGTCAGCGTTCTAATAGTCGGCGCAGCCTAGTGGCTGGCCGCGCCAGCGGCAAGCCGCGGCCGGCCCGGAAGCGCGAAAATCGGCCACGAACCGGGCCCGATCCGGGCCGGATCGGCGCACGATGCGCCCATGCCGGCGACGCCGGGCGGGCCCACAGGCGGCGCGCCGATGCCGCCGGCGGCGCGGACGGACGAGCCGACCGTGCCGTTTGCGGCGATTCGGTTCAGATATCCCGCGCCATCACCCGATTGCGCCCGGACTGCTTGGCCCGCTGCAGGCGCTGGTCGGCGCGGCGCAGCAGGCGCGAGAGGTCGCCGCCCTCCTGCGGGAAGGTCACCAGGCCGGCGCTGAAGCTCAGCCACAGCGGCTCGGCGCCGCGGCCGGGTTCGAACGGGCGTTCGGCGACGGTGCGGCGGATCGCGTCGACCTCCTCGAACGCCGTGCCCAGCGGCTTGCGCATCACCAGCAGGAACTCGCCGCCGGACAGCCGCACCAGCCATTCGCTGGGCTCGGCCTGCTCGCGCAGCACCGCGACCAGGTGGCGCAGGCTGCGGTCGCCCAAGCGATGGCCGTACTCGTCGTTGATCCGCTTGAAGTGGTCCAGGTCGATCAGGGCCAGGGTCAGGCTGCCGCCGTCGCGGCGCACGGTGTCGAACAGGCGCGGGATGCGATGGGTCAGCCAGGTCCGGTTCGGCAACCGGGTCAGGCCGTCGGTGCCGGACATCTCGATCAGGCGCTGCATCCGGTACACCACCATCGAGGTGGCCACGGTCATCATCGCCAGCAGCACCAGGCGCTGGGTCTGGCTGCCGACGGTGACCGCGCCGTAGTCGCTGGACAGCAGGTCTTCCGGCGAGGTCGCCGCGGCGAACACGCCCACGATCAGCAGGCCGTACTCGACCAGGGCCAGCAGGCCGGCGAACAGCGCCACCCGGCCGTCGCTGCGCAGTGCGGTCAGCAGGATCGCGAACAGGTAGCCGCACCACACGATCAGGCTGTTGAGCCCGGCCGGCGGGTGCTCCACCGCCAGCGCGATCAGCACCAGGGTGGTAGCGGTGACGTCGAACGCGGCGGTGACGAACGGCAGCCACCGGTAGCGGCGCTGGCGCCGGGCCAGGGCCAGCCACAGCTGCGAGAACACGTTGACGAAGATCGCCCCGCCCAGGCCGATCAGGGTCTCGCGGACGCTGCCGCCGCCGATCGCGTTGAACAACGGCAGCAACAGCAGCATCGCCGCCAGCAGCGCGCGCAGCCGCGCCACCAGCAGTTCGCCGCCGGCGCCGATCTCGAGCATGATTTCGTCGGGCCGCACCAACAGCGCCAGCACCACGCTGCGCAGCCTCCCGCCGATGCCGTGCATCCTTACCCGACTCCCCGTTTGCGGTCGCCGCGAGCATAGCGCGAGAGCCGCGCGAGCGGCTCCCGCCGGGCCCGGAATCGGCGGGAAATCAGCCGATTCCGCGCAGGGCGACCCAGATCGCGAGGGCGGCGAACACCGCCGCGGCCAGCAGGCGCGCGGTCTTGAGCGGCAAACGGTCGGCGAAGCGGCTGCCGAGCAGGGCCACCGGCACGTTGGCCAGCAGCATGCCGACGGTGGTGCCGGCGATCACGCCCCACAGCGGTTCGTAGCGGGTCGCCAGCAGCACGGTCGCGACCTGGGTCTTGTCGCCGATCTCGGCGAAGAAGAAGGCGATGGTGGTGGCGAGGAAGGCGCCGCGGGCGGAGAAGTGCGGCTCCTCGTCGTCGAGCCGGTCGGGCTTGAGGGTCCACAAGGCGACCGCGAGGAAGCTGGCGGCGACCACCCAGCGCAACATTTCCGGGCGCAGCCACTGCGCGATCAGGGTGCCGAACCAGGCGGCCAGGGCGTGATTGAGCAGGGTCGCGACCAAGATGCCGGCGATGATCGGCCAGGGCTTGCGGAAGCGGGCGGCGAGCAGCAGGGCCAGCAACTGGGTCTTGTCGCCGATTTCGGCGAGCGCGACGGTGCCGGTCGAGACCGCGGTGGTGGCGACCGAGACCGGCAGGAAGGACAGATCCATGGAAACTCCGGGGTCGGGCATTCGCGTGGACGCGAAGGCGGACGCCGCGCGGCCCGACCCGGGTTACGCGCAACGCCTGCCTTCGGTCTTGCCCGTGGTGGCTGGCGGCCGCGCCGGAATGCCGGATCGCGGACCTGCTGGCTGCCGCTCATGCGCCATGGCCGGTTGGCCAAGTGTGTTGACGCATGCCCCCGCGGACTTGCGTCGGCGGGTGGGCTACTCCCCGGAGGAGGAAAGTGCGGCGATTGTACGCCAGCTTCGGCGATACCCGGCGAATGAGAACGTTTCGCAATCGCCCGATTGGGACAGGCCGCGAGCCCCCGCGCCGAAGCGGGACAGGAGCGGGACAGGAGCGGGGTAGAAGCGGGGTAGAAGCGACGCAAGCCGCGACCGCGCCCATCCGGCAACCGCGCCGGCTGCCCGTACCGCGTCACCTGCTTCATCTGCGTCGCCCGCTCCCTGTAGCAGCGGCGTAAGCCGCGACCGAAGACGCGACGCCCTCCGGCCAGCGGCGTCGACGCCGAAGCGGCACGGTCGCGACTTGCGTCGCTCCTACCCCCTTGGGCGGTTGCCTCGCACGATGGCGCATGGCGCATGGCGCATGGCGCATGGCGTCGGCCCAACGGCGCAGGCGGCGGGCGTTCTGCGCGCCCCCGGTCGCGGCTTACGCCGCTCCTGCAGACGGCGCGGCGGCGTTTGCGGGCGTCGGCCACGCGCCTGTCAGGGCTGCGAACAGGGCGGTCCGGCGTTGTCTTCGGAGAACAGGGTCGCGAAGCCGCCCGGCATGATCCGCGGCAAGCGCTGCAGCGGCGGTTTGACCGTGGGGAAATAATCGCGCTGCCACTGCGCCGCCAGCGCCGCGGCCGCCGGTTCCAGCGCGGCATGGCGGGCCTCGGGCGGATCGGCGTTCTTGCCCGCCAGGCGGCCGACCAGCAGCCGCATCGCCCGCGCCTTGGTCGGGTCGTTCGCCACCAGCCCGGCGATCGGCGACGAGTTGTCGCTGTAGGCGACCATCAGGTCGAATACCGAGGGCAGATAGCCGGCCTCGAACGAGAGTTGCAGCATGTTGCCGGCCTCGGCGCGCCAGCGGTCGAACTCCGGCGTGGCCATGCGCGAGTAGTCGGCCAGCACCGAATCGCCGCGCGCATAGCGATACATCGCCTCGGGTTCGCCGGCCAGCGCCGCCTGACGCAGGTAGTGATTGCCCTGGTGCCAGGCGTCCTCGGGGGCGTTGCGGCATTCGGCCAACAACTGCCGCGCCCGGGCGACCGTGCGTTCGTGGTAGGCGCGCTGCTCGGCCGGCATCTGGGTGCGCGAATTGGCCTCGGCATTGGCCAGCACCTGTTCGGCCGGAGTCAGGTCGACGCAGCGCAGCAGGTCGACGCCCAGTTCGCAGGCGGCGCGGCTGTCGCCGCCGTCGGCGCGCTGCTTGAGATCGGCCAACTGCGGATTGCGATAGGCCGGGCCGCGGCTGGGCTGGATCTTGCGCTCGTTTTGCGTCGCGGCCGGCGCGCCGGCCGCGTCCTCGCCGGCGGGCGCCGGGTCCGCGGTCTGCGCCGGCTCGGCCGGGCTCGCCGTTGGCGGCGCCTTCGCGCGCCACAGCTGCCAACCCAACAACGCGACCGCGATCGCGATCAGCGCCGCCGGCACGATTCGAATGCCCGATTTGGCCACAAGCCGTCCTTCGCCTTTACGTCCGTGGGCGTAGCATGCCCGCAATCGCCGATCCGCGGAGCGCCGCCATGCAATATCGTCGACTGGGTTCGTCCGGGCTGCAATTGTCGGCGCTGTCGTTCGGCGCCTGGGTCACCTTCGGCAGCCAGGTCGGCGCCGATCTGGCCCGCGAGCTGATCGCCACCGCCTGGGACCATGGGATCAATTTCTTCGACAACGCCGAGGGCTACGCCAACGGCGAGGCCGAGCGGGTGATGGGGCAGGCGCTGGCGCAGTTGCGCCTGCCGCGCGACGGCTACTGCGTGTCGAGCAAGGTCATGTTCGGTTCGGTCGAGGACCCGCTTCCGACCCAGAAGGGCCTGTCGCGCAAGCACGTGGTCGAAGCCTGCCACGATGCGCTGCGCCGGCTGCAGGTCGAGCACCTGGATCTGTACTACTGCCATCGCCCCGATCCGGACGTGCCGATCGAGGAAACGGTATGGGCGATGGACGGCCTGATCCGCCAGGGCAAGGTGCTGTACTGGGGCACCTCGGAGTGGCCGGCGGCGTCGATCCGCGAAGCGCACAAGATCGCCCGCGCCCAGCACCTGCATCCGCCGACCATGGAACAGCCGCAGTACAACCTGCTGCACCGCGAGCGGGTCGAACTGGAATACGCGCCGCTGTACGCCGAGCTGGGCCTGGGCGCCACCACCTGGTCGCCGCTGGCCTCGGGCCTGCTCAGCGGCAAATACCGCGACGGCTTCTCCGGCCAGGGCCGGCTCGGCCTGGCCGATACCGCCTGGTTGCAACGGCTGGTGGTCGGCGGCTCGGAGCAGCGCCGGCTGGCCCGGGTCGAGGCCTTCGTGGCGATCGCGCGCGAACTCGGCGAACCGCCGGCGCCGCTGGCGATCGCCTGGTGCCTGCGCAACCCGCATGTGTCCAGCGTGATCCTCGGCGCCAGCCGCAGCGATCAGCTGCGGCAGAACCTGCAGGCGCTGGAACTGGCCGGGCGGATCGGCGGGGCGGATTGGCTGCGGATCGAGAACGCGGTGGCCTGAGCCGGGGGATGAACAGGGCCGGGCTGCCGGCCGCCGCGACCGCGGCTGTGCCGCGTTTGACCTCAGTCGCAGTTCCGGCCGCCGGGGTGTTGACGGTTAAATGAGAATCATTATCATTTTTACCGAGCCCACCCCCGAACGAGTCACCGCCATGTCCATGCGCAACCCGGTGCTGCAGCTGAAGCCCCGTACTGATCGTTCCGTGTCCATCGTCGCGCCGGCCCCCCCGGTCGCCGCCGTCGCCCCCGCTTCGGTGACCTCGGCCGTCGTCGCCGCGGCCCAGGGCGTGCTGCTGGAAAGCACCTCGTTGCTGCGCGGCGCGCGCGAAGTGCTGATCCGCCACGGCGGCGAGGTCTACCGCCTGCGCCATACCCGCAACGACAAGTTGATTCTGACCAAGTAACCCGACGTTCGGCGCGCACCGGCCAGACACGAGAAAGCAGCATCCCGCTTTCTCGCTCAAGCCGGTTCGTTCCAAACAACCCCACCTTTGGCGCGTCCCGGCCGAGCACGAGAAGGCAACATCCTGTCGCTCGGGCCGGTCCGCTCCAAACAAACCCAGGTTCGGCGCGCCCCGGCCAGGCACCGGAAGGCAGCATCCCGCTTTCTCGCTCAAGCCGGTTCGTTCCAAACAAGCCCACGTTCGGCGCGCGCCCCGGCCGGGCACGAGAGGCGACATTCGCTCTCTGCCCAGGCCGGCACGCTCCGAGGCACCCGACGCCGCTCCCTCCCCACGTCGGTCGCTTGCGCCGTGCACGGCGCAAGCGACCGAGGCGCCGGCACCCAACGCCATCGCCTGCACCACCCGCACCGCGCCCGGCATGGGCGCGGTGCGATGCGTCGGCCCCGCCGACCCGCCAGCACCTTCTCTCTCTAAGGCTGCCAGCCCCGATCTACGCGGACGCCAGCTCGCCTCGGCCCACTTCCCAATCCGAGTCGAAGCATGTCCCGCGTCCACGCCCGTGTTGCCTCCTTCTCTTCCGTCGCCCGCCCCCATCCCGCCCGCTGCGCGCTCGCCCTGGCCTTGAGCCTGGCCTTGCCCGCGCTGGCCCACGCCGCCGACGCGGCCGACGCCTCCGGCGACGTCAACGAACTGCAGCGCGTGGTGGTCAGCGCGACCCGCACCGAACGCGCGGTGCAGGACGTGCCGGCGACGGTCAGCGCGATCGACCGCGAGCGCATGGACCGCGAACTGGTGCGCGACCTCAAGGATCTGTTCCGCTACGAGCCCGGGATCGAGGTCGGCGCCAACCGCGAACGCTTCGGCCTCGGCGACATCCGCATCCGCGGTCTCGGCGGCAACCGGGTGCGGGTGCTGGTCGACGGCATCTCGATCTCCGACGGCTTCTCGATCGGCAGCTTCTCCAGCGCCGGGCGCAACTTCGTCGACCTGGACACGGTCAAGGAAGTCGAGATCGTGCGCGGCCCGAGCAGCGCGCTGCACGGATCCGACGCGCTCGGCGGCGTGGTCGCGTTCGTCAGCAAGGACCCGCAGGACTATCTGAAGGACGGCGCCGGCAGCTATTTCGGCCTCAAGCTCGGCTACGAGGGCAAGAGCGAGAGCCTGTTCGGCGGCGCCACCGCGGCGTTCGGCGGCGAGCGCTGGTCCGGCCTGGCGGTGCTCAACCACCACCAGGGCGAGGAGACCCACAACCAGGGCGGGCGCGCCTCGTTGGATGCGCGCCGCACCCGGCCCAACCCGCAGAGCAACGACGGCCGCAGCCTGCTGACCAAGCTGGTGTACGCGCCGAGCGAGAACCAACGCTTCCGCCTGACCGTGGAAGGCAGCGAAGACCAGACCGACACCGACGTCTACAGCGCGCGCGGCACCGCCTTGTCGATGCCCGGCGCGCCGGCGGTGCGGGTGCTGTCGCAGACCGGCAACGACCGCCAGACCCGGGCCCGGGTCGCGTTCGCGCACGAAATCGACGCGCTCGACGGCGCCCTGGCCGATTCGTTGCGCTGGCAGGTCTATCGCCAGGACAGCGAAACCAACCAGCGCACCCGCGAGCACCGGGTCAGCGTGATCGGCGGCCGCGAAACCAGTCCGACCCTGCGCCTGCGCGAGTTCGACTTCGACCAGCGCGTCTACGGCGCCGAGGCCACCGCGCACAAGGACTTCGCCACCGGCGCGGTCGAACACACCCTAACCTACGGCTTCGAGTACGAAGCCACGCAGTTCCGCCAGAAGCGAGACGGCCGCGCGGTCAACCTGAGCACCGGCGCGGTCAGCAACGCGATCCTGCCCGACGTGTTCCCGGTGCGCGACTTCCCGGTCAGCAAGACCCGCAATGCCGGCGCGTTCGTCCAGGACGAGATCCGCTTCGCCGACGGCGCCTTCCGCCTGGTGCCTGCGGTGCGGGTGGACCGCTATGAGTTGCGGCCGCAGAAGGACGCGATCTGGGACGGCGACAACCCCGGCGTGCAGGTCAGCGATCTCAGCAAGACCAGCGTCTCGCCCAAGCTCGGCGCGGTCTGGCACTTCGCCCCGGACTGGTCGCTGTACGGCGGCTACCAGCGCGGCTTCCGCGCGCCGCCCTACAGCGACGTCAACCTGGGCTTCACCAATCTGCAGTTCGGCTACACCGCGATCCCGAACCCGAACCTGAAGCCGGAGACCAGCGACGGCTACGAACTCGGCCTGCGTTTCAGCAACCCGGTCGGCTACGCCCAGCTGTCGGCGTACTACAACGATTACCAGGACTTCATCGAATCCAACCGCCAGGTCAGCGCGCCGCCGCAGACGCCGTTGATCGTGTTCCAGTCGCAGAACGTGGCCAAGGCGCGGATCCGCGGCGTCGAGCTGCGCGGCGGCATCGACTTCGGCGCCTGGAACGACGCGCTGGCGGGCTGGTCGCTGCGCGGCGCGGCCGCCTACAGCAAGGGCGAGGACAAGACCGCCGGGCGGCCGCTGGAATCGATCGCGCCGCTTACCGCCAGCCTGGGCGTGGCTTACGACCGCGAGGCCTGGGGCGTCGAACTGGCGGGTCGTTTCGCCCGCCACCAGACCGAGCTGCCGGCGCCGGACCGTTTCGCCGCACCGGGCTACGGCGTACTCGACCTGCTCGCGCACTGGGACTTCGCCCCGGGCGCGCGCTTCCACGTCGGCGTGTTCAACCTGACCGACAAGACCTACTGGGACGCCGGCGATCTGCCGGGCCTGAGCGCGAGCAGCGCCATCCTGGACCGCTACACCGCGCCGGGCCGCAACGTCGGCGCCAGCGTCTCGGTGAGCTGGTAAGCCATGCGCGCGCCGTCGCCGGCCGTTGCCGCCGATGCCGAGGGCGCCGCCATGCCGGCGCCGGAGCATCTGGCCGCGGTGGCGACGGTGCTGTGCGTGTATCCGCCGCGCCATCGCGACGCGCTGGACGGCTGGTTGCATGCGCAGCGCGCCGAGCGCCTGCTGCGCCGCGACGGCGAAGACCGCTGGGAGGCGGTGTTGTTCCGCGACCGCGCCGGGCGCGCCTGTTGCTGCCTGTATCTGTTGCCGGACAGCGATTTCCTGGCTTGGGACGACGCCATCGCGGCGCTGCCGGCCTGCCGCGGCGGCGAGGCCCGCAGCGGCGCCTGGGCGCGCCTGCGCCGGCGCTGGCTGCGCCGGCTGCGCGGCCCCTGGCAGGCGCGGATCCTGCGCCTGCAGGTGCTGGCCGACGAGGCCGGCCACTGCATCCTGCTGGCCGATCGCGCCGAGCCGTCGGCGCTGGGCCTGGCGCACGCGCGGCGCATCGCCGCGGCCGAGGGCGCGCGCCTGCACGCGCAGGCCGACGCCTGCTGCTGCCTGGCTTCGCGCCGGACCGACCGCGCCGAGGCCGCGGCACCGGCCTGAGCCGCGCCGCATTCCCTGTTCTTCTTTGGTTTCTTTCTACTCCGACGACTCACGAGCTTTCGCCATGACCCGACCGACCCACCGCGCCAGCCTGCTGGCGATCTGCCTGCTGACTCCGCTCGCCGCATCGGCGGCGCCCGCGCCCGAGCGCGATCGCGCCTCGATCCTGGCGATGCAGGGCGAATACATCGTCGATTTCGCCTTCGACGAAACCGTGCTGCTCAAGCCGGGCTACGAGCGCGCGCCGGCGATGCGCAGCGGCGGCAACGAGACCGTGATCGTGGTCGAGGACCGGCCCGGCAAGATCGTCCTGCAGCACATCCTGGTCGACGCGAAGAGCGGCCATGTGACCAAGCACTGGCGCCAGGACTGGCGCTTCGAGACGCCGCAGCGCTTCGAATTCAGCGCCGACCAGACCTGGCAGGTGCGGCCGATCGCGGCCGAGCTCAACCGCGGCGCCTGGACCCAATGCGTGTACGAAGTCAGCGACGCGCCCCGCTACTGCGGCACCGGACGCTGGGACTACGCCAACGGCGTGGCGACCTGGACCAGCGATGCGAGCTGGCGGCCGCTGCCGCGGCGCGAGTACACCAAGCGCAGCGACTACAACGCCATCGTCGCGGTCAACCGCCACACCCTGACCCCGGGCGGCTGGACCCACGAGCAGTTCAACACCAAGGTGCTGCGCAGGCCCGACGGCAGCCAGGAGGAATTGGCGCGCGAGTTCGGCTTCAACGACTACCAGAAGACCCGCGAAGTCGATTTCAAGCCGGCCTACGCGTATTGGACCGCGACCAAGGACTATTGGGCGCAGGTGCGCGAGCGCTGGGAGCGCTATCTCGGCCAGGCCCCGGGCGTGCGCCTGAAGACCAAGGTCGACGGCATGGCCATGATCATTCCCTTGTTCGAGCAGGCCGGCCAGCGCGAAGCGGGCAAGCCGGTCGGCGCCGGCCAGATCGACGCGGTGTTCGCCAAGTGGGTCGAGCGCGCGCCGGCCGAGTAAGCGCGGATGCGCAGCACGCGCCGGGCCGACCGGCGCAATGCGGAAGGCCGGAGCGCGAGCTGCGGCCTTCGTCGTTGCTGCGTTCCGATCCGCACCCGGTTCAATACACCGCGTGGATGCGGGCGCTGTCGGCCCAGCTCGGCGGCGCCGGCGGAGCGGGCGGCGCCGGCGGCGCGAAGGCCATGGCCGGCGATCGGGCCGATGCGCTGCGCTTGGGCGGCGCAGGCGGAGCCGGCGGGGTCGGCGGAGCCGGCAGGTCGGACGCGGAGGGCGGTGCAGGCGGTGCCGGCGGAGGCGGCAGGTCGGGTGCGGACGGCGGCGCGGGCGGTGCCGGCGGCGCCGGCGGGCGCGGCGGCGTCCAATTGATCGCCTTCGGCACTTTCAGCTGGGTCTGGGCGTTGCGCCGGTCGCGCAGGTAATCGACCGCGACCTGGCTGCCCTCGGACTTGCCGCGCAGCGCCTCCATCGCCTGGCGCGGGGTGTCGACGCGACGGCCGTCGATGCTCTGGATCACGTCGCCGGCTTCCAGTCCGGCCAGTTCCGGCCCGGTGCTGAGCACCAGCACGCCGCGCTGGGCGCCGAAGTAACGGCCGAGCTTGGCGTCGACCGAGGCCAGGTTGAGGCCGTTCCAGCGCAGCGCTTCGCTGATCGCCGGCCACTTGCAATCGCCGCCCTTGCAGCGGTCGTTGCGGCTGAGCCGGATCACCTCGCTGCGCACCTGCGGCGCCACCGCCGCAGCGACGGCCGGGGCGACCGCGGCATCGAAATCGAAGTCGAAACCGGCGTCGTGGAACTCGAAGGTCTCGCCGTCGCCGATGCGGTGGATGCGCACTTCGCGGCGCGGGCCGGGCCCCGCGCCGTCGGCGCGATCGAGCACCACTACCCGGTTGCCGAGCTGCGGGACGACCGCGACCGTGGCGTCGCGGCCGTCGCGGCGGTAGCGCAGCTGCGCGGCGCGCTCGGTCTGCAGCTTGCCGAGCAGGGTGCGGGCCTTGGCCAGGCGCGCGTCCTGGTCGGCGCCGTCGATCGCGCTGCCGTCGATCGACAGCAGGCGGTCGCCGCTGCGCAGCCCGGCCTTGGCCGCGCCGCCGTCGGGAGTGACCGCGAGCACGCGCACGCCGGCGTCGTCGTCGGCGTCGATGATCACGCCCAGCAAGGGCCGCTTGACCCGCTGCGCCAGCGGCGCCGGATGGCCGTCCGGATGGGCGACGACGATGGTCTTGCGCTGCGCCTGCGGCGCGGCGCCGGCCGGTTCGGCCGCGGAACTGGCCGCGGCGACGCTGGCGAGCGCGCCGGCGACGGCTGCGGCGAGCAACAAGGGAAGCAGGATCGGGCGTTGCATGGCGGTCTCCGCGGTGATGCTGGGTGGGTCGGGAAAGACGGAAGGAAGGCGGTCAAGGGGCAGGGCGACGGGAACGCGCGACGACTCAGTCGACCCGCACCAGCGCGTCTTCGTAGCGCTCGCCGCGGGCGGCGTACCAACGCTGCGAGCCTTCGACGCCGGCGAGCGCGCGCAGGGCGTCGACGCGTTGTTGCCACAGCGCGGTGCGCTCGGTGTCGTCGACGTCGGCGGCGGACAGGGCGGCGTCGATCGCGGCGATGCCGTGGTCGAGTTCGGCGCTCATCAGGGTCGCCGCGCCGCTGCCGACGCGATCGTCGCGGGCCAGGGCGACCAGCGATTCGAGTTGGGCCGATTCGCCTTGCAGGCGCGCCAATGCCGCGGCCTCGACGGCGGCGGCTGCGACGCGGTCGGCTGCGGCCCCGTCCTTGGCGCCGGTGCCGGCGACGGCGGTGTCGATGGCCGAGCCGGCGGGCGAAGCGGCGCCCGGCGCCGGCAGTGCGGCGCGCTCGCGGTCGCCTGCACCCGCGCCACGCGGCGTTCGCTGGGCCAAGGCGGCTGGGGCCGAGGTCGCGGGCGGGCGTCGCTGGCCCGGTGCGGCGGCCTGCACGGTGGCGGTCGCCGCGCTGCGGGTGTCGGCCGCGGCGACCGGCGCGATAGTCGGCGCGATAGTCGGTGCGATCGCCGGCGTGGGTCCGGCCGCAGGCGTCCGCGTTGCCGGCAGCGCGGCGGCATCGGCCGCGACGACCGGCGCGGCCGCCGGCGGCGACGGCGCGTCGGCTTCGCGCTGGACCAGCCACAACGCGGTCAGCGGCAGCGCCGCGGCGACAGCAGCGGCCCAGGCCCAACGCTGGACGGCGCCGCGCCGGCGCCGCGCCGGCGCGGCGGCCAGCGGTTCGGCCGCGGCTTGGGCCTGCAACTGCGCGGACAGGCGCGCCCAGCCGTCGGCGGGCGGGGTTTCCGGGCCGAGCCGCGCGAACGCTTCGGACCAGTCCTGCGGCGGCGAGAGGGGATGGTCAGGCATGGGCCTGCTCCAGGGAGTTGCGTTGCATGTCCGGTTCCAGCAGTTGGCGCAGGCGGCGGCCGCCGCGCGCCAGTTGCGATTTGGAGAAGCTCGGCGTGCGCTGCATCAGCGACGCGATCTCCTCGTGGGTGTAGCCCTCGGCGTGGTACAGCCACAGCACGCTGCGGGTCGCGGCGGGCAGCTGGGCCAGGGCGCGGCCGAGCGCGGCGGCGTCGGCCGCGGCCGGCGGCGGCGGAGTGCGGTCGTCGGCGAGGTGTTCGTCCTCGGCCTCGACCGCGTGCTCGTGGCGGCGCTGGCTGCGCAGCCGCATCAGCGCCTCGTTGACCGCGATCTGGCGCAGCCAGCCCCAGAACGGCGTGCCGCTGCCGTCGCGGTGGCCGCGGAAATCGCCGATCCGGGTGAGCACTTTGAGCATCGTCTCCTGCAGCACTTCGGTGGCCTCGTCGCGGTCGCCGGCGATCCGCATCGCCAGGGTGAACACCGGCCGCTCGAACCAGCGGTAGATCTGCTCGAAAGCCGGGCCTTCGCCGGCGCGGGCGCGGGCCAGCAACGTCTCCGGGACGTCGATGGCGAAGCTCGACAGCGGGCGCGTCGGCTCCGGCGGGGACAGCGGCATGGGCTGGGATTCGGGCGGCATTCCAGGACAAGGATGCGGCAGGGGCGTGAAGGGTCGCAGCCGCTCGGCAGGCCTATACTGAGGCCACCGGACAAGGAGAAGGGGGAGTCATGGGTACGTCGTTGCTGGCCATGGTGCTGGTGTTCGCCGGGGTGGTGCTGCTGTTCAAGACCGTGCGCATGGTCCCGCAGGGCTACCAGTGGACGGTCGAGCGCTTCGGCCGCTACACCCACACCATGGACCCCGGCCTGCACTTCCTGGTTCCGGTGATCTACGGCGTCGGCCGCAAGATCAACATGATGGAGCAGGTTCTGGAAGTTCCGAGCCAGGATGTGATCACCAAGGACAACGCGGTGGTCAAGGTCGACGGCATCGTGTTCTTCCAGGTCCAGGACGCGGCCAAGGCGGCCTACGAGGTCGCCACCCTGGAGATCGCCATCCTCAACCTGGTGATGACCAACATACGCACCGCGATCGGCTCGATGGACCTGGACGAGTCGCTGTCCAAGCGCGACGAGATCAATACCAAGGTGCTCAACGCGGTCGACGCGGCGACCCATCCCTGGGGCCTGAAGGTCAACCGGATCGAACTCAAGGACATCCAGCCGCCGCGCGACCTGGTCGATTCGATGGCGCGGCAGATGAAGGCCGAGCGCGAAAAGCGCGCCAACATCCTCGAAGCCGAGGGCCACCGCCAGTCCGAGATCCTGCGCGCCGAGGGCGACAAGCAGGCCGCGATCCTGGCCGCCGAGGGCAAGCGCGAGGCGGCCTATCGCGAGGCCGAGGCGCGCGAACGGTTGGCCGAGGCCGAGGCCAAGGCCACCCAGTTGGTGTCGGACGCGATCTCGCGCGGCAACGTGCAGGCGATCAATTACTTCGTCGCGCAGAAGTACATCGAGGCGTTCAAGTCGCTGGCCGAGGCGCCGAACCAGAAGTTCGTGATGATGCCGATGGAGTCGGCCGGGGTGATCGGCTCGCTGGCCGGCATCGCCGAACTGGCCAAGGAGGCGATGGACCGGCAGGCGCCGGTGCGCGGCCCGGGCGTGCCGCCGCGGTCGGGGGGCTGAGATGATCTGGAACTGGCAGACCATCGCCTGGGCGGCGATCGCGCTGCTGCTGTTCGCGGCCGAGGCGTTGGCGCCGGGGGCGTTCATGCTCTGGCTCGGCCTCGCCGCGGCCGCGGTGTTCGCTCTGGTGCTGGTGTTTCCCGGCCTGACCGTGCTGGCCCAGGTGGCCGCGTTCGTGCTGCTGAGCTTCGTCTCGATCCAGGTCTACCGGACCTGGTTCCGCGGCCGCGAGCGCGCCAGCGACCGGCCCTTGCTGAATCGCCGCGCCGAGCAATTGGTCGGCCGGGTCGTGCCGCTGGAGCGGGCGATCGTGCAGGGCGTGGGCCGGGTGCAGATCGCCGATGCGTTCTGGGACGTCAGCGGCCCCGACCTGCCGGTCGGCACGCCGGTGCGGGTGATCGGCACCGACGGCATGAACCTGCAGGTCGAGGCGGCGGATCGGCCATGAACGCGCTGCGCGCCCCGGCGATCGCCGCGCTGCTGTGGGCCGGCGCCGTCGGCGCCGCGCCGCACGGCCCGCACAAGCCGCAGGAACCGGCGCGCACGGATTCGGCCGGCGCCGCGAACTGGGCGAACTGGATCGGCCGGGTGGTGCCGCCGTTCCCCGAGGGCTTCCGCTCCAACACCGGCGGCTGCGTCGGTTCCGGCAGCAACGCCGAGCAGATCTGCGCGCGCAGCATCGGCACCGTCGACGACGCCGACGACCGCTCGGTGCGCCTCTACGCCGCCGAACTGGCCGGCCGCAACGGCAACGAGGCGCGCTGGAGGATCACCGACCTGGTGCCGTACCCGAAGCTGCAGCGCGGCGAGCGGGTGTCGATTTCGACCTGCACCGTCGACGCGGTCGCCGACCCCGGCGCGATCGCGGTCGTCGACACCGCGGTCGAGGACGCGCTCGCGCGCGAGACCTTCGCCGCGGTGCGCTGGGCGGTGCGGCTGGATCGCGCCAGCGGCCGTTTCGTCGATCTCGATCCGCGCCGGGTGCAGTGCTACAACGAAGGCATCGACGGCGAGTGAGCCGCGCCGGCGCGAGGGTCGGCGCCGCATCGCCGGTTCCATGCGCCTGCGTACTCAATCGCCGGCAACGCGCGCGCCGCGCGCTTCTGGGATAATCGGCGGCTCCATCTCCCCGACCCAGCAGGCCGCGCCCCCATGAGCCAAAAGACCATCCTCAACGACGCCCACCGCGCACTCGGCGCCAAGATGGTGGATTTCGGCGGCTGGGACATGCCGATCAACTACGGCTCGCAGATCGAGGAGCACCACCAGGTGCGCCGCGACGCCGGCATGTTCGACGTCAGCCACATGACCGTGGTCGACCTGCGCGGCGAGCGCGTGCGCGAGTTCCTGCGCCGGCTGGTGGCCAACTCGGTCGACAAACTGCAGAAGCCGGGCAAGGCCCTGTACACCTGCATGCTCAACCCGCAGGGCGGGGTGATCGACGATCTGATCGTGTATTTCCTCGACGAAAGCCACTTCCGCTTGGTGGTCAACGCCGCCACCCGCGACAAGGACCTGGCCTGGATCGGCGAGCAGGCGCAGGCCTTCGCGGTCGAAGCGACCGAGCGGCCGGAACTGGCGATGATCGCGGTGCAGGGGCCGAACGCGCGCGACAAGGTGATCGGCCTGCTGCGCGAGGAAGACCGGGCGCGGATCGGCAAGCTCGGCAAGTTCGTCGCCGGCGAGGCCCGTACCGCCGACGGCATCGAGCTGTTCGTCGCACGCACCGGCTACACCGGCGAGGACGGTTTCGAAGTGGTGGTGCCGGAAGACCGCGCGGTGGCGTTGTGGGACGCGCTGCTCGCCGCGGGCGTGAAGCCGGCCGGCCTGGGCGCGCGCGACACCCTGCGCCTGGAAGCCGGCATGAACCTGTACGGCCAGGACATGGACGATGCGGTGTCGCCCTACGAGGCGGCGCTGGCCTGGACCATCGCCCTGGACGAAGGCCGCGACTTCATCGGCCGCGCACCGCTGGAACAGCTCAAGGCCAGCGGCGCGGCGCGGCAGATGATCGGCCTGGTGATGGACGAGAAGGGTGTGCTGCGTCACGGCCAGAAGGTGCTGACCGCGCACGGCGAGGGCGAGATCCTGTCCGGCACCTTCTCGCCGACCCTGAACAAGTCGATCGCCTTCGCCCGCGTGCCGGCCGGCGAGATCCCGCTCGGCGCCGCCGGCAACGTGCGCGTCGACATCCGCGGCAAGGAAGTGCCGGTGCGGGTGGTCAAGTTCCCGTTCGTGCGCGACGGCAAGGCCCAGGACGGCGTGCTCGGCTGAGCCGGCGGCGGCGGACATGATCCAGGTCGAGTACTACTTCAGCCTGCTCTCGCCCTACGCCTACCTCGGCCACGCCGCGGTGGTCGCGGTGGCGCGCGAGCACGGCGCGCGCCTGGCCTATCGGCCGGTGCGGATCTTCGAACTGTTCGCCGCCAACGGCGGCCTGCCGCTGGGGCAGCGCGCGCCGGCGCGTCAGCGTTACCGCCTGTTCGAATTGCAGCGCGCGCGGGCCGAGCGCGCGCTGCCGCTGAACCTGGCGCCCAAGCATTTCCCGGTCGACCCGTCGCTGGCCGACCGCTGCGCGATCGTCCTCGACCAGGCCGGCGCCGATCCTGCCGGTTACATGGATGCCGCGTTCCGCGCGGTCTGGGCCGAAGACCGCGACCTCGCCGACCGCGACACCGTCGCCGCGCTGCTGCGCGCGCACGGCCACGACGCGGCGGCGGTGCTCGCCGCCGCCGAGTCCGAAGCGGCCGACGAACGGTATCGGCGCAATACCGAGGCGGCGATCGCCGCCGACCTGCCGGGGCTGCCCGGCTATGTGTTGAACGGCGAACCGTTCTGGGGCCAGGACCGCGTCGAGGCGCTGCGCGAGGCGTTGCGCAGCGGTCGGGCGCCCTACCGCAGCGAGCTGGCCGGCGGGGCGCGCTGAGGTTCCGGCGCCGCCCCTGTCGCATGTCCGCTCCGCATCGTTAAACTACGCGCCATCAACCAGCCGCTCCCGTCACGTTCGAGGCCAGCCATGAGTGAAATTCCCGGCGATCTGAAGTTCATGAAGTCCCACGAGTGGGCCCGCGTCGAAGGCGACGGCAAAGTCACCATCGGCATCTCCGACCATGCCCAGGGCCTGCTCGGCGACCTGGTCTACGTCGAACTGCCGAACGTCGGCGACCGCGTCGAGGCCGGCAACGCCTGCGCCGTTGTCGAGTCGGTGAAGGCGGCCTCGGACGTCTACTCCCCGGTGACCGGCACCGTGACCGCGGTCAACTCGGCACTGGCCGACAAGCCCGAGACGATCAACGAAGACGCCTACGGCGAAGGCTGGATCTTCACGGTGGCGATCGAGGAACCGGACCAGCTCAACGAGTTGCTCGCCCCGGACGACTACGCCGAACTGCTCGAAGACGACGATCACTGATCCGTCGCCGTCGCCGTCGCCGCCTGCGGGCGGCGCCGGAACCACGGGGAGCGCACTGCGGCCGCGAGCGGCCGACCAGGCGCTCCCCGTTTTCGTTCGCGGGCACCGGGTGCGCCCACGCGCCTGCGCCGGCGACGGTTGCCGTTGCCTTTCCCAACGAAGCCGAAGCAAGGGCTTGGGCCTGCCTCCAATGGGCCCGGACGGCGAAAGCAAATCCCCCGCGCCGCCGCTCTCGCGTCCGGGTCCGGCGACGCAAGGCGCGCGCCCCCTTGGTCGAAGGGGGCGATGGAGACGGGTCGGCTTGGTCGATGAGCGGCGATGCGAACGTCCCGCCCTGCTCGATGGGGCGCCGCTGTCGTCGTCCGGATGCGGCGGTTCCCCCCTTTGAAAAAGGGGCAGGGGGGATTTGCTCCGGACTCCGCCTTGAGCGGCACCACCAGCAAACCGCGGTGCAGTTGCTCGCACCCGACGCAGTAGGACGCGTGTGTTCGTCGGAGTGGCGATAGACAAGCGGCCTCGACCGAGGCAGCGCCCACCTCCGCCGTCGGCGCTGCGCGCGGCGCGCCGCCGGGTGCGGCGGCGTTGGCCGCGTCCTGCCTCCGAGCGCATGCTCCCGCGTCGGCCGCGCGATCGCCGACGGCGCGCGACCGGCACCGGCCGCGCGCCGACCGCGCGCCGACGAACGGTCGTCGGTGGGCCGCGGGCGCGCGCGGCTTCACAGTGGATGCCTCGGCACGTCTTCGCTTCGGCACGGCGTTCGCCGTCGGCCGCGCCGACCGCAACCCGGACGCGTCGCGCGCCGGCGCGGTGGCGCTCGCCGCGCCCGGGCGGCTTCGCGTCGCCGTCACGCGCGTCCGCCAAGGTTTCGCCGGCGGCGATTGAAAACCGCTTATTTGCAGGGATTTTCTGTTTCGTCGCGACGGCTTCGCGATCCGCCTGGAGGTCGCCGGCGCTGTGCGGCCGGCGCGAGCGCGACCGGGTTTTCGCGCCGCGCGCGGTCGGCGGTTCGCGCGCGCATGCGCCGCGCGCGCCTCGTCGGCGTCGCGCTCGCGGCTAAAAACCGTTCGCGCACTTTTGCGCAAATCGGCTTGTGCGACGCGAAATCGACCGGGGCGAGGGGAAGGAATTTTTTGTTCCGGAAACGTCCTTCGATCGCCGCTTCGACACGCGCGATGCGAACCCGGAACGCTTGCGGAAATTCTCGGATCGATTTCTTGATTCGCTCTGAAACCCGCGCCACGCTTGGGTTTCAGCGCGCTCGAAAAAAAACTTCCGCACGCGTTCGCGATACGCACGCGCGTTTGTCGAAGCGGCCGGCGACGCGCGCGAGGCGTCGTCGGGACGGGGCCGGCGGAAAGAAAAATCGGCGGGGTTGTTGACAGTGCGAAAAAGCGTGATTAGGTTTCGCCCAGCAGACGTTTCCTGCAGACGAGAGTGAGAAAACCCAGCGCGACAACATGCAGCACAAATCGGACCTCCGCCCGGACAGTCAAAACGGTGGACGCAGGGTTCGCTTCCTCTGCAGAAATGTTGACCGCACTCTCTTCGCCGATGACATCCACCTTCCCGATGACATCGCTGGCGTCCCGCACCCTGCAACCCGGTTCGCACTCGGCGCGCCGGGTTTTTGTTTGGCCGCCGGTTCTGGCGGCCGCATTCGTCCGCCGTTCCGGCCGACGCGCCATCGCCCCCGCCGCGCCCGCGGCCGGACGCGATCCCCGATCCGTTCCGGCGCGCCTTGCGCGTCGGCGGCTGCACGCGGGTCCGACTCCCGCGGCTCTGTCTTCACAGAGTCCCTTTCCACTGGGCCTATCGCACTACCACTGATCAATCCCTGATCACCACTGACGAGGAGCCATCCCATGGCCGTTAAGAAAGCCGCTAAGAAATCCGCCGCCAAGAAGGCGACGAAGAAGGTCGCCAAGAAGGCTGGCGCGAAGAAGGTCGCCAAGAAGGCCACCAAGAAGACCGCCAAGAAGGCCGCCAAGAAGGCTGTGAAGAAGACCGCCCGCAAGGCCGCCGCCAAGAAGACCGTGAAGAAGGCCGCCAAGAAGACCGCCAAGAAGGCGGCTAAGAAGACCGCCAAGAAGGCGGCCAAGAAGACCGCCAAGAAGGCCGCCAAGAAGACTGGCGCCAAGAAGGTTGCCAAGAAGGCCGCCAAGAAGACCGCCAAGAAGGCCGCCAAGAAGACGGCTAAGAAGGCCGCCAAGAAGGCCCCGAAGAAGGCCGCCAAGCGCGCCCGCAAGGCGAAGTCCTCGGCCGCTCTGCCGGCCACCCCGGCGCCGCTGATCTAATAAGAAACCCCGATACGCCGTAATCCAGCTCTCTCCCCGCAGCCCAGGCGGGGGGAGAGTTTTTTTATGGGCGCGGGAAATGCGCGCGTCCGGCCGCTGCGCTCGGCGCGCGTGCCGCGACCGCCGGGCCGATCCGCGGCGGCGAGCGTCGGGTGAGCATGGGTGAGCGAGCGCGGCCGAGCCGGCCGGATGGCGACGCGCACTGCATCGTGCGGCGGCGATTGCCCCCTCCTGCGAGCGATGCCGATAAGGCGGCGCCGTCGTCGCTTCAGGACAGACGCGATACCGTCGTTGGAGCTGCTGCCATCGCCGTCGACCGCGACTCCCGACTCCCGACTCCCGAATCCCGAGCGAGTGTGCCGCGCGGCGCCACCCACACCGCGGCCGACCTCTCGTCGGCCGAGGCCGGGCATCGGCGTCGTCTCGCCGCGGCAGCGGTTAGGATCGGCCGGGACAGACCGGCCGCGACTCGGCCGCAATCCAACCTCGGGGGAGCCGCGATGAAGACCTTGTTGAAGGGGGCGCTGTACCTGCTGCTGTTGCTCGGCATCGTGTTCGTGGCCGGCGGCTTCCTGCTGCCCGCCAGCAGCCATGTCGAACGTTCGATCGTGATCGAGCGGCCGCCGGGCGAGGTCCACGCCATGCTGAACTCGTTCCAGCGCTTCAACGAGTGGTCGCCCTGGTACGAAATGGAGCCGACCGCGAAGTACGCCTACAGCGGCCCGCAGGCCGGCGTCGGCGCCGCGATGTCGTGGCAGGGCGACAAGGTCGGCAGCGGCAGCCAGCGCATCGTCGAGTCGACCCCGCCGAGCCGGATCGTCAACGCGCTGGACTTCGGCGGCACCGAGGCGACGGCGCGCTTCGACCTGCAGGAAGAAGGCGCCGGCACCCGCGTGATCTGGTCGCTGGACAGCCAGCACGGCTACAACCTGGTCTCGCGCTGGTTCGGCCTGGCGATGGATTCGATGGTCGGCAAGGACTACGAGAAGGGCCTGCTGAAGCTCAAGCAGACTCTGGAAGGCGCCCCGCACTGAGCCGCACAGCCTTCGCCGGCGGCGCAAACGCAACGGGCCGCGGTATCCCGCGGCCCGTTGCGTCGTCTGGATGCCGCTGCGCTTACTGCGGCGCGGCGGTCGACTTCTGCGCGTTGCTGCCGCTGGGGTTCTGCGGCGCGCCTTCGGAGGCGTAGAGCAGGGTCTCGTCGAAGCCGTCCACATCGAGCCAGCGTTGCGCCGGCATGCCGATGGCGCGGTCGAGCATGGTCGGCAGCAGGCCGGTCGGCAGCGCGCTTTCGCTGTTCCACAGCACCGCGAAGCCGAGGTCGCGTTCGGGCAGCAGGGCGACCATGCCGCGATAGCCCTGCACCGCGCCGGCATGGAACACCACCCGGTGGCCGGCGTAGTCGAACACGCGCCAGCCCAGCGCGTATCCGGCCGAGCTCAGACGCTGGCGGCGCCAACTGGAGCCGCGGATCTCGCCGGGGGTGTCGACCAGCGGCTGGTGCAGGGTCGCCAACAGCGGCAGGGGCAGCACGTCCGGACGATGCCCGGTCTGGGCGATCAGCCACTGCGCCATGTCGCTGGCGCTGGCGTTGACGCCGGCGGCCGGCGGCAACTGGTAGTAAGTCGGCTTGGGCGTCAGCGAGGCCCAGCCGCCGCGGCCGCGCACGTGCGGCTTGGCCCAGCGCGCGCTGGCGGTGATGCCTTCCAGGCCGAGGCTGGCGTCGTTCATGCCCAGCGGCTTGAACAGGCGGCGCTGCACTTCCTGGCTGTAGAAGTCGCCGGTGGCGGCGAAGACCACATCGCCGATCAGGCTGAAGGCGATGTTCTGGTAGCCGTAGCAGGTGCCCGGCTGGCAGGTCATCGGCGCATAGGCCAGCTTCTGGGTCAGGCTGCGGTAGTCGGCGTAGTTCTCGAGGTCGCGGTCGTAAGTGTTGTGGCTCAGGCCGACCCGGTGGCTGAGCACGTCGGCGACGGTGATGGTGCGCGCGGCGTTGGGATCGACCAACTGGAAGCTGGGCATGTAGTCGACCAGCTTGCTGTCCCAGCGCAGGGTGCCGTCGTTGACCAGCAGGCCGGTCAGGGTGCCGGCGAAGCTCTTCGACAGCGAGGCCAGGCGGAACACGGTGTGGCTGTCGATCGGCTCGGCGTTGCGCACGTCGGTGATGCCGTAGCCGCGGGCGCTGAGGACCTGGCCGTTGTGCACGATCGCCATCGCCATGCCGGGGATGCGCTGGTCGGCGACCATCGCCTGGGCCATCGACTCGAACTGCTGCACGTCGAAGCCGGCGGCCAGCGGCAGGGCGCGGGTATTGCCGACGCTGCGCGCGGCGGCGAACTGGCCAGCACGCGCGGTGCCGTCGATGCCCTGGCTGCGCGCGACGGCGGTGGCCGGATCCTGGCCGCTGCCCCAGCGCAGCGAGGTCTGCGCGCTCGAACCCAGGGTCAGGGTGAGCAGGGCGGCGAGGGTGCCGAGGCGCCAGGGGGTGAATGAGCGTCGTGAGGAGTCGTGTTTCATCGCTCGGCGCCTGCATGGATCGGATGGGCCGATTCTAGCTCCGATCTCAGGGAATTGAACAACAAGCGTGTTCAGGTTTCTGTTTTTTCAGGGATTAATGGCCGGGGCCCGAACCGGCCTACCGGCGTGCGAAAAACGCCGACGAAGGGTCGCGCCGGCGCCGCCGCGAACGCCGCCGGCGCCGGCATGCGGCGCTGCGTCATGGCCGATGCGCGAAACCGCCGCGCAGCGGCCGGCGCGGGGGCCGGGAAGCGGGGCGCCGATCTTTCCGGGCCGGCCGCCGCGGCTCAGAGCCGGCCGCGGATCAGGTCGCTGGCGCGCTCGGCGATCATCATCGTCGGCGCATTGGTATTGCCGCCGATCAGGCTGGGCATGACCGAGGCGTCGATCACCCGCAGGCCCTCGACGCCGCGCACGCGCAGCTGCGGGTCGACCACCGCGGCCTCGTCGTTGCCCATCCGGCAAGTACCGACCGGGTGGTAGACGGTCTCGGCCTTGGCGCGCACGAACTCGACCAGTTCGGCGTCGCTGAGGTCGTTGCGCTTGGGGAAGATCGGCGCGCCGCGATAGGGATCGAAGGCCTTCTGCGCGAACAGCTCGCGCGAGAGCTTGGCGCACTCGACCATCATCTTCAGGTCGAAGCCTTCCGGATCGCTGAGGTAGTTGGCCTGGATCCGCGGCTTGTCGCCGGCGCTGGCGCTGGCCAGCGAGATCGCGCCGCGGCTGCGCGGGCGCAGGAAGCAGGCGTGGGCGGTGTAGCCGTCGCCGGCGAGGCGGCGGCGGCCGTGGTCGTCGAGCATCGCCGGGACGAAATGGAACTGCACGTCGGCGCGCGCGTCCGGGGCCAGCGCCGAGCGGACGAAGCCGCCGGCCTCGGCGATGTTGCTGCTGCCCGGGCCGCGGTGGCCGCGCAGGTAGTAGTCGAAGGCGATGCGCACATCGCTGACCCGGTCGTAGGTGATGCGCTGGGTCGAGTGCTGCAGGGTGCAGACGTCGAGGTGGTCCTGCAGGTTCTGCCCGACCTGCGGCGCGTCGTGCACGACCTCGATGCCGTGCCGGCGCAGCTCGGCGGCCGGGCCGACGCCGGACAGCATCAGCAACTGCGGCGAATTGATCGCCCCGCCGCTGAGCAGCACTTCGCGCGCGGCGCGCTGGTGGTAGGCGCGGCCGCCGGCGCTGTAGACCACGCCGGTGGCGCGGCCGCGCTCGAAGGTGATCCGGCCGACCAGGGCGCCGGTGACGATGTGCAGGTTGCGCCGTTCGCGCGCCGGGTCGAGATAGGCGACCGCGCTGGAGCAGCGCGCGCCGTTCTTCTGGGTGACCTGGTAGAAGCCGAAGCCCTGTTGCTCGGGGCCGTTGAAGTCCTGGTTGCGGGCGTAGCCGGCCTGGACCCCGGCCTCGATGAATACCGACGACAGCGGGTTGGTGTAGCGCAGGTCGGACACGTACAGCGGGCCCAGGCTGCCGTGCAGGGCGTCGTCGCCGCGGCTGTTGCGCTCGCTGCGGCGGAAGAACGGCAGCACGCCGTTCCAGTCCCAGCCGTCGGCGCCGGCCGCGGCCCAGTCGTCGTAATCGCCGGGCACGCCGCGGATGTAGCACATGGCGTTGATCGAACTGGAGCCGCCGAGCACCTTGCCGCGCGGCCACCACAGGCTGCGGCCGTTCAACTGCGGCTCCGGCGCAGTGTCGTAGCTCCAGTTCACGCCCTTCTTGTCGACCAGCTTGGCCAGGCCGGCGGGCATGTGCAGGAACGGGTGGCGATCGCGCGGACCGGCCTCGATCAGCAACACGCGCGCGTCGGGATCTTCGCTGAGGCGGTTGGCGAGCACGCAGCCGGCGGAACCGGCGCCGATGACGATGTAGTCGAACTCTTGGGACACGGTATCCGAAGCCGTTGTGCGCCGAGTGCGGCGCCGTGCGGGGACCGTAAGCGGCAAAACTAGAGCAAATGCTCCCAATGCGCGCTAGGCGCCGCCGCCGCGCTTGCCGCCCGGCGCAGTGGTGGCGGTCCTCGACCCGTTCGGCTACCGTGCCGGCCAATGGAGGACCGGCGGCGACCGGTCCGCCGACGGCGATGCGGTCGGGCCCGGTTTGCGCCGCGCCGACCCGCGCCGAACATCCCCGAAGCGCCGGCTGCGTGCCGGCGCCCTCACGGAGCGACGGAATGTCGGCAGTCCAAGACGCCAGCCTGCGGCCGGGGCGCGTCCACACCGGAGAATGGACCGCGGTCGCGTTCTCGCTGGGGTATTTCTTCTGCGTGCTGACCGCGTACTACGTGATCCGGCCGCTGCGCGATCAGCTCAGCGGCGCGGTCGGCTCGACCCAACTGCCCTGGTTCTACGCCGCGACCCTGGTCGCCACCCTGGCCCTGACCCCGGTGTTCTCCGGCCTGGTCTCGCGCTACCCGCGCCGGGTCGTGGTGCCGCTGGTGTACGGCTTCTTCATCGCCTGCCTGCTCGGCTTCGTGCCGCTGTTCGCCGAGCATGGCCCGCTCAGCCCGCGCGCTCTGGGCACCTTGTTCTTCGTTTGGATCAGCGTGTTCAACCTGTTCGTGGTGTCGGTGTTCTGGAGCTTCATGACCGACATCTGGAACGAGGGCCAGGCGCGGCGGCTGTTCCCGCTGATCGCGGTGGCCGGCACGGTCGGCTCGCTGGCCGGCCCGGCGCTGACCCGGGTGCTGGTGGAACGCATCGGCGTGGCGCCCTTGCTGTTGGTCTCGGCCGGACTGCTGGCCTCGTCGCTGCTGTTCGTCGGCCTGCTCGGGCGCTGGGCGCGCGTGCACGGCGCGCGCCGGCACGAGGCCGCGCACGACGCGGCGATCGGCGGCGGCATGTTCGACGGCCTCAAGCAAGTGTTCGCCAATCCGTTCATGCGCTCGATGGCGATCCTGCTGCTGCTCGGCGACTGGATCGGCACGGTCAACTACGGCCTGGTCGTGGATTACTCCAAGGCCACCTTCGTCGACGCGGTCGCGCGGACCCGCTTCGCCGCCGACCTGGACCTGATGACCAACCTGCTGGCGCTGGCGACCCAGTTGCTGATCACCCCGTGGCTGCTGGCGCGGCGCGGCGCGGCGACGGTGATCGGCGCCTGGTCGCTGGTCACGGTCGCGGCATTGCTGACCGTGGCCCTGGTCGCCGATCCGCACGCGCCGCTGGCGCGCGCGTTGCCGTTGTTCGGCGCCGGCCTGGCCTGGCTGCCGGACGGGGTGGCGGCGACGATCGGCGCGATGCCGGCGGTGGCGCTGGCCCTGATCGTCAGCCGCGGCCTGGCCTACGGCATGGCCAACCCGGCGCGCGAAAGCCTGTTCGCCAGCGCCGCGCGCAGCCTGCGCTACAAGGGCAAGAACGCGGTCGACACCGCCGCCTGGCGCTTCGGCGACGTCGCCGTGGCGACGGCGATGGTGGCCCTGCGCAGCGCCGGGGTCGGCGTCGCCGGCCTGGCCGGCATCAGCGCCACGGTCGCAGCCGGCGCCGGCCTGATCGGCTGGAACCTGGCGCGCTGGGTGCAGCGCGGCGCCGCCGCCGAACCCGAGCCGCGCGCATGAACCGCGCTTGGCGGCCCTGGCCGCGCCAGCCGTGGCTGCAACGTCTGTTCGTCGGCACGGTGCTGATCGCGGTCGGCTGCCTGAGCTGGGGTTTCTTCTGGGAACCGCGGCAGTTGGTCGAACGCGGCTACGAATTGCGCCTGCCGCACTGGAGCCCGCAATGCGAAGGGCTGCGCGTCGACGTGGTCGCCGACATCCATACCGGTTCGCCGCACAACGGCCTGGACCGGCTCGACCGTTTGGTGAACCGGCTGATCGCCAGCGATGCGCGTGCGGTGCTGATGGCCGGCGATTACGTGATCCTCAGCGTGCTCGGCGGCACCTACATCTCCGCCGAGCGGATGGCGCCGCATCTCAAACCGCTGACCGCGCGCAAGCCGGTGTATGCGGTGCTCGGCAACCACGACTGGTGGAAGGACGGGCACAAGGTGCGCGCGGCGCTGGAATCGGCCGGGGTGATCGTGCTCGAGGACGAGGCGCGCGCGACCGAGCTCGGCGGCTGCCGCTTGTGGGTGGTCGGCATCGGCGACAAGTGGGAGACCCGCCACGACGTGGTCCGGGCCTTTTCCGCAGTGAACGACGCCGCGCCGGCGCTGGCCCTGACCCACAACCCGGACATCTTCCCCGACATCCCGCCGCGCGCTTCGCTGACCCTGGCCGGCCACACCCACGGCGGCCAGGTGAAGCTGCCCTGGATCGGCACGCCGGTGCTGCCGGCCGACCAGCGCTACGCCGGCGGCTATCTGATCGAGCGCGGCAAGCACCTGTTCGTCAACACCGGCATCGGCACCAGCATCCTGCCGGTGCGCTTCGGCGTGCCGCCGGAGATTTCCCAGCTGACCTTGCGCGCGGCGGCGCGCGAGCCGGCCGGCGCTGCGAACCGCGCCGACGCCGCTCCCGCCGCGCGCTGACCGCCGCGCGGTCGCCTGCGCCGGCAAAACGAGGTCGCGGTCGCAGCCCCTGCCGAAGGTTGGGATGACCATCCGCAGATGGCCGCGCCCGGGGCCGGCGTTAGCGTGGGCGGCGGCCAACGGGAGAACGGGGAATGCGCGAGGACGCCACGGTGCCGGCATGCGCGGTCGCGCTCGCCGCCGGCCGCGATTCGCCCGGGGCCTGCGCGTGCGCATGAGCGCGTTGGCGCGGCTGCGCGCCGCCGCGACCGCGAGCCCGCCGTTGTGGTGGTCGCTGCTGTACTTCTTTTGCCTGCTGTGCGGCTACTACGTGCTGCGGCCGGTGCGCGACGCGATGGGCGCCGCGGCCGATGCGGCGACGGTGTTCCCGGCGGCGTGGATCGACTGGGCGCAGGCGCATGGATGGGCGCTGAAGGACTTCGTCCTGCAGTTGCTGTTCACCTGCACCTTCGCCGTCATGCTGCTGTTGCAGCCCCTCTACGGCGCCCTGGTGGCGCGCTTTCCGCGCCGGGTGCTGCTGCCGTTGGTGTACCTGTTCTTCATCGTCTGCCTGCTCGGGTTCCACTGGGCCTTCCAGGCCCGGTTGTCCGGGCGCGGCATGCTGTTCTTCGTCTGGATCGCGGTGTTCAACCTGTTTGCGGTGACCGTGTTCTGGAGCTACATGGGCGACGTGTTCGACGAGGCCCAGGCGCGCCGCGTGTACGGCTACATCGGCGCCGGCGGCACCGCGGGGGCGGTGCTCGGTCCGCTGCTGACCCAGGCCCTGGTCGGCCGGATCGGCGTGGCCCAGCTGTTGCTGGTGTCGGCGGCGCTGCTGTCGGTGTGCGTGCTGTGCATCGTGCGCTTGCGCGGCTGGGCGATCCGGCGCGAGCGCCGGCAAGGCCTGGTCAGCGGCGAGGCGGCGATGGGCGGATCGGTCTGGGCCGGCCTGCGCCTGGTCTGGCAGCGGCCGCTGCTGCGGGCGATGGCCATCGCCCTGTTCTTCGCCGTCGGCGCGGCGACCCTGCTGTACAACCAGCAGGCCGCGATCGCGCGCGAGTTCTATCCCGACCCGGCCGCGGCGACCGCGTACTTCGCCCGCATCGACAGCGCGGTCAACCTGCTGGCGATCCTGACCCAACTGCTGCTGACCCGTTGGCTGCTCGGCCGTTTCGGAGTGGCGCCGGCCTTGCTGCTGCCGGCGCTGGTGCTGCTGCTCGGCTTCGGCCTGCTGCTGGCCTCGCCGCTGCCGGCGATGGTTGCGATCGTGCAGGTAGCGCAGCGCGCCGGCGAGTTCGCCCTGGCCAAGCCGGCGCGCGAAACCCTGTACACCCGGGTCGATCGGCCTTCGCGCTATCAGGGCAAGGCGGTGATCGACACCGCGGTGTTCCGCGGCACCGACCTGGCCTTCGTCTGGATCCACAAGGCGGTGGCCGCGGCCGGCACGGCGACGGTATTCGCCGCAGGCGCGGTGGCCGCGGCCGGCATGCTCGGCGGGGTCTGCGCGATCCTGCGCGCGCGCCGCGGCCTCGGCGAAGCGGCGCCTGCGTCCGGTCCGGGCCTGCCTGCTTCGACCCTATCCGCTTCGGTCTTATCAACTCCTGCCCAACCCCTGCGAGGTGAGACATGACTACCAGCCGCCGCGACTTTCTCGCCGCCGGCGCGGCCGGCGCCGGCCTGCTGGCGTTGCCGGCCTTGGCCCAGGCCACGGCCAGGCTCAAGCCCAAGCTCAAGCCGATGACCCTGCTGGTGCTTGGCGGCACCGGTTTTCTCGGCCCGCATTTCGTCGAAGCCGCGCGTCGCCGCGGCCACAAGCTGAGCTTGTTCAACCGCGGCAAGACCGCGCCGGAAAAGTTCGCCGGCGAGGAGTTCAGCGACATCGAGCAATTGCACGGCGACCGCAAGACCGACCTGAAGGCCTTGGAAGGCGAGCGCCGCTGGGATGCGGTGCTGGACACCTCGGCCTACCTGCCGGCCGACGTGACCCGTTCGGCCGGCTTGCTGGCGCCGCGCATCGGCCAGTACCTGCTGGTGTCGACGATCTCGGTCTACGCCCGCAACGACGTGCCGGCCGACGAGAACTCGCCGCTGGCCCAGCTCGCCGATCCGAACGTAACCGAGGTGACCGGCGAAACCTATGGCGGGCTGAAGGCGCTGTGCGAGGCCGCGGCCGAGCGCGAGGCGCCGGGCCGCACCACCATCGTCCGGCCCGGCCTGATCGTCGGCCCGGGCGACCGCACCGACCGCTTCACCTATTGGCCGGCGCGCGCCGACCGCGGCGGCGAGATCCTCGCCCCGGGCAGCGCGCAGGACCCGACCCAGTTCATCGACGTGCGCGACCTGGCCGAGTTCCTGCTGACCGCGATCGAGCGCCGCCACTTCGGCATCTACAACGCCGACGCCGCGCCGGGCGCGCTGAGTATGGGCGCGGTGCTGCGCGAGTCGCAGCGCGCGGCCGGGGCCGAGTCGAGCCTGACCTGGGTACCGGCGGAGTTCCTGGAAGCGCAGAAGGTCTCGCCGTGGCAGGACATGCCGGCGTGGATACCGGCGCGCGGCGAGTACGCCGGCTTCGGCCGCACCTCGGTGGCCAAGGCCCAGGCCGCGGGCCTGCGCCACCGCCCGCTGGGCGAAACCGTGCGCGATACCCTGGCTTATTGGCGGCAACTGCCGGCCGACCGGCGCGCCAAGCCCAAGGCCGGCATCGCGCCCGAGCGCGAGGCGCAGGTGCTGAAGGCCTGGCATGCGCGGGCCCGGTAGGAGATACCGCCAGGCGTCGGGAGCTGGCGGCTAGGAGATAGCGAAGAGCGCAGCGGCGTCGGCGTCCGCCGCTCGGCGGCTTTCGAACCGCCACCTTCTATCTCCCGATCCGCTATCTTCTGTTCCATCGAACACCCGCCCCGGACCGCCGCGCCATGCCCTGGATCGCCATCGCCCTGATCGCCCTGGTCGCGCTGCTGCACCTGTACTTCCTGGTGCTGGAGATGTTCCTGTGGACCAAGCCGCTGGGCATGAAGGTGTTCCGCAACAGCCCTGAAAAAGCCGAGCTGACCCGGGTGCTGGCGGCCAACCAGGGCTTGTACAACGGCTTCCTGGTCGCGGGCCTGGTCTGGGGCCTGGCCGGCGCGCGCACCGACGTGGCGACCTTCTTCCTGGTCTGCGTGACGGTCGCCGGCGCGTACGGCGCGGCGACGGTGAGCCGGCGCATCTTCTACGTGCAGGCGGTGCCGGCGCTGGCCGCGCTGGCGGCGCTGTGGCTGTTGTAGGCGCGTTCGGATCGCCGTCAGCAAGCGATACGACACAGGCGCGTTGCGCCGCCCGGCGGGCGATGGCTCGCGCCGATCGCGTCGGCATAACGGCGCAAGCCTGAGCCAGTCGCCGCGCCGCGACTAGAGCGCATCGCGGGATAAACCTTCCCGGATCGCCGCGATCGCGCTAAGTGCGCGATTCGCAAAGCGCGGCGGCGCTGTTCGCGTCGCGGAACGATGCGGCCGCACGCGGCCGGTTTATCGCCGTGCGCGCGTCGCCTAGATTGGCCGCATGCGCCGCAGCGCGGCGCGGTCTTCCGCGAATCCTCCCCTTTGCTCTCGCCGCGACGGCTGCGCGCCGTCGTCCGGCGTCCCTGCGCCTTTCGGAGCCTCCCGTGCTATTGCCTCTGTTGCTGCTGTCGGCCGCCGGATTCACCGTGCTGACCACCGAATTCATCCTGGTCGGCCTGCTGCCGCCGCTGGCCCGCGACCTCGGCGTCAGCGTGTCCCAGGCCGGCCTGCTGGTGACCCTGTTCGCCTTCGCGGTCGCCGCCAGCGGCCCGTTCCTGACCGCCTACTTCTCGCGTTTCGAACGCAAGCGCTTGTTCATCGTGGTGCTGCTGCTGTTCGCCGGGTCCAACGCGATCGCGGCGATGGCGCCCAATCTCGGGGTGATGGCGCTGGCGCGATTGATTCCGGCGCTGGGCGTGCCGGTGTTCTGGGCCCTGGCCAGCGAGACCGCGGTCGACCTGGCCGGGCAGGAGCGGGCCGGCCGGGCGATCTCGGTGATCTCGTTCGGGGTGATCTGCGCCACCGTGATCGGCGTGCCCACCGGCACCCTGATCGCCGACGCATTCGGCTGGCGCGCGGCCTTCGTCGCCCTGGCGATCGCCTCGCTGGCCAAGGCGGCGATGCTGTTCGCGTTCCTGCCCGACCACCGCAACGACCAGCCGCAGCCGCGCCTGCGCGAACAGTTCCGGGTGCTGCGCGACCCGCGCGTCGGCGGCCACGTGCTGCTGTCGGTGATCCTGTTCACCGGCATGTTCACCGCCTACACCTACCTGGCCGACCTGTTCGAGCGCTTGGCCGGCTTCGACGGCCAGGTGGTGGGCTGGGCGCTGATGGCCTTCGGCGCGGTCGGCCTGATCGGCAACAGCCTCGGCGGCCGCTACGTCGACCGCCACCCGCTGGCGGTGTCGCTGATCTTCAGCGCGCCGATGGCCCTGGGCCTGGTGCTGGTGGTGCCCTCGATCCAGTCTTGGCCGCTGTTCGCCGCGACCCTGGCGCTGTGGGGCGTGACCCAGGCCGCGCTGTTCCCGGTCAGCCATGTGCGGGTGATGAAGTCGGCGCCGCAGGCCCCGGCCTTCGCCGCCTCGCTCAACATCTCCGGCGCCAACCTCGGGATCGGCGTCGGCGCCATCGTCGGCGGCCGGGTCATCGACGCGATCGGGGTCGGCGCGCTGGGCTATGCCGCGGCGGCGATCGTGGGGCTGTCGCTGCTGGTGGGGGTGGGGCTGCTGGCGGCCGGGCCGTCGCCCCAGGCCGAGCCCGTTTGAATAGGCGATGAAACACATTAATTGAATCGCATCACGGACCCTAAACAATTTCGTCACACCCTGGATTAAGACCTGGAGGCCGTTCTCAGCCGGACGGCCCGCAATCCAGGAGTGGCGACGATGGCGGCAGTGATTTCGGGAAATGGTCTGGGCTTGTTCAACAGCTCGGCCGGCCAAGTGGGCTTGGGACTGGGCGGGAACTCCCGCCTCGGCCAGGGCCAGGACCACCAATACGTCAACGTCGCCACCGGCAACCTGCTGCTGCAGACCCAGGACGACCAGGTCCTGTTCCGCGGCATGCAGGTCGGCTTCAACCGCACCTACAACAGCCGCGGCCAAGTCGCCCAGGTCGGCGCCGACGCCTGGACCACCGGCTTCGAGCGCTGGGTCGAACTGGCTTCGGGCAGCCTCAACGTCGCCGGCAGCGTCATGCGCCGGCATACCGGCGACGGCGCATACCAGGACTTCCAGTTCGTCGCCCCGGGCCAGTACGCCTCGGTCGCCGGCGACGGCGCCCACGACAGCCTGAGCTGGGACGCGGGCACGGCGACCTGGCTGTACGTCGAGGGCAGCACCCGCCAGGAGGAGCAGTACGCCGACCACGCCAACGCGACCCTCAAGGGCCGGCTGACCCGGCTGCGCGACCTGCGCACCGATCCGGTCGCGCCGTTGAGCTGGGACGTGACTTACGACGCGAACGGGCGGGTGGCCAAGGTCGCGTCGGTCAGTACGGGCAGCAATTCCAGCCTCGCTTTCGACTATGACGTGGGCGGCCGGCTGAGCCGGGTCACCAGCAGCGTCGGGGCGACGGTGATCGGCCGTACCTGGTATGCCTACGACAGCGCGGGCCGGCTGAGCTCGGTCACCGTCGATCTGACCCCGGGCGCCGTGGCGCCCGGCACCACCAACCCCGACCACGACGAGTGGACCGCCACCGAGGGTTCGAACGACGGCTACCTGTTCAAAACCACCTATACCTACACCGATGCCACCGGCACTTTGATCGCCAAAATCGAACAGAGCGACGGCAGTATCGTCAGCTACACCTATGACGCGCAGAACCGGGTCAAGACGGTCACCCGCGGCGACAGCGATGCCGACGACAGCGACGGCCTGGGCCAGACCCTCAGCTTCAGCTACGACAGCGCCACCGCGACCACCCTGACCGACAGCGCCGGCCGCAGCTGGACCTATCTGTTCGACGCCAACGGCCAGTTGCTCGAAGTGCGCGATCCGGCGGTCGATGGCCTGCGCGACAGTACCTTCTACAGCTACGACAGCGCCGGCAACGTCACCCAGATGCGCCAACAGCGCGGCGGCACGGTACTGGAGCAGGCCGACTATGCCTACGACAGCGCCGGCAACGTGGTCTGGCAATGGCAGCGCACCGGCAGCGACGCGACCTCGCGCGCCGTGCAACGCACCTATACCGGCAACAACCAGCTCGCCAGCGAGACCGTGTTCACCGGGTTGGACGCCGACGGCGCCGCCGGCGGGGCGGCGCCCAGCGGCGGCCTGACCACGCGCTACCTCTACGATGCCCAGGACCGGTTGCGCTATAGCGTCGGCGCCGATGGTGTGGTGCGGGAGCTGGAGTACCACGCGTCCGGCTTGGGGGTGGGGCAGTTGTCCCGCTCCAGGTTGTATCTGGGCGAAGCCTATGCAGGCGAATTCTCCGTGGCTGCCCTGGGAACATGGGCTACGCCTGCGCGGAAGGCCGGCAGCATCCTGACCGACTACAAGTACTACAGCTTCCCTGGTCATGGTGAGCGTACATATGCAAGCGTGGATGCGAATGGCGAAGGTGTTCTGAGCGACGCGGACGTCCTGCAAACCTACCGCTACGATGAGCGCGGGCGAATCATCTTGAAGGGGCACACCAGTGCCGAAAATAGCTTCCAGACGATATACGGATACGATGGCTTGGGGCGCGCGACATGGGAAGTGGTCCGCGCCAATATGGTCGGATCCCAGAAGCGGACGTGGGTTTATACGGATTCCCAGCGCGGAGTTTTTTACGTTACGGAAGGAGGAAAGCTCGGCGATGGAAATCAGGGCAACGATCTCGTTCGTTTCGAGTATCGCAATGCGGCGGGTCAGGTCGTTTATATAAGCAATAATTCGGGGGGAAACAATGTCGCTGCCCTACGCGAGTCGCGCAACTATTACGACAGCACCGGCCGCCTGCGCGCATCCGAAGACAGCAGCGGAGCCCGCAGCTACCTGTTCTACGACGGAGAAGGCCATCTGTCGGCCGAGGTCGACGAGACCGGCGCGGTGGTCGAATACGTCCGCGACGAACTCGGGCGGGTGCGGCAAACCAAGGCCTATGCGACCCGGGTCGATACCAGCGCCTGGCTGGTCGACGCCCGAGTCGTGGCGACCTCGCTGGCCGCGATCCGCCCGGCCGCCACGGCTCAAGATCGCGTCAGCACCGATGTCTACGACGCCGCAGGCCTGCTGCTGACCCACACCGACGGCGAAGGTGCGATCACCCGCTACAACTACGACGGCGCCGGCCGCCTGCTGCAGACCCGCATCACCGACGCCGCCGGTACCGCCGCGACCGCGCGCACCACGCGTTACTTCTACGACGCGCAGGGCCGCGAGCTCGGCCGCCTGGACGCCGAAGGCTACCTGGTCGAGCACAACTACGACCTGGCCGGGCGCCGGGTCCGCACGGTCGCCTATGCCAATGCCACTGCGGCCGCGCAACGGGAGGGAGGCGGCTTGGCCGACCTGCGCCCGGCCGGCCACGGCGACGACCAGGTCAGCCGCTGGTTCTACGATGGCCGCGGCAATATCGTGGCTACGTTGGACGCCGAAGGCTATCTGACCGAATTCGTCCACGACGCCCACCGCCTGCAGGTCGCGACCAAGGCCTACGCGCTCAAGCTCGGCGGGCTGACGGGCAACGAGTCGCTCGCCAGCCTGCGCGGCCAGGCCGCCGCCGGCGCGGTGCGCGAGACCCGCCGCAGCTACGACCAGCTCGGCCGGCTGCTGACCGAGCAGAACGCCGAAGGCACGGTGACGCGCTATAGCTACGACGCCCAGGGCAATCTGATCCGCACCGAGACGGCGGCCGACACCAGCGAAGTGCGCGAAGGCCTGCGCCGTTACAACGTATTCGGCGAACTGATCGGCGAGCTCGACGGCGAGGGCGCCGCGCTGGCTACGCCGGGCATGAGTGAGTCCCAGCTCGACGCGCTGTACGCCCAGCACGGCGTGCGCCATAGCTACAACTCGCTCGGCCAGCGCATCGAAAGCATCGATGCGGCCGGCAACAAGACCTGGTACTTCTACGACGCCGGCGGCCGCCAGACCTTCCTGGTCCGCGGCGTCGCCGATGCCGCCGGCGTACCCAACGCCCAGGGCGAAGTGGTCGAAACCCGCTACAACGCCTTCGGCGAAGCCAGCGACAGCATCGCCTATTCCGGCCGCATCACCGTGGCCACTGCGGGCAGCCGCGACAGTGTCGCCGGCGCGATCGCCACCCTGTCCTATGTCGCCTCGGTCGACAGCAAGCGCAGCTATACCTATACCCGGCGCGGGCAATTGGCGCTGTTCTCCGACGCTCAGTACAAGCATGTCCAGTACAGCTACAACGCGTTCGGGGATCGAACGCAAGAGGAAGTCCTGAGCACTGGCGCGATGTCGACGACGCAAATCGACTACGACCGCCGCGGCTTGGCCACCCAACGCCGCGAGGGCGTCGGCGAGCCAGTCGCGCGGAGCCGAGGCTGGACTTACGACGCCTTCGGCCGCGTGATTCGCGCCACCGACGCGCACGGTGTACCCGTCACCTACACCTACGACCGCCTGGGCCGCCAGCTCAGTGTCGGCCAGACCGTGCTCGGGCGCGTCCAGACCACGGCCACGGCCTATGACGCCTATGGCCGCGTCCTGAGCCTGACCGATGCGCTAGGGCGCGCGACCACCACGGTTTACGACGACCTCAACCGCAAGATCACCACGACCACGCCGGAAGGCGTGACGGTCGCGACCAGCTTCAACCGCCACGGCCAGCAGGTCAACGTGGCCACGCCGCTGCCCGGCGGCGGCATCGCCAACACGGTTTATGTCTACGATCGCGACGGCTTGCTCACGAGCACCACCGACGCGTTGGGCCGGGCCGAAACCAGCGAATACGACGCGCGCGGCCTGCTGACGGCCACGGTCGACCGCAGCGGGCGCCGGGTCGAGTTGCGCTACGACGCCGCCGGCCGGATGCTGCAGCGGATCGAGGATCCGGCCGGGCTGGCGTTGACCACCCGCTTCCGCTACGACGGCCAGGGCCGCAAGATCGAGGTCACCGATGCCAGCGGCCGCCGCAGCGCCTATGCCTACGACGGCGAAGGTCGGCTGATCGAGCTCGTACTGGATCCGGCCGGCCTCAACTTGCGCACGACCTACAGCTACGACCCCCTCGGCCGCCAGGTCCGCGTGGTCGAAGGCGCCGGCACGTCGGCCGCGCGCACGGTCCAGTACGTTTACGATGCGCTCGGCCGCCGCATCGCCGAACGGCTCGATCCGAATGGTCTGAACCTGCAGACCAGCTACGTCTACGACGGCAACGACAATCTGATCCGGCGCACCGACGCCACCGGACAGGTCACGCGCTATCTGTACGACGAAGCCGGCCAGCTGATCTACACCATCGACCCGCTCGGCGTCATGGTGCGCCTGTGGCACGACGTCGCCGGCCGGGTCGTGGCCACGCGCACGTTCATCGACGGCACCGATACGGCCCAGCTGAGCGACACCACGACCGTCGCCCAACTGGACGCAAGGTTGAGCTGGAACCAGTACGACCCGAACGAATTCAGGATCCTGGACAAGGACGGCCGGTTGCGGCTGACGGTGTCGGTCCTGGGCGAGGTCCAGGAGTACGGTTACGACGCCGGCGGCCGGGTGGCCAGCATTCGCCGCTACGCCAAGGCCGTTTCGACCGAAAATTGGCTGGCCAGCGGCTTGCTCGGCAGGATGTACGACGGCTCGGCCGAGGTCGCCGAGTTGGGCCTGGACGCCGTGCGCAACGACGCCGCCGACCAGATCACTTACCAGGTCTACACTGTCCTGGGCGAACTGCGCACCACGGTCGACAACGCCGGCACGGTGGTCTCCTACGTCTACGACGCCGCTGGTCGCCAGGTGGTGCACAAGCGCTACTCGAACAAGGCCCAGCTCAATCCGACCATTCGGGGCAAGCTCGCCGCCGGTACCGCGTCGCCGCAGGACGTCATCGACGTCACCCCGGTGGACAACGCCACCGACCTGGTGACTTACACCAGCTACGACGGCGCCGGCCGGGCCCGCTACGCGCTCAACGGCGCGGGCGGGGTAACGGAAACCCTGTACGACGCGGCCGGCCGGGTCGTGGGCACGCGCGCCTACGCCACGGCGATCACGATCGACGCCACCCTCAAGGCGCAATTGATCGCCGGCGACCCCGCCGCGACCGGCGTGGTCCGCGATCGCCTCGCGGCAGTCGCCAGCGACGCCAGGGACCTGCGCTCCTACCAGGTCTACGACGCCGCCGGCCGCATCGCCGCGACCGTCGACGGCGCAGGCTACGTTTCCACTCGCAGCTACGACGCGGCCGGCCGGCCGGTGCTGGAACGCCGCCAGGCCCAGGCGGCCGCCATCGATGCCGCGCTGTGGGCCAAGCTCGCCGCCGGCACCGCCAGCGCGGGCGAACTGGCCGCGGTCGCGCCGCAAAGCGCCAGCGCCGACGCGATCGTGCGCCACATCTACGACGCCGCCGGCCGTGAGCGCTACACCCTGGTCCAGAACAGCGCCAGCACCTACCTGGTCAGCGAGCGCCGTTATGACGGTGCGGGACGGGTAATCGCCCAGTATCAATACTCCGTGCCGGTCGCGATCGGCCCGGTTGCGACACCGGCGCAGGTCGGCGCCGCGTTGAACGCTGCAGGCGCCTACGCCACCGCTGATCGTTATCGTTCCACCCAATACGTTTTCGATGCCGCCGGTCGCGTGCGTTTCACCGTCGACGATATGGGGGCGGTCAACGAACAGCGTTACGACGGTGCCGGTCGGATCGTGGAAAGCCGCCGCTACGGCGGGTATATCTCCATCGCCACGCCGATGAACGAGGCCGCGGTGTCCGCCGCCGTCGCCGGCATCGCCGATGTGCGCAAGACTACCACTGCCTACGACGCGATGGGGCGGGCGCGCACCGTCACCGATGCACTGAACCAGCAGGAGCAGTACACCTACGACGCCATCGGCCAGGTCACGGCCTACCGCAACAAGAACGGCCACACCTGGACCTACGGCTACGACCTCGCCGGTCGCCGCACCTCCGAAACCAGCCCCGAAGTCGGGTACGCAGCCGTCGACAGCTGGGGCAACCAAAGCTACGCCAACCGCCGGCTGGTGACCCGCACCGAATACGACGCGCTCGGCAACGTGATCAAGCGGTTGGAGGACGCCGACGGCCCGCGGCCGCGCGTCACCCGCTACGAGTACGACAACCGCGGCCACCAGATCCGCACCGTCTTTCCCGACGCGGGCAAGATCGATCCGGCTACCGGCCAACTGGTCGCCAGCGGCAACCAGCCGACCCTGGAGGTCAGCTACGACGCGCTGGGCCGCGCGGTCATGCAGAAGGACGTGCGCGGCTATTACAGCCACAAGGTCTACGACGGCCTGGGCCGGCTGGCCTTTGAGATCGACCAGGAAGGCCATGTCACCAGTTACGGCTACGACGGCTTCGGCCAACAGACCCAACTGCGCCGCCATGCCCAGCGTCTGAATGCCGCCGCGTTGCCCGGCTGGAGCGAAAGCCAGCCGCTGTCGTTGGCCCAGGCCCAGGCCGGCGCCGTGGCCTCGGCCGACGACCGAACCATCACCACCCGCTACGACCAGCGCGGTCTCGCAGTCCAGGTCGAGCAGTCGCAGGTGACCTACTACACCGCGGCCGGCAGCGCCGCGACCGGCACCCCGACCGTGCAGGTCGTCTATAACGCCTACGGCCAGAAGATCAAGGAGTCGGTGTTGCTGGAGGGCACGGCCGGCCAGCCCGACGCGCGCTGGGCCGACAGCTATACCTACTACGACCTCGTCGGCCGCGCCGCTCTGAGCGTCGACGCCGAAGGCTACGTCACCCGCACTCGCTATAACGCCACCGGCGAAGCGCTGGAGCGGATCGAGTACGCCAAGGCTGTGTGGAACGGCGGTTTGAGCGTCGACTCGCCGCCGACCTTGCCGCCCTCGGGCGATGCCCTCAGCGGCTATGACCGCGTCGCTCGCTGGAGCTACGACGCCCTCGGCCGCAAAATCAGCGAAACCCAGGTCCGCCATTTCCAGCGCAGCGACGGCAGCGCCGGCCTGCGCGACGTGACCAGCCAGTTCCGCTACGACGGCGAGGATCGCCTCACCCAGCTGATCGACGACAGCGGCACGACCACGACCGAATACGACTCGCTGGGCCGGGTGTCCGCAATCACCGAACCCGCGCGCCGGGTGGTCAGCGACCAGACCGTGGAATGGATCGCCGGCGGCGCCGACCGCGAACTCGGCACCGACTGGATCTACGCCACCGCCTCGCCGCATACGCGGATGGGTTATGACGCCTTCGGCAACGTGGTGTATACCCGGCGCTACGTCAACGGCCGCGCCGCCGACGGCAGTTTCACCGACCATGCCAAGGATCAAATCGAATACATCCGCTACGACTGGCAAGGGCGAAGCGTCGCGGTCACCGTCGGCAACGGCGACACGCGCTACAGCGAATACGACGCCGCCGACCATGTCGTGCACGACTGGTACAACCTAAGCGCGACCGAGGCCAGCCGCGACGTGCGCGTGCACGGCTGGTACAGCTACGACAAGACCGGCCGCCAGACGGGCATCGGCCAGACCCGCGATCTGATCCAGGGCGGCGGCAGCAGCACCGACCGCTCCGAGGCCGTGGCCTACAACGCCTTCGGCGAGATCGTGCAGAAGACCTACGGCGGCCTGCAGGGCAGCCTGAACTACGTCTACGACCGCGCCGGCCGCCTGGCCAGCTCGAACGAAAGCGTTGTGGTCAAGAACTTCGGCTACGACCTGGCCGGCCACCAGGTGCGCGAAAGCCACTTGGTCAACACCGGCGGCGACCAGCGCGTGGACGCGGTGACCTGGAGCACCGTCGACCGCCTCGGTCGGGTGCTGTCCACCCGCCATCCCTCGCATACCGACGACCCGGCCGCCACCTCGACCTCGCAACAGCGCGTCGACCGCTGGGGCAACGTGGTCGAGCGCATCGACGCGCGGGGCTACCAGACCCTGTACCGCTACAACGAACTCAACCAGGTCACCCGCGACGAGCGGCCGCTGGTCGAGAACGTCAGCGAGAGCGGCGTGCGCACCTGGTTGCGCCCGGTCAACGAATGGTTCTACGACTCGCTCGGCCGCCTGGTCGGCACCCGCGACGCCAACGGCAATACCCGCGCCAACGAGTACGACGCCGCCGGCCGTCTGATCAAGTCCAAGGACGCGCTCGGCCAGGCCACCTTGCACGCCTACGACGCGCTCGGCCAGGAGCGCCTGGTGCAGAACGCGCAGGGCTACCTGACCTACAAGGACTACGACGCGCTCGGCCGCCTGGCCGAGACCGGCGACTACCTGGTCGACGGCAGCGGCGGCCGCACGCGTACCCGCCTGCAGAGCTACTGGCTGAACCAGAACGGCGACCGCTTGATGGTCTTCGACGCGGCCGGCGCCGGCGTGCGTTACGAGTACGACAGTCAGCATCGCCTGATCCGCAGCCAGACCGCGACGGGCGTGCTGACCCGCTATGCCTACGACGTGCTGGGCAACAAAACCCTGGAAAGCTACGCCGGCAGCGGCGCCACCGTGCAGGACTACGACGGCGAAACCGTCCGCCTGGACGAGCTGACCTGGGACTACGACGCCTACGGGCGCCTGATCGACCACAACAACCTCAGCGGCCGCGACTTCGATTACGAATACGACGCGGCCACCGGCCAGTTGAAGACGGAAGTCCAGCGCGGCGGCAACGTCGCCAACGCCGGCACCATCGGCCGCGGCCACGTCTACTACGCCAACGGCCTGCTCAAGGCAGTGTTCGAGAACTCCAGCGATCCGACCTTCTATTACCAGTACGACGCCGCCGGCAACCGCATCGTCGAAGACGTGAACGTCGTCGACGGCGGCGGCCGCTGGGTGCGCATCCAGACCCGCACCTGGTACGACAGCAACAACCGCATCCAGCGCGTGGTCCAGGACGACCTCGCCGCCGGCAAGCGCAGCTTCGACCTACGCTACAGCTACGACGCGGTCGGCAACCGCCGCAACGTCTCGGCCATGGGCGCCTACGGGCCCGATGCGGGTGCGATTCCGTCCACCAATACCCTGCCGGTGGCGGTGCAGACGCCGGCCTCGCGCGCCGTACACAAGGGCGGCACCACCGAGTTCGCCCTGGTCTTCAACGACGTGTTCCGCGACGCGGAGCAGGACGCGCTGAACCTGCAGATCACGCTCAGCGACGGCAGCCCGCTGCCGGCCTGGCTCAGCGCCTGGCGCGACACCTCGACCGGCCTGATCCGGTTCGTCGCCCGGCCGCCGGCGAACGCTCCGGACATGGACCTGAGCATCCGCCTGGTCGCCGCGGAGGCCGCCAACGGCGCCAACGCCGCAGCCACCGCGTTCACGGTCCATGTGCGCACCAACGTCGGTCCGCAGCTGATCTCGACCGAAGCCGCAACGCTGCGGGTCAAGACCGGCCAGGACTGGAGCCGGACGCTAAGCGCCGGCGACTACTTCTACGACGCGGACATCGGCGACCAACTGCGCCTGAGCGTCGACAACGCCGCGTCCTTGCCGGCCTGGTTGAGCCTGGATCCGAGCACGATGCAACTGCGTGTGTCGGCCTCGGCGCCGGCCGGCAGTTTCGCCGTGTTCCTGCGCGCCACCGATTCCAGCGGCGCCGCGGTGGTCAAGACCATCCACGTCGTGGTCGCCGCCAACAGCGCCCCGACCGGGCCGTCGCCGTTGCCGAGCCAGTCGGCGGTGATGAACGAAGGCTTCACCTGGATCGCGCCGCTGTCGCAGGTCTTTGCCGACGTCGATGGCGACGGCTTGACGGTCACCGCCAGCGGCCTGCCGTCGTGGCTGTCGTTCCAGCAGATCGCCAATTCCAACCGTCCCGAGTTGCGCTTGATCGGTCACCCGACCGGCAGCATCCCGGCGGGCACGGTCTATACCGTGACCTTCACCGCCACCGACGGCAACGGCGGCAGCAAGACCGCGACGATGTCGATCGGCATCCGCGGCTACAACCAGGCGCCGGTGGCACCGTCAAGCTTTTCGGTCGCGATGCCGGTGTCCGGCCAGTGGTACAGCCACCAGCTTCCGGCCTTCAGCGATCCGGAAGGCGACGCCATGACCTACGAGTTGAGCGGTCTGCCGGCTGGGCTCAGCTTCGATGCGGCGACGCGCACCATCAGCGGCATGCCCAGCCATACGCAAGCGATCTGGCTGACCTATGCCGCCACCGACCGGTTCGGCGCCAGGACCACGACCGGGTTCTGGTTCCAACGTACTTATGTGAACCATCCGCCGACCGCATCCTCGATCCCGAACCAGAGCGCCGGCGTCGGCAGCGGCTTCGCCTACCAGATTCCGGAGTTCTCCGATCCCGACATGAACGGGATCAGCTACACCGCCACCGGCCTGCCGCCGGGCCTGAGCATGAGCAGCAGCGGCCTGGTCAGTGGCACGCCCAGCACCGGCGGCAGCTACACCGTCACCGTCACCGGCAACGACGGTTACGGCGGCACCGCTTCGACCAGTTTCGTCATCACCGTCAACGCCCTGCCGCCGCCGAACCGGGCGCCGGTGCGCAACCATACGCCGCAGAACGTATCGATGGTGATCTCCGAGAGCAGCGGCTCCGGCGATTGGGCCTACTGGCCGTGGGACGCGTTCGTGGATCCGGACGGCAACCCGCTGAGCTACCAGCTGATCAACTCGCCGGCCTGGGTGTACTACACCTACACCGGCGGCTCTGCCGGCGGCCACCAGTTCGGCCTGTACCCGCCGGGTCAGAACGGCAGCTACACGGTCACCGTGCGCGCCACCGACAACCACGGCGCCTACGTGGACATGAGCTTCCAGGTCTACGTCCAGTACCAGCCGGGCGGCGGCGAGGTGCCGTATTCGCAGCCGGGCTCGCCGGAAGTGGCGAGCATGAGCTTCGACGGCGGCTCCAGTGAGCTGTACGTCGACGACAGCGGCCAGCCGACCACGGCCAGCGCGTCGTCGTCGTCCACGGCACCGGTCGACATCCGGGATTACTGGTTCACCTACGACGCCGAAAACCGGATCCAGATCAACAACGGCCGCCTGGTCAACGGCGCGATCGTGCTGACCGCCGAGGGTGGCGACTCCTACCTGCTGGGCTACGACGCCGGCGGCAACGCGACCAGCCGCACCTTCTACCGCGGCAGCCAGCTGAAGGTGCAGTACAGCGGCTACGACCTGCGCGGCAACCGCACGGTCGAGTACCACGAGCAGTTGTCCGGCGCCGGCGGCTATCTGGGTATTGATCGGACCTTCAGCTACGACGCCAACAGCCGCTTGACCGGCACGCGCCGCTACTTCGCCGCCGGTTCCAGCTGGACCCGGACTTCGCGCCCGGGCGAGATCTACGAGGAATACGAAACCTACGACTTCAGCGGCTGGCTGAGCGAGGCCGAAAACTATGCCTACGACGCCGATGGCCGTCTGATCTACCAGGAGAGCTGGCGCCGCAAGGACAACTACGAAGACTGGGTGCCGCAGGCCTCGCAGAACAACGCCAACGACCGCCAGACCTACGACACCAGCGTGCTCGACACGCTCAAGAGCCGGGTCGAGTACGTCGACGCCGCCGGCAACAGCACCTACGACAGCACCGGCAAGGCGACGGGGTTCCGCACCTACGCCCCGGGCTACATGCACACCTACACCACCACCTACGAGGGCTGGGAGAGCTACAAGGAAAAGACCGTCAGCGGCGTCAGCACGAACAACAACTACAAGCCGACCACCAACACCCTGAGCTACGACCTGGTCGGCCGGCTGACCGCGCAGCAGGAGAGCACGCGCCTGAAGAGCGGAGCGATCGACGACCGCATCCGTTACTACGCCTACAACGGCGACGGCCAGGTCCAGACCCGCCGCGAGGGCACGCTGAGCGACGGCCAGTTCGTCCAGAACGGCACGATCAAGCCGAACTACCTGTACGCCTACGGCGGCGGCCAGCAGCTGGCTCAGATCATGGAAGGCAGCCGGATCGTCAGCCTCAACGGCACCGGCCTGTACGAAGCCGGCGGCAACAAGGTCGTGGCCCTGGCCGGCGAGACCCTGCGCCAGCTGGCCCAGCGCATCTACGGCAACGACCAGCTGTGGTACGTGCTGGCCCAGGCCAACGGCCTGGGCGACCCCGACCAGGAAATCGGCGGCGGCCTGCAGCTGGAAGCCCCGCAGGTCGATGTCAGCCGTAACGACGCCAGCACCTTCAAGCCTTACAACCCAAATGAGGCGATCGGGTCGACGACGCCGTCGTTGCCGTATATTCCGCCGCCGCCGAAGTGCGATGCCTTGGGCGTGGCGCTGATGGTGGTGATTGCGGTGATGGCGTCGGTGGCGACGTGGGGGGCGCTCACCTCCGCGGTGCCAGCGGCCATGGGCGCGATGGGGACGGCGACCACAGTAGCGTACGGAGCATTAGCCGGTGCAGCCGGCGCAGCCGCTGGCCAGGCCATGGGCAGCGTCATGGGGGTCAGTAGCTTCAGCTGGCGCAGCGTCGCCGCTGGTGCAGTCACCGGTGCGGTGACCACTGGCATAGCCGTGCAATGGGGTTCGGTTGGCGAAGCGATGGCTGCCGGCCAGTATGGAAAGTCGGCCGCACTGGCATTAGCGAACGCCGGGGTAGGCCAAGCGTCGGGCAAGCTGATCGGGAATGAGCCCTTCAGTTGGCGGAACATAGCTGCATCGGTGGGTATCCAGTTGGGGATAAGCGCCGTTGCTGTGGCTTCGGCCAAGTACTCCCAAGCAGCAGCGGTACCCAGCGTTGATGGCGCGGAAGAATCTGCCTTGAACCAAGGCGGCTTAAGCTCCGGGAGCCGGGAAGTGAGCGCCAGCTACAAGTTCCACCCAGTAGCGGGCAGCGGCACTGGATATTGGACTGATTCGGCTGGCAATGGCGTCTCTGCGGGCACGGCGCTTGGCGATGTGGCGCGAAGCAATGACATCTACATCGGTCCTTCGACGAATGCTATTCGTCCGACCGCTTTGCCTGCGGATCTGCCGATCCGGGATCTGCCGGTTCTCCCGGTGACGACGGTCAGGGTGGACAATGTCGGCGTGAACATGGCGCCGCTGGCCAACGACATCGCCCGATCCATCCGGTACATGGCCGATGAGCAAGTGCAGTGGGGTAAAACCGCTGCCGGCGTTATTGTCGGCGTTCCTGTCGGAATAGCGAAGGGCGCCTACGGCGCGCTCGAAATGGATCGAATCACGAGAGGCCAAGCGTTCCATCTACTCACCGGCGGACAGGCCTACCTTGCCGAGAGCGAAGAGTTTGCGCAGATGCAAGCCGGGTTGGCGCAGTTCGCACGAAATCCTCTCGCGTCGACGAAGAGTGCGGTCTCGACGTGGTACGACGAGGCCATGGCTGAATACAATCAGGGGAACTACTTTGCCTATGGTATGAAGGCGGCTGATGGCTCGGCGGTCGCTGTTACTACGGTCGAAGGTGGGGTGGGTTTGGCCAAGCTCGGTGCGAGCGGTGCTAAGATCTTCATGCAACGGAATGCGGAGGCAGGGTGGAACACATTTAACCCTTATGGCCGTATCGGAGAGCTGAAAGGTCAAGTAGGGTCGATCGGTTGGAATGTTGATCCAGCGAAGATAGTTCGCGAGAATCTCCATGCCAAGCCTGAAGGCAAAGTGCCGATGGCGGCTGAAGTTTTTGCAAACAGCGAGTCGCAGATTGTTTATCGCGCCCTCACCGCGGCTGATGCGGAAGCCTTGCAGCAGGGTCGTGGGTTAATTGCAAAGGCTCCTGACGGGACATGGACTGCTGCAGAACACGTCGCAAATTCCGGTCCTGGCGCGGGTGGTGCTGCAGCTAATAGCCCATGGATTTCAACTACTCGGGAGCTTGAGATAGCTAAGGCTTACGAGAGTGGGAATGGCGTGATCGCAATCGACCTTAACAAGATAAATTCGCTACAGGTTGAAGTTTGGAGGACTGCGCCACGGGTCAACGGTGTTCAGGGCCTTCCCTATCATCGATCCATTTGGGCTCAGGAAGTTACGGTTCACCAGCGGATACCTTTTAATGCTGTGTTGGGGCCCATTGAATGAGTGAGTTTAGAGTAATTGAGGAACAAATCAGGGAAAGCGTTGGAAGGTTCCTGCTTGACCTTCAAGCGTCGAAGTTTGTCAACGAGCCCGAGTTCGAAAAGCTCGACCGTTTGTCGAGGGAGCTTGCCCGATGTTTAAAATCAGAAGAGCTTGTGTCGAAGTCGGTGCTTAATGAGCTTTACATGTTCGTAAAGATAGCCAGGGCAGAAGCCCCGTACATGAAAGAAAATTCTTCGAGCGTGGAGAAGAAGGCCGACGCAATCGAGATGGCGTTTGATCTGATTTTGCGCGGGGAATCGCATGTCGATAGGCAGTCAGGTATCCCCAGGATCATATAAAGAATTTTGCCTTTGGTGAGCGTATGGAATACGTGCAGTCTTCGCATCCTAGTCAGTGTGTTGAGGTGATTGGCTTCGAAAGGGCGGACGATAGCGCTCACATGATTGAGTGGCTTCGAAAAGGTGCTGATTTTCGTCAGTTCGTGGTGAGTGACGTTGAGGTGGAGTTGTATGCCCAGGATGCCGCTTCCCAGTTGTTGTCGGTGACATGCAACTCGGATTTGGTGTGTCAGACACAAGCTCGCCGTATTGTTGGAAATGAGATGCAGGCAGTGCTGACAGCGATGTCGATTACATTTCCTTTAACGGTTCGAGTCAGGGCCGGCGATGGCGTTGTGTGGCAACTTAATGTTATGCACAACTACCAAGCCAGCAATATGGATCAGAAGGACGAATTTAAGCTCCGCCTAAATTTCACCGTCGTTGGCAGCCGTCCAGACTGATCTAGTCACAGCTGCTAGAAAGCTCGCCCGCCGCCCGGCACAGTTAGGTGGTGTTGTTTTTACGATTGATGTTGGCGAAATGTTGCGCTTCGCTCAGCGGTGCGCTTGTTGCAGCACTGAAAAGCAGGGTCCAGAGTCCTTTTCGATAGAGCCGGGCGGCGAACTCCTATAGCTGAGATCAGACGTCTTAGCTAGGGTTGGGGGTCTCTGCAAAGGAGGCCCTTATGCCCCGTCAGCCCCGCCTCGACCTCGCTGGCGTGCCGCAACATGTCGTACAACGTGGCAACGACCGTCAGCCTTGTTTCTTCAGGCCAGCCGATTACGCTCGCTACCTCGTTGCGTTACGTGAAGCGTCGCTACGGTACGGCGTAGCCGTCCACGCCTATTTGCTCATGACGAATCACGTGCACTGCTGGTCACGCCCGCAGTGCCGGGCGCGTGTCGCATATGATGCAGAGCCTGGGGTGAGGCTGCGTAAGCTATGTGAATGCCAATTGTCGGCGCACCGGTACGCTGTGGGAGGTGCGCTTCAAGTCGTGCCTGGTGGATACGGACATATACTTGGCTCCGTTGTCAGCGCTACATAGAGCTGAATCCGGTGCGTGCCCGAATGGTGGCCAGTCCCGAGGACTGTGTGTGGTCGAGCTATCGCTGTAACGCACACGGCGAGACTGATCTGACATTGCGGCCGCATGCGATCTACTTAGGGCTGGGCGAGCAAATCGAAGAGCGAACAGCCGCATATCGTGAGGTGTTCGAAGACGTTCTGAGTGAGCCGGATATGGACGAGATTCGGACCTATCTGCAGCAGCAGCGGGTGCGGGGCAGCCCGAGATTTCAGCATGCAATAGCGGCGCAGCTCGGCCGCTCTACACAGGTAAAGGCCTGCGCACCGACCAAGAAAGGCCGATTTGTCCGCAACCGTTGAGAAGTAGCTCTGACCCGGTTCTTGACGTGCATAAGCCACATGGTCTGGATTCATCAATTGGCAATCGAAGTGTCTAGGGCTCGGGCAATGCGCTTGAAGCGTCGATCAAGGGGCAGAGATAATATGGGTGCGAAAGGCTGGAAAGGTGTTCCATTAGAGAAAATTGCTGAATGGCAGGTCTCATTCAGTGCAGAGGCAAAGGGGTTCATAGTGCCGGGGTCTTGCCCAATTTGTGGGCGAGATTCATTGCGTCGCTACTATCATCTTGGCCATGTCGAGCTGCGAGAAATCCGGTGGGTCATTTTTCAAGGAACAGGGAGTGTTTGGGAGTGGTGCTCGAATTGCAAAACTTACTCACACTCACAAGCGTATGTTCCGCAAGCTTGGGTCAATGTGCCGCTTGATATTGATCATTCAAAACTCACGGCCGTTCCTGATGTTATAGATGAGCTAATTTCAGACTAGTCGTGCAAAAATCGAATTGGAAAGGCAAAGGGTAAAAGCGGGGGTCGGAGCCCCTTTTTCGCGGTATATATACCATGAAAATATTCATTGAAATTTTTGTGTCTCCAAGTGACGTAGCCTTGCCCCGAATGTATGCATTGAGTGATGGCGGGTCATATGGCGAGGCAATTACTGCGACTCTTTTGGATTTTGTTGCCGAACTCCCTCTCGATGATGTTGATTTCGAGGCTCTTCTGGAAAGAGTTGAAGCCGGCGAATACACGGCTGTAGATCCATTGGATGCGGAGATGCGGATTGGTCAGAGAACGACAAGCTGGTTTGGTTGCTGCCGCCCTATGCCTCTGTTAGTGGTCTGTGTATTTCAAATGAAAATATTGAGAAATATTCTGTCGAGGGTGGTGTTCCTCAGGTCTTTTCAGTAGAGCTGTTTAGAGATGTTCGTCGAAAGTGGCGGGAATTTATTAAAGGCATAGATATGCAAGACAGGGAGCGTTGGCAGGGCGGGAAAATAGAGTTTGATGTCAATTGGCCTTGATCGGTTGCTTGTACAAGATTTTTTTCAAGCTGGATCAGAGGATTTAGCCGGGAAAACGAGGTCAGAGCCCCTTTTCGCGCCCATGAAAATCATCGCAGAGCTTTCCCAGTTGCCGAATGGTCAGAAATACCCTCATCTTACCGCTTGGGGTGATGAGGGAAAGGTTTGTGAGTCAGTCACAATGACGCTCTTGGATTTTGTGGCTGAATTGCACCCGCCAGCGGATAAGTTATTTGAAAACTTGCTCTCAAAGGCGAGGGCGGGTGAATATGTCCCAGATAACCCGGTGCTTGCCGATTTTTCGGTTAACGATAAATTGGTTTGGGTGCGCCCTCCTGAAGCACGGCACGGTTCGTTATGCATCTCTAACGAAAACGTTCCGGAATATTCGGTTGATGCAGGGCATCCACAGTGCTTCTCGGTGGAAATTTTTTACTCTGTTCGGAAGCTTTGGTGCGAGTTTTTGCGCCTAGTGAATGAAGAGGGGGATCAAAAGTGGCTTGGTAGAAAGCTGGAGCTTGAGGTCGAGTAGTTGCAAAGTCACAGCCGAAATGTTCGCTGACAGAGTCTGAAGATGGGGTCGGAATGGGCTGCCTCGTCCTCCAAGGGCGAGGTAGGCAGAAGAATGGGGGGCAGAGGCTCTTTTCGATAGAGTTGAGCGGCGAATTCCTATGGTTAAGGACAGTGCGTCTTAACTAGGGTAAAGGTCTCTACAAAGGAGGCCCTTATGCCCCGCCAGCCACGTCCCGACCTCGCCGGCGTGCCACAAAACGTCGTTCAACGTGGCAACGCTTGTCAGCCTTATTTCTTCAGGTCGGCCGATTACGCACGCTACCTCGTTGCGTTGCGTGAAGCGTCGCTACGGTACGGTGTAGCCGTCCACGCCTATGTGCTCATAACTAATCACGTGCATTCGAACCCACCTGTAGCAGCGAACATGGTGCAGTACGAAGTTTCAGCATGCGATAGTGGTGCGGTTCGATCGATTTGCACAGATGGGGCCTGTGCACCGACCACGAAAGTGCGTTTTATCTGCAGTCGTTGAAAGCAGCTGTGATCCGGTTTTTATTTGGAGGATTTGATGGATTTTTCAGCTGCTAAACAGTTGGCGCTTGAGTCGTTCTTCGCGCTCCACCCAAAAGAGCATCTGCCTGAGTGGGTCGAACGATGCGTAACCGTCGGCGGCCGTAGGGCCTCGGGTTCTTGGCTGATTGAGCTAACGGTGAGCCCGAGAGTTCGCTTGAATGAAGGCGAGTTTTGGGAGATGCGTAATGGGCGAAAAGTACTCGCGAAGATAGATGTCTGTAGCGGCCAGAAGAGAATCATCATTCATCGTTCCGGCGTCTGCCCTATCGTCTTGTTCAGCGTTCTGATCGATTCGAGTACTGCCGTCGTTCGGATCGAGATGGATAGCGATATCGCCGACATGGATGGTGGTCTGTACGAATCTGTAGGGTAGTTGCACCTGGCTTCGGGCGACGTTGCCGCGAGCCATGCTCAGGGCGCGGAGAAGCACTCGGGGTAACGAGATCAGAGCCCTCTTTTTTGATTCTGCCGATCCTGTGGCAGTCAGTCACCGTAAACGGGAGGGGCAAGGCAGTCCGAGCCCGATCCTTCACCAACGGATGCCGACGCGCTCCGATCAATAGAACAAAGGCGCAGCAAAAATCGCCGCCCCCAACACGAACAGCGCCGTCAGCGCATGCACCATCGGCCGGTTGATGCGCAGGAACACGAACTGCTCCACCGTCCGCCCCACCCAGAACAAGGCCATGCCGATCAGCACCGCGCGGCCCAGCGCGGTGTTCTGCAGTTGGTCGGTGTAGAAGAAGCACAGCGCGGCGATGCCGAGCAGGACGTAGATCAGGCGCAGGTTGAGGATCTGCAGGATGGCGCGATCGGCGACGGTGGCGCTCTGCAGGGTTCGGCGCCAGCCGAACAGTTTCCAGAACGCCATGTGGAAGACGGCGAAGGCCAGGCTATGCAGGCCGCCGAGCCAGATCCAGGCGCTTGCGCTCATGACGGGGCTCCGGTGCGGAATGCTGTCGGGCGGGATGCTACGCCTGCAACCCGGCCGCGGGGTGTGCCTGGCGCGCGAATCAGGCGCGCTTGGGCTTGGGCGAGACGCGCATGGCGATGCGGGCGCGGAACACGGTCTCGCCGCCCGGGTCGGTGACGACGACCTCGACCGGCAGGTCGTAAGCGCTGTCGGATTCCACGATGGGCGTGGCCGGGGTGGCGACGGCGCGGACGGTGCCGACCGCTTTCTTGAGGTATTCCACGCTCATGCCGACCGGGATCCAGCGCATCGACGCAGGGATGCTGACGTCGGTCATTACCCCGGCGGTGAGTTCGGCCAGGTTGCACATGGCGATGGCGTGGACGGTGCCGAGGTGGTTGGTGATGGCGCGGCGGTGGCGCATGGTCGCGCTGCAGCGGCCGGGCTCCAGGGATTCGAAGCGCGGCGAGATGCTGGCGAAGTAGGGCGCCTTGAAGCAGACCGCGCGGCTGAACAGCCAGTGGCCGGCGGGGTAGCGGGTGAGCTTGCGGTAGAGGGCGAGGACGTTGGCGCTCATGGTGGCATTCGCGAGATCGGGTCGAATAGAAGGGGCGGCGGAATGGCTTCCGGATGGCAGGTGGGAGCCGTATGCACTATCGGATCGGGTTCTAGGCCGGGGATGCGGCCGACGATCGGGCGGGCTGCCCGGGACGAGGATCCTCTTTCGTCGTGGAGTTTGTGCGCACACTCGCGCGGCGGTTTTCGAGTCGATGTTCCAGGACCGACGACGAGGCTGACGCCGGTCGCCAATTAGTACCGGCGCTGCGGCATGGATCATTCCCGGTTCCCGAAACCCGAGTCCCGAGTCCCGAGTCCCGAGTCCCGAGTCCCGAACCGAAAACGGCGGCCCCAGGCCGCCGTTTTCGGTTCCGCGAGGCTTACGCCGCCGCGCGGGTATCGCCGTGATGGCCGCCGTCGTCGGCGTAGGGCTTGTAGCCGGCCGAACGCAGTTCGGCGGCGTCGAAGTCGTCGACGCTGATGGTGTCGATGGTCATCTCGCGCAGTTCTTCCAGCTGCTTGCGCTCCTCGGCGGTGATCCAGCCTTCGCGCACGCCCTCGTCGAGCTGGCTGGCGAAGTCCAGCGCCTGGATGTCGCTGTTCTTCAGCGCCTTGAGGAACTTGCGCTCGACCGGTTCGGCCAGGATCACCTTCTGCAGGTAGCTGTTGATGCGGCCGGCCGGGTTGTTCGCGCACGGGGTGGTGAACACGCCCTCGGCGAGGCGGTCGCGGGCGTCGTTGGGCGACATCAGCAAGGACGCGGCGCGGTGGCCGAGGCGGTCGCTCGGGGCTTGGGCGCGACGGCCCCAGGGGAAGATCAGCGCCCACAGCAGCCAGCCGACCGGACGGATCGGGAAGTTGCGCAGCGCGCCGGACAGGGCCAGCTCGATCTTGTGCACGGCGTCGTGGAAGGCCCAGGCCAGCAAAGGCTGGTCGCCGGCCGGGCGGCCCTGGTCCTCATAACGCTTGAGCATGCTGCTGGCGATGTACAGCTGGCTCAGCACGTCGCCCAGGCGGCCCGACAGCGACTCCTTGAACTTCAGCTTGCCGCCGAGCAGCAGCATCGAGGTGTCGGCCATCAGCGCCAGGGTCGCCGAGTAGCGGTTGAGCTTGCGGTAGTAGCGGCGGGTGTAGCTGTCGCCCGGGGCGGCGCCGAGCTTGGCGCCGGTGATGCCGAACCACCAGCTGCGCACCGCGTTGGAGATCGCGAAGCCGATGTGGCCGAACAGGTTCTGGTCGAACTCGCGCAGCGCCTGCGCCTTGTCCGGCAGCATCGCCGCCTTCATTTCCTTGAGCACCCACGGGTGGCACAGGATCGCGCCCTGGCCGAAGATCATCAGCGAGCGGGTCATGATGTTGGCGCCTTCGACCGTGATCATGATCGGCAGCGCCTGCCAGTTGCGGCCGGCGTAGTTCTTCGGGCCGAGGATGATGCCCTTGCCGCCGTGGATGTCCATCACGTCGGTGGCGACTTCGCGCGCCATCTCGGTGCAGTGGTACTTGGCGATGGTCGAGGGCACGGCCGGGTTTTCGCCGCGCGCGACCGCGGCCGCGGTGGCCTGCGACAGCGCGCTGATCGCATAGGCCTTGCCGGCGATGCGCGCCAGCGCTTCCTCGACGCCTTCGAAACGGCCGACCGACAGGCCGAACTGCTTGCGGATGCGGGCATAGGCGCCGGTCACGACCGCGCCCATCTTGGCGCCGCCGCTGCCGGAGGAGGGCAGGGTGATCGAGCGGCCGATCGACAGGCATTCGACCAGCATCTGCCAGCCCTTGCCGGCATAGGCTTCGCCGCCGATCAGCTGGCTCAGCGGGATGAACACTTCCTTGCCGTGAATCGGACCGTTCTGGAAGGTGCAGTTGAGCGGGAAGTGGCGGCGGCCGACTTCGACCCCGGGGGTGTCGCGCGGCAGCAGGGCCAGGGTGATGCCGATGTCGCGCTTGTCGCCGATCAGGCCGTCCGGGTCGTACATGCGGAAGGCCAGGCCGATCAGGGTCGCGACCGGGGCCAGGGTGATGTAGCGCTTGTCGAAGGTCAGCTTGACGCCGACCACGCGGGCGCCGTTCCACTCGCCCGTGGTGACGATGCCGTAGTCCGGGATCGAGGTGGCGTCGGAGCCGGCCCAGGGCCCGGTCAGGCCGAAGCAGGGCACTTCGCGGCCGTCGGCCAGGCGCGGCAGGTAATGCTCCTTCTGCTCCTTGGTGCCGTAGTGCATCAGCAGCTCGGCCGGACCCAGCGAGTTGGGCACGCCGACGGTGGAGCTGACCACGCTCGACACCGAGGCCAGCTTCTGGATCACCTTGTGGTTGGCCAGCGCCGAGAAGCCCAGGCCGCCGTATTCCTTCGGGATGTTGAGGCCGAAGAACTTGTTCTTCTTGACGAAGTCCCACAGCGCCGGCGACAGGTCCGCGTCGATGTGCGTGATCTGCCAGTCGTTGGTCATCTTGCACAGCTCTTCGGTCGGGCCGTCGAGGAAGGCCTGCTCCTCGGCGGTCAGCTCCGGCTTGGGCTGGGACAGCAACTGCTGCCAGTCCGGCTTGCCCGAGAACAGTTCGCCTTCGAAGCCGACCGTGCCGGCCTCCAGCGCGGTGCGTTCGGTTTCCGACAGCGGCGGCAGGATCTTGGTGTAGAAGCCCAGCAGCGGCTTGGTGATCAGCGGCAGGCGGATCTGCGGGATCAGCAGCGGCACCGCGATCAGCGCGACCAGCACCGCGGCGACGACGGTTGCGGTCGGGTTGGCGCCGAGCAGGTAGCAGCCGACCAGCACGGTAGCGGTCAGCGCGGCCCAGACCGGCAGGCGGAGGCGGTGGTACGCGGCGATGGCGCCGACGAGAAGGAAGGCAAGGAAGGGGATCGCGATACTCATGGCGGCGCTCCGGAGGATGCGGCTAAGACTCAAGCTAGTCGGATGCGCGTGACGCCGGCGGCGATGGCGGGCCCGGCCTCCCTGCGGCGCCCCGGCATTCAAACGCTGGCATCAAACGCGTAACATACGGCCGAGTATGGAATCGCGTTTCCGAGCTGTCAACCGGCGGCGGGGATCGGGAATGGGGAACGGGGAATCGGCGTTGCGGGGGGAGGGCGGCGCGGGATTTCTGAATGGGGACCAGGGGAATTGCTTGAACGAATCCCGAATCGCAAATCCCCACGGCCGTCGCTTTTGCTGCACTGCGTACTGTTCCCGACCATGCCGTATGGTTAAACTTGTCATCCATGAGCCAGCCCGCCCCGACCAAGCCCGAGCACAAGCTCGACACGACCGCCGCGACCGAGTCCAAGGCCGAAGCGAAGCCCGAGCGCAGCGGACGATTGAGCGCCGACGACTGGGCGCAGGCCGCGCTGGATCTGATCGCCGAACAAGGCGTCGCCGCGGTCGCGGTGGAGCCGCTGGCGCGCCGGCTCGGCGTCACCAAGGGCAGCTTCTACTGGCATTTCCCCTCGCGCGATGCGCTGCTGGTCGCCGCGCTCGAGCGCTGGGAAAAGGTCGAGCAGGAAACCGTGTTCGGCCAGCTCGAACCGATTCCCGATCCGCGCCAGCGCCTGCGCTCGCTGTTCCACCTCGTCGCCCACGAGGTCAAGTCGCACATCATCTATTCCGAGTTGCTCAAGGCGCTGGATCATCCCGCCGTGCAGCCGGTGATCGGCCGCGTCTCCGAACGCCGCCTGGATTACCTCACCGCCTCTTTCCGCCAGGCCGGCCTCAGCCGCACCGATGCGCAGCATCGCGCCCGCCTGCTCTACGCCGCCTACGTCGGCTTCCTGCAGCTGAACCTGCAGTTGCACCAGACCCGCATGCAACACGACGAATTCGAGGCCTATGTCGAGCACATGATGGCCACGCTCATTCCTTCGTCGTAAACAAGTTACCCATCGTTTCCCCGGCTGGAGAGCAATGCCGTGAATGCCAATTTGAAAGATCCCGCCCCCGCGACTGCCGTGCCGGGGAGCGCGGGCAGTTCGTTGCCGGCCCTCAATCACTGGGTGGCGCAGGTCGCCGCGCTGACCCGGCCGGACAAGATCCACTGGTGCGACGGCAGCGATGCCGAGAACCAAGCGCTGATCGCGCAGATGCTCGCCGACGGCACCCTGGAAACGCTGAACCAGGACACCCATCCGGGCAGCTACCTGCACCGCTCGCATCCCGACGACGTCGCCCGCGTCGAGCACCTGACCTTCGTCTGCACCCGCGAACCCGACGACGCCGGCCCGAACAACCACTGGATGGCGCCGCATGAAGCGCACGCCAAGATGGACGCGCTGTTCGACGGCTGCATGCAGGGCCGCACCCTGTACGTGATTCCGTACTGCATGGGCCCGATCGACTCGCCGCTGGCGCGTTGCGGCGTGGAAATCACCGATTCGCCGTACGTGGTCGCCAACATGCGGGTGATGACCCGGATGGGCGCGGCGGCGCTCGCGCGCATCGAACGCGGCGATTCGTTCGTGCGCGGCCTGCACTCGATCGGCGAGCTCGATCCGGAACGCCGCTTCATCATGCATTTCCCCGACGAACTGACCATCAAGTCGTTCGGTTCGGGCTATGGCGGCAACGCCCTGCTCGGCAAGAAGTGCCACGCGCTGCGCATCGCCTCGCACCAGGCGCGCCAGGAAGGCTGGCTGGCCGAGCACATGCTGATCGTCGGCATCGAGAATCCGCAGGGCGAGACCCATTACGTCGCGGCGGCGTTCCCGTCGGCCTGCGGCAAGACCAACCTGGCCATGCTGATTCCGCCGGAAGGCTACCGCCGCGACGGCTGGAAGGTGTGGACGGTCGGCGACGACATCTGCTGGATGCGCCCGGGCGCCGACGGCCGCCTGTACGCGATCAACCCGGAAGCCGGCTATTTCGGCGTCGCCCCGGGCACTTCGGCCAAATCCAACCCGAACGCGCTCGAGTCGATCCAGAGCAACACCATCTTCACCAACGTCGGCGTCACCGCCGACGGCCAGCCGTGGTGGGAAGGCCTGGACAACGGCCAGACCCCGGCCACCGACTGGCGCGGCAACGCCTACGACGCCGCCAAGGGCCCGGCCGCGCATCCGAACGCGCGCTTCACCGTTTCGGCCAAGCAGTGCCCGAGCTACTCGCCGGAAGCCGAGAACCCGGCCGGCGTGCCGATCTCGGCGATCGTGTTCGGCGGCCGCCGCGCCTCGCTGGTGCCGCTGGTGTTCGAGGCCCGCGACTGGACCCACGGCGTGCTGGTCGGCGCCGCGATGGGCTCGGAAACCACCGCCGCCGCGACCGGTGCGGTCGGGGTGATGCGCCGCGACCCGATGGCGATGAAGCCGTTCTGCGGCTACAACTTCGCCGACTACTTCGGCCACTGGCTGTCGTTCGACCAGGCCGGCGCCAAGCTGCCGAAGGTCTTCCACGTCAACTGGTTCCGCAAGGGCGACGACGGCAAGTTCCTGTGGCCGGGCTTCGGCGACAACCTGCGCGTGATCGAGTGGATGATCGGCCGGGTCAAGGGCGAAGCCGGCGCCAGCGAAACGCCGATCGGCCATCTGCCGCAGGCCGGCGACCTCAACCTCGACGGCGTCAGCCTGAGCGAGGAAGCCCAGGCCAAGCTGTTCGGCTTCGACCGTGCCGGCTGGAGCGCCGAGTTCGACAGCATCGGCGAGTACCTGCGCGAGTACGGCCCGCGCATGCCGCAGGCCCTGCATGACGAGCAGCAGCGCATCGCGGCGGCGCTGAAGGGCTAAAAGCCAGGCGTGAGCGGAGAGGAGTGAGGAGCGAGCGGGTCGCGGGGCGGCCGGCTCGGGTCTCGCTCCTCTTTCTTCTGCTCCGGCGCGATCGGCTCTACCGTCCGGACCGGCCTGCGCCCCACCTGCGCCCGGCGACGTGCTGGCCGGACCGACGCCCCCCCCTCGTTCCTCATTCCTCTCCACTCGTCCTGGCCCACTGACCGGACCGACACGCCCCCCTCGTTTCTCACTCCTCTCCACTCGTTCCTGGCCCTTAAACCCTGAGCCCCGGCCCCGCATCGGACTCAGTATGCTGACCGCCGTGACCGACTCCGTTCCCGATTTCGCCGCCCCGGCCGAGGCCGACGACGACCGCGCGCTGGTCGCCGCGGCCGCCTCCGGCGGCGTGGCCGCCTTCGAGGCCCTGTACCGGCGCCATGCCGGCCGCGTCCATGGCGTGATCGCGCGCCTGGTCGGCCATGCCGGCGCCCGCGCCGAGGACCTGACCCAGGAGGCCTTCGTCCGCGCCTGGCAGGCGCTGCCGAACTTCCGCTTCGAGTCGGCCTTCGGCACCTGGCTGCACCGGCTGGCGGTCAACACCGCGCTGATGGAGCTGCGCGGGCGCCGCAGCCGGCCGCTGGAAGACAACGACGAAGACGCCTTCGACGGGATCGGCAGCGCCGATTCCGCCGGCCATGTCACCGCCCTGTCGATGGACCTGGAGCGCGCGGTCGCGACCCTGCCGCCGCGGGCCCGCGCGGTGCTGGTGCTGTACGACGTGGAAGGCTGGAAACACGAGGAGATCGCTGCCGAACTGGGCATGGCGGTCGGCAGTTCCAAGGCGCAATTGCACCGCGCGCGCAATCTGCTGCGCGCGCGGCTCGGAGAACAGGCATGAACGAGCGCGAGCTTCCCCCCAACGATGTCCCGTCGCGCGAAAGCGAGCTGCCCGACGCGCTGCGCTGGCAGCTGCGCGCGATGCGCCGCGACCAGCCGCCGGCCGCCGATCTGTGGCCGGGCATCGCCGCCCGGCTGGGCCCGCAACAGGCTTCGGGCACCGTCCCCGCCGCCGAGGCCCCCGCGCAAGCGCATCCCGCCGGCGTCGTCGCGCTGCCGCGCCGCGAGCGCGACGCGCGTTCGCGCTGGATGGCGCCGGTCGCGCTCGCCGCGGGCGTGGCCGCGCTGGCGATCGGCATCGCCGCGCACTTCCGCGCGCCCGATTCCGGGCCCGCGGCGGAGCGTATGACGGCCCAGGCCGGCGCGCCGGCCAGCCTGGTCCAGCGCGAGGCCGCCGGCATGACCCGCCAATACCAGGCGGCGCTGCAGGAGGTCGCCCCGGCCGCCGGCCAGCACCGCGAACTGCAGCCGGCCTTCGACGAGCTCGACCGCAACGCGGCGCTGATTCTCGATGCGCTCGCCCACGACCCCGATTCGCGGCTGCTGCTGGACCAACTGCGCCGCACCTACGCACGACGCCTCGCGCTGGCTCAGCGCGTGGCCTACACCTGACCAGGAGGACGCCCATGTCTCATGTCCACTCTTCGTTCCGCCGCGTTCTCCGCGCACCCGCCGCGCTCGGCCTGCTGAGCCTGGCGCTGGCCGCGGCCCTGCCGGCCCTGGCGGCGACGCCGATCAACCAGACCCGGCCGCTGGATCCGCTGGGCAGCGTCGAGATCGACAACGTCAAAGGGCTGATCCAGGTGCGGGTCTGGGACCGCCCCGAGGTCAAGATCGAAGGCAGCCTCGGCGAAGGCGTCGAGAAGCTGGAGATCGAGGGCGATCGGCAGCGCCTGTCGATCAAGGTGCGCTATCCCAACCGCGGCAGCGGCATCGGTTTCCTGGTCGGCGGCGGCGACAGCGGCGAGCCCACCGAACTGCGGGTGACCCTGCCGTTGCAGGCCGCGCTGGAGATCGATGCGGTCTCGGCCACGGTCGACGTCAATGGCGTGGCCTCGCGCGAACTCAGCATCGACAGCGTCAGCGGCGACGTCACCGTCGCCGGCGCGCCGCGCGAAGCCGAGATCGACAGCGTCAGCGGCGACCTGCGCCTGACCCTCAACAGCCGCAAAGTGTCGGCGCAGACGGTCAGCGGCGACCTCAGCCTGCGCGGCCGGCTCGGCGGCGAAGTCGACCTGGAAACCGTGTCGGGCAAGATCGACCTGGCCACCCATCAGTCGCAACTGACCAAGCTGTCGGGCAATTCGGTGTCCGGCGACCTGCGCGCCAACGTCGGCCTGGCCGCGGGCGGCGAGATCTCGCTGGAAACGGTCAGCGGCGATGTGCGCCTGACCCTGCCGCGCAACCTGTCGGCGACCGTGCGCGGGCAGAGCTTCAGCGGCGACCTGGAAGCCCCCGACGCGCAGATCCAGCGGCCCAAGCACGGCCCGGGTTCGAGCTTCGAACACCGCTACGGCAGCGGCAGCGGCAAGGTCCGGATCGAGACCTTCTCCGGCGACGCGAGGCTGGACCTGAATTGAGCCGGCCCGCCTGGCGGCAGGCCAGGCGGCGTGCGGCGGGTGACAGGCCGGCTGGCGATGGACCTGAAGCGATAGGCGTGTAGCGATAGGCAGGTAACGACGGGCAGGGGCGGGCCGCTCCTGCCCGTTCGCTTTGCGCGACCACAGCGCGCGCCGGGCGCGGTATCGTGCGCCGGTATTCCCACGAGGCGGAGCCCGCTTGAGCCAACAGATCGATCAACTGGTCCAGGCCGCGGGCCTGGCTTCGCGCGCGGGGCGTTGGCAGGAGGCCGAGCGGCTGTGGCAGCAGGTGCGCGCGTTGGCGCCGCAGCATCCGCAGGCGCTGTACAGCCTCGGCATCCACGCCCTGCAGCGCGGCGACGCCGGCGCCGCGGTCGGGTTGCTGCAGGCCGCGCACCAGGCCGCGCCGAACGATCCGATGATCCTGCTCTCGCTGGGCATGGTGCAGCGAGAGCGCGGCGACGCCGACGCGGAGTGGCAGGCGATCAACGCCGCCCTGGCGCTGGACCCGTACTTCCTCGCCGGCTTGCTGGCCAAGGCCAACCATCTGGAACGGCACGGGCGCGCGCGCCTGGCCGCGCAGGCGTACAAGAACGCGCTGACCGTGGCGCCGCCGGAGCCGCATTGGCCGGACATGCTGCGCCAGCAATTGGCGCACGCCCAGGCGCGGGTCGGCCAGTACCAGGACGAGTTCGCCGAGTTCCTCGCCCACCACGTCGGCGGACCGCGCGCGGCGCTGGAAGCGGGAGTGCGCGGACGCTGGGACGAGGCCGCCTCGATCATGGTCGGGCGCAGCAAGCCTTACCATTCCGATTGCAATCAGCTGTGCGTGCCGCGGCTGCCGGCGATCCCGTTCTACGATCGCGCGCAGTTTTCCTGGGTGCCCGAACTTGAGGCGCGCACCTACGAGATCCAGCGCGAAATGCGCGAGGCGCTGCGCAACGAACAGGCCGAGTTCACGCCGTACATCGAGTACCAGCCCGGCGACCCGGTCAACCAGTGGCAGGAGCTCAATCACTCGCGCCGCTGGAGCACCTACAAGCTGTGGAGCTACGCCCAGCCGGTGCACGAGCACCTGCAGCGCTGTCCGCAGACCCGCGCCGCGCTGGAAGCGGTGGAAATGGCCCAGATCGCCGACGTCTGCCCGAACGCGATGTTCTCGGCGCTGGCCCCGCACACCCACATCCCGCCGCACCACGGCGAGACCAACGCGCGCCTGGTCGTGCACCTGCCGCTGATCGTGCCGGAGGGCTGCAGCTACCGGGTCGGCTACGAACGCCGCGGCTGGAACGTCGGCGAAGTGCTGATCTTCGACGACTCGATCGAGCACGAGGCGCGCAACGACAGCGACGAATTGCGGGTGGTGCTGATCTTCGACGTCTGGAATCCGCTGCTGTCGCTGGCCGAACGCGAGATGGTCGACGCGATGATGCGCGCGCACCGCGAGTTCTTGGCGGGCTGACGGGCGCCAGCGAGGACGTGGGCGCCGGGTTGGCGCTTGCCCGGTCGGCGCGCTCGCGGTCACAGCATGCGATGTTCTTGCAGGGGGGGGGATTCGATGTCTCCTCCTTCAAGCAAGGGCAAACTAGCAAGGGCAAAGCTTCCGTCCGCTGGCGCGGCCGGGCTACTTTCTTTTGCTGAGCCCAAAAGAAAGGGTAACCAAAGAAAAGGGCTTTCCTTGACAAGGCTCCCCTGCCAGTTCGCAGCGCGCGCCGGGATTTTTCGATAGGACATCCTTGTCCTATCGAAAAACGGCGCACGTCCTGTGCGCCGCCCTCCGGGTCTGCAGGCGACCTCGCCAGTTCGGTGCTGCGCCAAGCTCATCGGGCAACTGCAACTGCAACTGCAACTGCAACTGCACTGCAACGGCACATCTGCGCCGCTTTGCCACCGGCCAGAAAAAAAGGCGGGCCGAAGCCCGCCTTCAATTCGACTCGGATTGCCGGTTTTTCTTATTAGAAGCGCATCGTCAGGCCGAGGGTGTAGTAGCGGCCCAGGGTGTCGTAGTACTGCGGGAAGGTGTTGCCGCTATTGAAGCCGGTGCTGCCGATGTTGCTGCCCACGATCGGCGGCTTCTTGTCGGCGATGTTGTTCACGGTGAAGTTGATGCGGGCGTTCCACGGCAGTTCGTAGGCCATGGTCAGATCGAAGTAGTCGTACGCATCGATCGAGGTGTAGGCCGGGAACCATTCGATCGGGCCCGGCTCGACGTCCACCGAGCTCAGGTGACGCCAGTTCATGCCCAGCTCGAAGTCCTTGATCGACCACACCGCGCGGAAGTTCGACTTGTAGTCGTACACGATGCCGGCGATGACGTTACACGAGACGCCGTACACGCCGAGGCAGTCGTGCTTGGCCACGGCCGGGTCGCCCTGGTAGTCGTACTTGTCGGTCTTGGTCAGATCCAGCGAGAAGTCCAGGCGGCCCCACTCGTTGGCCAGCGGGAGGCCGTAGCGCACGCCCAGATCCCAGCCGCTGGTGGTGATGCGGCCCTTGTTCGAGCGGTCCAGGAACGGACCGCGCGCTTCGCCGTTGAGCGAGCCGTCCTGCGATTCGCGCGCGCCGATCATCAGCTGGCACATCGGGTGGCTGACGCTGAGGGTCGGATTGAACTCCTGGCTGTAGCAGCCGAACAGCGCGTCGCCGAGCACCGGACGGGTGATCGCGTCCTTGATGTCGATCTTCCAGTAGTCCAGGGTGATCGACAGATCCTGCACCGGCTGCCACACCAGGCCCAGGGTCTGGGTGTCGGCCTTTTCCGGACCCAGGATCGGGTTGCCGCCGACGAAGGCGTTGGCCTGGCCGGCGCTCGGCTCTTCCACGCCGCCCTGCGAGTTGAGGATCGCCTGCGGCACGCCGGTGGCCACGCAGAGCTGGCCGACGGGGCCGTTGATGCCGCCGTGCTTGGCCAGCTCGGACGCCTGGCAGGGGTCGACCGCGGTGTTGTCCAGGCCGGTCACGACCGGCTGGAACAGCTCGTTGACGTTCGGGGCGCGGGTCGCGCGCTGGAACATGCCGCGGAAGCGCAGCTGTTCGATCGGCGCCCACTCCAGGCCGTACTTGTAGCTGCCGTAGTCGGTGTCGGTCTGGCCGGACTTGAACTGGCTATGACGATAGCCGGCTTCGAAGTTCAGCGACTGCGCGCCGGTCTTGCCGCTGATGATCGGGATGATGGTTTCGACGTAGGCTTCGCGCAGGGTGAAGCTGCCGTCGACGTCCGGGTTGGCGCCGCCGGAACCCTGCACTTCGTTCTGGTCGCGCGAGGCCGCGTCGGCCTTGTTCATGGCCTCGACCTTACGGCCTTCCAAGCCGAACGCGACGCCGATCGGGTAATCGGCCCACGGGCTCTTGAAGCTGTCGCCGAGGTCGCCGTTGACCGAGCCGGACCACACTTCCTGCTCGACGCGCTGGGTGGCGAAGGTCAGCACTTCGAGGAACTTCTTCGAGTCCTTGCTGATCGTGCCTTCCAGGCCCCACAGGTTCAGCGGCACGCAGCCGCCGCTCGGATCGACGCAGTTGATGCCGTCGGTCGACAGCAGCGCCTGCTGGGTGCGGGCCTTGGACAGGAAGCCGGCCGACACGGTCAGCTGATCGGCTTCGCCGTGCGACCAGTAGGCGTCGTAGCGCCAGTTGTCGTTGATGTCGCCGCGCAGACCGATGGTGGCTTGGAAGACCTTGTTCTGGAAGTCGGTCGAACGGGTGCCCAGCTCGGTGGTGCGGCGGTTGAGCGTGGTGCTGACCACGCCGGCGCTGCCGACCGAGCACGGACCGCCGGTCACGCCGAAGGTCGAGCACAGCTGCTGACGGGCCGGTTCCGGGATCAGCGGGTTGCCGATGCCGACATTGAAGCGGCCGCCGAACAGGCCGCCCGGGGCGATCTGCGAGAACACGTTGGAGCGGGTGTAAAGCAGCTGGGTGTAAGCCTCGGCGTGCTCGTTGATCTCGTAGCGGCCGAGCGCGGTGGCCTGCCAGCGGTCCAGCGCGGTCTGGTTGAAGTTGTACGGGTTGTAGTTGAACGGCACCGTCTGGCCGGTGAAGCGGCCGGTGGCGGGATCGATCTGGCCGAGGACGCCGGCGCGGGTCGGAATGCCGGTGCCGGAACCGCCCTCCGAGCCGTCGGTGGAGTCGAGGTTGAACTCGGAGAAGCCGCGCGAACCCTGCAGCAACGGGTCGTTGTCGGTCTTGCCCAGGCTCAGCACGAAGTTGCCGCGGCCGTCGTCGAGGTTCATGCCCATCGTGACGGTGGTGTTGCGGCGGTCGGCGTCCTGCTTGCTCGACTGGCCGTAGCTCGAGTTGACCTCGATGCCTTCGAAGTTGCGCTTGAGCACGAAGTTGACCACGCCGGCGACCGCGTCGGCGCCGTACACGGCCGAGGCGCCGCCGGTGACCAGATCGACGCTGTCGATCAGCGCGACCGGGATGACGTTGGTGTCGACCACGCCGAACAGGTTGAACGGCACCACGCGGCGGCCGTCCATCAGCACCACGGTGCGGTTGTCGCCGAGGCCGCGCAGGTTGATGGTCGCGCCGCCGTTGGAGCCGTTATTGGTGCCCGGGCCGATCGAGGGCACGGCGCCGGGCACGACGCGCAGGAAGTCTTCCGCGGCCACCGGCTGGTTGCGGGCGATTTCCTCGCGATCGACGGTCATGACCGGGCTGTTGGTGGTCAGGCCCGGAATCGAAATGCGGCTGCCGGTGACCTGGATGCGGTCGAGGGTGGTGGCGTCTTCGGACGCCGCCGGCGCCGGGGCCGGGGTGTCCTGGGCGGAAGCCAGGCCGGTGCCGGCGAGGCTGGTGGCGCCCACGCACAACGCGAAAACGATCGCGTCGCGCAGCTTGGTGGTCTTCAGGGTCATCTCTCTCTCCAAGTGTCCTGAACGAACGGATCCCGTATGGGGGCTGGCCAAGGGGCGTGAAAAAACAGGCCTAAGTTGGCAAAGCCGCGTCGATAGTAGACGGCTTGGCGGATTAATTAAAGTGTTGTTAAGTGCGAATTTCTGTCGCTTGTCGTTCTGCGACGCAGTTCCGTAGGCACAAAAAAACACGGCCCCGAGGGGCCGTGTTCATGTTGCGATGCCGCAGTGTTGCTTAGAAGCGCTGCTGGTACTTGAAGTACACGAAACGGCCGATGTCGAAGCCGCCGTAGTACGCGTAACCCGAGTTCGGGTTGTCGTAGTTCGGGGCAGCGTAGTGCTCGAACACGTTGTTGGCGCCGACCGCGATGGTGGCGTTCCACGGCGCATTGAAGCGGACCTGCATGTCGTGGAAGGTGTTGGAGCCCAGCTCGTTCATCGGCGTGTTGGCGCCGTTGTATTCCGGAGCGGTGTAGTCCGGCAGCGAGCAACGGTCGTCGAAGCTGCAGTTTTCCTTCACGCCGGAGTAGTAACGCATGCCCCAGGTGAAGCCCCACGGGCCCTTGTCCCAGCTCAGGTTGAGGTTCGAACGCAGGCGGAAGAAGCCACCGAAGCCGTTCTGCTGCGACGGCTCGGCTTCGCCGATGACGTCGGTCTGCAGTTCGTTCTTGGTCGTGTAGCTGTTCAACCAGGCGAAGCCGAAACGGCCCCACTCCGTGTCGAGACGGTAGTTGACATCGAAGTCGAAGCCTTCGACTTCGTTGTAGCCCACGTTGATCGGCGCGAAGATGAAGCTGGTGATGGCGCCGGTGACCGGATCACGGGTGAAGCGCGAGCGGGCCGGATCCTGTTCGGTATTGCAGCGGAAGCTGATGCCGCGGGTGTAGCAGTCGGCCAGCACCTGGGTCGGGCTGTCGGCGGTGATCGCATCTTCGATCTTGATGTTCCACCAGTCCAGCGACAGGTTCAGGTTCTCGACGAAGCCCGGGCTCCAGACGATGCCCAAGGTCTTCGAGGTCGAGGTTTCCGGAACCAGCTGGTCGTTCGAACCCGAGAGGAACGGGGTGTTCGTCTGGGTGTTCGGACGCGGCGCCAGACCGTTGGCGGTGTTGGCGCGCTGACGGAAGTTTGCCGGCACGCGCAGGCTGGCAGTGGGGTTGCCGACGCACACGGGGGCGCCGCCGGAGTTGCCGAACAGCGTGTCGCAGGGGTCGGTGTAGAACGAGAAGCTCTGGCTCTGGCCGCCGTACAGGTCGCCGATGGTCGGGGCGCGGAAGCCTTCCGACCAGGTGCCGCGGACCAGCAGCGAATCGATCGGCTTCCACTTGAAGCCGAACTTGCTGTTGGTGGTGTTGCCGAAGGTGTCGTAGTCGGAGTAGCGGGTCGCGACGTTGAAGGTCAGTTCCTTCGCGCCGGTGACGTCGGCCAGGACCGGAATCTGCAACTCGGCGTAGAACTCGTCGAGCTCGTAGCCACCGCCGGTCGGGCCGCTGGCCAGATCGGTGGAGCCGCCGCTCTGCGACAGGCCGTCCGGCGAGAAGAAGCCGCTTTCCTTACGGTGCTCGTAACCGACCGCCAGGCCCAGATCGCCGGCCGGCAGGGTGGCGATGGCGCCGCTGAGGTTGACGAAGTAGTTCTTGGTCTCGGTCTCCGAGACGGCCTGGCCCGGCTGGTACAGGTAGGCCTGCACATTCGGATCGTTGAGACCGTTCTGGCCGGCATAGCCGAACGGCAGCAGCGGGTTCCACGGGGTGCACTGGCCGGCCTTGTTGCCGAGCGGAATCGGCGCGCCCGGGGTGCCGCACTGGACCACGCCCTGAGCGTTGAGGAACGACGGACCGACCGCAGCGCGCACGTTGGCGACGTTGAGGTTGCCGGTGCTGATCTGCACGCCCTTGTTCTGGTTGTACAGGTAGCCAGCGTCCCAATCCCAGATCTTCTCGCCGACTTCGAACGAGCCGCTGAAGGTGCCGGTGAAGCGATAGGTGGTCAGGCTGTTGCGGACTTCACGCGGCACTTCCCAGCCGCGGCGCACGAACTGCACGGCGGTCTTGGGGGCGACGCGGCCGTTCGGAGCCACGTAGTTCGGCGCCTGATTGCCGAACGGGTTGAAGTAGCTGTCGATCGAGAGCGGGGTGTTGAAGCCCGGCGACAGCGTGGTCGACTGGTACGGATAACCGGCGTTCTGGGCGAACGACTCGCGGTCGCTGTACAGCATGTCGGTTTCGAAGCGCAGCCAATCGGTGATGTCGTAGCTGGCGTTGACGAAGAGCGACTTGCGCTCGATGCCGCTGTAGACGGTCGACTGCGACGACGGCAGCGAGACGTCCGAGCCGTTGCGGGCGCGGAAGTTGTTCGGATTGCGCGGGTCCAGGCCGGGGGTTTCGCGCGCCAGGAAGCGCGGAGCGCTGATCGGCAGGCTGTTGTTCGGGTTGGTCGCGGTGCTGACCGGCAGGCCGGTCCACGGATCGATACCGCCGGTGCCGCCCGGGCCCGGAGCGATCGGAACCAGCAGCGCACCCCACTGGGTGGTGCCGGAGAACACGAAGTCGCGCGGCTCGCTCTTCGGGCCGGTCGGAGCGCCGGCCTGCGAGAACCAGCGGTCGCGGGCCCACACCGGATCTTCCTTCGAGTACTCGGCGCCGACGGTGATCGAACCGCGGTCGCCGGTGAAGCCGATCAGGAAGTCGTAGTTCTGGCGGGTGCCGTCGCCTTCGCCGTACTGGCCCATGTAGGCGTTGACTTCGGCGCCTTCGAAGTTCTTGCGGGTGATGATGTTGATCACGCCCGCGATGGCGTCGGAACCGTAGATGGTGGATGCGCCGTCCTTCAGCACTTCGATGCGCTCGACCATGGCGGCCGGAATCGAAGCCACGTCCTGCAGACCGTCGTTGGTCGCGCCGAGGCGCTTGCCGTTGACCAGCACCAGGGTGCGGTTGGCGCCGAGGTTGCGCAGGTCGATGTAGTAGCCGCCGACCGCTTCGCCCGAGCTCAGCGGCGCGGTGCGGCTGATCGCCGGCGAACCAGCCGAGGTGATGTTCTGCAGGATGTCGGCGACCGACTTGAAGCCCTGCTTCTCGATCTCGGCGCGGCTGATCTGCAGCACCGGCGCGGCGGTTTCGATGTCGACCTGGCGGATGCGCGAACCGGTCACTTCGACGCGATCGAGCGTGGTGGCTTCCTTGCTCTCGGTTTCCTGCGCGAAAGCCACGCCGGTGCCGACCAGGGCGGTGCTACCCACCGCGAGCGCGAATGCAATCGCGTCGCGGAGCTGGGTGGTCTTGAAGGTCATTTCTCTCTCTCCGAGTCTGTTTTGTGTTACCCGTGGACCCGCTGGGTGGGGCAAATAGGCACACCAAATCCAGCAAGCTCGCCGGATCGTAACTGCACACTTCGGAAAATTAAAGTGTTGTTAAGCGTCGCCAATTGTCGATTTGTGGCATCTGTGTGAGCAGGTGCAGCAAAGTGAATCGGCAAACAGGCCGGTAGATAAATTATGAATAGGGGATTAGGGTGGCAAAAATCGTGTTCAGACCCAGAAATGGGGCCTGAATGCAACCGATTCTCGTTGGGCGCCGATCTTTGCTGAATTGGGCGATCCGTCGGCTGGGGCCGGCGCTGCGGGGCCGTTTGGGGTAAGCGGCGCGCCCACCCGGCGTCGATGCCGCAGGCCTGACGCGCGGGTCGCGGTTGCTGTGACCTCCGCCGCGGGGGCCGGCCGAGGTGTCGGCGCGGCGGCGCGTTTTTCGGCAATGTGCCGAGTGCGAGCGGCCACGGGATGGGGCCCGCGGCGTGTGCATCGAAGAGGGGCTCGGGAATCATCGGCGACGATGACCGTCGCTTCCGGTCGGCGGCCGCGCGGGCCGGAGCCGCGGTCGCGGTCGGGCAAGGCGCGCGAGCGCCGCAGGCGTCGGCCTGCCGCTATCTATATATAGAGAGAAAGCGCCCGATAAAGAAGCGGCGCTCGGTGCGCCGGGACGGCGCCGTACTTACAGGTCTTGTTCGTAGCGGACGTAGGGCACGGTGCCCTCGTCCTTGTTGCCGTTGCTCGGCGCGAACGGGTTCTTGCCGCGGGTCACGACGTTCTCGGCGCCCACGGTGAGCTGGCCGCTCCACGGCGTGCGCCAGGTCAGGCCGACGCCCAGCGCTTCCCACTGGCCGGGCGCGGGCGTGTTGACCACCCGGCCGACGATGTTGGCGGCGAAGTTGCCGATCCCGGCGCCGATGCTGAAGCTCTTGCTGCTCCAGCGGTCGGCCACGTTCGGCACTTCGCCGGCCGGGATCAGGCGCGCGCGGGCCTTGGTGCCGCCGATCGAGACCATGGCCTCGTCGCCGATCTTCTTCTGCACGTAGACGGTCAGGGTGTTCTGATCGACCCGGCTGGTGCGGCTGTTCGGGCTGAGCCAGGCGGGCAAGGTGTCGCGGCCGCTGCCGAGGGTCACGCCGACCCGCCCGCCCGGGCGGTTGAGGCTGGCGCCGGCGGAGATCTGGCGGCTGTCGTCGCCGTCGTCGTCCAGGGCGGCGAGCAGGCAGTGATTGGCGAGGTTGCCGATCGCGCCGGCCAGGCCGGTCTTGCGGTCGCAGACCAGGCCCAGGCCGTCGCCGGCATCCAGCCCGAGGGTGGCGTCGACGGAGCTGTCGCCGAGTTTCCAGCGGGTGGCGGCCTGCTGATTGGCCGGCTCCAGCTGCAACAGGTATTCGAGCTTGCCGTTGTGGTTCCAGACCGGCAAGTAAGTGGTGTCCGCGCGCTTGCCCGGCATGACCTGCGCGTGCGCGCCCGTCGCCACGCCGAAGGCGAGCGTCAGGGCGAGCGACAATGGGCGCAGGAGCTTGAGCATGGATCTCGCAGTGCGTGGACCGACCGTTATGACCGGATGAAGCCGGCCGAAGTTCCCCGTTAGGCGACTCCGACTATAGTCGGTTTATGTTTATTTAACAATCGGATATGGATCCCAAATCTCGGATCCGCGAGACCGTTCGTCGCGGATCCGGCCGCTCATTGCAGGCGCGGCGGCGCCTCGACTTCGGCCGCGGCGGCGGCGAACAGGCCGGCGATCTGGTCCTGGTCGAAGCGGTAGCTCTGGCCGCAGAACTCGCAGCGGACCCGGGCCTCGCCGTCGGCCGCGGCGGCGTCGGCCTCCTCGCGACCGAGCGAGACCAGCATCGCCTCGACCCGCTCGCGCGAGCAGGAGCAGGCGAAGCCCAGCGGCTTGCCGCCGAGCAATTGGACCCCGTCCTCATGGAACAGGCGGGTCAGCAGGGTCTGGGTGGGCAGTTCCAGCAGCTCGCCGGCGCGCAGGGTGTCGAACAGCGCTCCGACCCGGGCCCAGCCGTCGTCGTCGCCCTGATCGCCGGGCAGTTTCTGCAGCATCAGCCCGGCGGCCTGGCGCTCGTCGGCGGCCAGCAGCAGCCGGGTCGGCAGCTGTTCGGACTGGCGGAAATAGCCCTCGAAGGCGCCGGCGAGGGAGTCCGACTCCAGCGCCACCAGGCCCTGGTAGCGGACCGGCTCGCGGCCGTGCAGGCCGGGGTTCTCGATGGTGATCGCCAGCATCGCCTCGGGGCCGAGTTCGCGCAGGTCGCGCGAGACCGTGCCGCCGTCCTCGGCGAGCTGGGCGATCCCGCGCAGGGTGCCCGCGGAGGTGCATTCGGCGAACAGGGTGCGCAGGGCGCCGTCGCCGCGCAGCTGCACCGACAGCCGCCCGTCGACCTTGGCGTGGCCGGTGAACAGGGCCGCCGCAGCGGCGGCCTCGCCCAGCAGTTCGGCCGCCGCGGCCGGGTACTCGGCGCGTTCGCGGATCTGCCGCCAGGTGTCGTGCAGGTGGACGCGCACGCCGCGGACCCCGGCGCCCTCGATCAGGAAGCGGGTCAGACGGTCGTGGTCGGCGGCGGGGGCGGGGGCGGTCTGGGAATCGGTCATCTTGGCGGTCTCGAACGCGCGAGCGGCCCCGGCTGCGAATGCGGGCGCGGCTTCGCGGATAATGCGCGCGTTCCTGTAAGCGTTCTGGTGAAAGGGGGAGTAGGCATGCCGACGCGATCGGTACCGAGGGCAGCGATGCGGGCGCGCGGCGTCGCCTCCACAGTGGGGTCGGAGGGGCGTCGGTGCAAGACTTGACCCCCCGCCCGGACGCCGCCGCGACCGCGGCGGCCGCCGTTTCCGCGCCGCGGCCGCGCCGGCTGCGGCGCTGGCTGCGCTGGCTGATGGCGCTGCCGCTGCTGTTCGTGCTGGCCTCGATCCTGCAGGTCGCGACCCTGCGCTTCGTCGACCCGCCGCTGTCGGCGTTCATGCTGATCCGCCAGTTCGAGGCCTGGGGCCAGGGCGAGTTCGGCTTCCGCATCGCCTACGACTGGCGCGACCTGGACCAGATCTCGCCTCACCTGCCGGTGGCCCTGGTCGCCTCGGAGGACCAGAACTTCGCCGAGCACTTCGGCTTCGACCTCAAGGCGATCGAGAAGGCGCGCAAGAACAACGCCCGCGGCCGCAAGGTGCGCGGCGGCAGCACGATCAGCCAGCAGACCGCCAAGAACCTGTTCCTGTGGAGCGGGCGCAGTTGGGTGCGCAAGGGCATCGAGGCCTGGTACACCCTGCTGATCGAGACCCTGTGGCCGAAGCGCCGGATCATCGAGGTCTACGCCAACATCGCCGAGTTCGGCGACGGCGTGTACGGCGCCCAGGCGGCGGCGCGCACCTACTACCGCAAGGACGCTGCGCGGCTGGCGCCGGCCGAGGCCGCGCGCATGGCCGCGGTGCTGCCCAACCCCAAGCGTTACAGCATCGCCCGCCCCGGTCCCTACGTGCAGCGCCGGGCCGGCGCGATCCAGCGCCAGATGCGCTACATCGGCGGCGACGGCTACCTCAAGCGGATCGAATGAGGGCGGCGGCCGAGGCCGTCATGGCGGGGCTCGCCGCGGCCGGCGCGATCACGTTCCGCAGCGCCGCGGCGCGGCTACTATGCGCGGCATGAATCGCGAACGCGTCACCGTCGTCCTGGCCGCCTTCGAGGAAGAGCAGAGCCTGCCGCTGCTGCAGCCGCGCATCGCCGCGGCGCTGGACGCGCTGGCCGCGGACGGCGTCGAGGGACGCGTGCTGTACGTCGACGACGGCAGCCGCGATCGCACCTGGGAGATCCTGCAGGCGTTCGCCGCGCACGACCCGCGCGTCGCCCTGCTGCGGCTGTCGCGCAACTTCGGCAAGGAAGCGGCGCTGACCGCCGGCCTGGACCGGGTCGAGCAGGGCGCGGCGCTGATCCTGGACGCCGACGGCCAGGACCCGCCGGAGCTGATCCCGCAGTTCGTGGCGTTGTGGCGGCAGGGCTACGACGACGTCTACGGCACGCGCATGGAGCGCGAAGGCGAGGGCTGGCTTAAGCGCGGCACCGCGCACGCCTTCTACCGGATCATCGGCCGCCTCTCGCGCACCCCGATTCCGGCCGACACCGGCGATTTCCGCCTGCTCTCGCCGCGCGCTCTCGATGCGCTGCGCCAGTTGCGCGAGCGGCACCGTTTCATGAAGGGCCTGTTCGGCTGGGTCGGCTACAACCGCGTCGCCCTGCCGTACCACCGCGAGGCGCGGGTGGCCGGGGCCAGCAAGTTCAACCTGTGGCGGCTGTGGAACCTGGCCCTGGAGGGCATCACCAGTTTCTCGACCGCGCCGCTGCGCCTGGCCACCTACCTGGGCCTGGCCACGGCGCTGGTGGCGTTCGCGTTCGCGATCAAGGTGGTGCTCAAGGCGTTGCTGTTCGGCGACCCGGTGCAGGGCTGGCCGACGATGATGGCGGTGATCCTGTTCCTGGGCGGGGTGCAGTTGATCGCGCTCGGCCTGATCGGCGAGTACCTGGGCCGGCTGTACGAGGAGTCCAAACAGCGGCCCCTGTACCTGATCGACACCTGGCAGCCCGCGCCAGGAGTATGCTCGGAGCCGAAGCGGTTTCCCCAGCTTGCGGAAGGAGACGGCCATGCGCACGGTACGACAGTTGTTGGAGGCGAAAGCGCCTGAGATCCACGCGATCGGGCCCGATGCGCCGGTGATCGACGCGATCCGGCTGATGGCCGAGAAACGCATCGGCGCGGTGCTGGTGATGGAGGGGCCGCGACTGGCCGGGATCCTCTCCGAGCGCGACTACGCGCGCAAGATCGTGCTGCAGGGCCGCTCGTCGGCGGACACGCCGGTGCACGCGATCATGACCGCCGAGGTGGTGGTGGTCGGGCTCGGCGACAGCGCCGACCGCTGCATGCAGATCGTCACCGAGCGCCGAATCCGCCACCTGCCGGTGGTCGACGCCGGCCGGGTGGTCGGAGTGGTGTCGATCGGCGACCTGGTCAAGGCGGTGATCGAAGACCAGCAGCTCGAACTCGACCAACTGCAGCGTTACATCGCCAGCTGAGCGCGACCGCGGTGCGGCGGCGCAGCCTTGCCGCACGAGGCGCGCATTCGACTATGCTGCGCGGCGGCGACGCTTCGTCGCATGCCCGAGTGAAGGATCACCATGCGTTCTGGTCGTTTCTTAGTGCTGCGCCCATCGTTGGCCGCCCTGGCCGTCGCCGCCCTGGCCGCTTGCTCGTCGTCGCAGTCGCAACCGGCCGCCGCCGCGGTCGAGCCGGCCGCCGCGGCGGCGCCCGCCAAGCCGCCGGCGCGCCCGGCCCAGGCGACGGTCGCCGCCGACGGCCAGCGCGTCGACGTGGTCACGGCGATCCGCCAGTTCCCGATCGAGATCGCCGACGCGTTCGACGGCCGGGTGCGCAAGATCGACCGGGTGACGATCCTGGGCCAGGAGGACAAGGGCGAGCGTTTCGACCTGCTGCTGCGCATCGAGGGCGCCAGCGATCCCAAGGCCGAGGGCGGCCGCTGCCGCGACGGCCGCGAGGTGGTGCTGCGTACCCTGGCGTTCGACGGCAACGACAACCAGGTCAGCGGCAGCCACGATCTGGAATCCTGCCTCAAGCGTACCCGCCTGGTCGCCGAGCGCCGGCAGGGCGATCGGGTCGAGTACGACCTCGAACACACTTATGCCGAAGGCGATACCTGGCCGGTTTACCTGGTGTACGACCTGCGCCATCCGGGCGCCGACATCACCATGTAGATCGCACGGCGCCGCCGCGCCGCCCTCGCCGGTCCGGCGGTTCCGGTCCGATCGGATCGCTTCATAGGCGACGGTCTGCGGCGCACACCCCCAAGCCGAATGCCTCCGCCGCGCCTCGCGAATCCACGCGCCCGGGCCGAAGCGTTCCTGCCTGTCTGACGAAGAAACTGCATGAATCGATACCGCTTCGCTGCGCGCTGGGCCAGCGCGATCCTGATCGTCGTCGTCGCGCTGGGCTGCACTCCGGCGGCCGGGCCGCCTGCCGCGGACAAGGCCGCCGAGCGCAGGCGCGCGCCACCGGGTGCGCCGGACGACGCGGCACGGCGGACTCGGCAGGACCAGGGCGAGCGTCCGAAGCCGCCGCCGCCGCGGCGGGAACCGCAACGCCCGGCCCAGGTCGATGTTGCCGGCGATGGGCAAAGCCTGCGGCTGGCGAGCGCGGTGCGCACGTTCGCGCTGCCGCTGGATCAGATCTTCGCCGACCCGGTGCGACGGATCGAACGCGTCGCGATCCTGGGCCAGGAAGATCGCGGCGAACGTTTCGACCTGTTGCTGCGGGTGGAAGCGTCGAGCGATCCGCAGGTCGACAACGGACGCTGCCGCAAGGGCCGCGAGACGACGTTGCTGAACCTGGCGTTCGACGCCGCGGGCGGCTCGGTCAGCGACACCTCGGCGATCGCCTCCTGCCTGAATCGGATTCGCCTGGTCGGCGAGCGCCGCCTGGGCGACGGACGTACCGAATACACGCTCAGGCAGAAGCTGGACGACGGCAGCGACATGCAGGCGAACCTGGTCTACGACCTGGCCCATCCCGGCCGGGACATCGAACTGCAGCCGTAGCCGCGCAGGCGCTCACTTCGCCGCGTGCCCAGCGCAGCTCGCGTCCTTGCCCGGGCCCAGTTCCAGCGTCGCCAGCAAGGCCGCCGGCGGGGCGATGCTGCCCAGGGCCAGCGCGGCCGCGCCGCGCAGTCCCAGGCGGCCGAAGTCCGGGCGCGCGCTGGGCTGCTTGAAGCTGCCGCCGACGTACAGCGGCGTGCGCAGGGCCAGCAGGCTGCGGTCCTTGGGCCGGGCGCGGATGGTCAGGTCGAGTTTTTCCTGCGCCAGGTCGATCGTGCCCTTGCCGACCAGCAAGGTGTCGCTGGTGTCGAAGGCCAGCGCGCGCGCGGTCATCACCCCGTCGGCGACGGCGAAATCGCCGAACGCGCAGCGGATCGGGATCTTGCGATCGCGGGTGAGCTTGAACTTGAGGATCTCGGCCAGGTCGAGGCCGGTGAATTCCATCAGCAGGTTGCTGATCTGGCCTGGGCCCATGCCGACCGCGACCTCGCCGTCGCTGCTGCCGAGCATGCGCGCGATCGAGTTGCCCTGGCCGTTGAGGGCGATCCGGCCGCCGACCTTGCCGACCGCGTCGTTGGCCAGTTTGACCTTGGGCAACAGCTTGGCCAGGGTCAGGCCGCGCGCGTCGATGTCGGCGCGGGTGCGGATCGGCGCCTGGCGCGCGTCCATGACGATGCTCGAGCGGATCTCGCCGTCGGCGACGCCGAAGTTCAGCGGCGCCAAGCGCAGCAGGCCGTTCTCCAGCAGCAGGCGCGCCTGCATGTCGTCCAACGGCCAGCCCGGCGCGTTGATGCGGTTGGCGCGCAGGCGCACGTCGGCGTCCATCGCGCGCAGCTTGTCGAGGCGGTACGGCGTATCCGGCAGCAGCTTGGGGCTGGCCTGCAGGCGCGCGTTCTCGGCGGCGAGTTCGGGGTTGATGCTTTCGCCGCGTCCGGTTTGCGGCGGCGCGCCGACGAAGCCGGCCAGGTCGTCGAAGTCCAGCCGCCTGGAGACCAGGTCGGCGCGCAGGTACGGACGCGGCCCGCCGGTGGCGACGCTGGCGTCGCCGGACAAGTCGCTGTCGCCGACCCGGCCGCTGAAACGCCGATAGCGCCAGTTCGCGCCTTCGCGGCTCAGGCGGCCGTCGAGCGCATAAGGCGGCGTGTCGGGAATGGCCAGGCCGAGCAGCGGATACAGGTCGGCCAGGTTCTTGCCGGCCAGGGCCAGTCGCAGCTCGAAGTCGCGCAGGTGGAAGGGGTCGACCACCTCGCCGCGTGCGTGAGCGCGGGTCGCGCCGGCGCTGGCGCGCAGGTCGAGCCGGTACGGTCGTTGCGCGTGCTGCAGTTCCAGCGGCGATTCGGCGCGGCCCTGCAGCTTGAACGGATTGCCCCTCCAGCGACCGCTGCCCTCGACCTGCACCGGCGGCGCGGCATCGGCGCGTTGCCCGGCGCGGCTGGCGACGCTCAGGTTCAGATCGGTCTTGCCGGCCGGATCGAGGAATTCCATCCGGCCGTCGTCGATCCAGATCCGCCGGAACACCGGCAACTCGCCGTCGCCGCCGCGTTCGAACTTCCAGTTGCCGCCGTGCTTGGCGTCGCTTTGCAGGTTCAGACGCGGCTGGCGCAGGCGGATTTCGGGAATGCGGACCTCGCCCTTGAGCAAAGGCCACAGCTCGATCGCCAACTCCAGGCGCTGCGCGCTGGCCATCAGCGGCCGCCGCGCCCACGGCGCATTGGCGAAGCTCAGGCCGTCGGCGCGGATCACCGGCACCCGGCCCAGGTCGACGTCGAGGTTGCCGGCGATTTCCAGCCGGCGCCCGGTGCGCGCCTCGACCTGGCGTTCGATCGGGCCTTTGAACCAGTTCCAGTCCCACAGCAGGATCAGCGCCAGCACGGCGAGCGCGAGCAGGCCGAAGCCGGTGCGCAGCGGGTGGCGGCGCAGTCGCGCGCGCCAGGACGGCGCGGCGTCGTCGGTGGACTGCGGAGTCCGCGGATGGGACTCGCTTATCGGGAGCTGGCTTGTCGGGAGCTGGCTCATCGCGGGCTGGCGCCGGCCGATCGTGCCGGAGGCGCTTCGGCGCACTCCATTCGGCCCGCGCGTGGGGACCTGTTCGCTACGATGGGCCCACCATCGCCAGACTCCGGTAAAGCGGAAGTGAACGCGCCGTGGACGGGCGCCGCGGCGTTCAGGCCGGCGACGGCACCACTTGCGACAGCACCGCGATGTAGTGGCAGACGCTGCCGGCGACGACGAACAGATGCCAGATCGCGTGCGAGTAGCGCAGCGAGGGCCGGTGATAGAACACCGTGCCGAGGGTGTAGCACAGGCCGCCGGCGAGCAGCCATGCCAGGGTCCACGGCTCCAGCGCCTGCACCAGCGGCTTGATCGCCACCAGCACCAGCCAGCCCATGGCGATGTAGATCAGGGTCGACAACAGCTTGAAGCGGCCGGTGTAGAACAGCTTGAACACGATCCCGGCCAGGGCCAGGCCCCAGATCGCCGCGAACAGGCCCCAGCCCCAGGGGCCGCGCAGGCCGATCAGGGTGAACGGGGTGTAGGTGCCGGCGATCAGCAGGTAGATCGCGCAATGGTCGAAGACCTTGAGCCGGCCCTTGACGATGGGATGCTGGATCGCGTGGTACAGGGTCGAGGCCAGGTACAGCAGCAACAGGCTGATCCCGAACACGATCGAGCTGCCGAGCTGCCAGGCGTCGCCGTACAGGGCGGCCAGGGTGATCATCACCGAGCCGCCGGCGAGCGCGGCGGTGGCGCCGAGGCCGTGGGTCAGGGCATTGGCGATCTCTTCGCGGATCGAATGGTCGCCGTGAGCGGGGGCATGGGCGATAGGCATGGTCCCAGCATCCTAGCGCGGTCTGGAGCAAATGCTCGGCCCCGGCGCGAACCGACCGACGCGGTAAGGCGACGGCGGTCCGGTTTCGCCAAGCGCATCACGCCGGCGCTGCGGCGCGCGTCGTCCGCGGAATCCCAGGCAGGACTCCGCGGACCGGGCCGATGCGCTCAGCCCGCCGGCGCCGCCGCGTACTGCGACATCGACGGCATGCCGACCAGGATCAGCACGATGCCGACCACATAGATCGCCAGCGGGATCTTGTTGGCGGCGAAATTCATGATCGCGAACACCAGCGCCACGAACGGTATCAACAGCGAACCCAGTCCCCACCAGATGCTTTTGCGGAACGCGTTGACCACGATCCACAGACCGCCGATCAGACACAGCGCGATGCCCAGGTAGTACATGACCCCCTCCCGTATGGACGCCGGCCGGCTCGGCCGACCGGACGATGCTAGTCGATGCTGCCGCGCAGCATCGGAGCGGGGGGGGTTACTCGAGTTCGTTCAGACGGCGGATCCGGCGCAGCCGGCGCTGGATCTTGGCCGGACGGGCGAAGCGGTACTCCTCGACTTCGACCGGCAGTGCGCACTCCTCGCCGAAGGCCTGGCGCATCGCATACAGGCGGCCGTTGCCTTCGAAGGCCAGCCAGCGCGCGCCGTCGCGGACGACCTTGATCTGCGAGACCGAGGGAATGATCTCGCTCAGCGCGGCCAGATCGAGCTTGCCGCGCGCCAGCAGTTCGTCGCGGCGCGCGAGCAGCGCCTGGGCGCGCGCCGCGGTGGCCTGCTGCGCCGATTCGCGGTCGATGCGGTGGATCGGGTGCAGCTCGCGCAGCGGCACCAGCGCCTGCGCCTTGTCGGCGCGCAGGCGGTGGATGTCCATGATCACCTTGGCCATGTAGGCGTCCTTGTAGTCGAGCGCGGCGACTTCGCTGCGCTTGCTCAACAAGTACAACCACCATTGGCGCAGCGGCGACATCAGTCGACGGCCACCGCGTGGGCGTGTTCGCGGGTGGCCAGGAACTCGACGCCGGGGGCGCGCTCCTGAGCCAGCTGCAGGTTGACCCGGGTCGGCGCCAGATAGACCAGCTGGCCGGCGGCGTCGACGGCCAGGTTGAGCGCGTTCTTGTCGCGGAACTCTTCCAGCTTCTTGGCGTCGCTGCAGCGGATCCAGCGCGCGGTCGCGACCGAGACCTGCTCGAAGCTGGCGTCGACGCCGTACTCGTCCTTGAGCCGGTAGGCGACCACGTCGAACTGCAGCACGCCGACCGCGCCGAGGATCAGGTCGTTGCTCATCAGCGGGCGGAAGAACTGGGTCGCGCCTTCCTCCGACAGCTGGGCCAGGCCCTTCTGCAGCTGCTTGAGCTTGAGCGGATCGCGCAGGCGGGCGCGGCGGAACAGTTCCGGGGCGAAGTTGGGGATGCCGGTGAACGACAGCGGCTCGCCTTCGCTGAAGCTGTCGCCGATCGAGATCGTGCCGTGGTTGTGGATGCCGATCACGTCGCCGGGCCAGGCGCTCTCGGCGATCTCGCGGTCGCTGGCCATGAAGGTCAGCGCGTTGGCCAGCTTCACTTCCTTGCCGGTGCGCGGATGGAAGGCCTTCATGCCGGCGCTGAACTTGCCCGAGCAGATGCGCATGAACGCGACCCGGTCGCGGTGCTGCGGGTCCATGTTGGCTTGGATCTTGAACACGAAGCCGGACAGCTTGTCTTCGTCGGGCTGCACGTCGCGGCTGGTGGTTTCGCGCGGCTTCGGCGACGGCGCGTGCTCGACGAAGAAGTCCAGCAGCAGCTGCACGCCGAAGTTGTTGACCGCCGAGCCGAAGAACACCGGGGTCTGCTCGCTGGCCAGGTACTTGGCCTTGTCGAACGGATGCGAGGCGCCTTCGACCAGTTCCAGTTCCTCGCGCAGTTCGGCCAGCATGCCGGCGCCGATCCGCGCTTCCAGCGCCGGGTCGTCGATCGAGGCGAAGATGGTCGAGTCCTGGCGGGTGAAGTTGCGGCCCTGTTCGTACAGGTGCACTTCGCCGCTGAGCAGGTGGACCACGCCCTTCAGGCGCTGGCCCATGCCGATCGGCCAGGTGATCGGCGCGCACTGGATGCCCAGCACCGACTCGACCTCGTCGAGCAGCTCGATCGGGTTCTTGCCTTCGCGGTCGAGCTTGTTGATGAAGCTCATGATCGGCGTGTCGCGCAGGCGGCACACCTCCATCAGCTTGATCGTGCGCTCTTCCACGCCCTTGGCCACGTCGATGACCATCAGCGCCGAGTCGACCGCGGTCAGCACCCGGTAGGTGTCCTCGCCGAAGTCGGCGTGGCCGGGAGTGTCGAGCAGGTTGACGATGCGGCCCTCGTAGGGGAACTGCATCACCGAGGAGGTCACCGAGATGCCGCGTTCCTTCTCCAGCGCCATCCAGTCGGAGGTCGCGTGGCGCGCGGCCTTGCGGCCCTTGACCGAGCCGGCCATCTGGATCGCGCCGCCGAACAGCAGCAGCTTTTCGGTCAGGGTGGTCTTGCCGGCGTCGGGGTGCGAAATGATCGCGAAGGTGCGGCGGCGGAGGGCTTGCTGGGTGACTTCGGACATGAGGACGGCGCGCCCGGGGCGCGTCGGGAGTCGAGAGGAAGGCGGCGATTATACCCGCGCGCGCCGCCGGCGCCGGGCGGGCCGAGGCCCCGGGGCGGCCCGCGGCCGCCGGGCGGGGCTCAGCGCGCCCCGCCGCCCAGGTGCAGCGGGCCCTGCGGGCCGCTCATCCGGAACGGGATCGATTCCAGGCGCATGCCGCGGTTGACCTGGACCGCGAAGTGCAGGTGCGGGCCGGTGCTGAAGCCGGTATTGCCGGACAGGCCGATCTGCTGCCCGGCGCGGACCCGCTGGCCGAGCCGGACCAGCACCCCGCCGTCGTCCTTGAGGTGGGCGTATAGGGCCATGCTGCCGTCGTCGTGGAGGATGCGGACGAAGTTGGCGCGGTCGCCGTACTTCTCCAGGTTCAGCCCGGCCTTGTCGAAATCGGATTCGACCTGCATCACCGTGCCGTCGCGCGCGGCCAGCACCGGGGTGCCGATGTCGGCGGCGAAATCGACCGCGTAGCGGTGTTCGGGCTCGCTGTGGCTGAAGTGGCCGCCGTAGCCCTGGTCGATGCGGAACTGCTGTTGCTGCAGCGGCAGCAGGTAGTCGACGTTGCGCGCGCGCGCGTCCGGGTCGCCCGGGGTGCTGCGCATGTTCAGTTCGAAGTCGCCGCCGCGGGTCGGGTCCTGGGCGCTGAGCACCGCCACCACCGCGCTGCTGCGCGCGTCCAGGATCGCCCGCGCCGGCAGGTGCGGCGAGCCGACGATGTTGTTGCTGTGGGTGAAATCCAGCCGCACCTCGATCGGACCGGCCAGGCTGTTGTCGGCCCAGGCCAGGTAGCGCTCGCCATCCTGCAGCACGCGCAGGCGGGCGATCGCGCCCGGCTCGGTGCGGAACGGGATGCGTTCGATTTCCGCTGGCGGCGCCCGCTCGGGCGCGCGGTCGCCGTAATGGACGATGCCCTGGCGGTCGGTCCAGCGGTACAGCTTGCCCGCTCGCGCGTCGGCGCCGGCGAGCGCGGTCAGGCAGAGCAGGGCGGCAAGATAATGGGAGGCACGCATGAGCGGATCGGAGGCGGGTCGTCAGTTCAGGCAGGAAGAGGACAGCGACAGGGTGCGGGCGATCTCGCCGAGGTCGAACGCGGCCACCGAACGGTCGTCGTGCACGGCGTACAGCGCGCCGAACGGAAACCCGGCGGTGCCGGCGGCGTGCAGGACGATGCCGTCGGTGTGGGCGGTGACCTCGCCGCGGAAGCTGCCGCGCGGGGCCAGGGTGGTGCGGTCGAACACGTGGAAGACGGTGCGCGGCATCAGCTGGTCGACCGCGATCCAGTAGCCGCCGCCGTCCGCGCAGCTCCACAGGGTTACGCCCTCGGCCTGGGCGTCGAAGCTGCGGTCGGGCAGGCGGCGGCCGGTGTAGCGGCCGGCCAGGGTGTACTCGCGCAGGGTCGACAGATGGCGCTCGTCCTCGTCGGCGATCAGCAGGCGGTCGTTGGCCGGGTCGCCGGCGATCGACTCGACCACGCGCAGGGCGGCGTCCTCGCTGGTGTCGCCGAACGCGCCCTGGTACTCGCTGCTCAGGCGGCCGTCCTGGTCGAAATGCAGGCGGTAGCGGCGCACGCGTTGATCGAGTTCGTTCAGCGGCGGCACCTGGTCGTACTTGTCGCCGTACATGAAGCTGTCGGTGACGTAGGCCTCCAACTCGCCGGGCGCGGTCTCGTGCAGCCACAGGCCGTAGGGGCTGCGCAGCTGGGCCTCGCCGAAGCTGGCCAACGGGGCGAAGTCGGGCAGGCGCAGCACCTGCACCCGATGGTTGTCGCGCTCGACCACGAATACGTGGTCGCCGAACACCGCCAGCCCGTTGGGGCGCTTGAACTGGCCCAGGGCGGAGCCCTTGCCGCCGACGCTGCGCAGGCGCTCGCCGGTATCGGCGTCGTAGACCTGCAACTGATGGGTGGACTTGGCGCTGGCGATCAGCCAGGTCTTGCCGTCTTCGCCGGGCCAGGTCGCCAGCGAGTCGAGTTCGTCCTGCGGACTGGGCGCGGACACGAAGCGCTCGGGCACGGTGCGCAATCGCGCCGGCCCCGCCGAGGTGGTGCGGGTTTCCGATTCCAACACCGGGCGGCTGGCGCAGGCGGCGAGCAGGGTCGCGCTGAGGGCGACGGCAAGGAGGCGGCTAGTCATCGTGGCAAGTGTATGCGCGACGCGTGGCGACCGGGCGAGGGTCGCGATGGCGACCGCCGTCCGGTTGCCGGGCCGTGTCGGCCGGGGCAGGGGCTCATAATAAATCGCTATATGCGGATGAAGCGATTGACAGCCCTCGGGGGCGCCGGCAGACTGTGCCCATCCATCGAGACCGGCTGAGGGACAGGCCCTTAGAAGCCGGGGCAACCCAACGCGGCGCAAGCCGCGCGAAGGTGCCAATTCCTGCGGCCCGCCCCCGCCCTAGAGGTGTGGAGGCGTCGGTCGGAAGATGGTTGCGAAGTGCGCCCCTCGCGGCGCACCTGCGACTTGCAAGCTCGATGGCCCCGTTCCTATCGGATGCCCGCCATGAGCTTCGCCCACAGCCCCGTTGCCAGTTTCGACGCCAGCGAACGCTTCGTTTCCCACGAAGCCAGCGCGCTGGCCCCGGCTCCCGCCGTCGAGCGCCTGAGCGCGCGCGGCGCCGCGACCCGCGGCGAGATCGCGCTCGAACTCGACCTGCGCCACGCCGGCCGCCGCCGCGTGACGCTGCGTTACGAAACCCAGGGCGAGGCCGGTCTGCCGGCCTTGTTCGTCGCCGGCGGCATTTCCGCCCACCGCCACCTGGCGCCGAGCCGCGAGTTCGCCGAGCCGGGCTGGTGGCATAGCCAGGTCGGCGCCGGCCGCGCGCTGGACCCGCAGCGTTTCCATCTGGTCTCGTTCGACTGGCTCGGCGCCGACGGCGAACTCGATGCGCCGCTGGACCCGGCCGATCAGGCCGACGCCATCGCGGCTCTGCTCGACGCGCTGCGCATTCCCTGCCTGCAGGCCTTCATCGGCTACTCCTACGGCGCCATGGTCGGCCTGCAGTTCGCTTCGCGCCACCCCTCGCGGCTGGGCGAACTGGTCTCGATCAGCGGCACCCACCGCGCCCATCCCTATGCCGCGGCGTGGCGCGCGCTGCAGCGCCGCGCGGTCGCGCTCGGCGCCCTGCAGTGCGACGAGAGCCAGGGGCTGGCGCTGGCGCGCGAGCTGGCGGTGCTGAGCTACCGCACCCCGGAAGAGTTCGCCGAACGTTTCGGCGCCGCGCAAGTGCGCGACGGCCGGGTCCGCGTCGACGCCGAGGACTATCTCGACCACTGCGGCCACAAGTACGTCGCGCGCACCCCGACCACCGCCTTCCTGCGCCTGTCCGAATCGATCGACCTGCAGCAGGTCGACCCCTCGACCATCCGCCTGCCGGTCACGGTGGTCGCGGTCGGCGAAGACCGGCTGATTCCGCTGAGCGAGTCCTACGATCTGATCGAGCGCCTGCGCGGCGAGACCCGGCTGCGCGTGCTGCGCTCGATCTACGGGCACGACGCCTGCCTTAAAGAAGAAACCGACATCGACACCATCCTGCGCGAAGCGCTGGCCGACTGTAGCCAGGTGGCCGCATGAGCATTGACATCAACGGAGCGGCCCACGTGACCCAGACCTCGACCCAGGCATCCAATGCCCCCACCCGCAACGCCTGTACCGCCGCGGTCCGCGCCGGCATCGATCGCGACGCCGCCTACGGCGCGGTGACCCCGCCGATCGTGCTGTCGTCGAACTTCAGCTTCGCCGGCTTCAACGACAAGCGCCAGTACGACTACACCCGCAGCGGCAACCCGACCCGCGACCTGCTCGGCGAAGCGCTGGCGGAGCTGGAAGGCGGCGCCGGCGGCGTGGTCACCTCGACCGGCATGTCGGCGATCACCCTGGTGCTGCACGCCTTGCTCAAGCCGGGCGACCGCATCGTGGTGCCGCACGACGGCTACGGCGGCAGCTGGCGCCTGTTCAACGCGCTGGCGGCGAAGGGCGCGTTCGAGCTGATCACCGCCGACCTCACCGACCCGCGTTCGCTGACCGAAGCGCTGGCGAGCAAGCCGGCGGTGGTGTGGATCGAAACCCCGTCCAACCCGCTGCTGCGCGTCACCGACCTGCGCTTCGTGATCGAGGCCGCGCACGCCCAGGGCGCGCTGACCGTGGTCGACAACACCTTCCTGTCGCCGGCTTTGCAGCGTCCGATCGCGTTCGGCGCCGACCTGGTCGTGCATTCGACCACCAAGTACATCAACGGCCATAGCGACGTGGTCGGCGGCGCGGTGGTGGCCAAGAGCGCCGAGCACCACCAGCAGTTGGTGTGGTGGGCCAATGCGCTGGGCCTGACCGGTTCGCCGTTCGACGCCTTCCTGACCCTGCGCGGCCTGCGCACCCTGGACGCGCGTCTGCGCGTGCATCAGGAGAACACCCAGGCCATCGCCCAGTTGCTCGATGCCCATCCGGCGGTGCGCGTGGTGCATTACCCGGGCCTGGCCTCGCACCCGGGCCATGCCCTGGCGGCGCGCCAGCAGAAGGGTTTCGGCGCCATGCTCAGCGTCGAGATCGACGGCGGCGAAGACGCGGTGCGCGCCTTCGTCGACGGCCTGAACTGTTTCACCCTGGCCGAATCGTTGGGCGGCGTCGAAAGCCTGGTCGCGCATCCGGCGACCATGACCCATGCGGCGATGTCGCCGGAAGCGCGCGCCGCCGCCGGCATCGGCGATGGCCTGTTGCGCCTGTCGGTCGGCATCGAGCATGTCGACGACCTGATCGCCGATCTGGAAGCCGCGCTGGAGCGCGCTTCGGCGGCGGTGGCCACCGCGGCGCGCGTCAAACGATGAGCGCGGCGGCCAGCGCTCTGTCGGCGCCGGCGTCCGCCGCGCGCATCGCCGCCGCCAACGCGCCGGCGCTGCCGGCGCGGGTCGCGCTGCTCGGCACCGGCACGGTCGGCGGCGCGGTGCTCGCGCGGCTCAAGGCCTGGCAGGGCACGCGCCTGGGCGAGCGCTTGACGCTGGTCCATGTCGCCAATTCGCGCCGCGCCGCGGTCGACCGCGCCGGGCTGGCGCCCGAGCGCGCCGCCACCGCGCTGACCGCCAGCGACCGGCCCAGCTCGCTCGACGAGGTCGCCGCGGCCCTGTCCTGGGATGGCCTGGCCGGCGACGGCGCTCGGGTGGTGGTCGACGCCACCGCCAGCGAAGCGGTCGCCGAGCGCCATGCGCAATGGCTGGCTCAGGGCATCCACGTGGTCACCGCGTGCAAGATCGGCCAGGGCACCTCGCTGGCGCGCTGGCGCGCGATCCGCGAGGCCTGCGCGCGCGGCGGCAGCGGCTACGGCGACAGCGCCACGGTCGGCGCCGGCTTGCCGCTGCTGCGGTCCTTGCGCGAACTTCAGGCCGGCGGCGACCGCATCCACGCCATCGCCGGCGTGCTATCGGGCTCGCTGGCCTGGCTGTTCAATCATTACGACGGCATGCGCCCGTTCTCGGCCCTGGTAAGGCAGGCGCGCGACGCCGGCTACACCGAGCCCGATCCGCGCGACGATCTGTCCGGCGAGGACGTGCGGCGCAAGCTGCTGATCCTGGCGCGCGCGGCCGGGGTGGCGCTGGAAGCGGGCGAGGTCGAGGTGGCCTCGCTGGTGCCGCCGGAACTGGCGATCCTGTCCAAGGAGAGCGTGGACGCGGCGTTGCCGGCGCTGGACGCGCCGCTGCGCGATCGCTACGCGGCGGCCTACAAGAACGGCGAGAAGCTGCGCTTCATCGCCCGCCTGGACTGCGGCGAAGACGGCCGCCACAGCGCCCGGGTCGGCCTGGAATCGTTGCCCGGCGATCACCCGCTGGCCGGCGGCGCCGGCACCGACAACAAGGTGGCGATCTGGTCCGACCGCTACCGCGACCAGCCGCTGGTGATCCAGGGGCCCGGCGCCGGCGCCGGCGTTACCGCGGCGGGCCTGCTCGACGACGTGCTACGCCTGGTCGGCTGAGCGGGGGCGGTGCCCCTGTAGGAGCGGCGTCAGCCGCGACCAAGGGACGCGTAGAAAATCCAAGACTGTCGTCAATGATCGAAGCTCGAAGCTATCGTCTGTAGGAGCGGCGCAAGCCGCGACCGCGGGACGCGCAGAAAATCCAAGACTGTCGTCAGTGATCGAAGCCCGAAACCTCCGCCAGGGTAGGAGCGGCGCAAGCCGCGACTGCCATCTCTCAATCTCGCCGCGCCTTGTCCCGCACCACTGTAGGAGCGGCGTAAGCCGCGATCGCGCTGTTGCGGTCTCGCGCCGTTTGTTATTCGAAGGCTTCAAGAGCTTCGAAAGCTTCAAAACTCTAAAGTTCCAAAGCTCCAAAGCAAGAGCTTCCGTCCGCAAGCGGCCGGGTTACTTTCTTTGTCCAAGGCGACAAAGTCCCACGGGATTTCCTGCGGTCAAAGGTAACCAAAGAAAACGCCATGGCTGTTTCGGATCAAGAGCCACTTGGGACGAAGCTGGCGCGGGGCTGCTCCGCACAGGCCATCCATGGCCTGGCTGCGCACGGCCCACATCCCTGCGGGCCGCCCTCCGGGGCTTCAGGGCGGTCTCGCGAGTTCGCCGCGGCGCTAAGCTCTTTACGGCAACGGCAACGGCAACGGCAACGGCAACGGCAACGGCAGCGGCCGGCGGATGTCGTTATGACAAAAACGAAATCGGAGCGCCGATCGGGGGGGTGATCGGCGCTCCGCTGCAGATCACCGCGGCGTATCGCTCGCCGCGGCTTTGCAAAACTGGACCGAGGGGCTAGCGCAGCCGGCCTCGCGATGCAGGAAATCCGAGGACGGGACGGAGAGAGAGAGCCGTCCCGCCCCTCTCCCGCGCACGGGAGAGGGGGGGCGCGAATGGCTTACTTCAGGCCGTTGCTGATCGCGTTGACCAACTCGCCCTGGGCGTCGTCGCCGCTGAACTCCCAGAAGAACGCGCCGCCGAGGTTCTGGGTCTTGACGTACTGCATCTTCTCGCCGATCAGCGCCGGCGTGTCGTAGCTCCAGAAGGTGTTGCCGTCGTACTTCCAGGTGGCGCGGGCGTTGGCGTCGGTGTAGATCGTGCCCGGCTTGCCCTTGAGCACCTTGTAGTCCTCGATGCCGGCCTCGTAAGTGCCCTGGGCGGCGCTGCCGCTCTGGTACAGGCCGTTGTTGACGTTGGCCACGTTGGTCCAGCCGCGGCCGTAGAAGCCGATGCCGAGGTTGATCTTCGAGGCCGGCACGCCGCGGCTCAGGAAGGCCTCGATCGCGTCGTTGGAGTTGTAGAACTTCTGGTCGCCGGTGGACGGATCGTTGGGCGAGGCGAACAGGGCCGAGTGATGATTGGTCTTCGGATCCCACGCGCCGTGGAAGTCGTAGGTCATCACGTTGATGAAGTCCAGGTACTGGTGGTACGCGGCCGGGTCGGTGACGCGGATCTTGTCGATGCCGGCGCCGACGGCGACGGTCAGCAACAGGCCCGGGCGCACCGCGTCGAGCTGCTTGCGGAACTCGGCCATCAGCGCGTTGAAGTTGGCCTTGTCCTCCGGGGTGCCGCAGGTCAGGCCGCAGGCGACGGGGTATTCCCAGTCGATGTCGATGCCGTCGAACACGCCGGCCGCCGCGCCCGCGCCGCCGGCGCCGTCGGTGACCGGCAGGTTGCCCTTGATGTAGGCGTCCACGCACGAGGCGACGAAGGCCTGGCGGTTCTCCGGGCGCGCCGCGCTGGAGAAGCCGCGCGACCAGGTCCAGCCGCCGAGCGAGATCAGCACCTTGATGTTCGGGTGCTTGGCCTTGAGCTGCTTGAGCTGGTTCCAGTTGCCGCGCAGCTTCTGGTCCCAGGTGTCGCCGACGCCGCTGACGCTTTCGCCGGCCTGGAACGACTTGGTGTAGTCGGCGAACGCGTCGCCGCCGACGCCGGTGTTCGGATCCGACGGCACGGTCAGGCCGACTTCGCAACGGTTGTTGCGGACGTTGCCGAAGGCGTAGTTGATGTGGGTCAGCTTGGACGCCGAGCCGCTGGTGTCGATGTTCTTGACCCGGTAGCCGCGGCCGTAGATGCCCCACTGGGCGAAGTAGCCGATCACCTTCTTGGCGCCGCCCGGGGTGGCCGGCTTGGTGGTGGCGCTGATCGAGGCGCTCTGCGCCGAGGCGTTGCCGGCGTTGTCGCGGGCGCGCACGGTGAAGGTGTAGCTGGTGCTCGCGGCGAGATTGTTGACCACGTAGCTGGTGCCGGTCGGCGAGCCGGCGAGGCTGCCGTTGCGGTAGACGTCGTAGCCGGCCATGCCGCTGCCGCCGCTGTTGTCGGTGGAGGCGTTCCAGCTCAGCGAGACGCTGCTGGAGGTCTGCGCGGGCGAGGCCAGGCCGGCAGGCACGCTCGGCGGTGTAGTGTCGGCCGGGCCCGAGCTGACGGTGACGCTGACCGCGGACGAGGTGGTGGTGGCGTTCTGGTTGTCCTTGGCCACCGCGGTGAAGCTGTGGCTGCCGGCGCCGGCGTTGCTCCAGGTCACGCCGTACGGCGCGCTGGTGTCGACGCCGAGCGAGGTCGTGCCGCGGAAGAATTCGACGCTGGCGATGCTGCCGTCGCTGTCGGCGGCATTGGCGCTGACCGCGATGTTGGCGCCCACGTTGTAGCTGGCGCCGTTGCTGGGCGAGGTCAGCGACACGGTCGGCGGCTTGTTGCCCGGGCCGGTGCCGCACACGCCCAGGTCGGTGTAGTAGCTGCAGCTCGGGCAATGGGTGGGCGGGGTGTTCCAGATCGGGCCGTTGGCCTGATACAGGTGATTTTGGTAGGTCAGCTTGTCGCCGGCGGCGTAGATGGTGGACGGGTTCCAGGCCGGAACGCCGTTGCAGGAGGCCTGCGCATACGCCGTCGACAGCGACGAGGTGGCGGCCAACGCCGACAACAACAGCAGGTTTGCGGACCGTGCGTGTCTCATGAGTGCTTCCTCTCCCGTGCGTAGTCAAGACTTCGCCGGCCGCGAACGGCCGACGGCAGATCCCCGCCGTGTTTAGAAGAAGGGCCGCTGGCCCTCCGCATTGCCGGGGAGCTCGGGCTCCCTCGAGTGATCGGCGCGATGCGCCGTCGGGTACTGCTGCTTGTCCTGCCGCGTACTGCCGCCGCTGCGGCGCGACCGGTGCGATGGGCCGGTCGTACGCGTTGTCGCGATCCCCTGTGGAGAGAGCGGCTTCCTCCTGTGCCTGGCGCGCCTGGCTCGACCTGGACGGCGCGCTGGACGCGTCCGGTCTGTTCGCTGTGCACGCTGGCGATGCGTGACAACGTTGTCAACGCGCTTGCTAGGCGTTTGCGCTGCAGTTCACAGAATCCCCTGACAACGTTGGTTTCGTTAATGGCCGTTTGCTGCGCCGCAGCGAAATGGTGCGCGAAAAGCGTCTGAAAAACAGTGAGATAAGTCCATGTCCGTTGGACATTAATTGTCATGTCGAGACAAGCGCGACGCACTTCTCGTCTTGGCCGACAGCACCATGTTGCGTTGCGCAATCGTGCGCGACGACGCAGCCGGATGCCGGTGCTCGCCACACTCGGAACGGAGCCGGGGAACGCAGGGCGCGGCGTTCGCAATGCGCGTGCGGGCACACATTTTCGACGCGCGCCGCCCTGGCTATAGTCCGCGCGTCCGGCCGCCGCTGGCCGGTGTTGCGGGGCACGATCATGAATGCGAAGGCGTGGATCGGCGGTGCGTTGTGGTGGACCTGCGCGTGGGCGGCCTCGGCCGCGCCGCCGGTGATCGAGGCCGATCCCGGCTGCCGCTATCGCCGGCTCGGTACGGTCGCGATCGAGGCCGGCACTCGGGTGAAAGAGAATTCGTTCGACCGCGATCCGAGCCCGGTCCACTACCCGCGCGCGTTCGCCCGTCTCGCCGAGGCGGCGGCGCAGCAAGGCGCCAACGCGGTGATCCTGCGCAAGCATCGGGCGACCTATTACACCCGCGCCGGACGGCGCACGCCCGAAGCGGTGCACGTGCAACTGGGCGGCGCGGCGATCCTGCTCGAAGACCCGCAAAGCTGCACCCTGGAGCTGTCCGACCCACGCGCCTACGCGACCAGCGGCAAGAGCGAGCGCATCGTCGACACCACCTCGGACCGCGCCTACGGCGACGATTGAGCGCCTGGATCGGCGATGCAACGAATGAGCAGCAACGAGCAACGAGCGAAGGCCGGGCTCGTCTTCGCGTACCGGTTCCTCCGCATTCGTTGCTCTTTACTCGTTCCTACGCACTTCCCGTCGGCGCCATCTGGCCGGCGGCGGGCCGGCCCGGCGCAGCTCCAGGCCCAATGACCGGCGCCGCGCGCGTCAGCGGTGCGGCGCCGGCCGGCTCTCGCGCAGGGCGCGCACTTGCTGCGCCGCGACCGCTTCGCTGCGGCCGCCGTAACGGCTGCGCAGCCATTGCGCCAGCTCGGCCAACTGCGCGTCGTCGAGTTCGTCGCCGAAGCCGGGCATGTCCTGCATCCGTTCCAGCCCGGGCAGATCGTGTTCGGGCAGGCCGTCGAGCAGGGCGACGATCAGGTTGTGCGGCCGCGGATCGCGCAGGCCGCTATTGCCGCGCAGCGCCGGGGCGACGTGCGGCACGCCCTCGCCGTCGCGGCCGTGGCAGCCGGCGCACAAGGCCAGGTAGCGGTCGTGGGCCGGCGCGGGCGGCGCCGGTACGGCCGGTGCGGGCAAGGCGACGGCGGGCGCGGCGCGGTCGCCGGTCAGATAGGTCGCGATCGCATCCAGGTCCGCGTCGCGCAGACGGCTGGTGGACAGGTCGACCACCTTGAGCATCTCATCCGAAGCCACCGCCTGCGCGGCGCTGCCGGTGGCCAGGTAGGCGCGCAACCCGGCGCGGTCCCAACCGCGTGCGGCCAGGCCTTGCGGGGTCAGGTCGGGCGCGGCGAAACGGCCCAGTTCGGCATTGCCCTGCAAGGGGCGGTCGCGCTCGATCTGGCCCAACCGGCCGCGCGGGCTGTGGCATTCGCCGCAATGGCCGAGGGTTTCGACCAGGTACTGGCCGCGTTTCCACTGCGCCGACTGTCCTTGCGAGGCCGGCGTCGTCCGCGCGCCGGCGAACAGCCAGTTCCAGGCGTGGATGCCGCTGCGGAGGTTGAACGGAAAGCCGACTCCGTTGCGCCGGTTGGCCTGTTTCACCGGCGCCCGGGTCATCAGATAGGCGTAAATGGCGTCGCTGTCGGCGCGGACGATGCGGCGATAGGAGACGTAGGGCATCGCCGGATACAGCTGGTGGCCGTCGCGCGCTTCGCCGCGGGTCAGGGCGTGGTGGAAGTCGTCGGCGGTGTAGCGGCCGATGCCGGTGTCCGGATCGGGGGTGATGTTGGTGCCGTGGATGACCCCGAACGGCGAGGCCAGCGGTACGCCGCCGGCGAACGGCGCGCCGCCCTCGGCGGTGTGGCAGGCGGCGCAGTCGGCGGCTGCGGCCAGGTAGCGGCCGCGTTCGATCTGCTCGGCGCTGGCCCGGACCGTCTGCACCGGACCGCGCTGCGCCCGCCAGGACCACAGCCCGCCGATCAGCCACGCCAGCGCGACGGCCAGCGCCAGCCACAGCAACCCACGTTTCCAGCGGCGCCGTTTCATCGGCCTTGCTCCCGTGCGTCGCCGTCGCGGACCAGGCCCGGCGTGTCCAGGGCCAGTTGCCGCACCGCCTGGTAGTAGCGCACGTAGCCGGTGCAGCGGCACAGGTGCGGATCCAGGGCTTCGGTGATGGTTCGCTCCAGGTCGGCGCGCGCCACCGGCTGCTTGCGCAACCGTTCCAGCAGCACGGTGGCGGCGTTGACGAAGCCCGGCGTGCAATAGCCGCACTGGAAACTGAAGTGGTCGAGAAAGGCCTGCTGCACCGGCGAGAGTTCGACGATGCGGCCGCTCTCGTCGCGGCGCGCATGGCCTTCGACGGTGCGGATGCGCTTGCCCTGGAAGTAGTGCGCGCCGGTGATGCAGCTGCGCAACTCACGCGGACCGCGCTCGTCGTCGACGATCACGGTGCAGGCGCGGCACACGCCCTGGCCGCAGCCGAAGCGGGTGCCGGTCAGGCCGAGGTACTCGTGCAGCACATCGACCAGCATCATGTCCTCGGGCACCTCGACCGGGCCATAGGCGCGGCCGTTGACGGTCAGGCGCAGCGGACGGGTGCGCAGGCCGCTGCGATCGGCGTCGGCGCTCATGCGCGGGCCTCCTCGGCGTCGGTGTCGTCCTGCGCCAGCGCGGCCAGGACCTTGTCCGGGGTGATCGGCAGCTCGCGCACGCGGCGGCCGGTGGCGTGGGCGAAGGCGTTGGCGATCGCCGGCACCACCGCGATCATCGTCACCTCGGCGATGCCTTTGGGCGGGTCGCTGTCCGACAGCGGCGGCAGCACTTCGCCGGTCTGTTTCCACACCGCGACGTCGCGCGCCCGCGGCAGGGTGTAGCGGTTGAAATTCCAGGTGCCGTTGCCGGGGCCGTCCTCGTACAGCGGCAGGTACTCGTGCAGGGCATGGCCGATGCCCATCGCCAGGCCGCCCTGCAACTGGCCGGACACCAGTTCGGGCACGATCGGCGTGCCGCATTCCATGATCGAGTGGTGGTTCAGCAATTCGATCCGACCGCTCGCGGTATCGACCGCGACTTCGGCCAAGGTGCCGACCACGCTGTAATAGACCACGCCGGCGTTGTTGCGCTGGGCCGGCGGGTAGTCCACCCGGCGCCGTTCCAGCATCCGATAGCCGTTCGCGGTCGGCGTGCCGAGGCCGGCACCGTCGCCGTCGCCCCAGCGCAGCGCCAGGCCGTCCAGCGGCAGCCGCGCTTCGTCGCCGGGCAGGGGAAACTCGGCTTGCGCCCATTGCCAGCGGTTGAAGGTATGCACCACCGCGCCGGTGGCCAGGCCCAACTCGTAGGCCGCGGCGGCCAGTTCGGGCAGGGCCAGCGGCTGCAGGCTGCCCGCGGTCAGGCGGCCTTCGACCCAGCGCGCGTCCTCGCGCCGCACCGCCAGCGGCGCGAGCTGGCCGCCGCCGTAGCCGCGGCTCCACAGCGCCAGCGCCGCCGGCCACAGGCCTTGCACGAACACCTGCCGCGCCGCCTCGCGGGTGGCGTGGCCGAAGAAATACGCCGAGTTGCTGGCGCTGCTGGGGCTGGCGTAGTTCGGCGTCCAGCGCGGATCGCCGACGTGCGCGTCCTGGGTCGCCTGCGACATCAGCCAGGGGTCGTCGGTGGCGACCATCGGCAGTTCCGGCCAGGCGGTCTCGCCGGTACGGACCTCGTCGGCGGGGCGGCCCAGCCATGGCGCGCACAGCGCGGCCTGGCTGGTGGCCATGCCGGTGCCCATCTCGATGCCGATATGGCGCAGCGCGATGCGGCCGTCGCGTCCCAGCGCGACTTCGGCGAACGCGGCTTCGGCGCCGGTGCCGTAGTCCTTCTGCACGCAGCCGAAGCCGACTCCGTAGCGATGGCCGGGATGGGCCGCTTCGTACTCGCGCTTGCGCGCGGCGCGCTGGGTCCACAGCGGGTGCATGCGCGCCTTTCGCAGCACCTCGCCGGCGCGCTGCACGCCGCCGGGAATCGCGCCCTGGGTGTTCTTCATGCCGGTGTCGAACACGTTGCGCAGGCGCAGTTCGATCGGATCCAGGCCCAGTTCGGCGGCGATCTCGTCGACCAGCATCTCGGTCGCGCCCATGCTCTGCAAAGTGCCGTAGCCGCGCGCCGAGCCGGCGTCGAGCGCGCGCGAGGCGATCACCGTGCTGGCCAGGTCGCTGCGCGGGAAATAGTAGATCGATTGCGCCGCGGTCGCCGCGACCAGGCAGACCGAGGGCGAGAAGTTGCGCCGGCCGCCGCCGTCGCCGAGCATGCGCCCCTGGAACACCTCGAAGCGGCCGCTGGCGCGGTCCAGCTTGAGCCGGTAATGCATGCGGAAGCTGTGCCGCTTGAGGCTGGACTGGAACTGCTCGTAGCGGTCGTTGGCGAGACGCACCGGACGGCCGTCGCCGTACAGCGCCGCCATCAGCGCATAGAACGGAAACGGGTTGTGGTCCTTGGAGCCGTAGCCGACGGTGTAGCAGGGATGCAGGACCAGGCTCTTCACCGCGAAACCGCTGGCCGCGAGCATGCGCGCGCCGTCCTCTGCGACTTCGTTCGGCGACTGGGTCGCCGACACCGCGTGCAGGATGCCGGTGGCGGCGTCGAACCAGCCGTTGCCGTTGTCCAGCTCCATCGCCGCGGTGTCGATCGATTGCGAGAAGTACTCGCGCTCGAACACCTGCTTGCCGGCGCCGGCCGCGCGCAGTTCGGCTTCGATCGCCTCGGCATGGGCCATGCCCTGGGCGTCGAGCTTGCCGGCTGCGTCGGCCGACGGCCATTGCGGCACTTGCTTGCGATAGCCGGACGGGAACAGCGGCGTGTCCTTGAGACTGGAGTAGACGTCGTCGTCGAACGGCGTGGCGCCGCCGACGCGCACGTAGCGGAAGCTGGCCCAGGGTTCGCGTTCGATCGGTCCGGTCTGCGCGCCCCAGCGGATCGTCCCGTCGTCGAACTTGAGCCGGCTCTTGGCCGCGCGGAAGCGGGCGAAGTCGTGCCAGACCAGCAGGGCCACGGCCTGGCCCAGGTAGGCCGGGGTCTTGCCCTCCGGCAGCAGCATGTCCTCGCCGTAGAACGGCGGCAGGGCGACGCTGTCGCGAGCCAGGTCGGCGGCCGTCGCGATCCGGTCGGGCTGCAGGCCGGCGCCGAGCCGGGACAAGTCGAAACCCGCATAGACACGATCGGCGCGGGTCGCGCGCAGCAGCATCGCGTGCGCCTGCTGGCTGGGCCAGCCGGGCAGGTCGCGGCCGCGCATGTCGTAGCTGAAAAGCTTTTCGCCGGTGACCTTGGCGGTGGCGTCGGTGCGGTAGCGCAAGCGGCCGCGCGCGGAGTCCCACGGCGGCGGACGGATGCGTTCGCGTTCGAACAGGGCGGCGAGGGCGTCGCTGCCGGGGGCGGCGACGTACACGGCGATGCCGGCGACCAGGCTGGACTTGAGGAAGTCGCGACGACTCAGGCGAGCGGGCATGGGCGGGCTCCGGCTGGCTGTGCCGATAGTAGGCACATGCTGCGGAGCAAAATGCGGTGAAGTTGCGAGAGCGAGGCGGCCCGAGGGGGGCCGCGGCCGAGCCGCCCGGCCGGATCAGCCTGGCGGCGGCAGCGCCGCGGCCCAGGCGCAGATCGCCTGCGCGGCGGCGGCCGCCTGTACCTGCAGCAGGAAATGCGGAGCGTCGAACGCGACTTCGCTCAGCGTCGGGACGCGCGCGCGAATCCGGGCCAGGCTGTCGGCGGACACCAGCCGGTCGCGCTCGGCGCGCAGGTACAGCAGCGGGCAATCGATCGCGGCGAGCGCCTCCTCGGCATCGACCCGACCGGCCTCGCGCAGGCGATGGCGCAGCACCGCCGGTGCGACCGAGCGCAGCAAGGCCTGCAGGCGCTCGATCCGCTCCGGCGTGCGCCAGCGGCCGAGCAGCCACGGCGCGGCGAAGGCGGCGGGCAGGCCTTGCAACGGCAAGACGGTGGCGATGCGGGCCAGGGTTCGCGTCGGCAGCGGCGACCCGGGCAAGCGCGGTGCGCTGGCGAAGCTGGCGCACAACACCAGCCCGGCGAGCCCGGGCGGACGTTGCGCGGCGAGCCGGACCGCGATCGGACCGGAAAACGATTCGCCGAGCAGCAAATAGGGTTCGGCCCGCGGCAAGTGCGGTCGCACGAAGCCGACCAGTTCGTCGTAGCCGAGCGCGCGCTGCGGCGGGTAGGCCAGGATCTCCACCGGCAGCCGCGGCGCCATCGCCGCGGCGAACTCGTCCAGCCAGGCGCCGCTGCCGTCCATGCCGGGCAGGACGATGCAGCGCGCCGGCCTCATGCGCCGGCGGCCCGGGCGGCCAGACGGTCGAGCGCCTTGAGCAGCATCGGCCGATGCCGGGCCAGCTTCATCCAGGTCGGCAGGCGCGAGATCATCGAGGCGTTGCCGGCGACGCGGCTGCGTTCGCGTTGGCCGGCGTCGACGTAGCGGCGCAACTCGGCCAGATGCTCGGCGTTGTAGGCCCACAACAGGCCGCAACGGGTCGGTTCGGTCAGGCGCAGCGGCGCGCCCAGATGCGGGTCGCGCGGTTCGCCGCCGCGATGCGGCGCGAGCTGCAATTCGACTTCGCTCTCGCGGCCGCAGGCCCGGCAGCGCGCGGGCGCGCTCGCGGGCGAGACCGCGGGCCGGCGCTCGCGCAGCGCGTCCACGACCACCCATCGGTGGCCGCAATAGCCGCAGGGGCGACGACCGCTGACGCGTACCGGTCCGAACCACCCGTCCGCGGTGTCGTGCAGGCCGCAACAGGTCGCGCGCTGCGCCTGCAGGCCGCAGCCGGCGCAGACCAGACGGGCCAGCCGGCGGCCGTCGGCGCTGTCGGCGACCACGCTGGCCGGACGCGCGCAGCGCGGGCAATGCACTTCGATCCGGCCGGCATAGCGCCCTAGGCCGTGGCCGTCGTCGAGGTGCCGGCGCGGCCTCATGCGCGCCTCAGCACTCGATGACGTTGACCGCCAGGCCGCCGCGCGAGGTTTCCTTGTACTTGTCCTGCATGTCGCGGCCGGTGTCGCGCATGGTCTTGATGACCTTGTCCAGGCTGACCTTGTGCTTGCCGTCGCCGCGCATGGCCATGCGGTAGGCGTTGATCGCCTTGACCGCGCCCATCGCGTTGCGCTCGATGCAGGGGATCTGGACCAGGCCGCCGATCGGGTCGCAGGTCAGGCCGAGGTTGTGCTCCATGCCGATCTCGGCCGCGTTCTCGATCTGGCTCGGGGTGCCGCCGAGCGCGCCGACCAGGCCCGCCGCGGCCATCGAGCAGGCCACGCCGACCTCGCCCTGGCAGCCGACTTCGGCGCCGCTGATCGAGGCGTTTTCCTTGTACAGGATGCCGACCGCGGCGGCGGTGAGCAGGAAATTGCGTACGCCCTGCAGGTTGGCGCCGGGGCAGAAGCGGTCGTAGTAATGCAGCACCGCCGGGATGATCCCGGCCGCGCCGTTGGTCGGCGCGGTGACCACGCGGCCGCCGGCGGCGTTTTCCTCGTTGACCGCCAGCGCGTAGAGGTTGACCCAGTCGAGCACGGTCAGCGGGTCGCGCATCGCCGCCTCGGGCTTGGTCGACAGTTCGGCGTGCAGGGCCGGCGCGCGGCGCGAAACGTGCAGGCCGCCGGGCAGGGTGCCGGTCTCGCGGATGCCGCGGTTGACGCAGGACTGCATCGCGTTCCAGATCTCGTCCAGGCCGGCGTTGATCTCCTCGTCGCTGCGCCAGACCCGCTCGTTGGCCATCATCAGCTCGGCGATCGACAGGCCGCTGCGCTGGCATTGCGCCAGCAGCTCGTCGCCGGAATGGAACGGATAGGGCAGGTCGGTGGTGTCGGCGACGATGCGGTCTTCGGCCGCCTCGTCCTGGTTGACCACGAAGCCGCCGCCGACGGAGTAATAATCGCGGGTGGCGATCACGCCGCCGTCGGCGTCGTAGGCGGTGAAGCGCATGCCGTTGGTGTGGAACGGCAGTTTCTGGCGCTTGTTCATGATCAGGTCGTGCTTCTCGTCGAAGCCGATCTCGTGGCGACCGAACAGGCGGATGCGCTTGGTGCTGCGGATGCGCTCCAGCGCCGCCGGGATGATGTCGGGGTCGATCTGGTTCGGCCAGTGGCCTTCCAGCCCCATCAGCACCGCCTTGTCGGTGCCGTGGCCGCGCCCGGTCAGGGCCAGCGAGCCGAACACTTCGGCGCGCACGCGCGCGGTGCGGGCCAGATCGGCGCCGGCTTCGCCCGTGCCGCAGCCTTCGATCAGCCAGCGCTCGATGAAGCGCGCGGCGGCGCGCATCGGGCCGACGGTGTGCGAGGAACTCGGACCGATGCCGATCTTGAACAGGTCGAAACTGCTGACTGCCACGGGTTGGCTGCTCCAACGTAGGGTCGGACGGGGCTGGCGTCCCGGGCGGACGGACGCCTGTGCGTCCGGGGGCCGCGCCAGGGCGGGGAGGGCGCTTATTCTACGCAGGCGCCGTTGCGCGCGTGCCCCGCCTTTGCCGCGTTTTCCGCCATACCACAGCGAATTGACGATGCCCGATACCCCCCCTGCTGCGCTGATCCTGTTCCAACGCGACGATTGCCATCTGTGCGACCTGGCGCTGGAGGTGCTGGCGCAGGCACGGGCGCCGGAGTTCGACAGCGTCTTCATCGACGAGGACGAGGCGCTGGAAGCGCTGTACGGGATGCGGGTGCCGGTGCTGCGCGATCCGGCTCGCGGGGTCGAGTTGGACTGGCCGTTCGACGCGGCGCGCTTGGCGGCCTGGCTGGCGGGCGCCTAGGCCCGCTCCCGCATCTTCGGGGCGCGGGGTAGGAGCGGCGCGAGCCGCGACCACGGGGCGCGCAGAAAATCCAAGGCCGACGCCATCGATCGAAGGCCAAGGCCATCGCGGGGTAGGAGCGGCGCCCCACAGGGATTTCCTTCGGTCACAAGCCGCGACCGCCATCTCGCCCGTTCGCCGCGTCTTTGTCCTACGCCCCTTTAGGAGCGGCGTCCCACGGGGATTTCCTTCGGTCATAAGCCGCGACCGCGCTGCTGCGGTCTCGCGGCGTCTGTATTCGAAGGCTCTAAAGGCTCAAAGCAAAGCTTCCGTCCGCAAGCGGCCGGGTCACTTTCTTTGTCCAAGGCGACAAAGTCCCACGGGATTTCCTTCGGTCAAAAGTAACCAAAGAAAACGCCATTCCTGTTTCGAATCAAAAGCCACTATGGGACGGAGCCTGCGCAGGGCTGCTCCGCACAGGCCATCCCTGGCCTGGCTGCGCACGGCCCGCATCCCTGCGGGCCGCCCTTCGGGGCTTCAGGGCGTTCTCGCGAGTTCGCTGCGGCGCCAAGCTCATTACGGCAACGGCAACGGCAACGGCAACGGCAACAGCAACGGCAACGGCAACAGCAACGGCAGCGTCTATGGCAGCCGGTGGCGTGCCCAGCTGGGCTTACTTCGCCGCCGCGAACGTCACCTTGGTGCTGACCGCGACTTCGTTGGGGATGATCGAGGTGTCGGCCCAGTCGCCGCCGCCGACGTTGTAGTCCAGGCGCTTGACCGTGGCCTTGCCGGCCAGCACCGGCTTGGTGCCCGGGGTCCAGGTGAAGGTCAGGGTCACCGGCTTGGTCGCGCCGCGCAGGCTCAGGCTGCCGTCGGCGGCGTAGTTGTTGCCGCCCAGGCTGCGGAACTTGGTCGCGGTGAAGCGCGCCTGCGGGAACTTGGCGATGTTGAAGAAATCCGCGCCCTTGAGGGTGTCGTCGCGCTCGGCGTTCTTGGAGTTGGCGCCGGCCAGCGGGATCACCACGTCGAGCTTGGATGCGGCCAGCTGGGCCGGGTCGAAGCTCAGCCGCGCGGTGAAGCCGGGGAAGGTGCCGGCGAAGGTCTCGCCCTGGTACTTGGTCGCGAACACCAGGGTCGAGCCCGCCTGCGAGACGTAATCGGCGGCGAGCGCGGGCGTGGCGGCGGCGAACAGCAGGCCGGCGAGGGCGAGGGACTTAAGGCGCATCGGGGGTCTCCGGAAGGGAAGCGGGGGAAGGGGCGTTGGGAGTGCTGCGGCGGCCGGGCAGCATGCGCCGCAAGGTGTCGTCGTTCTGGAACAAGTGGTGGTAGAAGGCCGCGCCGGCGTGCGCCAGCACCAGCGCCAGCAGCAACCAGAAGCCGTACTCGTGCAGGGTGCGGCTGAGTTGGGACAGCTCTTCGCTGCGCTGGGCGATCTTGGGCAGGTTGAACAGGCCGAAGTACTGCAGCGGATAACCCGAGGACGAGTTGAACACCCAGCCCGAGATCGGCAGGGCGAACATCAGCGCGTACAGCGCCCAATGGGTCAGCGAGGCGATGCGTTCCTGCCAGTGCGGCGTGCCCGCGACCGGGCGCGGGGCGCCGGCGTAAAAGCGCCACAGCAGGCGCAGCGCGACCAGGCTCAGCAAGGTCAGGCCGAGCGATTTGTGCAAGGCGTAGATCTTGATCTTGGACGGGCCGTTGTTCATGTCGACCATGGTCAGGCCGATGATCGCGATCGCCGCGATCAACAGCACGACCGCCCAATGCAGCAGCTGGCTGATCGGGCCCCAGCGGTCGGCGGTGTTCTTCAGGGTCATCGGCGTGGCTCCGGTTCGGCCGTGGCGGCGCTGGGTGGGGAAGTGGGGACGGGGTCGGCCGGCTCGTCGGCGGGCGGATCGAACGCCGGGGTTTCGACCGCCTCGGCCGCGGAGGGTCCGAGGTAGGCGCCGCGTACCGCCTCGGCCTCGATGCGCAGCTCGACCTCGTCGCCGATCGCCGATTTCCAGGCGTCGATGCCGTAGTCGGCGCGGCTCAGGCGCGCGCTGGCGGAGAAGCCGGCGGTGCGGCGGAACGGCGGCAAGGGGTGGCGCTTGAGCGCGTTGAGGCGCACGTCCAGGCACAGCGGCCGGGTCGCGCCGTGCAGGCTGAGCCGGCCGCAAACCTGGGCGCGGTCGGGGTCGGCCGGGTCGGGCTCGACCCGTTCGGAGACGAACCGCGCCAGCGGATGGCGCTTGCCGTCGAGCAGGTTGGCGGCCAGCGCGGCCCGGTTCCATTTCGCGTCGCCCAGGTCGAGCCGGGTCAGCGGCACTTCGACTTCGAGCCGGGCGCTGCGCCAGTCGGCGCGGTCGAAGCTCAACCGGCCGCGACTGCCGGACACGGTGCCGATCGCCTGCGAGAAGCCGGCGTGGGACACGGCGAACATCACCCGGGTGTGGACCGGGTCCAGGCCGTAGGTCTCCGGCCCGGCCGCCCGCGCCGGCGCGATCGCCGCCAGCGAGGGCAGGATCAGCGCGACGGCGACGCAGTGGCGAATGAGAGACATGACAGCTCCGGCAAGGTTCGGGGAATTCTAGGCACAGTGTTGCGAAGCCGAGGCTAAACGCGCGCAACGATCCGTTTCGGGGTCCTGCCCGGCGGCCGCCCGGCCGCGCCCCTCTTGCCGCTGCCGCCGCTATCGCCCAGCCTAATGGGCGAGGACATATCGAAGGACCGAGGTTGGGACGCCACGTTCCACCAGGGGAGGGAACCGAATGCTGCGATCCTTGCTATGCCTGTGCGCGGCCGCGCTCGTGTCCGCGCTCGCGGCGCCGCGCGATGCCGCCGCGGCAGTGCCGGAGGCGCCGCGCGCGCGGCTGATCGGCGTCGCCGACGGGCTGCCCTCGAGCAAGGTCAACGGCATGGCCTTCGACCGCGCCGGCTACCTGTGGCTGGCGACCACCGACGGCCTGGCCCGCTACGACGGCATCGGCGTGCAGGTGTGGCGGCATGTCCCCGGCGACGAGCGTTCGCTGCCCGGCAACGACCTGGCGATCGTGGTCGTCGACGAGCGCGACCGGATCTGGGTCGCCGCCGAGGGCCGCGGCCTGAGCATGATGGGACCGCAGCGCGACGGCTTCGTCCACTACCGTCGCCAACAGCACCCGCAGATCGGCAGCGACGACACCTTCGCGGTCGCCAGTCGCGCAGGCGAGGTCTGGTTCGGCACCTACGGCGGCGGCCTGCACCGCCTGCGCGGCGGGCGCATCGAGCGCTTCGCGCCGCGCCCCGGCGACCCGCGCAGCCTGCCTTCGGAGACCGTGTTCGCGCTGACTTACGACGCGCGCGGCGAGTTGTGGGTCGGTACCTTCAAGGGCTTGGCGCGCTGGACCGGGCGCGATTTCGAAACCGTGGTCCTGCCCGGCGAAGATCCGCTGCCGTGGGTGTATTCGATCGTCGCCGACGGCGAACGGCTGTGGGTCGGCACCCGCACCGGCCTGTACCGGCGCGAAGCCGACGGGCGCTGGACGGTGCCGGAATTCGCGCCGATGTTCGGCCAGCTCAATGCGGTGCTGAGCCTGGCGCCGGACCGCGGCGGCCATTACTGGCTCGGCACCCAGCGCAGCATCTGGCGCGCGGCGCCGGGCCAGGTGCCGGTGCCGGTGGCGCTGGGGCCGGCGCGGCCGGCTCGGCCGGTGCAGCAGATCCTCGGCCAGGGCGACGGCGCGTTCTGGTTTCCGCTGGCCGGTACCGGGGTGGGGTATCTGCGCGCGGACTGGCGCCGCATCGCCCAGTACTCGCGCGAACGCCACGACCTTTCCGCCGAGTTGTACTCGGCGCTGGCGCCTTCGGCGCAAGGCGGCTGGTGGCTGGTCGGTTCGCGCGGCGAGATCGAGCGCCTGCATCGCGACGGGCGCATCGAGGCCTTCGGCGACGGTCCGCATCCCGCGCTCGGCAAGGGCGTGGTCTACGCCGCGGTCGAGGACCGGCGCGGCCGGCTGTGGGTCGCCACCAGCCGCAACAGCGTGGTCCGGATCGAGCCCGACGGCAGGGCGCGCGAGTGGACCGCGGACATGGCCGATGCGGTGCTCGACGGCAAGCCGGACCGGATGCTGATCGCGCCCGACGGCAGCCTGTGGATTTCCTACCTCGCCGCCGGCCTGCAACGGCGCGACCCGGACAGCGGCAAGGTGCTGGCTTCGATCCGGGTCGGACCCGGCCAGGGCATCGGCAGCGGCGACATCGACGGCCTGCGCTTCGCCCCGGACGGCGTGCTGTGGGCCGCGACCGGGCAGGGCCTGCTGCGCTACGACGCGGCGCGCAACCGGATGGACACGGTGCCGGGCATCGCCGCCGATCGCGTGTTCGGTTTCGCCTTCGAGTCCGCCGACAGCCTGTGGCTGCATCGCTTGAACGGCCTGGAGCGTTATCGCCGCGACGGAGCGCAATGGCGGCTGCAGGAACGCGCCGGCGTCGAGGTCGGCGTTCCCGCCGCCGAAAGCACCGGCCTGTTCCGCGATCGCGGCGGACGCTTGTGGCTGACCACCGCACGCGGCCTGTTCCGCTGGGACCCTCAGCGCCGCCACCTGCGCCGCTTCGGCGTGCAGGACGGGATGAGCAACCAGGAATTCGTCCGCCGCACCGCCGCGCTGAGCGAGCAGGGCGTGCTGGCCGCCTCGTTGTCGGACGGCAGCGTGGTGCTGGTCGATACCGTCTTGCCGGATCCGCCGCCGCGCCGCTCCAACCTGCAATGGCATCAGTTCGCGGTGCGCCGGCACGGGCGCTGGATGCCCCTGCCGCTGCAGGACGGCCCGGATACCGCCGGCGCGGCGCGCCCGGCGCAGTACCGCGACTTGCCGACTCTGTCGCCGGACGATCGCGAACTGCGCGTGCAACTGCGCCTGCTGTCGTTCGACGACCCGCAGGCCAATCGCTACTACACCCGCCTGGACGGCTACGACACCGACTGGGTCGCGGTCGGCGACAGCGGCGAGCGCGTGTTCGCCGGCTTGGGGTCGGGCAGCTATCTGCTGCACGCGCGCGCCGTCGACGCCAACGGCAATCCCTCCGCCCAGCGCACCCTGGCGTTCAAGGTGCTGCCGCCGTGGTGGCGCACGCCGCCGGCGCTGGCCGCGCTGGGCTGCGCGCTGATGCTGCTGGGCTGGTGGGGCGCGGCGGCCTATCAGCGCCGGCTGCAGCGCCGGCTGTCGTGGCAGCGCGCCGAGCACGAGCGCGAGGTGGCCAAGCAGGCCTCGCTGGCCAAGACCCGCTTCCTGGCCACCCTCGGCCACGAGGTGCGCACGCCGATGACCGGCGTGCTGGGGATGAGCGAGCTGCTGCTGGACACGCCGCTGGATCAAAAACAGCGCGAATACACCCAGTCGATCCGCCGCGCCGGCGAACACCTGCTGCGCCTGGTCAACGACGCGCTGGACCTGGCCCGGATCGAGTCGGGCAAGCTGGAGCTGGCCGACGAGGCCTTCGATCTGCGCGTCCTGGCCGAGCAGGCGGCGAGCCTGATGCGGCCGTTGGCGCGGCAGCGCGGGCTGGAGTTCGAGATCGCGATCGCGGCCGATGCGCCGTGCGGCCTGCGCGGCGACGCCAGCCGGGTGTGCCAAGTGCTGCTCAACCTGCTCGGCAACGCGATCAAGTTCACCGAGGCCGGCCGGGTGCGGCTGAGCGTGGCGGCGTTGCAGCCGCGCGGGGTGCGGTTCGAAGTCGCCGATACCGGGCCGGGGCTGAATGCCGAACAGAAGGCGCGCCTGTTCCGCCGCTTCGAGCAGGCCGAGGGCGCGCGCACCAGCGCGCGCTACGGCGGCAGCGGTCTCGGCCTGGCGATCAGCCAGGAGCTGGCGGCGGCGATGGAGGGCCATATCGCGGTATACAGCGAGCCGGGCGAGGGCGCGCGCTTCGTGTTCGACTTGCCCCTGCCCGCGGCCGCACCGCCGCCCGCGGTCGCGCCCGGCGCGCAGCAGCGGGCCGCGCCGGCGCCGGCCCTGTCGGTGCTGCTGGCCGAGGACGACCCGACCGTGGCCGAGGTGGTGGCCGGCCTGCTGCGCGCTCAGGGCCATCGCGTGGCCCATGTCGCCAACGGCCTGGCGGCCTTGGCCGAGGCCGCGACCGCGCGCTTCGACCTGGCCTTGCTCGACCTCGACCTGCCCGGCATCAACGGCCTGGACCTGGCCCGGCAATTGCGCCTGCAGAACTTCGCCGGGCCGCTGATCGCGGTGACCGCGCGCGCCGACGCCGAGGCCGAGCCGCAGGCGACCGCGGCCGGCTTCGACCGTTTCCTGCGTAAGCCGGTCACCGGGGCGATGCTGGCCGAGGCGCTCGCCGCCGTGGCGGGTCAGGCATGATCGGCCGGGACGGGGCCGCGTTTGGGCGCTGGCGCGACCGACGGCGCGGCGCGGCGTACCCTGGGACGGGGGCGACGACCGGCGTCCCGGGCGGCGCAGCGCCGCAGTCGCGGCGACAAGGAGGGGGGCGCGTGGTGCGAGGCCTGGTGTGTCTGCTGCTGGCGTTGTGGACGGTGCAGGTGCAGGCGCGCCTGCCGGAAACCCCGCGCTTCCGCCGGTTCGGCCAGGAACAGGGCCTGCCCAAGTCGGTGGTCAGCATGGACCTGGACCATCAGGGCTATCTGTGGATCGCCACCGAGGACGGCCTGGCCCGCTACGACGGGGTCGAATTCGCGCGTTGGCGCCACACCATCGGCCTGTCGGGTTCGTTGCCCGACAACATGATCGAAGACATTTACGTCGACGCGCGCGACCGGGTCTGGGTCGCCAGCCGCGAAGGCCTGAGCTGGCTCGGCCGCGACCGCAAGGAATTCGTCCGCATCGCCTTCGAAGGCGACAACGCGCGCTGCAGCGACGACGTGTCTTATCTGACCGGCACTCCCGACGGCGCGATCTGGACCGCGACCTATGCCGGCGAGATGTGCCGGCTGGCCGCCGACGGCAAGGTCACCCGTTACCGGCCCGGCGTCGGCGCCGGCGAGCGCTTGCCGGCAGGGCCGGTCACCGCCTTGCTCGTCGACGAACGCGGGCGCTTGCTGGTCGGCACCCTGCATGGCCTGGGCCGGTTCGAGAACGAGCGCTTCAACCCGGTCGGCGAGGACGCCACCGCCGGCCAGCGCATCGGCGAGCTGTCGCGCGACAGCGACGGCACGATCTGGGTCGGCACCGACCGCGGCCTGTTCCGGCTCGGCGCCGACGATCGGCTGAGTCCGGCGCCGTGGGCGCTGGGCGAGGACGCGGCCAATGCGATCGTGGTCGGCGAACGCTCCGGCGGGCGCTGGATCGGCACCACCGCCGGCCTGTACCGCATCGGCCGCGACGGCGAGGCGCGGCTGATGCAGGACGAAGCCGGCGACGGGGTCTGGGATCGCCGCAGCGGGGTGTTGCAGATGCTGCGCGACGGCGAGGGCGGGCTGTGGTTCGTGACCTATTCGCAAGGCCTGGTGTACCTGCCGCCGGACTGGAACCGCTTCGCCTCGATCGCCGCGGTCGGCAACAGCCCGCTCGACCGGCTCGACGTGCGCGACCTCGCCGCCGACGGCGACGGCGGCTTCTGGGTGCTGTCGGCGACCGACCTGTACCGGCTGCGCCGCGGCGCGCGCGCGCTGGAGCCGGTCGCCAACAACCGCAAGCTCGGCCTGAAGTGGCTGCATACCCTGTTCCTGCGCCCGGACGGCCGGTTGTGGATCGGCCATTCCAACGGCCTGAGCCTGTTCGATCCGCACACCGGCCGCGCCCAAGCCTGGCCACCGGGTCGGGGCGACCTAGGCGCGACGGTCTGGTTCCTGCACGAACTGCCCGACGGCAGCCTGTGGATGTGGTTCTCCGACGACAGCATGCGCCGCTACGGTGCCGACGGCCAACGCCTGCCCAGCGGCGAAATCGAGCGGGTGCTGGCCGATGCCGGCTTCCTGACCAGCGCCGCGACCTTCGTCGCCGGCCCCGACGGCCAGCCCTGGTTCGCCGGCAACGCCGGCTTGCAGCGTTGGGACGGCACGCGCTTCCTGCCGGTGCCCGGCGGCGGCTTCAGCGACGTGCAGGCGATGACCTTCGCCGACGGCCAGCGCCTGTGGCTGGCGCGCAAGGGCGTGCTCGAATCGTATCGCTGGAACGGCGAGCGGCTGACCTTGCAGCAACGCATCGACAATACCGCCGGCTACCCCGACACCAATGTCGCCGGGCTGATCGTCAGCGACCGCGGCACGGTCTGGGCCGCGACCACCCGCGGCCTGCTGATGATCTCGCCGCGCGACGCGCGCCTGCGCCTGTTCGGCTTCGGCGACGGCATTCCCAACATCGAACTGGCGGTCACTGCGCCGCGGCGCAGCGGCCAGGGCGGCATCGCCGCGGCCCTGTCGGTCGACGGGCCGGTGCTGTTCGACATGGACATGCCGTTCCCGAGCACGCGCCCGCCGCGGTTGTCGCTGGAAAGCCTCAGCGTGCGCCGCGGCGAAGACGAACAGATCCTGGAAACCGGCTACGGCCCGGTGCAACTGGAATCCGGCGATCGCGATTTCCGCGTGGTCGCGCGCCTGTTGTCGTTCCTCGACCCGCGCGCCCACGTCTACCGCTTCAAGCTGGAAGGCTACGACCCGGACTGGATCGAGCAGCGCGCCAACGGCGAGCGGGTGTTCTCGCGCCTGGAGCCGGGCGAGTACCGCTTGCGGGTCAAGGCCGCCGGCGCCGACGGCATCTGGTCGGACGCCGCCGCGTTCACCCTGCACGTCAGGCCGCCGTGGTGGCGCACGGTCTGGGCCCAGCTCGGCTTCGCCCTGGCCGCGGTCGCGGCGCTGGCGATCGGCGCGGTCGCCTACCGGCGCCGGCTCGGCCGGCGCAACGCCTGGCAGCTGGCGGTGCACAAGCGCGAATTGGCCGAACAGGCCTCCGAGGCCAAGACCCGGTTCCTGGCCACGCTCGGCCACGAAGTGCGCACGCCGATGACCGGCGTGCTGGGCATGAGCGAGTTGCTGCTCGACACGCCGCTCGACGACCGGCAGCGCGGCTACACCGAGTCGATCCGGCGCGCCGGCCAGCATCTGCTGCGGCTGGTCAACGACGCCCTGGACCTGGCCCGAATCGAATCCGGGCGGCTGGAACTGGCCGACGAACCGTTCGACCTGCGCGCCCTGGTCGACCAGGTCAGCGGGCTGATGCAGCCGCTGGCGCGCCAGCGCGGCCTGGAGTTCCGGGTCGAGGTCGCGGCCTCGGCGCCGGCCGGCCTGCGCGGCGACCACAGCCGGGTTTGCCAGATCCTGCTCAATCTGCTCGGCAACGCGATCAAGTTCACCGAGGCCGGCCGGGTCGAGCTGCGGGTCGATGCGCTGGCGCCGCAGGGCGTGCGCTTCGAAGTCTCCGACACCGGCCCGGGCCTCAACGAAGAACAGAAAACCCGTTTGTTCCGCCGCTTCGAGCAGGCCGAGGGCGCGCGCACCGCGGCGCGCTACGGCGGCAGCGGCCTGGGCCTGGCGATCTGCCAGGAACTGGCGGTGGCGATGGAAGGACATATCGCCGTGCACAGCGAGCCGGGGCAGGGCGCGCGCTTCGTGTTCGAACTGCCGCTGCCGGCGGCCGAGCCGCCGCCGGCCGGCCGCGGCGCTGCCGAACCGGCGCGGCCGCCGGCGCGCAGCGGCCCGCGCGCGGTGCTGCTGGTCGAAGACGACCCGACCGTGGCCGAAGTCATCGCCGGCCTGCTGCGCGCGCAGGGCCACCGCGTCACCCACGTCGCCAACGGCCTGGCCGCGCTGGCGGAAGTGGCGACCGCGCAGTTCGACCTGCTGCTGCTCGACCTCGACCTGCCCGGCATCAACGGCCTCGACCTGGCCCGGCAACTGCGCGCGCAGGGCTGCACCCGGCCGATGATCGCGGTCACCGCGCGCGCCGACGCCGACGCCGAACCGCAGGCCAGCGCGGCCGGCTTCGACCGCTTCCTGCGCAAGCCGGTGACCGGGGCGATGCTGGCCGAGGCGATCGACAGCGTGTTGACCCGGCTGGACGAAGGCTGAGCGTCGCGGGCCGAACGGCCCGCGGTCGCATCGCCGGGCGATAGGCCGCACCCCAGCTTGCGCTACTCGGCACACATTGCGACGATTCCCCGTCGCCGCGCGCTTCGCGGCGCGGGAGCGGCAATGCGGCGCACAATTCGACGGCTGTTCGCGCTGAGCGCCGCAGCGATGTGCCTGGCCGCCGCGACCGCCGCCGTGGCCGGCCTGCCCGAGACGCCGCGGCCGCGCCAGCTCACCGTCGCCGACGGGCTGCCCTCCAACACCGTCAACCGGGTGGTCGAAGACCGCCACGGCTATCTGTGGATCGCCACCAGCGAGGGCCTGGCGCGCTACGACGGCCTGGGCTACCGGGTCTGGCGGCGCGAGCAGGGCCTGCGCGACAACTATCTGTGGACGGTGCACGTCGACGCCCGCAACCGGGTCTGGATGGGCACCGGCCAGTCCGGCCTGGCGATGCTCGACGCCGACCGCAAGACGTTCCGCTACTACAACCGCGCCAACACCCCGCAGATGGGCGACGACAACGTCTGGTCGATCGCCTCCACGCCCGACGGCGCGCTGTGGTTCGGCACCGCCCACGGCGGCCTGCACCGGCTCGATCCGGACGGCCGGGTCAGCCGCTTCGTGCCGCGCGAAGGCGACCCGCGCAGCCTGCCCAGCGAGGGCGTGGCCAATCTGTCGGTGTCGCCCGACGGCACCTTGTGGATCAGCACCCTGGCCGGCGCGGCGCGCTGGACCGGGCACGATTTCGAGCGCGTGCCGGACAACGCGCTGAGTTCGACCATCGTCAACGCGGTCACCTTCGAGGCCGACGGCACCGGCTGGTTCGGCAACCCGCACGGCGTCGGCGTGCGCCGCCCGGACGGCCGCTACGAGGCGCATCCCTGGGCGGCGATCGCGCCGGACCTGAAAGTCGTCGACGTGCTGCGCCGCGACCGCTCCGGCCAGTACTGGTTCGACCTGCCGCAGGGGCTGGGCATCGGCGGCGCCGACGGGATCCAGGTCGTGCCCTTGTTCAGCAGCACCAGCCAGGGCCTGGTGCGGCCGAGCTGGTCGCACGCCTACGAGGATCGCGAAGGCGGGCTGTGGTTCGCCAGCACCGGCTACGGCCTGTGGTACCTGCCGCCGAACTGGCGCCAGTTTTCCGTGCTGATGCGCCGGCTCGGCGACGACAGCAGCCTGTCCAACGCCGGCGTGCTCGGCATCGCCCCGGCGCGCGGCGGCGACATGTGGCTGGTCGGCACCGGCGGCGTGCTCGACCGGCTGGATCCGGAGACCGGCCGGGTGACCCACGTCGCCCGCGATTTCAGCGACGGCATCGGCCTGGACCGGGTGCTGGAAGACAGCCGCGGCGTGGTCTGGGTCAGCAACTACGGCGGCCTGACCCGGATCGATCCGGCCAGCGGCGCGCGCCGGCACTGGAACATGGACGACGGCCGCGACGCGGCCTTCTCCGGCACCGCCGAACTGGTCGAAAGCGACGGCGCGGTCTGGGTGCTCGGCAGCGACGGCGACCTGCAGCGGCGCGATCCGCAAGGCCGGGTGATCGACGCGTTCGCATTCGGCGAGCGCGGCTTGCCCAAGCACATGTCGCTGGAATACGCGAGCCAGGGCCCAGACGGTTCGCTGTGGCTGGCCGGCGCCCAAGGCCTGTGGCGCTGGTTGCCCGGGGCGCAGCGGTTCGCCCCGGTCGACGGGCCGCCGGCGCAGGCGGTGACCTCCTTCGCCACCGGCAGCGACGGCCGGGTCTGGCTGGGCGGGTTAGGCAGCCTGGCGGCGTATCGCTGGGACGGCCTGCGCCTGCAGCCCGAGTTCGAACTCGGCGCGCGCGCCGGATTGCCGATGAGCGAGGCCCAGGGTCTGACCGTGGACAGCGCCGGCCGGGTCTGGATGACCACCACCCGCGGCTTGGTGCGGGTCGATCCGAATACCCGCTCGGCGCGGGTCTACGGGGTCAAGGACGGTCTGCCGAGCCAGGAATTCTCCGGCCGCCCGGTGCCGCGTCCGGCCGACGGCCGGATCCTGGTCGGCAGTCCGGAAGGGCTGGTGCTGTTCGATCCGGCGGTGGTGCGGCCGGTCGAGCAGGCGCCGCCGCTGATCGTGGAAAGCATCGAAGTGCGGCGCGGCAACGAGCGCCTGGCCTTCGCCACCGACGCCGCCGGCCAGGTCGCCGCCGGCGGCGCGGCGCGGCCGATGCCGCGCATCCGCCTGGCCGACGGCGACCGCGACCTGCGCATCGTCGCCCGCCTGCTGTCGTTCAACAACGCGCAGAGCAACCGCTACCGTTTCCGCCTGGACGGCTACGACCCGGGCTGGGTCGACGGCGGCAGCAGCGGCGAGCGGATCTTTTCCCAGCTGCCGCCGGGCGATTACCGGCTGCAGGTCAAGGCCAAGACCGCCGACAACGTCTGGTCGCCGATGCAGACGGTGGAGCTGCACGTCGATGCGCCGTGGTGGTGGAGCGGCTGGGCCTTGCTCGGTTTCGTCGCCCTGGCGCTGTTGCTGCTGGGCTGGGTGCTGGCCGCGCATCGGCGCCGGCTGCAGCGCCGGCTGGCCTGGCAGCGCGCCGAGCACGAGCGCGAAGTGGCCAAGCAGGCCTCGCTGGCCAAGACCCGGTTCCTGGCCACCCTCGGCCACGAGGTGCGCACGCCGATGACCGGCGTGCTGGGGATGAGCGAACTGCTGCTGGACACGCCGCTGGACCCACGGCAGCGCGAATACACCCAGTCGATACGGCGCGCCGGCGAGCACCTGCTGCGTCTGGTCAACGACGCGTTGGATCTGGCGCGGATCGAGTCGGGCAAGCTGGAACTGGCCGACGAGGCCTTCGATCTGCGCGCCCTGGTCGCCGAGGCCAGCGACCTGATGGCGCCGCTGGCGCGGCAGCGCGGGCTGGAATTCCAGGTCGAGATCGATCCGTCGGTGCCGGCCGGGCTGCGCGGCGATTCCAGCCGGGTGTGCCAGATCCTGCTCAACCTGCTCGGCAACGCGATCAAGTTCACCGAGGTCGGCCGGGTCGGATTGCGGGTCGAGCCGCTGCGGCCGCAAGGCGTGCGCTTCGAAGTCGTCGACACCGGCCCGGGCCTCAGCGAAGAACAGAAGGCGCGCCTGTTCCGCCGCTTCGAGCAGGCCGAGGGCGCGCGCACCAGCGCCCGCTACGGCGGCAGCGGCCTGGGCCTGGCGATCAGCCAGGAACTGGCGGCGGCGATGGAGGGCCACATCCGGGTCGACAGCGAGCCGGGGCGCGGCGCGCGCTTCGTCTTCGACCTGCCCTTGGCCGAGGCCGAGACGCCGTCCGCGCGCGGTCGCGCGCCGGCGGCGCCCGAGGCGCCGATCGGACCGCGTTCGCTGTTGCTGGTCGAGGACGACGCCACCGTCGCCGAGGTCATCGCCGGTCTGCTGCGGGTGCAGGGGCACCGGGTGACCCACGTGCCCAACGGCCTGGCGGCGCTGGCCGAGGCGGCGATCGCGCGCTTCGACATGGCCTTGCTGGACCTGGACCTGCCCGGCATCAACGGCCTGGACCTGGCCCGGCAACTGCGCGCGCAGGGCTTCGTCCAGCCGCTGGTGGCGGTGACCGCGCGCGCCGACGCCGAGGCCGAACCGCAGGCGATCGCGGCCGGCTTCGATCGCTTCCTGCGCAAGCCGGTGACCGGCGCCATGCTCGGCGACGCGATCGCCCAGCTATGCGCGCCGGCGCGCGCCTGAGCGGGCGCGGCGGCGCGAACGCGACCGCTGCTTCGATGCCGGGCGAAGCGGCCGCGCGGCGCGCGGCCGCCGGGCTCAGCGCGCGCTGAGCTCGTGCACCGCCGCGACCAGCGCGGCGACGTGGTCCGGCGACATGTCCGGCGACAGGCCGTGGCCGAGGTTGAACACGTGGCCTTCGCGCGAACCGCCGTTGCCGTCGCGGTAGGCGTCCAGGGCCAGGCCGACCTCGGCGCGGATCGCCTCCGGCGAGGCGTACAAGGTCACCGGGTCGAGATTGCCCTGCACCGCGACCCGGCCGCCGATCCGGCGCGCGGCTTCGTCCAGGCCGACGGTCCAGTCGACCCCGACCGCTTCGGCGCCGCTGCCGGCCAGGTCTTCCAGATAGGGGTCGTTGCCCTTGCCGAACAGGATCAGCGGGGTGCGCTGGTCGCCGTCGCCGCGCTCCAGTTCGGCGGCGATGCGCTGCAGATAGCGCAGCGAGAACTCGCGGTACATGCGCGGCGACAGCACCCCGCCCCAGGTGTCGAACACCTGCAGCGCCTGCGCGCCGGCGGCGCGCTGGGCCTTCAGGTACTCGATCACCGCGTCGGTGACCACGCTCAGCAGCTTGTGCATCGCCGCCGGCTCGTTGAGCGCCAGCGCCTTGATCCGCGAGTAGTTGTCGCTGCCGCCGCCTTCGACCATGTAGCAGGCGATGGTCCACGGGCTGCCGGAGAAACCGATCAGCGGCACCGAGCCGTTCAACTCGCGGCGGATGGTGCGCACCGCGTCCATCACGTAGCGCAGCTCGGTTTCCATGTCCGGCACCGCCAGGCGCTCGATGTCGGCGACGCTGCGCACCGGGCGCTCGAACTTCGGGCCTTCGCCGTCGGCGAAGTACAGGCCCAGGCCCATCGCGTCGGGCACGGTGAGGATGTCGGAGAACAGGATCGCCGCGTCCAGCGGGAACCGGCGCAGCGGCTGCAGGGTCACTTCGCAGGCCAGCTCCGGGTTCTTGGCCAGGTTGAGGAAGCTGCCGGCCTGGGCGCGGGTGGCGCGGTACTCGGGCAGGTAGCGGCCGGCCTGGCGCATCAGCCACACCGGAGTGCGGTCGACGGGCTGGCGGCGCAGGGCGCGCAGGAAACGGTCGTTGACGAGGCTGGGCTGGGACGGGCTGGGCTGAGACATGAAGGCGTCGTGGCGAGGGGCTAAGGAAAGAGACGAAGTGTGCGGCGTCGGCGCGCGCCCGCGCTGCGGCGGTTTGTCGCGGCGGCGCGCGGCGCCCTGCGCGCGGGCCCGGACGCGGCCGCGGCGCGTTTCAGCGCGGCGCTTCGGCGCCCTGGGTGAACATCAGCTGGAAGCCGCGCTTGAGCTGCTGGTCGCGCGCTTGTTCCAGCGCGGCGAAGGCGGCGTCGCGGTCGAGGAATTGCTCGCGCCGGACCGTGCTGCGGCCGCCGATCTGGCCGGTCTCGCGGACCAGGGTCCAGCCGCCGAGCAGATCCGCCTCGAGCATCAGTTGCACGAAGCGCGGGGCTTCGCGGCCGTCCGGACGTTGTTGGAGGAGTAGGCGCACGGGGGGATTGTAGCGGCAGGGCCTGGAGGGGAACGAGTGGAGAGTCAAGAGAAGCGAGGAGCGAGCGGGGCGGCGGTCGCGGCTCCGCTCGCTTCTCGCTCCTATGCGCTCGCTTCTAGCCCCTGAACCCCCGCCGATACGCCGACGGCGAAGTCCCCAACTGGGCGGCGAAGCGCTGGCGCAGCGAGACCGCGCTGCCGAAGCCGGTCTGCGCGGCGACCGCGTCCAGGCCCAGTTCGGTGGTTTCCAGCAGGCGCTGGGCGCGGGCCAGGCGTTGCCCGGCCAGCCATTGGCCGACGGTGGTGCCGGTGCTGTCGCGGAAGCGGCGGGTGAAGGTGCGCCGGCTCATCAGGGCGCGTTCGGCCAGCGCGTCCAGGCCCAGCGGCCGGTCCAGATGGCCCAGGGCCCAGTCCAGCACGCCGGCCAGGCGGTCGTCCTGCGGCGAGGCCGGCAGCGGGTGTTCGATGTACTGGGCCTGGCCGCCCTGGCGGTGCGGCGCCAGCACCAGGCGGCGGGCGATGCGGTTGGCGGCCTCGGCGCCGTGGGCCCGGCGCAGCAGGTGCAGGCAGCAGTCCAGCGCCGCCGCGGTGCCGGCCGAGGTGGTGATGCGGCCGTCGTCGACGTACAGCACGTCCGGCTGCAGGGCCACCTGCGGGAAGCGCGCGGCGAAATGCTCGCTCCAATGCCAGTGGGTGGTGGCGCGGCGGCCGTCGAGCAGGCCGGCGGCGGCGACCACATACGCGCCCAGGCACAGGCCGACGATGCGCGCGCCGCGCCGGTGGGCGCGGCGCAGCGCTTTGAGCAAGGGCAGGGGCGGGGTTTCGTCGGCATCGCGCCAGGACGGGACGATCACCGTGTCGGCCCAGTCCAGCGCCTTCAGGCCGTGGCGGGTGCCGATGTCGAAACCGGCGCGGCTGCGCAGCGGGCCGGGCTCGGCCGCGCATACCCGCAGTTGGAAGTCCGGCAGCTCGGAGTCCGGCAGCCCCGGCTGAGTGCGCGGTTCGAACACCAGGCAGGGCACCGACAGGTGGAACGGACTGACGTCTTCGAACGCGACCACGGCGATGCGGGCCAGCGGGTCGGACGCGGCGGCGCCGGGTGGGGCGGAAACAAGGGCGGCGGTCATGGCCCGATTCTATCGAATATTGGCAATCGGGCCACTCACGCCGGGCCCGGGCCGGGCCGAGAATGAGCGCCACTTCCCCGCCACCCCTTGGAGCCGGACATGAGCCACGAAACCCGCAAGCGCGCCCTGGTCGTCATCGATGTCCAGAACGACTACTTCGCCGACGGCTTGCCGATCGAGTATCCGCCGGTCGCGCGCACCCTGCCCAACATCGGCCGCGCCATGGACGCCGCCCGCGCCGCCGGGGTGCCGGTGGTGGTGGTGCAGAACACCGCGCCGGCCGGCACGCCGGTGTTCGACAAAGGCACGCCGGGCTGGGAACTCAACGAAATCGTCGCCGGCCGGCCGCGCGACCATTACATCGAGAAGGAACTGCCGAGCGTGTTCGCCGGCACCGATTTCCAGGCCTGGCTGCAGGCGCGCGGCATCGACACCCTCAGCGTGATCGGCTACATGACCCACAACTGCGACGCCTCGACCGTGTTCGAGGCCGCGCACCTGGGCTACCACGTCGAGTTCCTGCACGACGCCAGCGGTTCGCTGGCGTACGAGAACAGCGCCGGCCACGCCAGCGCCGAGGAGATCCACCGGGTGTTCAGCGTGGTGTTCCAGAGCCGCTTCGCCGCGGTGGCCGGCACCGACGAGTGGATCGACGCGGTCCGCCACGGCCGCAGCCTGCCGATCGACAACCCGCACGCGTCCAACCAGCGCGCCCGCGCGCGCCGGCAGGCGGCCTGAGCGCGGCGACCGTCCTGCGCGCTTGAGCCGCGCGCAGGAGCTGCGAGCCCGGCTGCGCGCTTGAACCGCGAGGTACGGCCCGATCCGCCCAGCCCCGCTCCGGCGGGGCTGCGTCGCATCCGGTTCAGAACGGCGGCGGATTCTTCAGCTTCACGTCCTGCACCCAGGTGCCGAAGCCGGTGCTCAGGTGCACGACTTCGCCCAGCAACTGGCCGCCGATCGCTTCGGCGTTCACGAACACGCAGCCGTTGTTGTACTCGGCGATCGAATACTCCGAACGGCCCTGGACCACGGTGCGGGTGGCGTTCACGTACTGCAGGCCGGTGAGGACGATGTTCCACTGCCGGCCGTCGGCGCTCAGGGTCGCCGCCGCCGAGCCGCTGGCGACGCCGCCGTTGACGTAGGTCAGCACCGCGCGGCTGATCGCATCGGTCAGCGCCGACCAGGTGACGTTGAAGATCACCGTGCTGGTGTGGGCGTTGGGGTAATTGCCGAAGCGCTCGTACGCGGCCTGCGCGGCCACCTCGGGGATGTCGGTCGGGTCGTAGTGCTTGTCGAGGAATTCGAATTGGTTGGGCATGGGCGGCTCCTGGGATTGGGCGGCGGGCGGCGGGGTGGCGGTAGGGTCGGCGCCTGAGCGCGGCGCCGGGGGCGACGGGCGCGACAGGCCGAGCAGCAACAGCAGCAGTTCGAGCGTGTTGAGGGCCATGCGGGCCGGTTCTCTGCGCGAGTACAAGGCAGAGAACGCCGTGGCGGAACGCGCGTGAAGCCCCGTGGCCCTTTCACGGCGGCGCCTGCGTAACGTTGTTGTCGGCGACGGGCGATGTCCTTCAAGAGGAAGGGCGCGCCGCCATCGCCACACCGACCAGGAGCCGGTCCATGCCGCAACTCACCGATGCCCAACTGCAAGGGCTCGCCAGCGCCAACCTCGGCGCCGGCACCGAACTCAACCCGGCCTGGCCCGATCCCTATCCCGATGCGCCGTGCTGGGGCTTCGCCCTGTTCGGCGGCCCGGGCGGCCATGCCGACAACACGCCGCCGTCGATCTACGACCAGGCCTGGGTCTACGACGCCGAAGAAGAGGAGTTCGTCTACAACCCCGGCTTCGTCGCCTGGGTGCGCGACACCTTCGCCAACCCGGCCGCCACCGCCCAGGCGCAGGTGGTCGCGGACAACGCCGTCACCGCCGCGAACGACGTCGCGCCCGGCAGCGCCATGGCCAAGCGGGCGATCACCGGCGCGCTCGCGCGCCTGTGCATGATCCTCGCCGGGCTGACCCTGTCGAACAACGACGGCACCACCCCGACCCGCTATTCGATCGTGATGGCCTCCGACGGCTATCGCACCTGGGAGCACTGGGCGCTGGGGCTGGCCAACAACGTCGGCGCGCCGGGCAATGCCGCGGTGCAGTACGTGCAGCGCGACGCCGGGGTCAATCCGGTCAATACCCGCTCGGCGCAGGTCTGGGGCCATCACCCGATCCTGACCACGGTCTACATCACCGGCCTGCTCGACGGCCACATCGAATATCTGCGCCACGCCGCCGGCTGGCCCTGAGCCGTGGCGAAACGACGCGGCGGGTGCGCCGCGCCGCGGCTGCGCCCGCCGCGTCCGGGGTGCCCGAACGGCGCCTGCCGAAGCCGGCGCCGGGGCAATCGATCAGGCGACTAGCGTCGCCAGCACCGCATCGTCGGCGATGCCGGACACGATCCGCGCCGCGCCGGCCTTGTCCCACAGGATGAAGCGCAGGCCCGCCGCGTCGGCTTTCTTGTCCAGGCGCATGCGCGCCAGCAGCGCCCGCGGATCCAGGCCGGGCGGAATCGCGGTCGGCAGGCCGAAACGTTCGAGCAGGCGCTGCAGCCGCTCCGCGTCGGCGTCCGGGGCGCGGCCCAGCGCGCTCGACAGGCGCGCCGCCAGCACCATGCCCACCGCGACCGCCTCGCCGTGGTTGAGGCCGTCGCCGCTGGTGCCGGCGTAGCCCTGCTCGGTTTCGATCGCATGGCCGAAGGTGTGGCCGAAGTTGAGCATGGCGCGGTCGCCGCGCTCGAACGGATCGCGCGCGACCACTTCGGCCTTGTAGCGGCAACTGCGCGCGATCGCCTCGGCCAGGGCCTCGTCGTTGCGGGCGAGCAGGGCCTCGGCGTGCGCTTCCAGCCAATCGAGGAAGGTCGCATCGAAGATCGCCCCGTACTTGACCACTTCGGCCAGGCCTGCGCGCAGCTCGCGGTCGGGCAGGCTGCGCAGGGCGGCGGTATCGGCGATCACCGCGCGCGGCGGATGGAAGGCGCCGACCAGGTTCTTGCCGCTGGGCAGGTCGACCGCGGTCTTGCCGCCGACCGAGGAATCGACCATCGCCAGCAGCGTGGTCGGCACCTGCACGCAGTCGATGCCGCGCATCCAGCAGGCCGAGGCGAAGCCGGCCAGGTCGCCGACCACGCCGCCGCCGAGCGCGATCACGCAGGCGTCGCGGGTCGCTCCCAGCGCGGCCAGGGCGTCCAGGCACTGGCTGAAGCGGGCCAGGGTCTTCTCGTGCTCGCCGGGCGGGATCACGAACCGGCCCAGCGCCAGTTCCGGCCGCGCCGCGCGCAGGCTGGCCTCGACCCGTTCCAGGTACAGCGGGGCGACGTTGCCGTCGCTGACGATCAGGGCGTGGCGGCCGCGCAGCGGGCGGCTCAGGCGGGCGCCGTCGTCGAGCAGGCCGGGGCCGATCTCGATGGCATAGGCGGCTTCGCCGCCGACTTCGACCTTGCGTACGGCGTTCATGCGTCGGCTCCGGAATGGGGGGAAGCGGAAGGCGCGCCGGTGGGGCGCTGCCAGTGGCGGCTCAGCGCCAGGACCAGCCCGGCGGCGGCCTCGGCCGAGCCCAGCGAACCGGTGTCGTAGCGCAGATCGGCGATCTCGGCGTACAGCGGCGCGCGCCGCTGCGCCAGCTCGCGCAGCACCTGCTCGCGGTCGCCGCGCGCCAGCAGCGGCCGGCTGCGGTCCTGGGCCAGGCGTTCGAGCTGTTGTTCGACCGTGACCAGCAACTGGACCACGAAACCTCGTTCGCGCAGCAGGCGGCGGTTGGCTTCGGCCAGCACCGCGCCGCCGCCGGTGGCCAGCAGCAGGCCGTCGTGCCGCAGCAGGTCGGCCAGCACAGCGCTCTCGCGGGCGCGGAAGCCGGCTTCGCCTTCCAGTTCGAACAGGGTCGCGACGCTGGCGCCGGCGCGTTGCTCGATCTCGCGATCGGCGTCGACCAGGCGCAGGCCGAAGCGTTCGGCCAAGCGCCGGCCGATGCAGGTTTTGCCCGCGCCCATCGGGCCGATCAGGATCAGATTGCTGGCAGGGTTCATGGCGCGATTGTAGGCCAGCGGGGCGGCGCGCTTGCGCGCTCTTAACGGCGGTGGGCCTAGGCTCGGGGTCCGGCGTCGCGGCGCCGGCCCATTCCCCAGGAGATACGATCATGGCGGTCGCCAAAGTCATCGAACTCAACAGCTCTTCCAAGAACGGCATCGAGGATGCGGTACAGACTGGCCTGGCGAAGTGTGCCGAGTCGGTGAAGAACATCCAGGGCGCCTGGGTCAACGAGATCAAGGTGGTGACCGACGGCGCCGGCAACGTCACCGAGTGGCGGGTCAATCTGAAGGTGACCTTCGTCGTCCAGTGACGGCGGATCCGGCGCGCGGCTCGGATTCGGCCAGCGGCCGTCGCGCCGCGTCCAGCCGCACGCAACGTTCGGCCAGGCCGGGCAGGTGCGCCAGCGCCTGCCGGCTGACCCGTTCGAACAGCGCGACGAAGCGTTCGAGCTGGGTCCGGTCCATCGCCCGGCGCTGCGGTCGGCGCCGCTGCATGGCCTGCTCCTGCTGCCAGCGCCATTGCGCGACCACTTCGAAACCCGGCGGCTGCAGGAACAGCAACCGATCCAGGCGCGCCCACAGCGGCGGATAGTCGCCGGCGAGGGCGCGGTTGCAGTAGTCGCGCCAGACCCCGTGCGGGTCGTGTTCGCGTTCCAGCGCGTTGACCGGCGCGGCGAGCGCGGCGGCGTCCTGCGCCGGGGTCTTGAGGAACCAGCCTTCGAACAGCACCAGGTCGACCGCGTCGGCGCGCGCCCAGCGCGACGGCGGCAGGCGCGTGTCGCGCAGCTTGTCGAAGCGCGGCCAGCGCGCCGGCGCGCCTTCGCGCAGACGGTCCAGGACCGAGCAGGCCAGGGTCGTGTCGTGGGTGCCCGGCGGGCCGCGGCCGGCCAGCAGCGGGTGCACCTCGCGCGCCAGGCGCAGGCGTTCGCGCCGGCCGAGGTAGAAATCGTCGATCGACAGCACCGCGCAACGCAGCCCGCGTTGCCGCGCGAGGCCGGCGATCTGCGCCGCGAGGGTCGATTTTCCGCTGCCTTGCAGGCCGCAGATCGCGTAGACGCGGGCGTCGGCGGCGAGCGCATCGTCGAGCGCGGCGGCGACGAAAGCCCGATCGAAGCCGGGCGCTGCGGGGCCGGTTCGCTTCGCATCGGTTCGCTTCGCGCCGTCCGCGGCCGGCGCTGATGGACCGATTGACCCGGGACCGATTGACCCAGGCGGATGCAGGCGCGGCGACATGGGCTCACAATAGCGCAATGAACCCGACCGACGCCCTGCTGACCGAAGCCCTCGCCACCTTCGATGCGCTGTTCGCCGAAGCGCATGCCGCCGGCGAGCCCGATCCGACCGCGATGACCGTCGCCACCGCCACCCTCGACGCCCGCCCGTCGGCGCGCACGGTGTTGCTGAAGGCCCACGACGCGCGCGGCTTCGTGTTCTACACCCACCTCGACGGGCGCAAGGGCCGCGAGCTGCAGGACAACCCGCACGCGGCCCTGCTGTTCCACTGGCCGCGCGTGCGCCACGGCGTGCAGGTCAGGATCGAAGGCGCGGTGGAGATCGTCGCCGACGCCGAAGCCGACGCCTACTTCGCCAGCCGCCCGCGCGGCAGCCAACTCGGCGCCTGGGCCTCGAAGCAGTCGGAGACCTTGCCCGACCGCGACACCTTCGAACAGCGCCTGGACCAGGTCGAGGCGCAGTTCGAAGGCCGCGAGGTGGCGCGGCCGCCGCGCTGGACCGGGCTGCGGGTGCGGCCGGAGAAGATCGAATTCTGGTACGGCGCCGATTTCCGTCTGCACGAGCGCTGGTATTACGAGGCCGACCGCGCCGGCGGCTGGAGCAAGCGGATGCTGTATCCGTGAGCGCGGCGCGGCGGGTGCGCGCCGCGACCGCGGCCGACTTCGCCGCCTGGGCATTGCTGCGCCATGCCTTATGGCCGCAGGCCACGATGCAGGAGCATGCCGGCGAACTGCCCGAGCGGTTGGCGCAGCCGCAACGCCTGAGCGCGTTCCTGATCGAGGACGGCGACGGCCGCGTGCAGGGTTTCGCCGAGGCCAGCCTGCGCCACGACTACGTCAACGGCACCGAAACCTCGCCGGTCGGTTTCCTGGAAGGCTGGTACGTCGCCCCCGAGCGACGCGGCCAGGGCTACGGGCGCGCCCTGATCGACGCGGTCGAAGCCTGGACTCGCGCGCAAGGCTGCAGCGAACTGGCTTCCGATGCCGAGCTCGACAATCGCGACAGCCACGCCGCCCACGCCGCCTGCGGCTTCGCCGAAACCGAGCGCGTGGTGTACTTCCGCAAGCGGCTGGCGGATTAGCGGCAATCGCCTCGTAACCCCGCAAGTGTTGCCCCCTTTGAAACAGGGGGGGGCTAGGGGGGATTTGCTGTTGCTGTTGCTGTTGCCCAAAGCCAAAGCAAATCCCCCGCGCTGCGAACATCGTCCGGCCGCTGCCGAAATGGCGCTGGCGCCGCGACTTCGCCGCCGCAACGGCGTTGTGCTTGCGGCGCGCCCAGTGATCCGGGCTTGCTTCGCTCCCGCAAGCGGTGCGGCCGCATTCAACCGCGCCTTGCGGCCCAGCCGTGGATCAGCGCGGTCAGCGCGTCCAGTCCCGCGCTCAAGGCCGCCGGCCCCGGCTGCAGGATGATCGGCGACTTGATCTCGTGCAGTTCGCCGTCGCGCACCGCCGGCACCTGCTCCCAACCTGGCCGGGCCGCGACTTGCTCGGGGCGGAATTTCTTGCCGCACCAACTGCCGAGGATCAGGTCGGGCGCGCGCCGCGCCACTTCCAGCGGGTCGGCGAGGATGCGGTCGCGCGCCAGCGGCATCGCCGCGTGCTCGGGGAACACATCGTCGCCGCCGGCGATGGCGATCAGCTCGGAGACCCAACGGATGCCGGTGATCTGCGGCGTATCCCATTCCTCGAAATACACCTTCGGCCGGCGCGGCAGCGCCCGGGCGCGCTCGCGCGCGGCGGCGACGGCCTGTTCGTAGCCCGCCGCCAGCGCCTGGGCGCGGTCGCCGGCGCCGACCAGGGCGCCCAGCCGGCGGATGTAATCGAGGATGCCCTCGACGCTGCGGTGGTTGCTGATCCAGACTTCGACCCCGTGCTTGATCAGCTCGGCGGCGATCTCGGCCTGGATGTCGGAAAAGCCGATCACGAAATCCGGACGCAGCTTGAGGATCTCGCCGATCTTGGCGCTGGTGAAGGCGCTGACCTTGGGCTTGTGCTTGCGCGCCTCGGGCGGACGCACGGTAAAGCCGCTGATGCCGACGATGCGGTCCTGCTCGCCGAGCAGATACAGGGTCTCGGTCGGTTCTTCGGTCAGGCAGACGATGCGTTGCGGGCCCATGGGCGGTCCGGTGGCGAGGCGTGGCTCATTATCCGCCATTCGCCGCGGAGCGCCGTTCCTGCAGGGACGGCTTCCCACGGGGATTTCTTCCGGTCATGTCGCGACAGCCGAAGCGGTGTGCGAGCGTTCTTCCCAAAAGGCCGGGTACGGGCCGCGGACGGACTGCGGCCGGAGCGCTTTCGATCGTCGCTTCGGCTGTCGCGGCTTACGCCGCTCCTACAGGAGGCGGTGGGACGCCGCTCAGAAAAAATCGCGATGGAAGCGCAGCGTCTGCCGCTTGCCGTCGGCGCGGATCGCGACCACTTCGAAGCGCAGGGTCTCCGGCGGCGACACCGTCGCCACGCCGACGTAGTCCAGCAACTCGCCGTCGCGCATCTCGCGCATCGCCAGCGCCTGGTCGCGGCCGAGCAGGTCGCTGGCGACGACCGTCACCCGCGCCGGCAGGGCGACCGCGGTGGCGTCGTCGCCCTGGCGCAGCGAGACCACCACCAGCACCGTGCGTTCGTCGTGGGCGGCGCCGTAGCGCTGCGCGATCGCCGGCGACAGCAGCCGGGTCTGGATCGCGCTGGCGCGCAGGGCGATGTCGCCGTCGCGCGCCATCTCGTCGCTGCGCGCGGCGTTCGGATCGGGCGCGACGCGCGAAGACGGTTCCCGGCCGCAGCCGGCCAGCCCGGCCAGGACCAGCGTCGGGATCAGCGCCAGGGCCAACGCGCCGCCGCCGCGCTTCATTCGTTCGCCGCCGACAACTGCCGGCCGCGCTCGGTCGCCGCGGCGATGGCCCGGTCGACCAGGGTGCGGAAACCGCCGGCTTCGAAGGTCTCGATCGCCGCCTGGGTGGTGCCGCCGGGCGAGGTCACCCGCGCGCGCAACACTTCGGCCGGCTCGTCGCTGCGGGTCAGCATGGTCGCCGCGCCGAGCAGGGTCTGGCCGACCAGGGCGCGCGCCGCCTCGGCGCTGAGGCCCTGCGCCTGGCCGGCCTGCTGCATCGCCTCGGCGAGCAGGAACACATAGGCCGGACCGCTGCCGGAGACCGCGGTGACCGCGTCCATCTGCGCCTCGTCGGCGATGCGCACGGTCGGCCCGACCGCCGCCAGCAGGTCGGCGGCCTGGTCCAGGCGCGCGACCGCGGCGGCGTTCGCGTACAGGCCGGTGATGCCGGCGCCGAGCAGGGCCGGGGTGTTGGGCATGGCGCGCACCACCGCGGCCCCGCCGCCGAGCCAGCGGTCGAGCTGGCCGGCGGTGATGCCGGCGGCGATCGATACCGCCAGCGGCGCCTGCGCGCCGGCCAGGCCGGCCAGGCCGGTGCAGACCTCGCGCATCACCTGCGGCTTGACCGCCAACAGCCAGACCGCGGCGCCGTCGGCGGCGGCGGCGGCGTTCTCGTGGACCTCGACGCCGAAGTCGCGCTGCAGCGCTTCGCGCAGCGCGGCCACCGGTTCGGCGACGCGAATCTGCGCGGCGGGCACGCCGCGGGCGACCAGGCCGCCGATCAGGCTGCGCGCCATGTTGCCGCCGCCGATGAAGGCGACCGGGCCGGGTAGGGGAGAAGACTGGGTCATGAGCGAACCGTGCGGGAAACCGCCGGCAGGATAGCAACCGCCGCCGCCCGCCGGCAGCGCCGCCGGCGGCCCGCGCGAGGGCGTCGCGGCGGGTTGCATTTACGCAACCAAACCGGCCGGCGCGCCGCCGGCGCCGGCCTCGCTCAGGCCGGCCGCGAGCGCGCGCCGAACAGCGCGGTGCCGATCCGGACCAGGGTCGCGCCCTCGGCGATGGCGACCGCGAAGTCGTCGCTCATCCCCATCGACAAGGTGTCGACGCCGGCGTGAGCCTGGGTGAGCGAGTCGAACAGCGCCTTGCTGCGGCGGAACGCCGGACGGCGCAGCTCCGGGTCCGGGTGCGGGGTCGGAATCACCATCAGCCCGCGCAGTCGCAAGCTCGGTTGCGCCGCGATCGCCTGCGCCAGCGCCGGCACGTCCTCGGGCCGGCAACCGTGCTTGCTGGCTTCGTCGTCGATATTGACCTGGATCAGTACGTTAAGCGGCGGCAATTCGACACTGCGATGGCGCGCCAACGCCGTCGCCAGCTTCGCCCGGTCCACCGTCTGCACCCAGTCGAAGCGAGCGGCGGCGGCCGCCGCCTTGTTCGACTGCAGGTGCCCGATCAGATGCCATTCCAGGCGTAGGTCGGGGGCCGCGGCGGCCAGCGCGGCCTGCTTGGCCAGGGCCTCCTGGACGTAGTTCTCGCCGAACGCGGCCTGTCCCTGTCGGGCCAGATTCGCGACCGCCGTCTCACCCTGGGTCTTACTGACCGCAAGCAATCGAGGTACCGGCCGTCCCGCGTCATGCGCCGCTCGCGCCAACTGTTGCAAGATGTCGTGCAGTACGTGCTCGTGCACGTGGGGTTCCTGTTCGAAAGGGCTGGATCGATGGCGCCGTTGGAGGGCTATACTGCCTCTCGGGGGTGGTCGGGTTCCAGCTTGAAGTTGCAATCGGGCCCCTGGGGCTGGCTTTTTACCGATCCGTTGACGGGTCGCTGCAGTGCGGGGAGCACTCATGGATATCGCCGAACTTCTGGCGTTTTCGGTCAAGAACAAAGCATCCGACTTGCATCTGTCGGCGGGCCTGCCGCCGATGATCCGGGTCGACGGCGACGTGCGCCGGATCAACATCCCGGCCCTGGACCACAAGCAGGTCCATGCGCTGGTCTACGACATCATGTCGGACAAGCAGCGCCGCGACTTCGAAGAGTTCCTCGAGGTCGACTTCTCGTTCGAAATTCCCGGCCTGGCGCGCTTCCGCGTCAACGCCTTCAACCAGAACCGCGGCGCCGGCGCGGTGTTCCGTACCATTCCCTCGGAAGTGCTGAGCCTGGAAGACCTGGGCTGCCCGCCGATCTTCCGCCAGCTGATCGAACAGCCGCAGGGCCTGATCCTGGTCACCGGGCCGACCGGCTCGGGCAAGTCGACCACGCTCGCGGCGATGATCGACCACATCAACAAGAACGAATACGCGCACATCCTCTCGGTCGAGGATCCGATCGAATTCGTCCATACCTCGCAGAAGTGCCTGATCAACCAGCGCGAGGTCCACCGCGACACCCACGGCTTCAACGAGGCCCTGCGCTCGGCGCTGCGCGAAGACCCCGACTACATCCTGGTCGGCGAGTTGCGCGACCTGGAGACCATCCGCCTGGCGTTGACCGCCGCGGAAACCGGCCACCTGGTGTTCGGCACCCTGCACACCTCCTCGGCGGCCAAGACCGTCGACCGCATCATCGACGTGTTCCCCTCCGGCGAAAAGCCGATGGTGCGCTCGATGCTGTCGGAGTCGCTGCGCGCGGTGATCTCGCAGGCGCTGCTGAAGAAGGTCGGCGGCGGCCGTACCGCGGCCTGGGAAATCATGGTCGGCATCCCGGCGATCCGCAACCTGATCCGCGAGGACAAGGTCGCGCAGATGTACTCGGCGATCCAGACCGGCCAGTCCTACGGCATGATGACCCTGGACCAGCACCTGCAGGACCTGGTCAAGCGCGGCATGATCCTGCGCCCGCAGGCGCGCGAGTACGCCAAGGACAAGCGGTTGTTCGACTGACCGCGCGCGTCGGCGGCGCCGTCGGCGCCGCCGGCCGATGCGATCGGCCAGGACGCAACAGGCCACGGCCGGCACCCACGAATTCTCTTTATCGCTTTACACCTCCAAAGGAGGTCGTCAGATGAACACTCCCGCTCCCAACGCCCCGGCCAGCCCTGCGACCGGCGCCATCGACTTCACCTCCTTCCTCAAGCTGATGGCGCACCAGCGCGCCTCGGACTTGTTCATCACCGCCGGCATGCCGCCGTCGATGAAGGTGCACGGCAAGATCAGCCCGATCACCCAGAACCCGCTGACCCCGCAGCAGAGCCGCGACCTCGTCCTCAACGTGATGAGCCCGCAGCAGCGCGAAGAGTTCGAAAAGACCCACGAGTGCAACTTCGCCATCGGCGTGACCGGCGTCGGCCGGTTCCGCGTCAGCTGCTTCTACCAGCGCAACCAGGTCGGCATGGTGCTGCGCCGGATCGAGACCAAGATCCCCAGCGTCGAAGAGCTGAACCTGCCGCCGATCATCAAGACGCTGGCGATGACCAAGCGCGGCATCATCATCTTCGTCGGCGCCACCGGCACCGGCAAGTCGACCTCGCTGGCGGCGATGATCGGCTACCGCAACCAGAACTCGACCGGCCACATCATCACCATCGAAGACCCGATCGAGTTCGTGCACCGCCACGAGGGCTGCATCATCACCCAGCGCGAAGTCGGCATCGACACCGACAGCTGGGACGCCGCGCTGAAGAACACCCTGCGCCAGGCGCCGGACGTGATCATGATCGGCGAGGTGCGCACCCGCGAGGGCATGGACCACGCCATCGCCTTCGCCGAAACCGGCCACCTGGTGCTGTGCACCCTGCACGCCAACAACGCCAACCAGGCGATGGACCGCATCATCAACTTCTTCCCCGAAGACCGCCGCGGCCAGCTGCTGATGGACCTGTCGCTGAACCTCAAGGGCGTGGTCGCGCAGCAGCTGATTCCGACTCCGGACGGCAAAGGCCGGCGGGTGGCGATGGAGATCCTGCTCGGCACCCCGCTGGCCCAGGACTACATCCGCGACGGCGAGATCCACAAGCTCAAGGAGCTGATGAAGGACTCGGTGCAGCTGGGCATGAAGACCTTCGACCAGAGCCTGTTCGAGCTGTACCAGGCCGGCGAGATCAGCTACGAAGACGCGCTGCGCTACGCCGACTCGCAGAACGAAGTGCGCCTGCGCATCAAGCTGGCCCAGGGCGGCGACGCGCGGACCTTGTCGCAGGGGCTGGACGGGGTCGAGGTGGCGGAAGTGCGTTGAGCCCGCGCTGAGGATGCGAATACGAACAACCCGGCTTCGGCCGGGTTTTTTCTTTGCGTGCCGTGTGCTTTCTATCTGCGTAACCGCACGAATCGAAAAATTCACCCGTGACCGTCTTGAAAGGTGAGACCGCAAAGCGTGATCATCGCCACGGGCTCAAGCCCGACTCGGTCGCTCTGCACAGGACCAAGGACGTTCCAACCGCTACCGCGGCTCCTCTTCATCGGATGACCTGTCATGGCGCATAGCGCATTGCTCCGCTTCGTATTCCTCGTCTGCGCGACGTTGGCGATTCTTTTGCTTCCCGGCGTCTCGCACGCGGCCGACCAGTACTGCGCCATCCGCTATATGCCGGGGCAGGAGACGGCGTGTTTCAATACCCTGGGCGAAGCCGAGAGCTACATCAGGACCGAGCCGAGCGAGCCTCGAGGCAACTCCCTCCTTCAAAGAGCGTCCGAGCGCGTGGCTGCGTCCGGCTTGGTCAACTATGAGTACAAGGTCGAAAGGCGGGCCATAGAGACGTTTGTAGGGGACTTCTACAAGGCGGGCTCGCTGTTGGGTAGCGTGACCTGCGATTCCAAGGTGCCTGGCGTGGCGGCGCCGGACGGCTCGATCTGGTGTGACGACGAAACCGCAATGGCCGAGAGAATTCGTCGCTCTTCGGCTTATGGCGATTCATATCCGCCGGGCTTTTATGTCGGAAGCTACGATCTTTCCACGCCGCAGCGATGGACGGTCTATTACAACGGGTATCTCTACCTGTCTCGAAACACGCTTCCCGAGAATAAGCGCATATACAACGTGCAGCTGACGTCCTCGGCGACCCACGAATGGTCCATCGATCGTTTCGACTGGTACAAATGTCCCGCGCTGTTTTCGGGTATCGCCGATCATACGACGAGCCAGCCGCCGCAATGGCCGATGGTTTGCCATAACTCGGCCACCGCTTCCATCACCAAGAAATCTGCGCAATACGATTCATGCTGCAAGGACGGTAACCCCGCCGTTGCGGCAACCGGCAACAAGGAATATCGCGAAACGGATTTCGATTGGGAGGGCGATGCTTTCGTGCGCGCCTACAATTCGATCAGGGATTTTTCTCTGAGATCTGGGCTGACCGACAACTGGGCGCATTCGTTCTCGACGCGATTGCTGATGTTCGACGGCTGGCCGGAGGTCTGGATCACGCAGGATGGCTATTTCGAGTACTTGACCTGGAATCCTTCGACCTCTTCTTATGGGTCGGCCAATCGGCCGGGCGTCGTCGTCGTCAAAGAGCCGGACGAGGTGGCCGCAGTGCGCGGGCGCTGGCGTATTTCGTCCGCGTCGGACGAATTGAAGTGGTTCGACGACCAGGGGCGCTTGACCAGCTTTGACCGCTCCGGCCGGGTCTATCGCCTCGATTACTGCACCGCGGCCGATGTGCAATCGGGCGCGTGCTTGGCCGTGGGCGATTTGCTCAGGGTTCGCAGTCCTTCCGGCCGAGCGCTTACTTTCTCGTACGCAGCGGCTATGGCACCGCAAGTCGGCGACAACGGTATTCGTCTGGCGCGGATCAGTGCAGACGGAATGATTCTCGCAGAGTACGTTTACGATGCCGCTGGACGCCTGACTCATGCCAGCAAGGCGGGAGCGAGTGCGGGTGAGGGCAGCGAGTACCTGTACGCCGAGACCGCCCATCTTTGCCGGATCGCGAATGGCAGTGCCATGCCAGGATGCAATGCGGCGTTGTTCGCGCATCACCTGACCGGTGTCGTCGATGAGAACGGTCATCGCTATGCCACCTACAGCTACGATGAGCTGGGTCGGGTGACGATCAGCGACCATGCGGGCGGCGCGGGCAAGGTCACCTTGAGCTACGACGCTGCAGGTGGAGCCACGGTGACCCTACCCACCGGATCGGCCAAGGCTTACACCTTCTCGACCGGAGTGTTTCGTCAGCCGACGGTGGTCGCGATGTCCGTTACCGACGGATCGGTGGCGGGCACCACGACGGCCTCTTATTCGAACGACCGTCGACAGTGGAGCCAGGATGCGCGCGGTACGCGCACCCAGTACGCTTACGATCATTTTCACGAAACCAGCCGCAAGGCTGGACTTACGGCCAATGGTAGTGCCACCGCGGTCACGCGGACCATGCAAACGGATTGGGTTCCGAATTACGCGTTGCCCAGCGAACGGCGCACCCTTGATAATGCCGATGTGCTGGTCGCCAAGTCCAAGTGGACCTACAACGACCGCGGCCAGCGCCTGACCTCGACCCAAGTCGACCCGGCTACTAGCGCCGAGCGCACCACGACCACCAGTTACTGCGAAGCGGCGGACGTGGCCGCGGGAACGTGCCCCATCGTCGGCCTGCTCAAGTCGGTCGACGGCCCGCGCAGCGACGTGGCCGATGTCGCCCGCTACACCTACTACGCCAGCGACGACCCGGCCTGCGCGACCGCGCAGGGGACCTGCGCCTACCGCAAGGGCGACCTGTGGAAGGTCGCCGACGCGCTCGGCCATGTCACCGAGTACCTGCGCTACGACGCCGCCGGCCGCCTGTTGTCGAGCAAGGACGCCAACGGCGTGGTCACCGACCTGGAGTACTACCCGCGCGGCTGGCTCAAGGCCAGCAAGGTGCGTGGTACCAACGCGGCGTCCGAAACCGACGATGTCATCACCCGCTACGAGTACGACCTGATCGGCCAGGTCAAGAAGGTCATCCAGCCCGACGGCGCCTTCGTCCGCTACGACTACGACGCGGCGCACCGCTTGAGCGACGTCTACGACAACGCGGGCAACCGCATCCACTACACCGTCGATGCCGCCGGCAACCGCACCCAGGAAGACACCCGCGACGCCAATGGCGCGCTCAAGCGCACCCTGTCGCGGATCTACAACCAGCTCGGCCAACTCAAGACCGCCAAGACCGCGGACGGCCACCCGACCTCGTTCACCTACGACGCGGCCGGCAACGCCGACCTGACCACCGACGCGCTGAACCGCAGTATCGACAACGACTACGACCCGCTGAACCGCCTGGCCAAGACCCTGCAGGACGTCGGCGGCATCAACGCCAAGATCGAGTACCAGTACGACGCCCTCGATCGCCTGACCCAGGTCAACGACCCGAAGGGCCTGAACACCACCTACGGCTACAACGGCTTCGGCGACCAGGTCCAGCTGTCGAGCCCGGACACCGGCGTCACCACCCGCACCTTCAATGCCGCCGGCCAGGTGGCGACCAAGCAGGACGCCAACGACGCAACCCCGCATACGTATACCTACGATGCGCTGGGCCGGCCGAAGACGGTGTCCTACGGCAGCGGTGCGAACGACGTCGAATACGACTACGACACGGTCAACGCGGCGTGCACGACCGGCGAAACCTTCGCGGTCGGCCGGGTCACCGCGATGCGCACCGAAGGCACCGAGCTGAAGTACTGCTACGACCGCTTCGGCCGGGTGGTGCGCAAGGTCCAGTCGGTCGACGCCCAGTCCTTCACCCTGCGCTACGCCTACACCCCGGCCGGTGAGTTGAGCGCGCTGACCTACCCGGACGGCGCAGTCGCCGACTACGTGCGCGACGCCCAGGGCCGCATCGTCGAGATCGGCGTGACCCCGGCCGGCGGCGTGCGCAGCGTGCTGCTGAATAACGTCGGCTACCTGCCGTTCGGCCCGGCCACCGGCTGGACCTACGGCAACGGCCGCAGCCTGAGCCGCAGCTACGACCTGGATTACCGCGCCAAGACCGTCTTCGATCCGGCCGCCGGCGGCCTGTCGTTGGCCTACGGCTACAACGAAGTCGGCGAACTGACCGAACTCAAAGACGGCCTGCAAAGCGCCTTCCTGGCCAAGTACGACTACGACGCCCTGGGCCGACTGAAGATCACCCGCGACGGCCCCACCGGCACGCCGCTAGAGACCTACGGCTACGACGCCACCGGCAATCGGACCAGCCTGCTGCGCGCGGGCACGACGACAACCTATAGCTATCCGGCCACCAGCCATCGCCTGACCGACGTGGGCGGCATCGCCCGCGGTTACGACGCGGTCGGCAACACCACCAGCATCGGTGGCGCAGGCAAGGAGTTCGTTTACAACGCTAACGACCGGATGAGTCAGGTGAAGCTGGGGGGCGTGGTGGCGCGCAGCTACCGCTACAACGCCCAGGGCGAGCGTGTCGCTGCGAGCAATGGCGCCAGCGGCCCGGTCGCGGTTTACACGCTGTACGACGAAGCCGGACATTGGATTGGCGATTACGATGCCAACGGCGCGGCCAAGCAACAAGCCGTTTGGCTAGGCGATGCACCTGTTGGTGTTCTTGCCGGTGCAAGCGCTGCGCAGAAGCTGCATTACATCCAACCCGACCATCTGGGTACCCCGCGTACGGTGATCGATGCGGCCCGCAATGTCGCCATCTGGAACTGGAATTCCAAAAGCGAAGCCTTCGGTATTGACGCGTCCAATCAAGACCCGGATCAGGACGGTATCGCTTTCTTGTTCGATATGCGATTCCCCGGTCAGCGGTATGACATGGTCGCAGGGATGAATTACAACTATTTTAGAGACTATGATTCCAGTGTTGGGCGGTACATAGAAAGCGACCCTATTGGCCTTGGGGGTGGGCTCTCAACATTTAGCTATGTTGGAGGGAGTCCTTTAAATCGTACCGATAGTAGTGGGCTTTTGATTAGCGCTCAAACTGGAAGCGTGGTAAGTGGTGAAAATACCATTGTGTGCGATGGAAAAGGTGGAATGAAGATTTTTTTGGATGACAGGTTCTTGTTTAGTGATTGGCCTTGTCTCATCGATTGTGCAAGGGTTCATGAGCAAACACATCTGAATGATGCTGTCCGTATTTCTCCTTATGCGTGCTCAGGCGAGGCAGATAGGACCGGATTGTTCTGGGACGAGGCGGACAGGCTTGGGTCTGAGAGAAAGGCGCATGAGGCAGAGCGCTCTTGCCTTAGATCAAAGCTTCGTAATATGAGTTGCGACGATAAGTGTGAAGTTGATATTGAGAGAAGGCTTCGAGAACTCGAAATTGAACTTCTGCCTTACTATAGGAAGGGGCAGGATCCTTACGTCGCGAATCCTGTATACAATAAGTGAGGCATAAATGAATGTCGCGAGGATATTTGCTTTTCTGGTCTGCTTGATGTCTCCGACGATATCTTTTGCCGGGAAACTAGAAGTCTCGGTCGACTTGGTAGCGAGTAGGACTGCTCCAAAGCTGAATGTAAAGATTGAAAATGGATCTTCACAAAAGCTTGTGGTGTATAGGAATTCTCTTCCTTGGGTAAATCGCCCTGGAAATTTCGTGTTGCGGGCCTTTAGGTTTGATGCGGATTTTTCTCTGGTTCCAACTGGTGGGGGGGTGAGTAGTTTGATTGGGGTTCAAGAAATTCCTTCCGGCGAGGCAGTGTCTGGTGTAATAGATCTTTGCTCTCGAGTCAGAGGGCTTGATTACGAGTCAAGCAAGGGTGCTCTTGTGTTTCTTTGGGCATATCAACTTAGGTCGCCAGTGGATGTGGATTCTGGTATATATTCGGGGTCTTTTATATTAAATGGGGCCACGGATTGCCAGGGCAGGAACTGACGGGGCTACCATTAACAATTGGATAACACACGAGTGAAGGGCCCAAGAAACCGGGTCAGAGCCCCTTTCATAGAGCCGGAAATGAAGGGGCGTTGCAGCATGGGAAGTCCGAGCGGGAGAAGCAGGTTTGTACAAGTTGAGTAATTACCCGACACCTGGGCCTCGGTAGAGGCGGTCAGGCGACGAGTTTCTCAGCTTCGGTCTCGACTGTCTCCTCGGGTTCGGGAACGATGGGGGGCAGGGCTTCCAGTTGTAGGGCCTCGCGCAAGGCCATGGTCGGCGTGCGACCCTTGAGGCGGTAACCTTGGTGGCTGCGTTCGAGGTTGTAGTAGCGCAGGAAGGCGTCGAGGTCGCGCTGGATTTCGGCCGGGGTGATGTACCAGGTCTGGCGACCGGCGACGCGGAAGCATTCGTCGAGCAGCGTGCGGTTCATTCGCTCGACAAAACCGTTTGTGCGTGGTGTGGCGATGCGTGTTGTGCGGTGCTCGATGCCTTCCATGGCCAGTAGCAGTTCGAAGGGATGTTGCTCGGGTTTGCCGCAGAACTCGCGACCGTTGTCGGTGAGGATGGCCTGTACGGGCACGCCGATTGCGTCGTAGAACGGCAGCACGCGATCGAACAGGGTGTCGGCGGCGGTTACCGGCATCTTGCTGGTATAGACCTTGGCAAAGGCCAGCGAGCAGAAGGTGTCGGCCACGACCTGCACGTAGACCTCGCCGACGCCCTTGAGTGAGCCCCAGTAAAAGGTGTCCTGGCAGAGCAGTTCGCCGGGAGCGGAGGATTCGACGTGCTGTTGTGGGATGGCGTCGCTGCCGGCCTTCTCCAGTAGACGCAGTTGCGCTTCGGAGAGCACGAAGGTGGTTTCGCGAGCCTGCGCTTCCAGACGCAGCAGGCGCTTGTGGCGAGTGAGCAGATCGTGGCGCTGCCACACGCCGCGCACGCCCGATGGACTGACTTCCACGCCTTGCAACCGCAGTTGGTTGGCGACGAACTGAGAGCCTTTGGTGGGAAAGTTGAGGCAAAAGTCGAGGATGGCCTGCTCGACTTCAGGCGAGACGCGGTTGGGATGGGGCCCGCGTGGGCCGCGGCGCTGCTCGACCAGGGCGGCAACGCCGCCGGTCTGGAAGGCGCGCTTGATCTCGTAGAAGGAGTCGCGGTGATAGCCCATCAGCTGACAGGTCTTGGAGACATTGCCGAGTTCCTCGGCCAGTTGCAGCAAGCACAGCCTGCGCTTGGTACGCTGGGATATGGCGGTCATCTGGGTGCTCCGGTTCGGTTGGACAGGTGTGGTAACCACCAATCTACCGAAGGCCCAGATGCCCGCCCTTTTCATGCGTAGAAAGGGCGGACTGTCGGGTAAACACTCAACTCACACAGAGCGGAGCATCCCGAAGCGCAGTAAGGCGTGACCTCAGTTGGACGCGGTCAATCGCGCCAGATGCTGTTCTGGCACGTCCACTAGCTCCCACTCAAGCGGATGATCGTCAGCTTCGATCAGAACCTGATCCGCGCATCAAACCGAACTCCCCCTGTCGCATCCCCGGTCCGCGCATCCAACCGCCCGAAGCCGCCCAGGCTCCAGGACACGCCGCCCTGGTCGAAGCGCAGGCCGGTGCCGCCGCTGAGGCTCTGCAAGCCGTCGCGGTCGAAGTTGAGGCTGCCCTGGGCGTAGGCGTCGAGGGCCTCGTCGATTTCGTGGGTCAGCGTCGCGTTGACGTTGGCGTTGCGCAGGCCGTTGGGGTCGAAGTGGATCGCGGCGTCGAGGTCGAAGGCGTTGACGGTGCCCAGGTCGAGGTGGGCGGCGGCGTTGAGGCCCAGGCCGGGCGTGGCGCCGTTGCCGAAGGGGCCGGCGGTGAAGCCGAAGCGCGCCGAGTCGAAGGCGTCGGCGACGCCGATGTGGCCTTGCACGGTCACCGTGCCCGGAGCCGGGGCGTAGGTCGCGGACAGGGCGCCGGTGATGTTGCCGTCGTAGCTCAGGCCGAGTTCCAGGCCGATGGCGTTGATGTCGGCGTTGGCGATGTCGGCCGGGTCGAAGCCGGTGATGGCGAAGCTGGGCGAGAACACGTTGAATTCTTCGACCGCGGGCGCGGCCGGCAGGCTCTGCGCGACTTCGGCGTAGTTGGCCGGGGTCGAGACCACGCCGCCCAAAGCGTTCAAGGACGAGAAGTCCAGGGCCGGCGCGTCGACCGCCATCGCATTGAGCTGCGACAACGCGCTCACCGCGATGCTGAGGTCGACCGGAGCGGCTTCGACCAGCGAGGGCGTGGGGACCCCGCCGAGCGCGGAGATGGCCTCGGCCAGCTGCGATTCGGCGACTTCGTTGGCGGCCTGGCTGTGTTGCGCCGAACTGGCCGAGCTGGCCGAACTGGCCGAGTCTCGCGATGAAGCGCCCGATACGCCGGAACTTGCGTCTGCCATGAGCGGTTCCTCCCTGGATGAGTCCGGCTTCGCGCCGGCCTTGCCTCGTATGAAAACGTTTTCAGTCGATCTTCAGGCTACGCTCTGAAGGGGGCGGCGGGTATCTGGGGCCGACCCTAGGCGCAGCGGGCCAACCCGGCCATGCCGAGCGAGCCGTCGCGGCCGAGCGGGGCGTCGGTCCGGTTTCGCCACAGCGGTCGCGGCCGCATCCGCACCGGGTCGCAGTCCGCACTGCGTTCCCATTTCCGTCGCCCTGTTGCCTAATGCACCTGCCGCGCGGGATGCCGGCGATGAGGCGATAGCGAACCACCGGCGCCGTGCCGGCCGGGATGGACGATGGCGAATGTATTGATCCTGGGGCCGCGCGCTCCGGCGGCTCTGGAACTGGCGCGCAGCTTCGCCCATGCGGCGTGGACGGTGCATGTCGCCGACAGCGTGTCGTGCCGGCTCGGGGCCTGGTCGAACGCGGTGTTCCGGGCGCATCGGTTGCCGTCGCCGCGCGCGGACGCAGCCGGTTTCGTCGCCGCGCTGTCGCGCATCGCCGCGGCGCAGCGCATCGACCTGATCGTGCCGACCTGCGAGGAGGTGTTCGCCGTCTCGCGCTACCGGCAGGCCTTGCCGCGCTCGCTGCGGGTGCTGGCCGAGGACTTCGACACCCTGCGTGCCTTGCACAGCAAACGGCGGTTTCTCGAACTGGCGCGGGACTGCGGCGCGCGCGTGCCGGACAGCGTCGCGGTGACGAGCCTGGAGCAGGCGCGCGAATGGGCCGGCGACCGGCCGCTGGTGCTTAAGCCGGAGTACTCGCGTTTCGGCGTGCACGTGCGCCTGTATCCACAGGGGCTGCCGGCCGACGCGCCGCCGCTCGGGCTGGAGCAGACCTGGGTCGCGCAGCGTTTCCAGGCCGGCATCGAACTGTGCTCTTACGGCATCGCCGACCGCGGCCGGTTGCTGGCGCATGCGGTGTACCGGCCGGCCTACCGGCTGGCGCGCAGTTCCAGCTTCTATTTCGATCCGCAGCCGACCCCCGCGATCCGCGAGTTCGTCGCGCGCTTCGTCGCCAGGCTCGGTTTCAGCGGCCAGATTTCCTTCGATTGGATCCTCGGCGCGGACGGCGTGCCGACCGTGCTGGAGTGCAATCCGCGCGCGGTCAGCGGCGTGCACCTGTTCGCACCCGGCGCGCCCTTGCCGGCGGCGCTGATGGGCGCGGACATGGCCTGCATCGACGCGGGCGCGGGTCGGGCGCGGATGATCGCGCCGATCATGCTCGGCCCGGGTCTGGTCCAGGCCCGGCGCGACGGCCGCGGCGCGCAATGGCGGCGCGACTGGGCGCGCGCCGAGGACGTGCTGTCGCCGCCGGGCGATCGCGCGCCGACCTGGGGCGCGCTGGTCGACGTGGCGGCCTATGCCGGCGTCGCCCTGCGCCGAGGCTGCAGCCTGCGCGAGGCGGCGACGCGCGATATCGAATGGGACGGCGAGGATCTGCCCGAGCTATGAGCGCGGCGACGACAGGCTCGGTGGATGAATTCAATCGCGCGTCGGCGGCGTTCGCGCAGTTGCACGTCGGCAGCGACTCGAAGCGCTATGTCGCCAATCTCGCCACCCGGGTCGAGATGGTGAATGTGGGCGAGCTGAGCCTGCCGGCGACGATCAACGAAGACGAGCCGGACAATGCCTGGGTCTGCTCGCCGCGCACCGCCTACGCCGATTACGCCGCCGAGGAAGCGATCCGCTACGCCCCGCGCTGGGCCGCGCCTCTGCTGCGCCGGCTGGGCCGGTTCGGCGCGCGCCGGCTGCAGCGAGCGCGGATCGACCGCGCGGTCGCGATCAACAACTGGCTGCTGTCGACCAACCTGTATCCGCCGCTGGCGGCGACGCCTTTGCCGCAGTTGCTCGATGCCGCACGCCAGCGCTGGCCGCAGCATGCGCTGTGGCTGCGCTCGCTCAACGAGCGCGAGCACGGCGACTGGCTGGCGCGGCTGCAAGCGCTGGGCTTCGAACTGATCGCCAGCCGCCAGGTGTATCTGTACCGCGACGTCGCCAGCCTGGCGCGGCGGCGCCACAACCTGGCGATGGACTTGCGCCTGACGGCCAAGCATCCGGGGCGCGCCGGCAACGGCGAGATCAGCGAGGCCGACTACGAACGCGTCGCCCACTTGTACCGGCGCCTGTACCTGGACAAGTATTCGGCCTGCAATCCGCACTATCGCGCCGAGTTCATGCGCCAATGGCACCGCCAGGGACTGCTGCATTTCGACGGCTTCCGCGACCGGGACGGGCAACTGCTGTGCGTGGCCGGGCAGTTCCGCCTCGGCGGCTGCCTGACCACGCCCATCGTCGGCTACGACACCGGCCGGCCGCAGCGCGAGGGGCTGTATCGGCTGGCCACCGCTTGCACCTTCGAGCACGCGCTGCGCAGCGGCGAGACGATCAACTTCAGCGCCGGCGCGGCGCACTTCAAGCGCCTGCGCGGCGGCGAGCCGGCGATCGAGTACAGCGCGGTGTATGCACGGCATCTGCCGCGCGCGACCCGACGCGCGATCGCCTTCCTGGCCGCGGCGACGCGGCACCTCGGCGTGCCGATCATGCGCCGGTTCGCGCTGTGAGCGGCGAGGGCGCGCGATGAGCGACTGGCACCCCAGCCATGCCTCGCGCTGGTTCGCCGCGCTGTGCGCCGAGCGGTTGCGGCGCACGCCGGTCGCGGTGCGCTTGCTCGACCGGCCGGTGGTGCTGGCGCGCACCGGCGATGGCCAGGCCTTCGCCCTGGAAGACCGCTGCCCGCACCGGCATGCGCCGTTGTCGGCCGGTTGCGCGACCGGCGAGGGGCTGGCCTGTCCGTACCACGGCTGGCGCTTCGACCGCGACGGCCGCCTGTGCGAGATCCCCGGCCTGCCGCCCGATGCCGGGTTGCCGGCGGTGCGCGTGCGCCGCATCGCCGTGCGCGAGCACGACGGCCTGATCTGGCTGCGCCTGGACGGCCGCGACGAGGGCGAGCTGGCGCCGTTGGTGCGCGAGTTCGGGCCCGGTTCGCGGCGCTTCCTGTGGCAAACCCGCTGGCCGGCGCACGTGGTCGATGCGGTCGAGAACTTCCTCGACCCGTTACATACGCATTGGATCCATCCCGGCCTGGTCCGGCGCGGCGGCGCGCGCAGCGAGGTGCTGGCGCGGTTCGCACCGAACGCGGACGGGTTCGAGGTGAGCTATCGCGGCCAGGCGCGGCAATCGGGCTTGTTGTACCGGCTGTTCGAGTCGCCGCGCGACAGCGAGCGCGCGCGTTTCGATGCGCCCGGCAGCGCGCAGATCGAGTACCGCTACCGCAACGGCGGCACGGTGCGGATCAGCCTGCATTTCAGCCCGGAAAGCGCGGCGTCCACGGCGGTGTTCGCCAGCCTGCACGTGGAGAACCGCTGGGCGCCGGCCTGGCTGGTGCGGCGGCTGGTGTGGCCGTTTCTGAAGCGGGTCAACGACCAGGACGCGCGCATGCTCGGTTTGCAGTCGGCCAATCTGCGCCGCTTTCCCGGCGTGCGCGGCGCCTCGACCGAGCTCGACCTGGTGCGGCCCTGGGTCGAAGCGTTCTGGAACGACGGCGCGGCGCCGCCGGCGGCGCCGCGCGAGGTGCGGATGCGGTTGTGACCGCGCCGCGGGTTCAGCGGCGCGGGACCTCCCGCAAACGCTGCAGCGCGGCCGGATCGATCGGTTCGCTGCGTTGGGGCGAGGTGTCTTCGTTCAGCGAGAACGGCTTGCCGTCGCCGAAGCGCAGCTCCGGCCAGCGCGGCGGCACCGCCTCGACCTTGCCGGCCCGCATCGCCGCTTCCAGCGCCTCGGTCCCGCGCTCGCGGGTGCCGATGAAGCTGCGCGCGGCCACGCCCCAGCGCCCGCCGTCGAGGGCGTAGAGGGCGCAGGTCGAGCCGTACTCCTGGATTTCGCACAGCAGGTATTCGCGCATGCCGTCGCGATCCAGGTCCGGCGCCATCAGCACGCAGCGCGCGTCCTCGCGCAGGCAATCGGGCGTGGACAGCTTGCGCTCCAGCACCGCTTGCAGCCAGACCGGTTCGACCGGGTCGACGCCGGGGGCGCGCGCGATCCTTCGCAAGGCGTTGGCGGCGGTGCGCGGCGCCTGTTCGCGCCGGTCTGCGGGGCTGTACCAGGGGCTGTCCATCGCGATCGCCTGGGCCAGCGCTTCGCGCGCGGCCGGGGCGGCGAACTTCGGCTCGCGACGCAACGCGAGCAAGGCCTGGTAGCCGCGGCGGCCGCTGTAGAAACGCAGATGCTTGAGGTCGAAATCGACGACCGTGGCGCGGCCGTCGCGCAGGCGCGCGAGCTGGTCGCCGACGCTGAGCCGGTGCGGGTCCAGCAGCAACGAATTGGCCGCGACCGCCAGCGCCAGCGCGATCAGCGAAACGATCACGTTGACCCGGGCGATGCCGTGCAGCCAGCCGCGTCGCGGGCGCAGCGCGGCCCAGGCGTAGCCGCAGGCGTAGGCGGCCAGCAGCACCGAGGCCAGCAGGGCCCAGAAGCGGTCGCCGGTCCAGCCGTACTGGACGATGCGCAGGCCGAGCGCATACAGGCCCAACCCGGCGTAGATCGGCAGGCTCAGCAACGCGGCGTCGACCACCCGGCGCAGCGCGCGCGGATAGGGCGGCTCGCCGCTGCCGTCCTGGAACACGGCATTGACGAACAGCACCAGCAGTGCGATCACGCACATCAGGATCAGCGTCGCCGCGCGCGTGCGCCATAGCGCCTCCAGGCCGGTGAACGGCAGGCTCAGCACGAACAGCACCGCGACCAGGGCCAGCAGCGGCAGCAGGCCCTTGAAGATCGCGAACAGCACCTGGCGCGCGATCTGCACCGGCTTTTGCTGGGTACGGCCGACCAGCAGGCCGAGGCCGGCCATCAAGCCGCTGACCGGCCAGGCGAAGCCCGGTTGCACGAACAGCTCGGCGAACATGCCGATGCCGATCAGCTTGAACAGCACCGCGCACAGGCCGAGCACGCCCCAGCAGATGGCGACGAAGACCCCGGTCAGGGCCAGGGTCAGCGCGTTCTGCCAGCCGTGCTCGAACAGCGCCTGATACGGCGCGCACCAGCGCCGGTGTTCGATCCGGCATTGCAGATAGGGCAGGGCGATGAACCAGGCGATGGCCAGGCTGACCGCGAACGGCGCCAGCACCGATTCGGTCTCGATCTGCGGCGCGCCGGTGGCGCTCCAGGCGGCCCAGGCCCCCAGCGCGCCGACCAGCAGGCTCAGGCCGACGGTCTGCTGCCAGAAGCGCGCATCGCGCAGGCCTTGCACGCTCAGCAGCATCGCCGTGGGCACCGCCAGCAGCAATGCGTACAGGGCGATCGGCAGACCGCTGCCATCGAGCGCGGCGGCGTAGCGGCCGGTGAGGTACAAGGCCAGGCCTTGCAGCACGGCGACGGCGACGATGAACCAGCGGGTGGCGCGGGGCAGTGCTGCGGGAGACGGATGCATCCTGGATCCTGGCGATGGCGCGGACGACGCACCGGTGCGCCGGCCTGGCGGCCGCTCGCGATGTCGTCCATGACGTGCGCGGCCATGGTAGATCAGTTCGGGCTGCGATCTTCGTTGCGCGGGGGCGGACGGGTTGGGGTGAGGGATGGTCGCTGGGCGGAAGCAGAGCAACCGCAAATCCCCCCTGGCCCCCTTTTCAACCGGGGAACGGCGTGTGGTCTCTGCAGGGAGGGGCGGTCTGCGGCGGGCGGTGCCGGTCGACCGCGATCGGGGCGGGAGCGGCTGGCGCGAAGCGGGAGGGTGCCTGGCCGGGTTCCTATTCCCCGCCGCCCGCATCGACCTGTTCGATCGCCAGGTCCTCGCGCCAGCGCTGGGTGTCCAGCGGCCGCTCGGCGACGGCGTCGCCGGGGCGGGTCTGCACCCACAGCATGCAGCAGCCGGCATAGGACTTCAGGTAGCTGCTGCGGAACGCGATCACCGTCGCCGCGTAGCAGGCGCGCGGCGTGCGCACGCGGGTGGTCGCGGCGAAGTCGAAGCTGTAGTGGCCGGCGCCGTGCCAGGGCCAGACGTCGTCTTCGGCGGGCGTGCCCGGCGGCGCCGGGCAGCGCGCCTCGGGGGCGGGCTGGCGCTGGCTGCCGTCGCGATTCAGGCGCACCTGCGCCAGGGCGCGATCGGCGGCGACGGCGAAATCCGGATCGGCGTCGAGCGCCGCCTGTTCGGCATCGTCGCGGCGCGCCTCCGCGCCGGCCGGCAGCACCCGGTGGCGGTAGCGGTAGCGCAACACCAGGGCCGGAGCGGTCGCGCCCGCGGGCGGCGCCGGCGACATGGCGCGTTGCAGGGTCAGGGTATCGCGCCCGTACACGCCGTCGCGGTAGGCGGCATAGCTGCGGCCGTCGATGCGCAGCCAGTACAGCGCCTGGTCGCCGCCGCGGCCGTTGATCGAAAAGCTCGCGCCGCGGTCGGCGTAGCCCGTCGCGGGATCGTTGCGCAGGGTCGAAATGTAGCTATACAGGCCGGTGCCGCCGACGTACTGATCGACGATCAGGTCGCGATGGCCGTCCTGGTCCAGGTCCAGAAAAGTCAGGCCGGCGCCGCCGTTCTCCGATTCGATCGCGATCGCGCCTGTCTTCCAGGCGGCGAGGAAGGCGCGCCACTCCGCATCGGACAGGCCCGGCGGGCGCTTGCGTTCCAGCGCGCCGGCCTCGTCGCCCGGTTCGACCCGCAGTTCGATCCCGCTGCGGTCGACGTAGCGCTCCAGCGCGCGATCGATCGGCATCGGCTCGTCGGCGGGCAGGGCGGCGATCTGCCCGGCCAGGCGTTCGAGCAGGCCGCGCGCATCGGCCGGAGGGGCGACGAGCGTCGGGCCGGCGACGGCGGCTGCGGCCACCCCGGCGGCGATCAGCGCGGCGGCGCGGGGGCCGCAGCTCATTCGGCTGCGGTCCGGCGCGGGGTCTTGGCCGAGGCGACGGTGGCGCCGCCGGCCAGGCGCTCGGCGCGGCGCCAATACGGGCCGATGGCTTCGATACGGCGATAGGCGGGGCAGCTGTCGCGGTGCGCGCCCGGCAGATAGCTCAGGCTCATCAGGAATTCGCCGGTGATCTCGCCGCCGGTGAAGCGGAAGCTGCGCTTGAACAGCTTGACCCAGCCGGCCTTGTCGCGCGGCCGGCCGTCGAGCAACTGGTGCGCGTCCAGCCACTGGGCGAAGCCGCCGTGGCTGGCGCGCAGGCCCTGCACCACCCCGGCGTTGTGGATCGCCGCGTCGACTTTGAGCCGGTTGCGGATGATGCCGGGGTCGTCGAGCAGACGCAGGCGGTCGGCTTCGCCGTAGGCGGCGACGCGGTCGACGTCGAAGCCGTGGTAGGCGCGGCGGAAGCCCTCGCGCTTGCGCAGGATGGTTTCCCAGCTCAGCCCGGCCTGGTTGATCTCCAGGATCAGGCGCTCGAACAGCTCGGTTTCGTCGCGCTGCGGGAAGCCGTACTCGCGATCGTGGTAATGGCCGTGGACCGGATGGCCCGGGGCGATGTCGCAATAGCCCGACATGGAAACCTCGTGGGGGAGCGCGGGCTTGGATTGTGGTGCGCCGCGCAAGCCGAATCCAGGGCCGTACCGCGGCGGCGGCCCGGGGCGGCGGCCGGGACGGCGCGGCCCACGGTCCGCCGGCGCGCCCGGATCGCCGAAACGTGCGCCGGCCAGCGCCGAATTCACCCCGGGCAGGCTAGAATGCGAGCCATGTCCGCCATGCCCACACCCCTCGCGAACCAGGTCCTGATCGCGCTGCCCGCGCTGGCCGACACCAATTTCTCGCGCAGCGTGGCCTTGATCTGCCAGCACGACACCGACGGCGCCATGGGCATCGTCGTCAACCGTCCGTCCGAGTACACCCTGGGCGAGGTGTTCGGCCAGATGGGCGTGGACGGCGGCGACGAGAAGCTGCGCGCGCAGATCGTCCTGGCCGGCGGCCCGGTGCATCCGGAGCGCGGTTTCGTTCTCCACGACGGCGGCACCCGCTGGGATTCGACTCTGGTGATCGGCAGCGACCTGTTCCTGACCACCTCGCGCGACATTCTCGAAGCGATGGCCAAGGGCGAGGGCCCGTCCAACGCGATCGTCGCCCTGGGCTGCGCCGGCTGGGGTTCGGGCCAGCTCGAGCACGAAATCACCGAGAACGACTGGCTGACCGCGCCGGCCGACGCCGAACTGCTGTTCCAACTGCCGCTGGACGCGCGCTGGCACGCCGCCGCCGGCCGCATCGGCGTCGATTTCGCCCACCTGGCCGACTACGCCGGGCACGCATGAGTTCGGCGGCGATTCGACGCGACGGCACCGTCCTGGGTTTCGATGTAGGCGCGCGGCGCATCGGCGTCGCGGTGGCCAGTGCGTTCGGCCACGGCGCGCGCGCGCTGGCGGTGATCGACGTGCACGGCGTCGGTCCGGACTGGAACGCGATCGACCGCCTGCACAAGGAATGGCGCCCCGACGGCCTGATCGTCGGCGACCCGATGACCCTGGAGGGCGGCGACCAGCCGGCCCGCGCCCGCGCCCACGCCTTCGCCCGCCAGTTGCGCGCCCGCTACCGCCTGCCGGTGGTGCTGGTCGACGAACGCTCCAGCTCGATCGAAGCCGCGCACCGCTTCGCCGCCGACCGCGCCGAGGGCCGCAAGCGCCGCCGCGACGCCGAGGCGCTGGACGCGGTGGCCGCCGCGGTCATCGTCGAACGCTGGCTGGCCGCTCCCGACGACGCCACCGATATCGAACACGTTTCCAACGCATGAACACGACCGCTCACGATTCCCCCGGCTCGCGCCACCTGCTGAGCCTGGCCGACGCCACGCGCGAATCGCTGGAGGCGCTGCTGATCCGCGCCCAGGCCTTCGCCGAAGGCCACTACGACAGCCGCGCCCTGGCCGGCATCGCGGTCTGCACCCTGTTCTTCGAGCCCTCGACCCGGACCCGGCTGAGCTTCCAGTTGGCGGCCCAGCAGCTCGGCGCGCACGTACTCAACTTCGACGCCTCGACCTCGTCGACCAGCAAGGGCGAAACCGCGCTCGACACGCTCAAGAACATCGAGGCGATGGGCGTGCGCGGCTTCGTGGTCCGCCATCGCGAGGACGGCGCGGTCGCCGCGCTGGCGCGGCAGGCGCGCGCGGGCAGCTGCCTGGTCAACGCCGGCGACGGCCGCAGCGCGCACCCGACCCAGGGCTTGCTCGACATGCTGACCCTGCGCCAAGCCAAGGGCCGCGATTTCTCCCGCCTGCGCGTGGCGATGGTCGGCGACGTCAAGCATTCGCGCGTCGCCCGCTCCGACCTGCAGGCCTTGCGCGCGCTCGGCGCCGGCGAAATCCGGGTCTGCGGCCCGGCCTCGCTGCTGCCCGACGACGGCACCCTGGACGGCTGCATCGTCACCGACGACCTCGACGCGGCGCTGGACGGCGTCGATGCGGCGATGATGCTGCGCCTGCAACGCGAGCGGATGGAAGAAGGGCTGGTGTCTTCGCTCGAGGACTACCATCGCGACTACGGCCTGACCGCGGCCCGACTCAAGCGCGCCGCCGCCGACGCGGTGGTCATGCACCCCGGCCCGATGAACCGCGGCGTGGAGATCACCGACGAGGTCGCCGACGGCCCGCAGTCGCTGATCCTGACCCAGGTCGCCAACGGCGTCGCCGTGCGCATGGCCGTGCTCGAAGCCCTGCTCAAGGGCTGAGCCGCGGCGCAGGATTTCGGTCGCGGCCGCGCCTCAGCGCGGCCGCGGCGTTTTTGCCCGAAGGAGAACGCAATGATCGTGAAAGACAGCAACGGCACCGCACTGGCCGACGGCGACTCGGTGCTGGTGATCAAGGACCTCAAGGTCAAGGGCACCTCGGTGACGCTCAAGCGCGGCACCTTGTGCAAGAACATCCGCCTGACCGACGACGAAGAACTGATCGAGTGCAACGTCGACAAGGTCAAGGGCCTGGTGCTGCGCACCGAGTTCGTCAAGAAGGCCTGAGCGGGCGGAGCTGGGGATTGGAGATCCGGGATTGCCCGCGCGCTGGCGCGGTGGCGTGAGCTTGCGCCGGACACGGTTCGCAATATCCGGGTCCGCTCTTGCGAATCCCGGGGCCCGAGTCCCGAATCACCCGTCCCGCCGCTGCAGCCACAGCCAGTCCCAGAACTCGGGCGTGGCGTAGGCGGGGTCCCAGGCGTTGTGTTCGGCGTCGGCGAATTCGGTGTAGCGGGCGCTGGAGCCCGCGCGATGCAGCGCTTCGACCATCTCGCGCGAGCGTTCCGGCCGCACGATGTCGTCGCGGGCGCCGTGGAAGATCCACAGCGGCGTCGAGGCCAGCCGCTGCGCCGCTTCGTCCAGCGTCGTCACCCCGCCGAGCGCGGCGATGCGGCGCGGATTCCAGCCGTGCGGCGGGTCGAAGCCGCCGCAGATCGGGGCGACCGCCGCGAACCGCTCGGGCCGCATCAGCGCCAGCTCGTAGCTCAGGAATCCGCCCATCGACAGGCCGGTCAGCAGGATGCGTTGCGGGTCGGGATCGAACTCGGCTTGGGCGTGGTCGAGGATCGCCAGCGCGGTGAACGCGTAATGGCCGGGGTCGTCGCGGTCGGCATGCATCTGCGGAAACACCGCGAGCGCCGGGAAATCGTCCATGCGCGCGCGGATCACCGGACCCAGTCCGACCTCGAGTTGGCGCCGGTTGTCGTCGCCGCGCTCGCCGGAACCGTGCAGGAACAGGATCAGCGGCGGCCGCTCGCCGCCGGCCCGGCGCGAGGGGACGAACACCTGATACCGATGCAGCGCGCCGTCGGCGAGCAGCAGTTCGCGTTCCAGGAAACAGCCGTGTTCGCGAAGATCGGGCATGGCGGCGGACTCGTGGGCGGCGGCGTCGAGCGCTTGGGTTCGCCGCTGCGGCGGGATACGGGCTGCGAGCATCATCGGCGCGTGCGGCCGGCCGATCCAGGACCTGCGTCGCGGCCTGCATCCATGAGGGGGCGCCGGAAAGGGGGCGTCCGCGTTGCGGCTGCCACGTTCGTCGAGGTAACACCGTTGTAGCCGCCACGCGGTCGCGACTTGCGTCGTTCCTACCCTGGTACGCGGCCTTGGGGTAGGAGCGGCGCAAGCCGCGACCCATCGCAGCGATGTACGCAGGCGCAGCACCAAGACCGGCCATGTGGTGGGTCGCGGCTCACGCCGCTGCTACAAGAAGCTGCGCCGCCCCTGTAGGAGCGGCGTGAGCCGCGACGGCGAAGCGGTGTGCGCCAGCGTCGCCTCGAAGCGTGCGCAGCCAGGACAGCACCAGCGCTTCGGCAGAACCCGATCGGCGCTGCTCGGCCGCCCGACGGCGATGCCGCGGTATCGGCGCAGGCGCATCGATCGGCCGCGTGAACGCGATCGCCTCAACGCAGCAAGATCAGCGTCGCCAGGCCGAGGAAGCTGAGGAAGCCCATGACGTCGGTGAGCGTGGTCAGGATCACGCCGCCGGCCAGGGCCGGGTCGAAGCCCAGGCGCTTGAGAGTCAGCGGCACCAGCACGCCGCCGGCGGCGGCGGTCAGCAGGTTGATGGTCAGTGCGGTGCCGATCACCAGCGACAGGCCGGGCTGGCGGAACCACAGCAGCACGATCAGGCCCAGGCCGACGCCGAGGCAGAGGCCGTTGATCAGGGCCACCGACAACTCCTTGCGCAGCAGGGTCCAGACGTTGGACGCGCCGATCTGGCCCAGGGCCAGGCCGCGGATCATCAGCGCCAGCACCTGGGTGCCGGCGTTGCCGCCCATGCCGGCGACGATCGGCATCAGCGCGGCCAGGGCGACCAGTTGGGCGATGGAGTCCTCGAACTGGCCGACCACGCTGGCGGCGAGGAAGGCGGTGCACAGGTTCACCGACAGCCAGATCAGGCGGCGCCGGAATGCGCGCCGGACCGGGCTGAACAGATCCTCGTCCTCGTCCAGGCCGGCCGCGCTCAGGGCCTGGTGCTCGGCCTCCTCGCGGATGATGTCGACCACGTCGTCGATGGTGATGCGGCCGAGCAGGATGTTGTTGTCGTCGACCACCGGCGCGCTGATCCAGTCGTGGTCGGAGAACTGCCGTGCGACTTCGCCGGCCGTCTCGCCGACGTCGATCGCCGGCTGCTCGTCGTCGACCAGCTTGTTGATCGCGGTGCCGGGCTCGTGGGTCAGCAGCGCGGCCAGGGCGATCCGGCCCAGGTACTGGTGGCGGCGGCTGACCACGTACAGATGATCGGTGTGCTCGGGCAGCTCGCCGCGCAGGCGCAGGTAGCGCAGCACGACCTCGATGGTGGTGTCGGCGCGCACCGTCACCACGTCGGGGTTCATCAGGCGGCCGGCGGTGTCCTCGGGATAGGACAGCACCTGCTCCAGGCGCTCGCGGTTCTCGCGGTCCATCGACTTGAGCACTTCGTCGATGACCGTATCGGGCAGATCCTCGACCAGGTCGGCGAGGTCGTCGATGTCGAGGTCTTCGACCGCGGCGACGATCTCGTCGGTGTCCATGTCCGCGAGCAGGCTTTCGCGCACCTCGTCGCCGACGTGGACCAGCACCTCGCCGTCGTCCTCGGGGTCGACCAGCCCCCACACCACCACGCGCTTGCCGGGCGGCAGCGATTCGAGCAGGTTGCCGATCTCGGCCGGCGAGAGGGTGTTGACCAGGCGCCGGACCGGGCCGAGGCGGCCGCTGTCGAGCGCATCGGACAGCAGGCGCAGCTGACGCGCGGTCTTGTCGTGGCGGACGGCTTCGGCCATGCGGTACTTCCTCGCAGGTGACGGACGCGGCCACGAAGCCGGCGAAAGTCAAACGTTCATGCGCGGATTATCGCCCCTCGTGCCGATAAAGCCCAGCCTTGAAGGCGGCCCGGAGCTCGCGCTCGCGTCGCCGGCCGGCGAACGCGGTCAGGCGTTCAGCCAGGCCTCGATGCCGGCGCGGTCGCGCGCGCGCATCAGCGCCGGCGCGCGCTTGCGCAGGCCGGCCAGGTCCAGGCCGCGGATCGCGCGGCGCACTTCCAGCAGGGTCGCCGGATGCAGGCTGAACTCTTCCAGCCCCAGCGCCAGCAGCAGCGGCGCGAAGGCCGCGTCGCCGGCCATTTCGCCGCATACCGCGACCGGCTTGCCGCGCGAACGGGCCAGCCGGATCACGTCGCGGATCACCCGCAGCACCGCCGGATGCAGCGGGGTGTACAGGTTGCCGAGCGCCTCGTTGTTGCGATCGACCGCGAGCAGGTACTGGACCAGGTCGTTGGTGCCGATCGACAGGAAGTCGACGTTGCCGATGAAGCCGGGCAGGGCGAGCGCCGCGGCCGGTACCTCGATCATCGCGCCGAGCGGAATCTGCTCGGCGACCTCGTGGCCCTGCTTGCGCAGGTCGGCGGCGACCTTCTGCATCAGCCGGCGCACGGTGCGCATTTCCTCGGCGCAGCTGACCATCGGCACCAGCACCCGGGTCGGGCCGTAGCCGGAGGCGCGCAGGATCGCGCGCAGCTGGGTCTCGAGCAGGCCGTCGCGCGCCATCGACAGGCGCACGCCGCGCACGCCCAGCGCCGGGTTGGGCTCGTCGCGCAGGGCCAGGCCGGTCTTGTCGGCCTTGTCCGCGCCCAGGTCGAGGGTGCGGATGGTGACGGTGCGGCCGGTCATGCCCAGCACGACGTCGCGATAGGCGCGGAACTGTTCGTCCTCGTCGGGCAGCTCGTTGCGCTGCAGGAACAGGAATTCGGTGCGGTACAGGCCGACCCCGGCCGCGCCCAGCGCATGCGCCTCGGCGACGTCGTCGCGCGATTCGGCGTTGGCGTAGAGCTTGATATCGACCCCGTCGGTGGTGCGGGTAGGCTCGCGGCGCAGCCGGTGCAATTGCTTGCGCTCGCGCGCCAGCTCGCGCGTCCGCGCGCGGTGCGCGCGCAGGTCGGCGGCGTCGGGCTCCAGGATCACCGCGCCGGTGCCGCCGTCGACCACCAGCGCATCGCCGTCGTTGATCTTCAGCAGCGCCTGGGCCGCGCCGACCACCAGCGGCAGGTGCAGGCTGCGGGCCAGGATCGCGCTGTGCGACAGCGCGCTGCCGGCCGCGGTCACGATCGCCATCACCCCCTGCGCCTGCAACTGGGCCAGCTCGGCCGGGGCGACGTTGTCGGTGACCAGGATCTCCCCGGCCACGCCCAGGGTGTCCTGGTCGCGCCGGTGCAGGGCGGCGTGGATGCGCCCGATCACCTGGTCGATGTCGTCGACGCGGCTGCGGAAGTAAGCGTCGTCCATCGCCTCGAACACCGAGGCGATGCGGTCGCGCTGCAGGCGCAGGGCGTAGTCGGCGGCGTAATGGCCGGTGCGGATCAGTTCGTCCAGGCCCTGCAGCAGTTCGGGGTCGTCCAGCAGCAGGGTGTGCAGGTCGAGGAATTCGCCGACTTCGTGGGCCAGGGCGCCGTGCAGGCGCTCGCGCAGTGCGTGCATCTGTTGGCGCACGCTGTCGATCGCGGCGTGCAGCCGGCGCAGTTCGGCCTCGACCTGGTCGTGGGCGATGCGCTCCTCGGCGACTTCCAGCGCATGCGGCAGGCGGACCCGGGCGCGCCCGAGCGCGCTGCCTCGCGAGGCGCCGTGTCCCTGGAATTCCTGCCGCATCCCGCGCCTCCTCAGCTGTCTTCGTCGAAACGGCGTTCGAACAGGGCGATCACGGCGTCGGCCGCGTTGCTTTCGTCCTCGCCTTCGACCCGCAGCTTGACCGCGGTGCCCTGGCCGGCGGCCAGCAGCATCACGCCCATGATGCTCTTGGCGTTGACCTCGCGGCCCTTGGCGGTGAGCGTGGCGTTGCTGCGGAAGGCCGACAGCACCTGGACCAGCTTGGCGGTGGCGCGGGCGTGCAGGCCGAGGCGATTGGAAACGGTGAGTTCGCGTTCGATCATGTCGGGGTCCTCAGGCAATGGTCAACGCGATTCGGGAAGCGGCGGCTGCGGCGGCGGCCGGCAACGCCTGGATGGACGAAGCGGAGTGCGATGGCGTCATGCGTTCAAGCGTCGTCCTGGATGACCCCGTTGCGGGCGCCGGCGGCGGCGACCACCGGCAGTTGGTCGAGTTCGAGTTCGGCGTAGTTCATTACCCGCAGCAGCATCGGCAGGTTCAGCGCCGCGACCCGCCGCACCGGCGTGCCCAGATGGGCCACGCGCGCGGCGAGGTTGCTCGGCGACGCGCCGTACAGATCGGTCAGCACCAGCACGCCGTCGCCGTCGTCGACCCGGCGCAGGGCGGCGCTGGCTTGCGGCAGCAGCGCGTCCAGGTCGGCGTCGAACGGCACTTCGAAGGCCTCGGTACGCAGCGGCAGCGGATTGAGCAGGCGGTTGGCCACCGCGACGAGCGCGCTGCCGATGCCGGTGTGAGTGATGAGAAGGACGCCTACGGACATGGCGTCAACTTAGCAGAGCGGGGTGACAGGCCGGAAGCGCCAAATGCGGCGAGCTGCGGCGAGTTGCGCCGAACCTCGGCCAAGCCCGCCGGGGCGGAGCCGGCCCGGCGCACCGCCGGCCCGGCTACCCGGCGCCGGCAGGCGGCGTGGCGTGGATCGCGAGGCGGTCTTGCGGCCGTCTCGCTGCGGGTCGGAAAGGCCGCTCAGGCGTTGGGCGGCGCGGCCGGGTCTTGCGCCGCAGGCGCGGCCGGTTCGGTCGGGGTCGGCACGGCTGGCGGGGTATCGCTGGGCGGCGCGTCGCTGGGCGGCATCTCGGCCGGCGGCGGCAGTTGCGCCGGTGCGGCGGCGTCGCCCGAGGTCGCCGCCGCGTCGGCCGGTGCGGTCGGCGTCGCGACCGGTTCGGTGGTCGCCGGCGCGGTCTCCGCCGAGACCGCCGGCGGTTCGGGCTCGGGCGGTTGGCAGGCGCTCAGGCCGGCGACGGCCAGCAGCGCGCTCAGCGCGGCGCCGAGACGGTAGGGGCGGGCGAACGGGATCGGGGGCATCGGTGGCTCCTGGCGAGGGCGAGCCCTGGCGAGCTCGGTGAAGACCCGCGCGGCCGGATCGGGCGCGCGGCCGCGATCGGCGCGCGCGGCGGCGCTTACTTGTCGCCGCTGCGCTGGCCGTGGCCGGCCTGGAATTCGGCGAGCGACAGACTGCCGTCGCCGTCGAGGTCGCGGCTGGCGAAGTTCGCCGTCAAGCGCGCATCCAGCGCGGCTTCGTCGCGGCTGATCTTGCCGTCGCCGTCGCCGTCGAGGTCGGCGAAGGCCGGCGGCACGGTGGTGTCGGCCGGCGGCGGCCGGCGCGCGTCGCCGCGCTGATCGTTGACCGGCGGTTCGGTGCGTTGCATTTCGTGCGCAGGCGGCGTGCGTTCCTGGGCGACGGCGGCCGGGGTCAGGACCAGCGCGCTCAGGCTGAGCAGCAGCGGCGCGCAGCGGCGGATCGGAAGAAGGGCGTTCATGTCGCGGCTCCGTAGCGGACGGATGCGCCGGCGCGGTGCTCCGGCACGGCTCGACGCTACGTGCGCGCGTGCAAGCGCCGCGCCACAAAGACGCGAAAATTTCGTGAGCGCGCGACGCCGTTCCGGACCCTGGCTCAGAACGCGTTCAGTCCGGCGCAACGCGGCGCCGGCCGCGGTTCAGTCGAGCTCTCGGTGATGCACGGCCACTTCGTTCCAGCCGCGCAGGCGCGCGTGCTCGGCCATGCGTTCGGCCAGGTACACCGAGCGATGGCGGCCGCCGGTGCAGCCGAAGGCGATGGTGGCGTAGCTGCGGGTGCTGTCGGCCTGCAGCCGCGGCAGCCAGGTGTCGAGGAACTGGCTGATCTGGCCGACGTAGAGATTCACGTCCTCCTGCGCCTCCAGATAATCGCGCACGCCGCCGTCGCGTCCGGACAGCGGCCGCAGGGCCGGATTCCAGTGCGGATTGGGCAGGCCGCGGGCGTCGAACACGAAATCCGCGTCGGCCGGCACGCCGCGCCGGTAGGCGAAGGATTCGAACAGCAGCGACATGCCGGCGTCGCTGCCGAGACCGAACTCGGTGATGACGTGGCGGCGCAATTGATGGATGTTGAACTCGCTGGTGTCGATCACCGTATCGGCGATCTGGCGCAGCGGCTTGAGCACCTGGCGCTCGAGCGAGATCGCGTCGGCCAGGGCCAGGCCGAACTGGCTCAGCGGGTGGCGCCGGCGGGTATCGGCATAGCGCTTGAGCAGGACCGAGTCGCCGGATTCGAAGAACACCAGGCGCGGGTCGGCGCCGAGCGCGCCGACCGCCGACAGCCACTCGGGGATGTTGGCCAGGTCGCTGTGGCGGTTGCGCACGTCGATGCTGACCGCGAGCTTGGTCGGCATGTCGTCTTCGGCGCGGATCACGTTCTGCACGAACTGCGGCAGCAGCTCGGCCGGCAGGTTGTCGACGCAGTAGAAGCCCAGGTCCTCGAGCGTGTGCAGGGCCACCGACTTGCCCGAGCCGGACATGCCGCTGACGATGACCAGGGTGAACAGACTCGGCTCCGGCGCGCCGGCGACGGGGTTGGATTCGGCCTCGGGGCTCACGATTCGCCACGCTCCAGGAAGTTGCTGTGCCGGGCGATGAACGCCGCGGCCGGGTCCAGGCCCTTCATGCGCAGGCTGTGCAAGCGCGTCGCCGCTTCGGTCAGCACGGCGAGGTTGCGGCCGGGCATGACCGGCAGGGTGATCATCGGCACGTCCAGGTCGAGCACGCGGCGGATGCCGGTGTCGCCGGTCAGGCGTTCGATGCCGGACGGCAGCGGTTCGCTCATCGGCCGGGTCAGGTGCACGATCAGGCGCAGGTACTTGTTGTTCTTGACCGCGGTGTCGCCGAACATCTGGCGGATGTTGAGCACGCCCAGGCCGCGCACTTCCAGCAGGTCCTGCAGCATGTCGGGGCAGGTGCCGTCGAGCACGTCGGGCGCGATCTGGGTGAACTCAGGCGCGTCGTCGGCGACCAGGCGATGGCCGCGGGTGACCAGCTCCAGCGCCAGCTCGCTCTTGCCCGAGCCCGATTCGCCGGTGATCAGCACGCCGATCGAATAGATCTCCATGAACACCCCGTGCAGGGTGATCTGCGGCGCCAGCGCGCGGGCCAGGTGATACTGCAGGTGATTGAGCAGCTCATGGCCGCGCCGCGGCGAGACCCACAGCGGGGTGTCGCTTTCCTCGGCGGCCAGGCGCAGGTCTTCGGGGCAGGGCTGATCCTTGCTGATCACCAGCGCCAGCGGGCGGAACTGGATGATCTTCTCGATGGTTTCCCAGCGCAGCCGCGAGTCCAGGCCGTCGAGCCAGGTCAGTTCCTCGGTGCCGAGGATCTGCACCTTGTTCGGATAGATCGCATTGAGATAACCGGCCAGCGAAGGCCGCCGGGCCACCGTATTGACCGCCTCGACCACCCGGCCGTCGCCGCGCTGGCCGGCGATCCAGCGCAGGTCGAGTCGGTCGCGCTGTTGTTCGAACAGGTCGCCTGCGCGGATGCTCTTGCTCATGGGGCCGCAGTGTACGAGCAAAGCGCCGCCGTGTCGCAGCCCGACCGCGGTCACGGATGTGCCGCGACCGGCGCCGCAACCGCGCGAACCGACTCAGGCCGCGCTGCGCCGGCAGTGATCGAGCAGGCGGTCGGCGAGTTCGGCGCGGTCCGGCGCACTGCGCAGTCGTTCGCGGAAACCGGCGTCGGCGAAGCGCTCGGCGAGCTCGGCCAACAGTTGCAGATGCTGCTGGATGTGGTGTTCCGGGATCGCCATCGCCAGCACCAGGTCGATCGGCTGGCCGTCGGCGGCGGCGAAATCGACCGGCGCGTTCAAGCGCAGGAACGCGGCGCGGCTGGTTTCGACCAGGTCGGTGCGCGCGTGCGGAATGGCCACGCCGTGGCCGATCGCGGTGCTGGCGAGCCGCTCGCGCTCGCCCAGGCGGGTGCGCAGGGCGAGCGCGGCGGGAGGGTGGCCGTCGGCGAGCAGACGGGCGGCCGAGTCGAGCACGGTATCGCGATCGCCGGGCTGGTCGAGGATCGCGACCCGATGCGCGCTCAGCAAATCGTAAAGCGGCATGACGGCGTGGATGGGTGACGCGGTGGGCGTTGCCTGTCTGGAAGCGTTATGGGCTCAGGCGATTTCGCCGTTGCGGGCCAGGCTTTCGCCGCGGTGATGATCGACCAGCTTGCTCTTGTGCTTCATCAGCAGGCGGTCGAGCTTGTCGGCGAGCAGATCGATCGCGGCATACATGTCGATCGCGGCGGCGTCGCAGTGCAGGGTGCGGCCGGCGAGCGAAACGGTGGCCTCGGCCCGGTGGTCGGGCTTGTCCAGACTGAGCTGGGTACGCACGTCGAAGGGTTGGTCGTAATGGCGTTGCAGACGGGCCAGCTTGCTTTCCACGTAGTCGCGCAGGGCGCTGGTGACTTCGATCTGCTGGCCGTAGGTTTCGATACGCATCGGGGACCTCCTTCACGTCGCGGATGAATGCAGACAGGCTCAGGATCGGATCGCGGAGCGATCGCTCCGGAGCCTGGCTCACGCCCTGGCCGGAGCCAGGATGTCCAGCATCTCACTCTGGGCCGCAGGCGCAAGGGGCCGGCCTAGCACCTTGGTCGTAGGTCGGGCGCCGGGCGTTGATTCGCAAGGGTTTTTTCCAGCGGGCGGGATTTGCCGGGTGTGGCGGCCTAGCCGATGCGGACCCGGTCCTGCGAGGACGGGATGCTCATCGCTTCGCGGTACTTGGCCACCGTGCGCCGCGCCACCGGCACGCCGGTGGCCTTGAGGGTTTCGGCCAGGCGCGCGTCGGACAAGGGTTTGCGCGGATTCTCCGCTTCGATCAGGCGCCGGATCATGGCCTGGATCGCGGTGCTGGAGGCCTCGCCGCCGGCGCCGGTGTCGATGCCGGAGGCGAAGAACGCGCGCAGCGGCAGGGTCCCGCGCGGGGTGCGCGCGTATTTGCGCGCGATCGCGCGCGAGACCGTGGATTCGTGCAGGCCGACTTCGTTGGCGACCTCGCGCAGGGTCAGCGGGCGCAGCGCGCTGTCGCCGAATTCTAGGAAGCCGGCCTGTTGCTTGAGCAGGCAGCGGGCGACCTTGAGCAGGGTGTCGCCGCGCGCTTCCAGGCTCTTGAGCAGCCAGCGCGCCTCCTGCAGGTGGCCGCGCAGGTAGCTGGCGTCGGAGGCGCTGGCGTGGCGGATCATGCTCTCGTAGCCGCGGTGGATGCTGATCCGCGGCCGCATCGATTCGGCCAGGGCGACCCGCCACAGGCCGTTCTGGCGCCAGATCACCACGTCCGGGGTCACATAGGTGTCGCTGGAGACGGCGCCCATCTGCGAGCCCGGGCGTGGGTCCAGCGAGCGCAGCAACTGCACCGCGACTTCGACATCGGCGACGTCGAGCTTCAGTTCGGCGGCGATCCCGGCCGGGCCGATCCGCGGCAGGCGCTCCAGCGGGCCGTTGGCGATCTGCTGGGCCAGCGCCTTGCCCGGGGTGTCGTCGGACAAGGTGCCTAGCTGCAGATTCAGGCACTCGGCCAGCGAGCGCGCGCCGGCGCCGACCGGATCGAAGCGCTGCACCTGGTGTAACACGGTGATCACTTCTTCCTCGCCCGGAGCCGGATTCAGCTCCGCAGCCAGCGAGGCGACGATCGAACTTATCGGCTCGCGCAGGTAGCCGTCGTCGTCGATGGCTTCGATCAGGGCCACGCCGATGCTGCGGTCGCGCGGCGACAGCGGACTCAGGTGCAACTGCCACAGCAGGTGGTCCTGCAGGGTTTCGGCGTTGGCGACCTGTTCGGCGGCGGGCGTTTCGTCGTCGTGGTCGGCCGGCCCGACCCGCTCGTACCAGGTTTCGCCGTCGTCCATGGTCCATTCCGGCTCGGGCGTCGGCGCCTCGGGGCCGTCCTCGGCGCCGGCCGCCGGGCGCGGTTCGTCCTCGCCGCCGGCGGAGGGCTCGGTCCAGTCGAGCAGGGGATTGCTCTCCACCGCCGTCGCCAGCTCGGCTTCCAGCTCCATAGCCGACAATTGCAGCAGGCGGATCGCCTGCCGCAGTTGCGGCGTCATTACCAGCTGTTGTCCGAGTGCGGCTTGGAGGCGGGGCTTCATGATCTTGGGCTGGTGCGATGGCGATCGGCCGAGTCGCACGCCTCGGGCGTCGTTTCGCGCCCGGCAACCGCTAGGTTACAGACGGAAAGTCTCGCCCAGGTAGACCCGGCGTACGTCCGGATTGGCCAGCAGCGCGTCCGGAGCCCCCTGCGCGAGCACGCCGCCGTCGTTCAGGATATACGCCCGGTCGCAAATGCCCAAGGTTTCGCGGACGTTGTGGTCGGTGATCAGCACGCCGATGCCGCGATTCTTGAGGTGGCGCACGATTCGCTGGATCTCGCCGACCGAAATCGGGTCGACGCCGGCGAAGGGTTCGTCGAGCAGCATCAGGCGCGGGCGCGCGGCCAGGGCGCGGGCGATCTCGACCCGGCGCCGCTCGCCGCCGGACAGGCTGGCGCCGAGCTGGTCGGCGACGTGGGTGACCTGCAGCTCGTCCATCAGGCTGGCCAGCTCGCGTTCGATCCCGGCCCTGTCCAGGTCCTCGCGCAGTTCCAGCACCAGGCGCAGGTTGTCGGCCACGCTGAGCTTGCGGAACACCGAGGGCTCCTGCGGCAGGTAGCCGACGCCGTACTTGGCCCGGGCGTACATCGGCTCGGCGGTGATGTCCTTGCCGTCGAGCACGATCTGGCCGGCGTCGGCAGGGACCAGGCCGACGATCATGTAGAAGCAGGTGGTCTTGCCGGCGCCGTTGGGGCCGAGCAGGCCGACCACTTCGCCGGCGTCCAGGGTCAGGCCGAAGTCGCGCACGACCTCGCGCGCGCGATAGGCCTTGCGCAGGCCCTGTGCGACCAGCATCAGCCGCCTCCCTTGGCCGGCTCGGCGGTCTTGTTCTTGGGCAGCATGCGGATGTTGACGCGGCCGCCGGTGCCGCCGCTCTCGACCTGGCCGGTCTTGGAGTTGTAGACGATGCGCTCGCTCTTGATGGTGTCGCCGTTCTTGTCGACGTAGGCGTTGCCGGTCAGGACGATGGTGTCCTTGGGTATGTCGTACTCGATCTTGTTGGCGCGGCCGTTGAACGGCGAGCCGTCGTCGAGCTCCTGCTTCAGCGTCGCCTGCGAGCCGGTCAGGGTGACGAAGCTGGGTTCGCCGCCGGCGCGCTTGATGTCGGCCTTGGCGGCATTGATGATCAAGGTACCTTGGGTGATCTTGACGTCGCCGGTGAGCACGCAGGGGCCGGAATCGTTGCTGATCGAGCAGTTGCTGCTGTTGGCGCCGGCGTCCATGGGTTGGCTGCGGTCCGACGAGCGTGCGAACGCGGCCGCCGGCGCCAGCGCGAGGGCGGCCAGGCACAGCAGGGCGGGCCAGTTAGCGGGCTTTCGCTTCATAGCGGACCTTGACGTTGGGGATGGTGATGTTCTTGGTTTCGAGATCGGCCTGCAGTCCCGAGCCGGTCATTATAGTGCCCGGCTGAATCAACCTGACCGGAACCGCCGAGGTGGCCTTGTTGGCGTCGGGGAACACGTTGAGTTCCTCAGTGGCGATGTTGATCGGCTTGCCGTCGGCGTTGGTGCTGTCGGCCTTGACCTGGCCGCGCAGGCGCAGCTCGTCGCCTTCGGCGCTGACCCAGCCGCGCTGCGAATGCACTTCCCAGGGCCCGCCGTTGCCGCCGGCGCGCGCCGGCACCAGGAACACCGGGGTGGCGATGTCCATGGTCTTCTGGTTCGGATCGCGCTCCAGCTTGGGCGCGCGCATGGTGAACGATTCCTTGCCCTGCTTGTCCAGCACCACCACTTCGAAGTCGTTGAGCACGTAGTCCGGGCGCGCTTCGCCGCCGGCGCTGCCGGGCTTGTCGCGTTGCGACCACAGCGCCCAGCCGCTGAGCGCGGCGGCCGCCATCAGGATCAGGATCAGCATCCCGCGCCAGCTCATCCCAGCGCCCCCGCCAACGCCTGCTCGGCGTGGCCCTGCGCGCCCAGCAGCAGGTCGCACAGCTCGCGCGCGGCGCCTTCGCCGCCGCGGGCGACGGTGCGCCAGTGCACCCGTTCGCGCACCCAGGGGTGGGCGTTGGCCGGCGCCACCGACAGGCCGACGTGCGGCAGCACGCGCAGGTCGGCGAGGTCGTCGCCCATGAAGGCGACCTGGTCCAGGCCCAGGCCCAGGCCGGCGGCGATCTCGCTCACGCAGGCCAGCTTGTCGGCGACGTCGCCGTGCGCGGTCGCGCCGAGCTCGGCCGCGCGCTGGGCGGCGATCGCGCCGCCGCGCGCGGTGACGAAGTGCACCGCGATGCCGAACCGGCGCAGCAAGGCCAGGCCCTGGCCGTCCTGGACGTGGAAGCACTTCGACTCGCGGCCTTCGCTGTCGTAGATCAGCCGGCCGTCGGTCAGGGTGCCGTCCACGTCGAAACAGGCCAGGCGCACGCGCGCGGCGCGTTCGCGGATTTCGGCGGGGTAGTCGTTGAGGTGGCTGTAGGGCACGGGTGCGGTTTTTTCGGGGTTTCGGGGTTTCGGGTTGCGGGACTCGGGACTCGGGACTCGAATTGGGGCGGGAGGGGTCTGGGGCGTTTATCTGGGAACAGGCGTTTTTCGGAATGCTTCGCTCGGCAGGAACCGGCGAATGCCGCATGCTGTTGCGAGTCCCGAGTCCCGAGTCCCGAAGCTCCCCCCAGGTCCGATTCTTAAACCACCCGGGCGCGCAACAGGTCGTGAATATTCAAGGCGCCGACCACGCGGCGTTCAGTGTCGACGACCAGCAGGCCGCTGATCTTGTGGGTTTCCATCAGCTGCGCGGCTTCGACCGCGAGCGCGTCGGCGCCGATGGTCTTGGGCGAGCGGGTCATGACTTCGGCGATCCGGGTCGAGCGCAGGTCGACGCCGGCGTCGTCCAGGGTGCGGCGCAGGTCGCCGTCGGTGTACAGGCCGATCAGGCGGTCCTCGGCGTCGACCACCGCGGTCATGCCCAGGCGCTTGTGGCTCATCTCGACCAGGGCCTCGCTGACGCTGGCGTCGGCGGACACCCGCGGCACGTCTTCGCCGGCGTGCATGATGTCGGTGATGTGCAGCAGCAGGCGCCGGCCGAGCGCGCCGGCCGGATGCGAGCGGGCGAAGTCGTCGGCGGTGAAGCCGCGCGCGTCGAGCAGGGCGACCGCGATCGCATCGCCCATCGCCAGCGAGGCGGTGGTGCTGGAAGTCGGCGCCAGGTCCAGCGGGCAGGCTTCGACCGGCACGCTGACGTCCAGGTGCACGTCGGATTCGCGCGCCAGGGTCGACTGCGGCCGGCCGGTCATCGCAATCAGGCGGTTGCCCTGGCGCTTGAGCACCGGCAGCAGCATCAACACCTCGTCGCTCTCGCCCGAGTAGGACAGGGCCAGGACCACGTCGGCGTCGGTGATCATGCCCAGGTCGCCGTGGCCGGCTTCGCCCGGATGGACGTAGAAGGCCGGAGTGCCGGTCGAGGCCAGGGTGGCGGCGATCTTGCGCGCGATATGGCCGGATTTGCCCATCCCGGTGCAGACCACCCGGCCGTGCGCGGCCAGGATCAGCTGGCAGGCGGCGGCGAAATCGCCGTCGATGCGCGCCGCCACCGCGTCCAGCGCCCGGCCCTCGATCTCGAACACGCGCCGGCCGCTGGCGGCCAGGCTGGCGTCGGCGACGCCGGCGGGCGGAAGCGGGCGGAGGTCGGGCGCGGGGCGGGCGTTGGGAGTCATGGGAAAGGCCGTTTCTGTGGTCGCCATTCCGGATCGCAGGGCTTTCCGCTAGGCTAATCCGTCAATTCTAAGCGGTTCGCCCGCCCAGCGCCGGCCCCAGCGGCCGCGGCCGCCGGGCGGCGGCCACCCCGCATTCAGCCGACCCGGCCGCGTATCGCTGCGGCCCGCCCGGCCGTCCCCACCACCAGAGGTTCCTGCCGTGAACGCCGACATCATCCGCACCCTGATCGAACAAGGCCTGCCCGGCGCGCAAGCGCAGGTGCGCGGCGACGACGGGGTCCACTTCGAAGCCACCGTGGTCGCCGAGGCCTTCCGCGGCAAACTGCCGCTGGCCCGTCACCGCCTGGTCTACGCGACCCTGGGCGAGCGCATGGGCGGCGAGATCCACGCCTTGGCGCTGAAGACGTTGACGCCCGAAGAGGCCGGGAATCGGGAATAGGGAATCGGGAGTCGGAGAGCGGTGGCGCGGCGATCTGCAAAGCCTGCGGACGCGCCGATCGGTTTCAGCGCTTCTTCGCACTTCATCGTGGCCTCACCCGTTTGCGGCAATCTGCTTTAGACCATTCCCCATTCCCTATTCCCGGCTCCCAAAATGCAAAAAATCGTGGTCGAAGGCGGCCAGCCGCTCAACGGCGAAGTCCAGATTTCCGGCGCCAAGAACGCCGTCCTGCCGATCCTGTGCGCGACCTTGCTGGCCGACGCTCCGGTGACGATCCGCAACGTGCCGCGGCTGCACGACGTGCTGACCACCGCCAAGCTGCTCGGCGAGCTCGGCGCCGGCGTGCATAGCGAGGGCGCGACGATCACCGTCGATCCGACCACGGTCAACAGCCATGTCGCGCCCTACGAACTGGTCAAGACCATGCGCGCCTCGGTGCTGGTGCTGGGGCCGCTGCTGGCCAAGTACGGGCAGGCCGAGGTTTCGCTGCCGGGCGGTTGCGCGATCGGTTCGCGCCCGGTCGACCAGCACATCAAGGGCCTGCAGGCGCTGGGCGCCGAGATCACGGTCGAGAACGGCTACATCAAGGCCCAGCGCAAGGGCCGGCTGAAGGGCGCGCGCTTCGTGTTCGACGTGGTCACCGTCACCGGCACCGAGAACGTGCTGATGGCGGCGGTACTGGCCGAAGGCACCAGCGTGATCGAGAACGCGGCGATGGAGCCGGAGGTGATCGACCTGGCCGACTGCCTCAACGCGCTCGGCGCCAAGATCGAGAACGCCGGCAGCGGCCGGATCGTGGTCCACGGCGTGGAGAAGCTGCACGGCGGCGGCCACGACGTGCTGCCGGACCGGATCGAGACCGGCACCTTCCTGGTCGCCGCGGCGATGACCGGCGGCCGCGTCACCGTCACCGGCAGCCGCGCCGACACCCTGGATGCGGTGCTGGACAAGCTGCGCGACGCCGGCGCGACGATCGAAGTCGACGGCGACCGCATCACCCTGGACATGGGCGGCCGCCGCGCGCGTGCGGTCGACTTGGTGACCGCGCCGTATCCGGCGTTCCCGACCGACATGCAGGCGCAGTTCATGGCGCTCAACTGCATCGCCGAGGGCGCCGGGGTGATCAACGAAACCATCTTCGAAAACCGCTTCATGCACGTCAACGAGCTGCTGCGCCTGGGCGCCGACATCCGCGTCGACGGCCACACCGCGGTAGTGCGCGGCGTGCCCAAGCTCAGCGGCGCGCCGGTGATGGCGACCGACCTGCGCGCCTCGGCTTCGCTGATCCTGGCCGGCCTGGTGGCGCAGGGCGAGACCACCATCGACCGCATCTACCACCTGGACCGCGGTTACGAGAACATCGAGGCCAAGCTGTCCAAGTTGGGGGCGAAGATCCGCCGGGTGTGAGCCAGGCGGCGGTTCGCTGTTCGGGTAATCCGCCCCTTCGCAAAGGGGGCGGCGGGTTGCGCCGATCGGTTTTGCGGTGGATCGGCTGGCGCGGCGATTTCGCGTCAGGTCGCGGTGATCGGGTGGAGCAAGAGCAAATCCCCCTGGCCCCTTCTTCAAAAGGGGGGGCAGCAACCACCAACGTCAACTGCGACGCAGCCGGATGACCGTCCTCGAAGCATCCGGGTAGAGACTCCAAGCATCCAGGCACAGGCTCGGTGCGTCCAGGCAGAGACCCGAAGCATCCAGGCAACGAAAAGCCCCGCCGCAGCGGGGCTTTTCGTTTGTGCGCATCGTTCATGCGCGCTTGCGGCGGCGCAGCGGGATCAACGCACCGACTGCACCCGCAGGTCGATCGCGTCGCTGCCGTTCTCGCGCTGCAGGATGCGCACCGGCACCGGCACGCTGGGCACCACCCAGGCGATGGTCTCCTTGTCGCCGTTCTTGCTCGAGACCTTGGTCGCCTGTTGCGACTTGCCGGCGACGTTGATCGCTTCCTTGCCGACCACGGTGTAGGTCAGCTGCTTGACCCGGCCGCTTTCGACCATGCGGTAGCTCATCGGCTTGCCGGCGGCGGCGTCGCGCACGATCGCTAGGTTGATCAGCAACGCGTCCAGGTCGCCGGTCTGCAGCTTGATCGGGCCGGCGCGGTCGGCCTTGACGTCGCCGGTCCAGGTGGCGACGCCGCGGGTCCAGTCGTAGCTCGCGGCGGTGTTCTTCTTCTTGGTCAGCACCTTGCTCGAGTCGCTGCCGCTGATCGGGCGCAACTTGCCGGCGTTGTCCTCGAAGGTGGTCGACTGGCGCAGTTCGGCCAGCGGGCTGGAAATCGACAGTTCGTACTTCCAGCGCTTGCCGTCGGCCGGGGCGACGGTCATGCGTCCGGCGCCCTGCATGCCCATGTAGCTGGCCGAGTAGTCGGCGCTGAACGGCTTGACCGCCAACGCGGGGGCGCTGACCGCGGTCAGCGCGACGGCGGCGAGCAGGCCGCGCAGCGTGGTGTTGCGGATCGTCATTCGTTGGCTCCTTTGTATTCGACCAGGCGCAGGTCGTAAGTGTCCTGGCCGTTCTCGCGTTGCAGGATGCGCACCGGCGTGGGAACGCCGTCGACCACCCAGATCGAGGTTTCCTCGTTGCCGCTCTGCACCCGGTTGACGCGCATCGCATTGAAACTCATGTCGTCGACCTTGACCCCTTCCAGCTCCTGCGCCACCACATATTGGTGCGGACGGGCGCGGCCGGAATCGACGAAGCGGTAACTCAGCGTCCTGCCGGGCTGGGCATCGCGCACCACCGCCAGATTGATCAGCAGGCCGCTCATGTCGCCGTCCTGCAGCGCGATGGGCTTGCGCCGATGGTCCTTGACGTCGCCGCTCCACTGCGCGCTGCGTTTGTTCCAGTCGTACACGCCGTTGACGACGCGCTTGGAGAACAGCAGCTTGCGCACCAGGGTCTGGCTCAGCGGCCGATACGCGTCGCCGACGGTGTCGAATCGCGTGCTCTGCTGCGCGGCCGCGCCGGCCAGGCTCATCATGCCGTGTTCGGCGCGGATGTCGAGGTCGATGCGCCAATGGCCGCCGTCGGGCTTGACCTGCATGGTCGCGTCGCCCAGCGCCTTGCCGCCGTTGAACACCTGGTAATGGGCGACGAACGGCTCCAGCGCGGCCGCGCCGGCGGGCGAGGCGGCGCCGAACAACGCGGCGGCGAACAAGGGCAGTAGCGACTTCATGACGACGCGGAGATCCTGGGCTCTCGTGGATGCTGCGCAAGCAGCGCATGTCGGACGACGCGCGCGATGCGGCCGGGCGCTGGGTCAGGCCGCGACGCCGGTGGCCGGATGGGTCAGATCGCCGGCGAAATCTAAACGCAGCGGCGTAAATAGCGGATGACCGTCGAGGGTGACGGTTGCACCTTGTTCAGCCAGGCGGCCGCTCACCGCCAGTCTCATTACCGCCAGCAACAGCGGATGTTCGACCGCGAGCACGCGTGCGGCCAGCGCATCGGCATCGTCTTCGGGCAGGACCGGCACCACCGCCTGCGCGATCACCGCGCCGGCGTCGAGTTCGGGAATGACGAAATGCACGCTGCAGCCGTGCTCGGCTTCGCCGTCGGCGAGCGCGCGCGCATGGGTGTGCAGGCCGCGGTATTTGGGCAGCAGCGAGGGGTGGATGTTGATCGTCCGGCCGCGGAAGCGTTCGACGAAGGCGTCGCCGAGGATGCGCATGTAGCCCGCGCACAGCACCCAGTCCGGGCGCGCGGCGGCGACCGCGTCGGCCAGATCGGCGTCGAAGGCCGCGCGGTCGGGGTAGGTCTTGGCCGCGGCCGACCAGCGCAGCGGCGGCGGCACGCGTTGCAGCGCGGCCGCGGTCGGCCTGTCGGAGAACACCCCGACCACCTCGCCGGCGAGATGGCCGGCGGCGATCGCGTCCAGCACCGCCTGCAGGTTGCTGCCGCGGCCCGAAACGAGGACGGCGATCCGGGGAAGCGGCTGGGTCATTGCGGCGGCGAGGCGGGAGCGGAGCCGCATTTTAGGCGATCCGGCCGGTTCGCGGCCGGCGCTTCGCCCTCCGCCCGGCCCGGACCGCGCCGGCGAAGCTGAACGCACGACTGTGACGCAGTCGCCGAAGACGGCATGCGGCCCCGTCCGGTCCGCCGCGGTCGCTTTCGCTGCGGCCGCGGATCGGCAAAGCTGCGGCCAGCGGACAGGGAGCGGAGCGTGGCTGAAGACAGGGGCAGCCCGTGGCGTCGGGCGGCAGTGTGGAGCGCGGTGCGGATCGCGGTTCTGATCGGCGGCGGGCTGCCGGCCTGGGCGCTGGCGCAGGCGGCCGATGGCGCGCCGGCGTGCAAGCCGGTCGACGCGCCCACGGTTCGCGCCGATCCGCAGGCCTGCCGGCGCCGCTATCTGCTGCAGGGCGTGCGCGAGGCCGACCTGCAGAGCCTGTACCGCGCCGCCGACGCCAAGCGCAGCGGCGGCGACTTCGATGGCGCCGCGGACGCGCTGGATTGCGCCGAAGCGGTCGCCGGCGCCGATGCCGGCTGGCCGGCCGATTACGAGCTGGTGCGCCGGCGCGGCGTGCTCGATTACTACCGCGAGTGCACGGTCGAGGCCTTGACCCGGTTCCGCCGCGCGCTGCAGTTGGCGCAACGCCACGAAGACCGCGCCGCACAGGCCAAGAGCTGGAACAACGTCGGCTCGGCGCTGCGCCGGCTCGGCGACTACCGCAGCGCCTTGCAGGCCTTTCTCAGCAGCCTGCAGGCGCAGCGCAACGCGCGCGAGCCTGCGCCGGGGCCGGTGCTCAACAACATCGCCGACATCTACCGCGACCTCGGCGACACCGCCAATGCCCAGCGCCATTACCAGCAGGCCCTGGACGAATTCCGCCGCATCGGCAACCGGATCGAAGCCGCGCACGTGCTGCAGAGCCAGGGCGCGCTGGCCCTGGAGGCCGGCGACCCGGCCGGCGCCGAGCGCCTGCTCGAACAGGCCTTGGCGGCCTATGTCGAGGCCGGCGAACGCACCTATCAGCTGCGCTTGTACGCCGAACTGGCGCGGGTGGCGCTGGCCGGCGACGACGCCGCCAAGGCGCGGCGCTGGAGCGAGCGCGGCCTGGCCCTGGCCGCGGCCGACGGCGCGCGGCCGCCGGCGCCGCTGCAGTTGCAGGCGGCGCGCGCGGCGCGTTCGCTGGGCGAGCCGCGCGCCGCGCTGACCCGGGTCAAGGACGCGCTGGCGCAGTTGCCGGCGCAGGACAGCGACCGGCCGGCCCTGCTGGCCGAATTGGCCGCCGACCACGAGGCTCTGGGCGAGTGGCCGCAGGCGCTGACCGCGCTGCGCGAGGCGGAAACCGCCGCGCGCCACCTGCGCGAGGCGCGCTACGACCGCGAAATGAAATGGATGCAGCTGCGCTTCGAAACCGCCGAGCGCGACCGCACCATCGCCGCATTGGCGGCCGAAAACCGCCTGCGCGCGGCCAGCCTGCGCCAGCGCACCCTGGCCTTGTGGCTGACCGCGGTGTCGGCGGTGGCGGTGGTGCTGGGCCTGATCGTGTTCTTCCTGCGCCGCCAGCAGCGCGCGCGGCTGGCCGAGGCGTCGCGGCAGGCGCGCCTGGCCGAGGAAGTGGATTACTACCGCCGCGCCGCGGCCGACCTGGGCGTCGACCGCACCCGGCTGCAGGCGGCGCTGGACAGCCGCGAGGACGCGGTGCTGATCCTCGACGCCGGCGGCCAGGTGGTCGCGGCCAACCGCAGCGCCGGTCGCTTACTCGGCGAAACCGGCGGCGGCGCCAGCGCGCTGCCCGGGCGCTCGTTCGGCGAACTGCTGGACGAACCGGCCGCCGGTGCGCTGGCGCAGGCCCTGGCACGGCTGGAGGAATCCTCGACCCCGCAGCGTTTCGAGTTCCGGCCGCGGGACGGCGAGCGGCTGCAGGCGCGGCTCAGCGAGACCGGGCAGGGCGAGGGCTCGGTGGTGCTGGGCCTGGATCCGCTGCCGGCGAGCGTCGAGGCCGCCATCGCCGAACCGGTGCCGGGGCCGGCGCCAATCCATGTCGAACCCGTCGAGGTCGAACACGACGCCGGCGACGAGGAAATGCGTTCCTCGTTCCGGCGCGCCCTGGTCGAGCTGATGCTGGCGGTAGTCGAAGCCTGGGAGCGCAGCACCGGCCAGGGCCGGCTGGAGTTGGCCGAGAAGAGCCGGATCTGGCGGGTCACGGTCGACGACGGCCGGCTGCGGGCGCGGGCGATGGAGCGCTACCTGAGCCTGGCCAAGCTGCCGCGCCAGCCGCGCTGGCGCGACGTACTGCGCTCAGGCTACTACGTGCTGGCCGAGTGCCCGCTGGAAGAGGCGGTGCGCAGCGAACTGCAGCGCCGTGTCGATGCGGTGCTGACTTATACCCGGCGGCATGCCTTGGTGTGAGGGGGCGGGACTCTGGGCTTTCGGGACCCGGGACCCGGGACTCGGGACTCGGGACTCGCGGTACGCGACTCTCGTGGTCTCGCTGCTTTCAGGGTGATGCCGAGCGATCGGTGATCGGTGCGCCTTGTGGTCGCCGCCGCGCCGGATTTCGATTCCGAGTCCCGAGTCCCGAGTCCCGAGTCCCGAGCCTCGGGCCCCGAATCCAGAATCCCGAATCCCAGCAGTCACTTACAGGCCAAACATACCCGCCGCGTCCCGATTCGATCCCGGCTCGTTCCTCGCCAGATGCGGTGGGCGGGGGTAGAAATGTGCCGGGACGACCACTGCCGACGCCACGGCTGAGGTCGATCCGAACGGAGCCGGACGGGCCTGCCAGGAGGGCGGGCGCCGACGGGACTTCAGGGTGATCGAATCGCTGCCGGGTTCGATCGTCTGCGGCCAGGACGGCCGCCAAGTCGACGGTCGCCGCGACCAGGGGACCCGCCTCGCGGCGGGAGAGGGGGGCGGCGGCCGTCGGCGACCGGCAACGAGCACGACAACGAAGAACGCGGTCGGTGCGCCGGCCGGTGCGGCCTTCGGGCCGTCACGGACACCGGCAGGGCGCCGGGCCGCGGTCTTCGAAGGTACAGGGACGTACCACCCGCGCCGCGACGGCAGGAAGCTGCTGCGGTCAGGTGTCCAACGACGCTGCGGGGAGTGGCCGGTCCGGCGGGGAGACACCGGACCCGGCAAGGCGGGCCATGGCGGAACGACGCCGCCATGGCCCGTCGATGGATGCGTTCGCCGACCCCGCCCGTGGCACGGGCCCGGCCGATGGGGCCAAGCAGACCAGACCGAGCAACGATCGAATGCGCCGGCCATGCTGCGCCGGCCCGCCCGCGGCGGCCGCTAGCGCGCGCCGCGGCTGCCGCGCGGCCAGGCCGCCAGCGCGCCCAGGCTGGCCAGGAACATATCGACGTGCGCATCCCAGACATCGCCCTGCTGGCCGTTGTAGGACTCCGCGTCCTCCGGCGACATGGTCAGCGCGATCGCCCATTCGATCCATTCGTAGATCAGGCTGGTGCACATGATCGCCGCGACCGCCAGGACGAAGGCCTGGCGCGGACTCAGCGCCGGCCAACGTTGGCGGAAGTACTCGCGCAGCGGCGGTGCGAAGCAGACCCCGTAGAGGAAATGGATCAGCCGGTCGAAGTGGTTGCGCTGGAAGCCGAACGCGCGGTCCAGCGACCAGCCGCCGGTCAGCCATTGGATCCAGCGGTCGTAGGGCACATAGGAATACAGCCAGCGCGCGGCGATGCAATGGGCCAGCATGAAGCCGCAGATCGCCAGGAAGTGGCCGTCGCGCAGCGGCCAGCGGCGGTCGTGGCGCCACAGCCAGAGCAGGCCGACCACGGTCAGCACGCTGTGCATGCCCTGTTCGAACGGGCTGGTCGGCGCGATCCAGGTCAGCGCGAATACCAGCAGGACCACGGCCAAAGCCGACTTCTTGACGAGGTTCATGCACACCGAAGGGACGAGGGAACCGAGCGAGCTTAATTCCCCGCGTTGCGTTTTGGGGCGCTGCGCGAACCGGCCCCCGGCGCAGCGGCAGCCGGCGCGAACGAAAACGGCGGGCCCAAGCCCGCCGTTCGTGGCGACCGATGGCCGGCGCCGATCAACCGATATGCACGCGCTCGCCGCCGGCGTGAGCGACGACTTCGCCGATGCGCCAGTGGGCCAGGCCCAGCCGCGCCAGGTCGGCCTCGGTCGCCGCGACCGCTTCGTCCGGCACCACCAGCACGAAGCCGATGCCGCAGTTGAAGGTGCGCCACATTTCCTCGCGCGGCACCGCGCCTTCGCGCTGCAGCCAGTCGAACACCGGCGGCAGGGCCCAGGTGGCGGTGCGGATATCCAGGCCGAGGCCGTCCGGAATCACCCGGATGATGTTCTCGGTCAGGCCGCCGCCGGTGATGTGGGCCATGGCGTGGATCGAATGCTCGCCGCCGTTGGCGCGCAGCAGCTCCAGCACCGGCTTCACGTACAGCGCGGTCGGCGCCATCAGCGCGTCGATCAGGCGCACGCCGCCGACGGCGACGTCGCCCGGCCGGCCGGCGCGGTCGAAGATCCGGCGGATCAGCGAATAGCCGTTGGAGTGCGGGCCGCTGGAGGCGATGCCGATCAGCACGTCGCCCTTGCGCACGCGCGCGCCGTCGAGCAGCTGCGACTTCTCCACCGCGCCGACGGTGAAACCGGCCAGGTCGTACTCGCCGGGCGGGTACATGTCGGGCATTTCCGCGGTCTCGCCGCCGATCAGCGCGCAGCCGGCCAGTTCGCAGCCCTTGGCGATGCCGCCGACCACGGCCACGGTGGTGTCGACGTCGAGCTTGCCGGTGGCGAAGTAGTCGAGGAAGAACAGCGGTTCGGCGCCCTGCACCAGCACGTCGTTGACGCACATGCCGACCAGGTCGATGCCGATGGTGTCGTGGCGGTTGAGTTGCTGGGCCAGCTTGAGCTTGGTGCCGACGCCGTCGGTGCCGGACACCAGCACCGGCTCGCGGTACTTGCCCGACAGGTCGAACAGGGCGCCGAAGCCGCCCAGCCCGCCCATCACCTCGGGACGGAAGCTGCGCTTGACCAAGGGCTTGATGCGTTCGACGACCTCGTTGCCGGCGTCGATGTCGACGCCCGCGTCGCGGTAGGTCAGCGGCTTGGGGGAGGTGTCGGAGGAGGAAGCGGTCACGGCGGCCCCGGGGTGGTCGCGGAGGGAAGCCGGCGATTTTAGCAGGTAGGGAGGGGAGAGAAGTGAGCGCAGAGCAGCCAGGAGCGAGCGAAAGCCGCGCCGTACAACGCTTTTGCTCGCTGCTCACCGCGCTGCGCTCGATCCTCGCCTGAGCCCATTCAGCCGCGCAATGGACTCCCCGCCCCGCCTGCGGCACCATTTCGAACCTTGAGCGCCGTCGTCCGGACCGGTTCCGGCGAGCGGTCTTCGGGCCGGGCCGGCGGCTCGCAACGCGGGCGGGAAGCCCGCTCCACAGACAGATAGGGACAGCGATGGGCTGGTCGATGGGTAAGGCAATCCGGGGTTGGACGATCGCAGCGCTGCTGCTGGCGAGCTTCGCCGCCGGCGCGCAGCGGGTCGAGGGCGATCGCGCCCAGGCCGAAGGCGCGTTCTCGGCCGAGGTCCAGGTCAACGGCCAGGGCGAAGCCGAGCGCAACGGCGCGATGGCGCGGGCCCTGGCCCAGGTGCTGGGCAAGATGTCCGGCGACCGCGGCGCGGCCGGCCGCCCCGGCGTCGGCCAGGAACTGCGCCGAGCCAAGGACTACGTCACCGGCTACGACTACCGCCAGGACGAAGGCGTTTCCGCGGTCACCGGCGCGCCGACCTTCCAGACCACCCTGGTAGTGAGTTTCGATCAGGCCAAGGTCGAAGCCCTGGCCTCGACCCTGGGCCTGCCGGTCTGGCCGCAGCCGCGGCCCAAGCCGGTGCTGTGGTTGGCGATCGACGACGGCAGCGGCCCGCGCCTGGTCGGCCTGGCGCAGGCCAATGCCGCGCGTTCGGCGCTGAACCGCGCGGTCGACCGCGGCTACCGCCTCGGCCTGCCCAGCGGCAGCGCCGCCGAACAGGCCACCGTCGGCGCGATCTGGCGCGGCGACAGCGCCGCCGTGGCCCGCGCTTCGGCCCGCTACAGCCCGCCGATGCAGCTGATCGGCAAGGTCTACCGGGTCAAGACCGGCGGCTGGAAGGGCGACTGGGTGTTCGTCGACGGCGGCAAGACCCTCAATAGCTGGTCGACCACCGACGCCGATGCGCGCCGGGTCATGGCCGGCGGCGCCGACGGCGCGGCCGACGCGCTGATGAAGCGTTACGCCAAGCGCAGCGTGGCCGGCCCGCCGGGCACCTACCGGGTGGTGTTCAGCGGCGTGCACAGCGCCGAGGGCTATATCCGCCTGTCCGGCTACCTGCAGGGCCTGCCGGTGGTGCGCAAGATGACCCCGGTGCGGGCCACGCCCGACAGCGTCGAGTTCGATCTCGAGCTGCTGTCCGGCCTGCCCGGCCTGAAGCGCATGGCCGATAGCGGCGGCACGATCGAAGCCCTGGAAGGCCTCGAAGGCCAGCCGACCGTCTACCGGCTGCGCTGACCGATGCATCGCGCGCCTATCGACGACATCGCCCTGTTCCTGCGCCGCCTGCAATGGGCGGCGCTCGGCGTGGGCGCCTGCTGGCTGCTGTGGGTGCTGGCCCCGGTGCTGACTCCGTTCGTGATCGCGGCCATGCTCGGCTGGCTCGGCGATCCGCTGGTCGACCGGATCGAACGCACCGGCCGCTCACGCAACACTTCGGTGACCCTGGTGTTCACCTTCATGGCGCTGCTGGTGGTGCTGGTGCTGGTGATCCTGGTGCCGCTGATCGAACGCCAGATCAGCACCCTGATCGTGTCGCTGCCGCGCTACCGCGAATGGTTCACCGCCACCGCGATCCCGTGGCTGGAGCAGCGCACCCGCCTGGAAATCAGCGACTGGCTGGACCTCAACCACCTGATCGAGCTGGTGCGCAGCAACTGGGAGCGCGCCGGCGGCTTCGCCACGACCCTGCTCGGCTACCTGTCGCGCTCGGGCTTCGCCCTGATCGGCCTGGTCGCCAACATCGCCCTGCTGCCGGTGCTGACCTTCTTCTTCCTGCGCGACTGGGACGTGCTGGTCGACCGCGTCGCCTCGCTGATCCCGCGCGACTACCTGGCCACGATCAGCCGCCTGGCCAAGGAGTCCGACGAGGTGCTCGGCGCGTTCCTGCGCGGCCAGTTCCTGGTCATGCTGGTGCTGGGCGTGATGTACGGCGTCGGCTTGTGGGGCGTGGGCCTGGACCTGGGCATCCTGATCGGCATCGTCGCCGGGCTGCTGACCTTCGTGCCCTACCTGGGCCCGGCCAGCGGCATCATCCTCGGCGTGATCGCCGCCCTGGTGCAGTACGGCGACTGGAAGCACGTGCTCGGCGTGCTGGCGGTGTTCGGCGTCGGCCAGGTGGTGGAAAGCTACTGGCTGACCCCGAAGCTGGTCGGCGACCGGATCGGCCTGCATCCGGTCGCGGTGATCTTCGCCGTGCTCGCCGGCGGCCAGTTGTTCGGCTTCCTCGGCATGCTGCTGGCGCTGCCGGTGGCCGCGGTCGCCAACGTGCTGCTGCGCTATGCGCAGGAGCGCTACACCCACAGCCGCCTGTACGCAGGCGAGCACCCCACCATCCTGATCGATCCGGCGCGCGCGCCGGTCGTGCCCAAGGCGGACGACGCCGGTCGTACGGAGCGCGAAGTCGAGTGAGTGTTCCGCAGTTGCCGCTGACCCTGCGATATCCGCCGGATCAGCGTTTGGAAACCTATGTGGACGCGCCGGAGGGAGCGATCGCGCAGTTGCGCGCGCTGGCCACGCATACCCACGAGACCGCCGGTTACGTCGATCCCAGCGGCGCCGACTGGGTCTATCTGGCCGGTCCGTCCGGGGTCGGCAAGACCCATCTGCTGCTCGGCGCCTGCGCCGAGGCCGACGCCGCCGGGCGTCGCGCCGCCTACCTGCCGCTGGCCGCTGCGGTCGGGCGCCTGCGCGAGGCCTTGCACGCCTTGGAAGGCAACGACCTGCTGGCGCTGGACGGGATCGAGGCCATCGCCGGCCGGCGCGAGGACGAGATCGCCCTGTTCGATACCCACAACCGCGCCCGCCAGGCCGGCATCGCTCTGATCTACGCCGCGCGCGAAAACCCCGACGAGCTCGCCCTGACCCTGCCGGACCTGCGCTCGCGCCTGTCGCAATGCACGCGCATGGTCCTGACGCCGCTCAACGACGAAGGCCGGGCGCAGGTGCTGCGCCAGCGCGCGCAGCGGCGCGGCCTGGCGCTGGAAGAGGCGGCGCTGGAGTGGTTGCTCAAGCGTACCGACCGCGACCTGGGCGGACTCACCCAGACCCTGGACAAGCTCGACCGCGCTTCGCTGGCTGCGCAACGCCGGATCACCGTCCCGTTCCTGCGCCAGACCCTGGGCGCGGATTGAGCGCGCTTCCGGCGGCTGCTGAGGGGTAGTAGCGGCGCCCCACGGGGATTTCCTTCGGGCACAAGCCGCGACCGCGGGACGCGCGGCAGAAACAGGGCCCGATGCCGTCGATCGAAGCCCCGGGCCATCGCCGGTAGGAGCGGCGTCAGCCGCGACAGCCGCAGCGGTGTTTGCGAGCGCTGTGGCCGAAGATCGTTGAGGACGGCGTTGGCTTGCGCCGGATGGCCTGGCTTCGGGCAGTGGCGTGGCATCGCACCGCTTCGGTTGGTCGCGGCTGACGCCGCTCCTACAGGAAACCGCTGCGCTCAGTCTCGTCCATCGCCTGGCGCAACCGCCGCGCGCAAAGCCTCGTCCTCGATCGCGCCACCCCAGCCGTTGCCGTGGATCAGCTCGTGCAGCGGCAGGCGCGAACGCCAGCCCTGCGCTTCCAGTTCGGGGCGCGGCAGGAACTCGCTGACATAGCCCAGGCACAGATAGGCCAGCGGGAACACGCCCTCGGGCAGGTTCAGCGCGCGCGCCAGTTCGCCCGGTTCGAGGATGCTGACCCAGCCCACGCCGATGCCTTCGGCGCGCGCGGCCAGCCACAGGTTCTGCACCGCCAGGCAGGCGCTGAACAGATCCGCGTCGAGCAGGGTGTTGCGCCCCAGCACGTGCGGCCCGCCGCGCTGGCGGTCGCAGGTGATGCACAGGTTGACCGGGCTGTCGACGATGCCTTCCAGCTTCAGCCGCCGGTACAGCGTCGCGCGCTCGTCGCGGTAGTTCGCCGCCGCCTCGGCGTTGGCCTCGTCGTACAGCGCCTTGATCCGCCGCTTGAGCGCGGGATCGTCGACCAGGACGAAGTCCCAGGGCTGCATGAAGCCCACCGACGGCGCGTGGTGCGCGGCGCGCAGCAGGCGCGCCAGCACCTCGGCCGGAATCGGATCGGGACGGAACTGCGAACGCACGTCGCGGCGTTCGAAGATCGCCCGGTACAGGCCGCGGCGTTCGTCGTCGGAGAAGCGGTGGTCGGCGATCATGCTGGCAATCGGTCCTGGTTCAACCCAGCAGGGCGGCGTACACGGCCAGGTCGGCCTCGGCATAGCAACAGAACACGACTTCCTCGACGCCGGCGCCGGCATGCGCGCGCGCCGTGTCGATCGCGATCCGCGCCGCGGCGGGCAGCGGATAGCCGTAGATTCCGGTGCCGATGCAGGGAAACGCGATGCGGCGCAGGCCATGGCGTTCGGCCAGGGCCAGCGCATTGCGATAACAATCGGCGAGCAATTCGGATTCGCCCTGGTCGCCGCCGCGCCAGACCGGGCCGACGGTGTGGATGACGTAGGCCGCGGGCAAACGGTAACCGCGGGTGAGCTTGGCCTGGCCGGTCTTGCAACCGCCGAGCAGGCGGCATTCGGCGACCAAGTCCGGGCCGGCGACGCGATGGATCGCGCCGTCGACGCCGCCGCCGCCGAGCAGGGACGGATTGGCGGCGTTGACGATCGCGTCCACGCCCAGCGTGGCGATGTCGGCGCGGATCGCGTGCAGGCGCATGCTCAGTCTCGCGCCGGCCAGTCGATGAATTCCGGCGCCACCGCGTCGGTCAGCCAGACGCCGTTTTCGGATCGGAAGAAGCTCAGGCCGCGCGCGTGCATGTCGCCGGCGCGAATCGACAGCACCAGGGCCTTGCCGTGGCGGCGGCCGACCTCGACCGCGGTGTCCGCATCGGCCGACAGGTGCACGTGCTGGCGGCTGCGCTTGATCAGGCCCAGGTTGCGGATCGACTTGGCGAAGCGGGTCGCGGTGCCGTGGTAGAGCACGGCCGGCGGCGCCAGCGCGGTCAGCGCCAGGTCGATCTCGATCGAGTGGCCCTGGTTGGCGCGGATGCGGGTGCCGTCGGCGCTGATCGCGAAGCGCTGCTTGTCGTTGTCGCGCACCACTTGCTCGATCAACGCGCGCGTCACCGGCTTGCCGTCGGCATTGGCCAGGCGGATCAGTTCGTCGAGGTCGGCCCAGCCGTTGCCGTCGAGGCTCAGGCCGATCGCTTCGGGTTGGTGGCGCAGCACCAGGCTGAGGAACTTGCTGGTCTTGCTGAGGTTGACGGCGGTCATGGGATTCCGGTTCGCAGGGAGGAGAGGCTGCGGTGGTTCAGGCCGCGCGATATCGATTTCGATGGTTGCGTTCAGTCGCGCGTCGCGGCGCTCAGGGCAGCGTCCAGTCGCTGCAGGCGCTCGGGCGTGCCGACGTCGGTCCAGCGGCCGCCATGGTGCGAGCCGCTCAAGCGGCCGGCGTCGGCGGCGGCGCGCAGCAACGGCACGGTGCTGAAACGCGGCGGGTCCAGCCCGGCGCCGGCGGCGTCGCCGAGGATCTCGCGCCAACGCTCGAACAGCGAAGCGCGATACAGGCCGATGCCGGAATAGGTCAGTTTGGCTGCGCCTTCGTTGCCGATGCGGCCGTCGTCGCCGAGATGGAAATCGCCGTGCGGATGCTGGGCCGGATTGTCGACCAGCACCAGGTGCGCATCGCCGTCGAGCGCGCGCGGCAACGCGGCGAACTCGTAGTCGGTCCAGATGTCGCCGTTGGCGACCAGGAACGGCGCATCGGCGGCGGCGTCCTCCTGCAGCAGCGACAGCGCATGCAGCATGCCGCCGCCGGTTTCCAGCGGCGTCGCGCCTTCGTAGGAGTAGCGCAGGCGCAGGCCCCAGCGCGCGCCGTCGCCGAGCGTGGCCGGAAACTGTTCGGCCAGCCACGAGGTATTGACCACGACCTCCTCGACGCCGAGCGCGGCGAGCTTGTCCAGGTGCCATTCGATCAGGCGCTTGCCGCCCACGCTCAGCAAGGGCTTGGGCGTGTGCAGGGTCAGCGGGCGCATGCGCTCGCCCAGGCCGGCGGCGAAGATCAGCGCCTTCATGCCGGCGCGCCGTCGACAGCAGCGTTCCGGGCCAGGGCCGGACGCACGTAGCGTTCGACGATCTCGGCCAGCGGCGCCAGTTCCGGATAGCGCGGCAGCACCAGGTCGAGATAGGCCAAAAAGCGCGGTGCGTCGGCCAGGTACTTGGGCTTGCCGTCGCGATGGTGCAGGCGCGCGAACAGGCCGAGGATCTTGATGTGGCGCTGCAGGCCGGCGAAGTCGGCGTCGCGGCGGAAGCGCGCATAGTCGGGCAGGGCGATGCCGGCGGCGACCGCGCGCGCGTGATAGCGCGCCAGCCAGGCTTCGACGCGCGGCTCCGGCCAGCTGACGAAGGCGTCGCGGAACAGGCTGATCGGGTCGTAGGCGATCGGGCCGCGCAAGGCGCCCTGGAAGTCGATCACCGCCAGGCCGCGCTCCACCGGCATCAGATTGCGCGGCATGAAGTCGCGGTGGATGAACGCCTGCGGCTGCGCCAGCACGTTGTCGAGAATGCGCCGGTAGGCCAGGTCCAGCCGCTCCAGGTCGCCGCAGTCCAGGCTCAGGCCGAGGTGGCGGCCGAGAAACCACTCGTCGAACAGGCGCAGCTCGCGGCTGAGGAAGGCCTCGTCGTAGGGCGGCAGGTCGTCCGGGCAGGGCAGGGCCTGGATCTTCAGCAACTGATCGAAGGCCTGCTCGAACAGCGCGTCGGGATCGGCTTCGCCGGCCTCGACCGCCTGCAGGAAGGTGCGCTGGCCCAGGTCTTCCAGCAGCAGGAAGCCAAGCTGCGGATCGGCCCGGAACACCTGCGGCACGCGCACCCCGCCGGCGGCCAGCACCTCGTGCAGGCGCAGCCAGGGGCGCGGATCCTCCAGCTCGGGCGGCGAGTCCATCACGATCACGCTGGCGCCGTCGCCGGTACTGCCGCGCCAATAGCTGCGGAAGCCGGCGTCGAACGAGGCGCGGACCAGATCGAGGCGATCGTCGCCGGTCGCGGCGCGGGCCCAGGCCAGGCGGGCGGCGTCGCGGTCGGAAGGGGACGGCTGGGTCATGCAGGCTCCATGCGGCGAAGGCCGCAGGCGCACAGGGTAGCCGCCCGCGCCGCGTTGGCAACCTCGCGCGTTCAGGGGCAGCAGCGGCGCGGGCTGCGACCGCGCGTCCATCGGCGCGGACACTGCGGTCGGAGCGCAGCGCCGGCGCAGGCGTCGGTTCGCCGTCTTCATGAAACCGCGCGGCAGTCCATCGGCCCAAAAGGTGTAGGGCGAAGCCCACGTCGCCGTCGTCCGGATGCAGTCGCCACCGCTGCTTCCGGCCTAGGACGCCGTGGGCCCCGCCCTACGGGTGCCCGGTGTGCAGGCCGCGGCCTGCGCAGTTGCGGGATGGAGCCGGCGCGGCGCCGTTCCGTTGCGGCGGCACGTGCGCATCGAAACGCCGCGCCCGGCCCCATCCCGCGGGTCGAACGAGGTCAGGCGGCGGCCGTCTCGCGCGCCTCCAGCGACGCCAACCACTCGTCGTCGGAGCCTTCGGCAACGCCTTCGAACAGGAACGTGGACAGGTAGCGCTCGCCGGTGTCGGGCAGCATCGCCAGCAGCACCGAACCTTCCGGCGCGTGCTCGGCGACCTGCAAGGCGGCGGCGACGGTGGCGCCGGCGGAGATGCCGACGAACAGGCCTTCTTCGGCGGCGAGCCGGCGCGCGGTGTCGCGCGCGCTGAGGTCGTCGACCGGACGGATCTCGTCGGCGATGCCGCGATCGAGCACGCCGGGCACGAAATCCGGGGTCCAGCCCTGGATCTTGTGCGGCTGCCAGTCCTTGCCGCTGAGCAGCGAGGCGCCGGCCGGTTCGGAGGTGACGATCTTCAAGTCGGGGCGGGCCAGCTTGAGCACCTGGCCGGCGCCGCTGAGGGTGCCGCCGGTGCCCCAGCCGGTGACGAAATAGTCCAACCGCTTGCCGGCGAAATCGCGCAGGATTTCCGGGCCGGTGGTGCTGCGGTGGTAGGCCGGGTTGGCCGGGTTGTCGAACTGGCGGGCCAGGAACCAGCCGTGCTGCTCGGCCAGTTCGGCGGCCTTGCGCACCATGCCGCTGCCGCGCTCGGCGGCCGGGGTCAGGATCACCTTGGCGCCGTAGGCGCGCATGAGCTTGCGCCGCTCGACCGAGAAGGTTTCGGTCATCACCGCGACGAAGGGATAGCCGCGCGCGGCGGCGACCATGGCCAGGGCGATGCCGGTGTTGCCCGAGGTCGCTTCGACGATCGTCTGGCCGGGCTTGAGCGCGCCGCTGCGTTCGGCGTCGAGCACGATCGCCAGCGCCAGACGGTCCTTGACCGAGCCGCCGGGATTGAACGATTCGACCTTGGCGTACAGCGATACGTGCTTGGGCGCGATGCGGTGGAGCTTGACGATCGGCGTGTTGCCGACGGTGTCGAGGATGCTGTCGTACAAAGGCATGAGGGGCTCCCGTGGCGTGGGTTCGGATGCGGTGAAGGGCTCAGGCGGCCGCGGCGTAGTTCGCGCCGGCCGGCTCCGCGGCGCCGTCGCCTAGCGGGGCGCGGCCGAACCAGTGCAGGCGTTCGGACAGGGCGGCGACTTCGCCGACGATCAGCAGCGCCGGCGAGCGCACCTGGTGCTGCGCGGCGCGCTCGGCGAGGTTGGCCAAGGTGCCGACGACCACGCGCTGGTTCGTGCGCGAGCCGTTTTCGATCAGCGCGAACGGCGTGTCGGCGGCGCGGCCGTGTTCGATCAACTTGTCGCGCAGCACGTCCAGGCCCGACACGCCCATGTACACCGCGAGCGTCTGCCGTTCCAGCGCCAGCGCGCGCCAGTCCAGCGGCTCGGCCGAGTCCTTGAGGTGGGCGGTGACCAGGCGCAGCGACTGCGCGTGCTCGCGGTGGGTCAGCGGAATGCCGGCGTAGGCGGCGCAGGCCAGGGCCGCGGTGACGCCGGGCACGACTTCGAAATCGATGCCGTGTTCGCGCAGCGTTTCCAGTTCTTCGCCGCCGCGGCCGAACACGAACGGATCGCCGCCCTTGAGCCGGACCACGCGCTTGCCGGCGCGGGCATGCTCGAGCATCAGCGCGTGGATGCGCTGCTGGGTGGACTGGTGATCGGTGGGGTGGGTGAGTTCGATCGCGGCGCAAGCGGCCTGCTTGCCGACATCGATCAGTTCGGCGTCGCGTCGCGCGAGCTTGAGCACCTCGGCGCTGACCAGGCGGTCGTGCAGGATCACGTCGGCCTCGTTGAGCACGCGCAGGCCGCGCAGGGTCAGCAGGCCCGGATCGCCGGGGCCGGCGCCGACCAGGGCGACCGAGCCGCGGCCGGCACCGCGGCCGGCGTCGTCGGCCAGCGCGCTGTCGAACGCCCGCTGCGCTTCGGCCTGGCGGCCCTGGCGCAGCAGCGCCTGCAGCGGCCCGGCGAGCAGGCGGTCGAAGAAGCGCCGGCGCGCGCCGAGTTCCGGCAGGCGCGCGCGGATGCGTTCGCGCTGCGCGGCGAGCAGTTCGGCCAGCGCGCCCAGCGATTCGTCGTAGCGGGTTTCCAGGGTTTCGCGCAAGTGGCGGGCGAGCATCGGCGCGCCGCCGCCGCTGGAGATGGCGATCTGCACCGGGCCGCGTTCGACCCGCGCCGGCACGTGGAAGCTGGAGGCCTCGACGTCGTCGACCACGTTGACCCAGATCCGCCGCGCTGCGCCGGCCTCGGCCACGGCGCGGTTGACCGCGGCGTCGTCGGTGGCGGCGATCGCCAGCCACGTCCCGTCCAGCCACTCGTCGACGAAGCGGCCTGGACGGTGTTCGATGCGGCCCTCGGCGGCCCAGGCGGCCAGGGCCGGGATCAGTTCGGGAGCGCCCAGGCGGACCCGCGCGCCGGCTTCGAGCAGGGCGCCGGCCTTGCGCAGCGCCACTGCGCCGCCGCCGACCACGAGCACCTCGCGTCCATGCAGATCGGCGAACAGGGGAAACAGGGCGCGGGTCATGGCGGCGACGGACGGCGGAGGTAAGAGGACCGATACGACGCTACGACCCCGCGCCGGCGACGGGAAATGACGGCGCCGCCTTTGCACATGCCGCGGCGTAATGAGCCGCGCTACCCATTACTTGCGTTCAGAAACCAAAACTGGACAAGCTGTTGCCGCGCTGGCTAATCTAGAAATCCTTCCATCCGAATAGAGCGATAGATCACGTGGACGCGATCCGCCCGAGCAGCCTCCGACCGCGCCGTCCCACCCGTTCCGGGACCGGCTGTTGTCGCCGCCTGCGCCGCCGCGCCGCCGATCCCTCCCTCTTACGGACCGCCACGCCATGACCCTGACCCAATTGCGCTACCTGGTCGCGATCGCCGATTCGGGCTTGAACATCACCCTGGCCGCCGAACGCGTCCATGCGACCCAGCCCGGTTTGTCCAAGCAGCTCAAGCAGCTCGAGGATGAGCTGGGCTTCCTGCTGTTCGTGCGCAAGGGCCGCAGCCTGGAGGCGATCGCCCCGGCCGGCGAGCGGGTGCTGGAGCACGCCCGGCGGATCCTGGAGGAAGCCGCCAACATCCGCGCCTACGCGGCCAACGAGCGCGGCCAGCACGCCGGCCGGCTGGTGCTGTCGACCACCCACACCCAGGCGCGCTTCGTGCTGCCGCCGGTGATCGCCCAGGTCAAGCGCAACTTTCCCCAGGTCAGCGTGCACCTGCAGGCGGCCTCGGACGGCGAAGTGCTGTCGAACCTGTCGCACGGCAACGCCGACCTGGCGGTGATCAGCACCGCCGGCGCCGCTCCCGAGGGCGGGCTGGCGGTGCCGCTGTTCCGCTGGCGCCGGGTGGTGCTGGTGCCGCGCGCGCACGGCCTGGCCAAGCTGGGTCGGCCGCCGACCCTGGCCGAGCTCGCGGCCGAGCCGCTGATCAGCTACGAATCCTCGACCCGGCCGGAGTCGTCGCTGCGTCGCGCCTTCGTCGCCGGCGGACACGAACCGCTGCTGGCGATGACCGCGCGCGACGCCGACCTGATCAAGACCTACGTGCGCGCCGGCCTTGGCGTCGGCCTGCTGGCGGAAATGGCGGTCACCGCGCGCGACGAAGACCTGCGCGCGCTGGCCGCGCCGGATGCGCTGCCCGAGTGCGTGACCTGGGCGGTGATCCCGCGCGCGCGGGTGTTGCGCGATTACGCGCTGGAGCTGATCCACGGCCTGGCGCCGCAGGTCGACCGGCGCGATCTGCGCCGGGTGCTGGAAGGCAACCTGGAACCGCACTGGCCGGTGGCGCCGACCTGGACCGAGCTGACCCAGTCGATCGGGACTTGATGCGGCGGTAACGACAACAGCAACAGCAACAGCAACAGCAAATCCCCCTGGCCCCCTTTTTCAAAGGGGGGAGTGCTTCGGATGGGGGCGTTGATGTGTGGGTGTCTGCACCGCCTCGACGTGCCACTCGTGTCGGTAGCCGCTGACGCAGGCACACCGTTGCGGGCGATGCATCGCATCGCCGACTTCTTCTTGAGGCCCGTGCCGTTCCCCCCTTTGAAAAAGGGGGGCAGGGGGGATTTGCTTCTGCGTTTGCTCGCGCTTCCGTCCGTACCGCAGCTTCAAGCCGAAGCGCGAATCAAGCCGCCTGCGGCTCCGCCGGTTCGCTGTCGAAATGCAGGCCGCACTCGCGCTTGAGGCCGAAGAAGCGGGTGTCCTCTTCGCGCATTCCCGGCTCCAGCGGCCGGGTGGTGTGGGTGTCGCCGATCGAGACGTAGCCCTGGTGCCACAGCGGGTGGTAGGGCAAATCGTGCGCGTGCAGGTAATCCCAGATGTCGCGATCGCTCCAGTCGGCCAGCGGGTGCAGTTTCCAGCGGCCGTCGCGCAGTTGCAGGAAATCGATTCCGGCGCGGCTGCCGGACTGGCTGCGGCGCAGGCCGGCGATCCAGGTGCGCACGCCCAACTCGGACAGCGCGCGCTGCATCGGCTCGACCTTGCGCATGCGGTTGTAGCGCTCGATCCCCTCCACGCCCTGTTCCCACAGCCGGCCGAAGCGCGCCTCCATCCAGGCCACGCCGATCTGCGGCCGGTAGACCTTGAGGTTGAGCCGCAGGCGCTCGCCGAGTTCGTCGATGAAGCGGTAGGTTTCCGGGAACAGGTAGCCGGTGTCGACCACGATCACCGGGATGTCCGGCGCCTGACGGGTGACCATATGCAGCGACACCGCCGACTGCGCGCCGAAGCTCGACGACAGCGCGTGTTCGCCGGCGGTGTTCTCCAGTGCCCAGGCGACGCGTTGCTCGGCGTTGCGGCTGCCCAGCCAGGCGTTGAGTTCGGCCAACGCGCGCGGCGACTCGGCGGCGGTGACGGGATCGATCGGAGCGCTCATGCGGCGGCCTCTGCAATCAGGGCGACGGGAATGCCGGTGGGTGTGGGATAGGGAATCGCGACCGCGCCGCTGCGCACCAGGTAGTCGCCGAAGCCTTCGCCGGCGCCGCCTTCGCGCGCGTAGCCGGCCAGCAGCGGATCCAGTGCGGCAAGGATCTCGGACTCGGCGATGTTCTCGCGGTACAGGGTGTTCAGGCGCTGGCCGCGATGGTCGGCGCCGAGCATCAGGTTGTAACGGCCGGGCGCCTTGCCGACCAGGGCGATCTCGCCCAGATAGGGACGCGAGCAACCGTTCGGGCAGCCGCTGATGCGCAGGTTGATCGCGGCCTGGGGAATGCCGTGGCGATCGAGCAAGGCCTCGACCTGGGTCACGAAGTCCGCCAGGTAGCGTTCGGCCTCGGCCATCGCCAGGGCGCAGGTCGGCAGCGCCACGCAGGCGATGGCGTTGCGGCGCAGGGCGCTGGCGGCGCGGTAGCCGTCCAGGCCGTGCGCGGCGACCAGCGCGTCGACCTGGCTGCGCAGCGCCGACGGCACTCCGGCGACCACCAGGTTCTGGTTCGGGGTCATGCGGAACTGCACGCCGTCGTGGGCCAGCAGCAGGCGCGCGATCTCGCGCAGGCCGCTGAGGTGGGTCACCTGCTCGCCGCGCCCGTCCAGCGCGCCGTCGACGATGCGTCCGGCCGGGATGCGCAGGGTCAGGTGGCCGCGGCCGTCCTCGCCCTCGACCCAGCCGAAGCGGTCGCCGTTATGGCGGAAGGCGAACGGGCGCGCCGGAAGGAGAGGGAAACCGGCGCGCCGTTCGACTTCCGCCTTGAACCAGTCCAGGCCGCGATCGTCGATGGTGTACTTCAGCCGCGCGCGCTTGCGCACGGCGCGGTTGCCGAAATCGCGCTGGGCGGTGACCACCGCCACGCCGATCGGAATCACCTGTTCGGGCGTCACGAAACCGATCACGTCGCCCAGGCGCGGATAGGTCTCCGGATCGCCGTGGGTCGCGCCCATGCCGCCGCCGACGGTGACGTTGTAGCCCCGCAACTGGCCGTCCTCGATCACCGCGATGTAGCCCAGGTCCTGGGCGAACACGTCGACGTCGTTGTAGGGCGGAATCGCGAAGCCGATCTTGAACTTGCGCGGCAGGTAGACCTCGCCGTAGATCGGCTCGTCCTCCTGGCCGCTGCCGCCGACGCGCTCTTCGTCGAGCCAGATCTCGTAGTAGGCGCGGGTGTTCGGCAGCAGATGCTCGGACAACGCCGCGGCCTGGGCGAACACCTCGGCGTGGCTGGCCGACAGCTGCGGGTTGGCGGCCACCGCGACGTTGCGGTTGACGTCGCCGCAGGCGGCCAGGGTGTCGATCAGCGCGGCGTTGATCGCCTGCATGGTCGGCTTGAGTTCGGTCTTGATCACGCCGTGGAACTGGAACGCCTGGCGGGTGGTCACGCGCAGGCCGCGCTCGGCGTAGGTGGTGGCGATGGCGTCGAGCTTGAGCCACTGCTCCGGCGAGACCACGCCGCCCGGGGTGCGGGTGCGGATCATGAAGCTGTAGGCCGGTTCCAGGCGCGCCTGGCGGCGCTCCTCGCGCAGGTCGCGATCGTCCTGCTGGTAGCTGCCGTGGTACTTGATCAGGGTCTGGTCGTCGTCGGCGAGCGCGCCGGTGACCGGGTTGGCCAGGCTTTCCAGCAGGCTGCCGCGCAGCCGCGCGCTGGCGCGCTTGATGTCCTCGACCGAATGCGCGCTCATGCCGCGGCTCCGGCGGCGCGCGCCGCGAACGGCCGCCTGTCCGGCGAACGCAGGCCGGACAGATGCAGCCCGAACGGAACGCGACCCGCGAGCGCCGGCGCGCTCTTGCCGGCGCGCTCGACCGTGTCGGTGATGCTCCCGCGTTCCATCCGGGCCGCCGGGGCAACCCGCGATCCGTTGCGATCAGTAGACACGAAGCCGAATCCGGCGGCCTGCGACGTGCGGCCCGATTCGATCGATTGGCGATGGCCGACAGCGCGCATCAGTACACGTCCCGGGCGTAGCGGCCCTGTTGTTGCAGTTGGTTGAGATAGTCTTCGGCGTCTTCCGCGCTCTTGCCGCCGTGCTCGGCGATCGCCGCCAGCAGCGCGGCGTGCACGTCCTTGGCCATCCGCGTGGCGTCGCCGCACACGTACAGGTGGGCGCCGTTCTGCAGCCAGTCGTAAAGCTCGCGGCCGCGTTCGCGCAGACGGTGCTGGACGTAGACCTTGTGGCTCTGGTCGCGCGAGAAGGCCAAGTCCAGGCGGTGCAGTTGGCCGGACTTGAGCGCGGCCTGCCACTCGGTCTGGTAGAGGAAGTCGGTACGGAAATGCGGATTGCCGAACAGCAGCCAGTTGCGGCCGCCGGCGCCGTCGGCGGCGCGTTCCTGGACGAAGCCGCGGAACGGGGCGACGCCGGTGCCGGGACCGATCATGATCACGTCGCGCGCGCCGTCGGCAGGCAGGCGGAAGCGCTCGTTGTGCTCGACGAACACCGGCAGGCGCTCGCCCTCGGCGGCGCTGGCCAGTTGGTGCGAGGCCGCGCCCCAGCGGGTGCCGGCGGCGGTTTCGTACTGCAGGTGAGCGACGGTGAGGTGGACTTCGTCGCCGACCAGCTTCTGGCTGGAGGCGATCGAGTACAGCCGCGGGGTCAACGGGCGCAGCGCGGCGACCAGTTCGTCGGCGCTCCAGTGGCCATCGTAGCGCTGCAGCAGGTCGATCACCTGGCTGCCCGCCAGCAGCTCGGTCAGCGCGGCGGATTGGTCGGGAGCGAGCAGGCGATTGAGTTCGTCGCTGCGCGCATGCGCGGCGTGGCTGGCGACGAACGGCCGCGCCAGCTTGGTCAGTTCGCGCTTCTCGCTCAGCCACTGGCGCAGCGGCAGTTCCTGGCCGGCGTGGACGACCGCGGCGTCGCCGTCCAGGTCGAGCGTCTGCAGCACCGCTTCGACCAACGGCGCCGGGTTGCGCGGCCACAGGCCGAGCGCGTCGCCGGGCTGGTAATGCAGGCCGGAGCCCTCCAGCGACAGTTCGATATGGCGCACGTCCTTGTCGGAACGGTAGCGGCCGGCGACCGCCTGGGTCAGGCGCTGGTTGCCGATCAGCTCGGCCGCGAACGGCGCGTCGCGATGGTGCGCCGGCGCGCTCGGCAGCGGCCGCAGCGGGGTCACCGTCGCCAAGTGCGCGGCGGCCGGCTTGAGGGTTTCCTTGGCCTGGGCCAGGGCCTGCTGCAGCCATGGCGTGGCTACCGTCTCCAGGTCCAGGTCGGCGTCGCCGCGGGCCAACAGGCGGTTGGCGCCGAGTTCGGCCAGGCGCGCGTCGAGCTTGTGGCCGACCGCGCAGAATTGCGGATAGCTGGAGTCGCCGAGGCCGAGTACGGCATAGCCGAGCTGCTTGAGTTCGGGCGCGCGCTTGCCGGCGATGAACTCGACCAGGCCGCGGGCGTCGTCGGACGGGTCGCCGTCGCCCTGGGTGCTGACCACCAGGTACAGCAGGCGCTCGTTCTTGAGTTCGCGGGTCGGATAGGCATCGGCGCGCAGCAGGCGCACGTTGAGCCCGGCCGCCTCGGCCTGGCCGGCGAGCTGCTCGGCCAGGCGCTTGGCGTTGCCGGTCTGGCTGCCGTAGACGATGCTAAGGCGTTCGCCGCTGCGGGCGTCGGCGACCGGCGCCTGTACCGCCGCGGCGAGGCCGCCGCCGGCGCGGGCCAGGCCGGCGGCATAGCCGGACAGCCACCACAGGCTGTCTTTGTCCAAACCGTCGGTGAGACGGGCGAGCGAGTCGAGCCGGTCCGCAGGCAGCGGAGTGGCGAGCAGGGCGGGAGCGGACAGGGCGGCGGCGGGCACGGCGGTCGGCTTCTGGCTTTGGGAGTCAGCAGGCTACGAGGCGGTCCCCCGGGGGCGGAAAGGATGCTCGGTTATGCGTTCATGACCTGCGCTCATTTCTCCGCGATTCCGGGGGGATTTCTAATGGCCCCGGGGTCGAGGCCCCGGACCGGCCGTGCCGGACCGGCCCGACCCCGTCTCCGCCGGCGCAGCCGGCACCCGCTGCGCCGCGCCGGCGACCGACCTCGCTGTCAACGCGCACAATCTCCGCCGGCCGCCGCCGCCGAGCACCACGAGTCCGCTTGCATGAGTGCGTTACCCGAACCGAGCCCGCTGTTCGACACCGCCGCCGACCCGACCGCGCCGCCGCGACTGGCGGCGCGCGCGCTGAGCCATCTCGACCGGCTCGAGGCCGAAAGCATCCACATCCTGCGCGAGGTCGCCGCGGAGTTCCGCAATCCGGTGATGCTGTACTCGGTCGGCAAGGACAGTTCGGTGCTGCTGCACCTGCTGCTCAAGGCGTTCTATCCGGCGCGGCCGCCGATCCCCCTGCTGCACGTCGACACCGGCTGGAAGTTCGGCGAAATGATCGCGTTCCGCGACCGCCGCGCCGCCGAAACCGGGGTCGACCTGCGCGTCCACATCAACCCCGACGGCCTGGCCCAGGGCGTCGGCCCGATCAGCCACGGCGCCGCCGTGCACACCGACGTGATGAAGACCCAGGGCCTGAAGCAGGCGCTGGACTGGAACCGCTTCGACGCCGCGATCGGCGGCGCGCGCCGCGACGAAGAGAAGTCGCGGGCCAAGGAACGGATCTTCTCGTTCCGCAACCCGCAGCACCGCTGGGACCCGAAGAACCAGCGACCGGAGCTGTGGAGCCTGTACAACACCCGCATCCACGGCGGCGAAAGCGTGCGCGTGTTTCCGATCTCGAACTGGACCGAGCTCGACGTGTGGCTGTACATCTACCGCGAGCGCATTCCGGTGCCGTCGCTGTATTTCGCCGCGCAGCGCCCGGTGGTGGAGCGCGACGGCAGCCTGATCCTGGTCGACGACGAGCGCCTGCCGTTGCGCGACGGCGAAGTGCCGCAGCAGCGCAAGGTGCGTTTCCGCACCCTGGGCTGCTATCCGCTGACCGGCGCGATCGAGTCCGAGGCCGACACGCTGGAGGCGATCATCGCCGAGATGCTGGTCGCGACCACCTCCGAACGCCAGGGCCGGGTCATCGACCACGATCCGTCGGCGTCGATGGAGCGCAAGAAACAGGAAGGGTATTTCTGATGAAGCCGGGATTCGGGATTGGGGATTCGGGGTTGGTCGATGCGGAGCGCGGCGACGTGGAAGCGGAATCGGTAGGCGGGGAGGTCCTGGCTTTCGCCGATCCCGAATCCCGAATCCCCGACCCCGTCGCCGACGAAGTCGCCGACTACCTGCGCCAGCACGAGCGCAAGAGCCTGCTGCGCTTCATCACCTGCGGCAGCGTCGACGACGGCAAGAGCACCCTGATCGGGCGCCTGCTGCACGACACCAAGCGGCTGTTCGACGACCAACTGGCCGCGCTCAGCGCCGACAGCCGGCGTCACGGCACCCGCAACGGCGAGATCGACTTCGCCCTGCTGGTCGACGGCCTCGCCGCCGAGCGCGAGCAGGGCATCACCATCGACGTGGCCTACCGCTTCTTCGACAGCGCGCGGCGCAAGTTCATCGTCGCCGACTGCCCCGGACACGAGCAGTACACCCGCAACATGGCCACCGGCGCCTCCACCGCCGACCTGGCCGTGGTCCTGGTCGACGCGCGCAAGGGCCTGCTGACCCAGACCCGCCGGCACAGCTACATCGTGTCCCTGCTCGGGATCCGCCACGTGCTGCTGGCGGTCAACAAGATGGATCTGGTCGGTTTCGACCGCGAAGTGTTCGAACGCATCGCCGGCGAATACGGCCAGCTCGCCGCCCAGCTCGGCATCGAGCACGTGCAGGCGGTGCCGCTGTCGGCGCTGGAGGGCGACAACCTGATCCAGCGCTCGCCGGCCACGCCGTGGTACGACGGCCCGAGCGTGCTCGAGCATCTGGAAACCGTCGACACCGCGCGCGCGCAGGCCGAGCTCGGCCTGCGCCTGCCGGTGCAGTGGGTCAACCGCCCGCACCAGGATTTCCGCGGCTTCGCCGGAACCATCGCCGCCGGCGAGGTGCGTCCGGGCGACGAGATCGTGGCCCTGCCGTCGGGCCGCCGCTCGCGGGTGCAGCGCATCGTCACCGCCGACGGCGACCTGTATTACGCCCGCGCCGGCCAGGCGGTCACCCTGACCCTGGAAGACGAACTCGACATCAGCCGCGGCGACGTCATCGCCGCCGGCGACCGGCCGGCGGAAGTGGCCGACCAGTTCGCCGCGCACCTGCTGTGGATGGACGGCAACGCCTTGCTGCCCGGCCGTTCCTATTGGCTGAAGATCGGCGCGCGCACGGTCGGCGCCAGCGTCACCGAGATCAAGCACAAGATCGACGTCAACAGCCAGGCCCAGCTCGCCGCCAAGCACCTGGAGCTCAACGAAGTCGCGGCGGTCAACCTGGGCCTGGACCAGCCGATCGCGTTCGAGGCCTACCGCGACAACCGCGAGCTCGGCAGCTTCATCCTGATCGACCGCCAGAGCAACGCCACCGTCGCCGCCGGCACCCTGGATTTCGCCCTGCGCCGCGCCGGCAACCTGCACTGGCACCCGGTCGACGTCGACAAGGCCGCGCGCGCTCGCAGCAAGCACCAGAAACCGCGCTGCGTCTGGTTCACCGGCCTGTCCGGCTCGGGCAAGTCGACCATCGCCAACCTGGTCGACAAACAACTGCACGCGCTCGGCCACCACACCTTCGTGCTCGACGGCGACAACGTCCGCCACGGCCTCAACAAGGACCTGGGTTTCACCGACGAGGACCGGGTCGAGAACATCCGCCGCGTCGCCGAAGTCGCCAAACTGATGACCGACGCCGGCCTGATCGTGCTGGTCAGCTTCATCTCGCCGTTCCGCGCCGAGCGCCGGCTGGCGCGCGAGCTGTTCGAGGACGGCGAATTCGTCGAGGTGTTCGTCGACACCCCGCTGCAGGAAGCCGAGCGGCGCGACGTCAAAGGCCTGTACGCCAAGGCCCGCGCCGGCCGCATTCCCAACTTCACCGGCATCGATTCGCCCTATGAAGTCCCCGAAGCCCCGGAGCTGCGTCTGCCGACTTTGGAGCAGGACGCGCAGGCGCTGGCGCAGCGCGTGATCGACTATTTGCGGTGAAGCCGGGATTGAAGATTAGGGGTTAAGGATTAGGGATTCGAGAAGCTGTGCGGTCGGAGCGGGTGCATCCGGACTCGGCTTACAGCTTCCCATCAAAAAAAGCGGGCCCGAGAGGGTCTGCTTCTTGCCGGTAGGATGGAATCAAGCCGAGCGACCGGCGACTTGGCCGCAGCGCCGTTGCTTGTCAGCATTGCCGAGTCCCGAGTCCCGAGTCCCGAGTCCCGAATCACCAATCCCCGCCTTATTTCGCCGCCTTGGCCCGAATGATCTCGTACAGGAACAACAGCACGATCGCGCAGATCACCGACACGATCAGGCCGATCAGCCCGCCGCCGGCGTAGAGCAGGCTGCCGATATAGGCGCCGGCGATGCCGAGCAGGATGGTCAGGATCCAGCCCATCGGATCGGCGCCGGGCTTGAAGAAGCGCGCGAGCACGCCGATGACCGCGCCGATGATGATGGTGTACACGATGCCGCCGAGCATGGCTGGCCTCCTTTGGATGGGTGGCTGACGCGGCTGGATCATGTGGCGGCGGTTGTCGCCGGCGCGTGATGCTGCTCTCGGGACTCGGGACTCGGGACTCGGGACTCGGGACTCGGGACTCGGGTTTCGGGTTTCGGGGCTCGGCTGAGCTCGGGCCGACGGGCGCCATGTCGAATCTACAGGCGCAAAAAAAAAGCGGACCCGCGAAGGTCCGCTTTCTTGCCAGCAGGGAGGAACCAGCAAAGCGACCGGCTACCTGGCCGCGGCGCACTGCTTCAGCCTTCCCGAATCCCGAGTCCCGAGTCCCGGCTCTGACTCCCGAGTCCCAAACTCAGCAGCAACCGTGATCGCCATGCCGATCGCCGCTGTCGGCGACCGCGGCCACGCCGGTGGTTTCGCCGCGCTGGCCGGCCAGGTGGTGCTCGGCGACCACGCGCGCGACGCAGGCGGTGACCCGCTTGCCCATCGGGATATGCAGGAACTCGTTCGGGCCGTGCGCGTTGGAGTGCGGGCCGAGCACGCCGGTGATCATGAACTGCGCGCCCGGGAACTTCTCGCCGAGCATGCCCATGAACGGGATCGAGCCGCCTTCGCCCATGTACATCGCCGGCTGGCCGAAGAACTCGCGGCTGGAGGCGTCGATGGCCTGCGACAGCCACGACGACATCGCCGGCGCGTTCCAGCCGCTGGACGACTTTTCCAGTTCCAGCGAGACCTGGGCGCCGTTCGGCGGATCGCGCAGCAGCACTTCCTTGAGCAGTTCGCCGGCGCGCTTGCCGTCCAGGGTCGGCGGCAGGCGCAGCGACAGCTTGACCGAGGTGTGCGGGCGCAGCACGTTGCCGGCCGAAGCCAGCGGCGGCATGCCGTCGACGCCGGTCACCGACAGCGCCGGGCGCCAGGTGCGGTTGAGCACCAGCTCGGTCAGGTCGTCGGCCATCGGCTTCATGCCGGGCAGGAACGGGAACTTGTCGTAGACCGCCGTGCCCAGCACCTTGGCCGCCCGGCGCGCCTGTTCGACGCGCTCTTCCGGCACGTCCACGTACAGGCCGTCGACCAGGATCTTGCCGTTGGTCTCGTCCTCCAGCCGCGACAGCAGCTGGCGCAGCAGGCGGAAGCTCGACGGCACCACGCCGGAGGCGTCGCCGGAGTGCACGCCTTCGCTGAGCACCTTGACCGTGAAGTTGCCGCCGGCCAGGCCGCGCAGCGAGGTGGTGCACCACAGCTGGTCGTAGTTGCCGCAGCCCGAATCCAGGCAGACCACCAGCGAGGGCTTGCCGATCCGCTCGGCCAGGTGGTCGACGTAGGCCGGCAGGTCGTAGCTGCCGGACTCCTCGCAGGCCTCGATCAGGATCACGCAGCGCGCGTGCGGGACCTTCTGGTCCTGCAGGGCCAGGATCGCCGCCAGCGAGCCGAAGATCGCGTAGCCGTCGTCGGCGCCGCCGCGGCCGAACAGCTTGTCGCCCTTCAGCACCGGGGTCCACGGGCCCAGGCCGTCGTCCCAGCCGGTCATTTCCGGCTGTTTGTCCAGGTGCCCGTACAGCAGCACGCAATCGGAGTCGCTGCCGCCGTGGGCGGCCGGGATGTCGATGAAGATCAACGGGGTACGGCCTTCCAGGCGCACCACCTCGACCTGCATGCCCGGGATCGGCTGCGCCTTGGCCCAGGTCTCCATCAGCCGGACGGCGTCGTCCATATACCCGTGCTGGACCCAATCGGCGTCGAACATCGGCGACTTGTTGGGAATGCGGATGTATTCGACCAGTTGCGGGACGATCTCGTCGTCCCACTTCTGGCCGACGTAGCGGTCGACCTGGCTGGCGTCCATCGAGGAGCCTCTTGAGCGGGGAAGGGGGGCAGTTTACGCCTCCCGGGCCGTGTAGGACTTTTCCTACCCTGCGCTGCGGCTCCGCCCGACTTCATGGGGGCCGGGCCGGCGATAACCTGTGCGGGTCGAGACATGGAGACTGTCTCCACCGGCGGAACACAAGGACTCAAGGACGTACGGCCGCCGGCCCGGAAAGGAATCCACTCTCAGGAGCACAACCATGAAGTCGTTTGCCCTCATTGCCCAGTCGCTGGTCCTGTCGCTGCTGCTCGCCGGCAGTGCCATCGCCTCGGAGAAGGTCAACATCAACAGCGCCGACGCGGCCACGCTGGATCGCGTGTTGCTCAACGTCGGCGCGTCCAAGGCCGAAGCCATCGTCGCCTACCGCAAGGCCAATGGGGCCTTCCGCAGCGCCGAGCAGTTGGCCTTGGTGAAGGGGATCGGTCTGAAGACGGTCGAAAAGAACCGGGACCGGATCGTGGTCGGCGGCGCCACCCAGGGCCGCCCGATCAACACTGCGGGCGCGATCGCCGCCCCGCGTGCCGCCAGCAAGCGTTGAATGAGTCTGCCGGCGCCGTAAGGACGCGGTACCGGCAGCTGATCGGGCAAGGATGCTCGAAGGATTCGGGGGGAGGTCCCTGGACACGGAAGTACGCTGCCCCGCCGCGGACGGATCCGCGGTGGGGCACACCCTTGTTCGGGACTCGGGACTCGGGACTCGGGACTCGGGATTCGGGATTCGGGATGTTCGCGTTTGGGTTCCGGATGGGATGGGTCGGTGCGGCAGCGGCCCGGCGCTGTCCTTGTAGGGGCGGCGTCCCACAGGGATTTCCTTCGGTCATAAGCCGCGACAGGGGACGCGCAGAACCTCGGATTGCCCTCGCCCCCTCGAAGCCGAATTCCCCAAGGGGGTAGGAGCGGCGCCAGCCGCGGCCCCGGAACGCGCAGAAAAAACCACCGCCACCGGGCGACCATCGAAGCCGGTCCTCGCCCGCACCGCGCCTCCAGACATCGCGCAGGTGCCCAGCGGTTCTGCTCCCGCCCGCCGTCGCACCGCTGCCCAGCCTCAGGCACCGACCGGCCGGCCCGCGCTTGGGCCGCGCCCGCCGCAGCGCCTAAACTGCGTCATCGTCCTCCGCCTGCGCACCCATGTCCGACAGCCTGTCCTGGTCCGTCCCCGCCAACGAATACCGGCGCGAGCGCTGGCGCAACCAGTTCGGCTGGACCCGCGAGATCGTGCGCATGCGCCGCGACGCCGCCGGGCTGGACCGTCCCTGCGAAGGCGAAGACTGGGACTGGCGCCTGTCGATCGCCGAGATCGAGCGCGACGCGCCGTTCTCCGCGTTTCCGGGCATCGATCGCGAACTGGTCCTGCTCAGCGGCAACGGCCTGCGCCTGCGCTTCGACGACGGCGAGAGCCACGAACTGCTGCCGCCGCACGACAAGTTGCGTTTCGCCGGCGAACGCACGGTACAGGGCGAGCTGCTCGACGGTCCGACCCACGACTTCAACCTGATGTGGCGCCGCGACCGGGTCCGCGCCGAGCTCTGGCACCGGCCGCTGGTCGGGCCGATGGTGTTGTTCGCCGAGCCGGGCCAGACCTGGGCCGTGCATCTGCTTGCCGGCCAGGCGCGCTTCGCCGACGACTCGTCGCTGCCGCCGCTGCAGATGGGCGACACCGCCTTCCTCGCCGCCGGCAGCGAACGCCTGCGCGGCGTGCTCGACGGCGGCGGCGAAGTGCTGCTGGTGCGGGTGGCCGCGCTCGACTGAGCGCGCGCGGCGGCTCAGTACACGTCGCGCCGATAGCGGCCCTGCGCCGCCAGGTCTTCCAGCGCCTCGACGCCGATCGCTTCGTGCAGCGCCGCCTCGACCGCCGGCGCCATGCCTTCCAGGCTGCCGCAGACGTAGATCGCCGCGCCGGCGGCGATCCATTCGCGCAACTGGGGCAATCGCTCGCGCAGCCGGTCCTGGACATACACCCGGGCCCCGTCGCGCGAGAACGCGTAGTCGGCGCGCTCGATCGCGCCGGCCGCCAGCCAGGCCTCGAGTTCGTCGCGGTAGTGCAGGTCGCAGGCGGCGTTGCGTTCGCCGAACAGCAGCCAGTTGCGGCGATGGCCGGCGGCGACGCGGGTCTTGAGCAGGGCGCGCAGTCCGGCCAGGCCGGTGCCGTTGCCGATCAGCACGATCGGCCGCGCGTCGTCCGGGGCGTGGAAGGAGGGATTGCTGCGGATGCGCAGGTCGATCTCGCCGCCGAGCGCGGCGTGTTCGGTCAGCCAACCGCTGCCGAGGCCGAGCCGGCCGTCGTCGCGGCGCATCTGCCGCACCAGCAATTGCAGCGAACCGTCCGCCGGCAGCGAGGCGATCGAGTACTCGCGATGCGGCAGCGGCTGCAGGGCGTCGGCGACCGCCTGTGCGCCCTGGCCGACGCAGCCGGCCGGATCGGGCAGGCGCGAGCCGGCCAGGACCTCGGCCAGCGGCGGCGAAGCCGCGCCGTGCCGCACCGCCTGCGCGCCGTCCAGCCCGGCCTGGGCCAGCCAGTGGGCGACGTCGGCGGCGGAGTTGCGCGGACCGATTTCGGCGATGTCGCCGGCGCGCCAGTCGGCGCCGCCGCCGTCGGCCGGGGTCAGGGCGATATGGAAGGCCGGCGCGCCGGCGCTGCCGGGGTTGGACACGCGGCGCTGTTGCAGGCGCCAGGCGGCGTAGGCCGGCGCGCTCCAGTCGGGCAGGTCGGTGCGGCCGGCGAGCAGGCCCAGGTGGTGCTGCCAATGGCGCAGAGCGCCGGCCTCGCCGTTGTCGACTTCGACCAGGTCGAACAGCGGCTGGGCGCCGGCATGGCGCAGCCAGTGATCGAGGCGATGGCCGAAGGCGCAGTACTCGCGGTACTCGCGGTCGCCGAGCGCGAGCACGCCGTAACCCAGGTGCGGCAGCGCCGCGGCCGCGCCCATGACCCGGCGCACGAAGGCGGCGGCGCTGTCGGGCGCGTCGCCTTCGCCGGTGGTGCTGACCACGAACAGGACGCGCCGGTACCGCGCCAGGCGCTCGACATCGAGGCTGCCGAGCACGGCCAAATCGGCGCGCAGCCCGGCCTCGCTCAACGCCGCATGGCTGCGCCGCGCCAGTTGTTCGGCGAAACCGGTCTGGCTGGCGAAGGCGATCAGCCAGTCGCCGGGCGCATCGGTGGAGGCCGCCGGCAAGGCTACGCGCCGCGCGCGTCGCGCACGCGACACCGCGACCGTCGCGACGAAGCCGGCATAGGCGGCGAGCAGGGCGGCGGCCAGCCACCAGCGGCCGCGCCCGGGCGAAATCCACTGCCAGGGTTCGGCCTGCCAACGCGCCAGCCCGTAGGCCAATGCGATCAGCGCGAGCAGGACCAGGGCGTTGCCGATCGTCCCCAACTCGAGACGGCGGCGCGGTGCGACGACGCTCATGCGGCGCGCTGCCGGGCGAGGAAGGCGGGCGTGCTGCGGGCGACGAAGCGTTCGCCTTCGCGCACTACGAACAACGCGGCCAGGTCGCGGCGATTGGCGTAGGCCAAGCCCGCGCGCGTGCCGAGCACGCCGAGCGCGGTGGCCAGGCCGTCGGCGTGCATGCACCGCGCATGCAGCACGGTGACCGAAGCCAATTCGCTATCGATCGGCGCACCGCTGCGTGGGTCCAGGGTGTGCGCGTAGCGGCGGCCGTCGGCGTCGAAGTAGCGCCGGTAGTCGCCCGAGGTGGCGATCGCATCGCCGTCGAGCGCGATCACCGCGGCGGCATCGCCGGCGCTGCCGCCGGGCTGTTCGATCGCCACCCGCCAGGCGCCGCCGTCGGGGCGGCGGCCGTGACCGCGCAGTTCGCCGCCGACTTCGACCAGGCAATGCTCGACGCCCTGCGCCAGCAGCCAGTCGGCGACGCGGTCGACGCCGTAGCCCTTGGCGATCGAGGACAGATCCAGATAAGCGCCGCCGGGTTGGCTCAGCTCGCGCGTGGCGGCGTCGTAGCCGAGCCGGCGCCAGTCGACCCGTGCGCGCGCGGCGGCCAGCGCATCGGCTGCGGGCGCCTGCGCGCGCGCGCCGGCGGGGCCGAAGCCCCACAGGTCGACCAGCGGGCCGACCGTGGGGTCGTACGCGCCGTCGCTGTCCGCGGCCAGGGCCAGGGCGGCCTGCAGGACCTCGCCGAACTCGGCCGGCAAAACGTGGCGGCTGCCGGCCTCGGCGCGGTTGTAGCGGCTGATGTCCGAGTCGCTTTCCCAGGTGCTCATCTGCGCGACCACCTGGTCGAGCCGGGCCTGGACGCCGCGTTCCAGCGCCGGCAGCGCCGATGCCGCGGCGACCAGCTTGACCGACCAGGTCGTGCCCATGGTCGCGCCGCTCAGGGTATGCAGCGCCGCGGCCGGGGCCGCGGCGAAACGCAGCCTCGCCGTCGCCGGCGCGCCGGCAGGCGCGTTCGCGATGCCGGCGACGGCACCCGACCAGCTCCAGCGCGGCGTCGACGAGGTCATCGGGGTTTACTGCGGCAGCACTTCGAACACGGCGACGTAGCTCAGCCGGCGCTGCTTGGCTTCGGCGAGCGTGGTCTTGGCGTCTTCGCTGGCGGTTTCCAGCCAGTACATGCCGGCCGCCGGCCATTTCACTTCGAACTTGCCGTCGGCGCCGGTGGTGAGGTGGATCTCGTTCTGCTGATCGCGGTAGCGGGTCGCGCCCGGCACGATCTCGACCTTCAGGCCAGAGGCCGGCTTGCCGTCGACCAGCAACTGGAAGCTCGCGCTTTCGCCGGCGAACAGATCGTTGGGGTGGGTCACCGGCACCAGCTCGATGCCCTTGCCGGTGGTCTTGAACGCGCCGGTGGTCGGCTGGCCGACGGTGGCGAAGGTCTCGACCCGGCCCAGGCTTTCCGAGGCGCTGACTTCGGTCGCGCCGGCCGGGATGCCGGCCTTGAACTCGCTGGCCTTGCCGCGCCAGCGCTTGGCTTCGCCGCCGAGCTTGTAGCTGGCGAACATGCCTTCGTTGTTCATCGCGATCTTGTAGGTGCCTTCCTGGCTCAGCTCGACGTCGAACACGCTGCGCAGCTTGCCGGTCGCGGGGTTCTGCGGCTGCACGGCGCTGCCGTCCGGCGCGGTGATCTGCAGCCGCTCCAGCGGCAGCGGCACGTGGTTGAAATAGAACAGGTCGTTGGACACCGCCGCGTCGACCGTGAGCCAGGCGCCCTTGGTCGAGAACACGGTCTGCGACGGTTGCAGCCAGGCCTTGTGCGCCTGCGCGGCGCCGGCGAAAGCGAACGTGGCGACGGCGGCTGCGGCGAGGAGTCTGAGTTTCATGGTTTTGGGTCCGGGAATGGGGAATGGGGAATCGTTAAAGCAGGAGCGGCGGGACGGGCGGAGACAGGGGGCGGAGTGGCTCGAACCATTCCCCATTCCCGGCTCTCAAGGCTTCACCGCTACCTTCACCTTGCCCAGTTCGGTCTTGCCCTGCGCGGACAGGTTCTGCGCCTTGCCGGGCCACTGGAAGGGAATGCTGACCATCTCGCGGCCGCCGACTTCGCGCGCGGCTTCGACCACCAGGATGTAGTTGCCCGGCGCGAGCGCGGCGAGCTGCTTGCCGTTGCCCTTGAACGAGAGCGCGTGCTGGCCGACCGGGCGGGTCGCGCCGCTGACGCCGTCGACCGGCATGCTCAGGCTGCGGCCGCTGCGCCGCCACCACTGGCGCATGTCCTTCAGCCACTTGGTGCCTTCGCCGTTCTTCATGTCGACGTCGTACCAGACCGCCAGATTGCTGGCGACGGTGTTGTCGGCCTTTTCGATCCAGGCCGCGACGTAGGGGCGGTGGTACTCGGCGGCGTTGATGCGCGGGATCTCGATGTTGAGTTCCAGGTCGGCCGCGAACGCCGGCATCGGCAGCGCCAGCGCCGGAATCAGGACTTTGAACGACGACAGCTTCATGGATCGGCTCCTAGCGGTGATACGGATTCGGATGTCAGTGCATGAACAGGACGACGATCAGCAGCGGCACGGCCAGGCCCAGCGCGACCAGCGGCCAGGTCTTGCCGCGCTGGCGCGCGTGCAACTGCAGCAGCCACAGCCCGGTCAGGGCGAACAGCAGGCAGGCCACCGCGAACAGGTCGATGAACCAGCGCCAGGCGGTGCCGGTGTTGCGGCCCTTGTGCAGATCGTTGAGCCAGGCGATCCAGCCGCGGTCGGTGCGTTCGTATTCGATCGCGCCGCTCTCGCGGTCGATGCTGAGCCAGGCGTCGCCGCCCGGACGCGGCAGCGAGACGTAGACGTCGGCATCGGACCACTCGCCCTTGCGTCCTTCGGTGCGCACGTCCAACGCATCGGCGAGCCAGTCGTTGACCGCGCCCGGCAACGGCGCGTCTTCGGCGCGCTCGGCTTTCAGGCTGCGCAGCAGGCTGGCCGGCAGGGTTTCCTTGAGATTGACCACCACCGGCTCGGATTCGATCTGCGCGGCGTGGTTGAGGGTGATGCCGGTGGCGGCGAACAGCAGCAACGCGATCAGGCTGACCGCGGCGCTGATCCAGTGCCAGCGGTGCAGGGTCTTGAGCCAATAGGAGCGACGATTGGGATCGATCGTGCCCGAAGTGGCCTTGATTGGGCCGGCTTTGATCGAGCCGGTCTCGATCGAGCCGGTCTTGAGCGCGCGGTCGTCGCTGCCGGCCGCACTCACGTCTGGCTCCAGCGTCGCAGCAGGTTGTGGTAGACGCCGGTCAGCTGGACCAGGGCCGGATGCTCGGGCACGTCGGCGCTCAGGCGCCGGATCGAGACGTCGAGTTCGAACATCAGCCGCCGCTGCGCATCTTCCGGCAACAGACTCTGGATCCAGAAGAACGAAGCCAGCCGCGCGCCGCGGGTCACCGGGGTGACCTTGTGCAGGCTGGTGCCGGGATAGAGCACCAGGTCGCCGGCCGCCAGCTTGACGCTGTGGCTGCCGTAGGTGTCTTCGATCACCAGTTCGCCGCCGTCGTATTCCTCCGGCGCGCTCAGGAACAAGGTCGCCGACAGGTCGGTGCGCACCGCGTCCATGCCGCCGCGGCTGCGGTCGTAGCGGATCGCGTTGTCGACGTGGAAGCCGAACGACTGGCCGCCGGCGTAGCGGTTGAACAGCGGCGGATACACCCGCTGCGGCAGCGCGGCGGAGAAGAAGGTCGGGTTCTTCGACAGCGCGTCGAGGATCAGCGCGCCGAGTTCGCGCGCGGCCGGATCGGTTTCGGGCAGCTGCGCGTTGTCCTTGGCCTTGGCCGACTGATGGCCGGCGGTGATGCGGCCGTCGGCCCAGCCGGCCTGGTCCAGGCGCGCCCGGCAATGGGCGACCTGTTCGGCGGTGAGCACCTTGGGAACGTGCAGCAGCATGGTTTTCCTCAATGCGCGCGCCCGGGAGGCCCCGGGCGGCGCGCTGGACCGTGGAGGCCCGATTAGAGCGTGAACCCGGCGGCGCGCGCCAGCCGGGCCGCCGCGCTACCGGCGCGGCCGGTAGCGGGCCCAGGGGTCAGAACGAGAAGTTCGCGCTCAGCACCACCTGGCGGCCGTCGCCCGGGGTCGCCCAACCGTTGTTGCGGATACGGGTGAAGTATTCCTCGTCGGTCAGGTTGTTGACGTTGAGCTGCAGCGAGGCCTGGCGGTTGATCTTGTAGTTGACCATCGCGCGGTGGGTCCAGTAGCTGCCGTAGGTGGTCAGCGGGCCGTTGAGGTTGGTCGCGCTGTGCTGGGTCAGCCAGATCTTGCCCTGGTAGGTCGCGCCGTAGCCGACCTGCCAGCGCGGGCTGAGGTCGTAGGTGGTCCACAGGCTGAAGGCGTGCTCCGGCACCTGGGTCAGGCGGTCGCCGCGGGTGTAGTCCAGACCCAGGTTGGCCTGGCGGTCGGACACGCCCTGCAGCACTTCGCTGTCGAGGAAGGCGTAGTTGGCGTACACCGCCCACTGGTCGGTCAGCAGGCCGGACAGGCCGAGCATCACGCCGTCGACGCGGGCGCGGCCGTCGAGCTGTTGCAGGCCGGTCAGGTTGGCCGGGTTGTCCAGGTCGGCGACCTTGTAGTTCTTGCGGTCGTTGCGGAACACCGAGCCGGTCAGCGCCAGGCGCCCGTCGAGGAAGTCCCACTTGGTGCCGATTTCGTAATTGACCGCGGTTTCCGGGTCGACCGAGCAGGTCTGCGCGGTGCACGAGCCGTTGACCGAGGCCTTGGACGGGGTCTTGGAGTTGCCGTAGGCGACGTAGATGCTGCCGTTCTCGACCGGCTTGTAGACCAGGCCGGCGCGGTAGGAGAACAGGTCGTCGTTGCTCTTGAACGGCACGCCGTAGCCGGTGACGGTGCCGATCGGCAGCGGCGGCAGCGGCTGGTTGGCTTGGGTCGGGGCCTGCACCACCACGGCGTTGGTGGTCTTGCCTTCGTTGCGCTCGTAGCGCGCGCCCAGGCTCAGCTGCCACTGTTCGTTGAACTTCAGCGTGTCGAACACGTAGATCGCGCGGTTGTCGAGCTCGCCTTCGGTGCGGCCGGTCAGGGTGCGGTTGAGCGGGCCGCGGTAGATGTGGTCCGGACGGGCGATGTCCATCTGCGGCAGGCCGGCGAGGAACGGGTTGCTGCCGTTGGGGTTGCGGAAGTCGCTGGTGACGTCGAGGTCGAATTCTTCGTGCAGCACCGAGAAGCCGGCGACCAAGTCGTGCTCGATCGCGCCGGTGTTGAACTGCACGGTCAGGTCGGTCTGGTTGTACAGCGAGGTGTTGCGGGTGTCGCGGCCGTAGCCGCGCGGGCCGCTCGGGCTGTAGTTGCCGGGGCGGGTGCTGCCGCAGGCGGCGCCGAGCGGAGTGCGGTTGTCGGCCAGGCACCAGGTGCCCTGCACGGCGTCGACCAGGGAGAACTGGTCGACCTGCTGCCAGCGGGTCAGGTTGCGGATCTTGAACGCGTCGCTGAAGTTGTGCTCGACGATCGAGGTCAGCGAGTCGAGATCGATGTCCTGCTTGTCGATGTTGCTGTAGCCGTAGTAGTTGCCGCGGTCGATGCCGGGCAGCACGTCGCCGTTGAAGAACGGCAGGCCGTACTGCGGGGTGTTCTGGTCTTCCTGATGGATGTAGTTCAGGGTCCAGGTGGTGTCGCTGCCGAGGCCGAAGGCGAGCGAGGCGGCCACGCCCCAGCGCTCGTTCTGTTCGACGTCGCGGCCCGGCACGTCGTTCTGGTGGGCCATCGCGTTCAGGCGCAGCGCGCTGCCTTCGCCGAGGACGAAGTTGCTGTCGGTGGTGACGCGCCCGTAGCTGTCGGTGCCGGCGGCGATCGAGGCCTTGTGGAACTCGTTGAGGCTGGCGCTCTTGGTCACCAGGTTGACCGTGCCGCCGACCGAGCCGGCGCCGGAGTAGACCGAGTTGGCGCCGTTGACGACTTCGACCGCTTCCAGGTTGAACGGATCGGTGCGGCTGTAGAGGCCGCTGTCGCGCACGCCGTCGACGGTGATGTCGTTGCTGGCGTCGAAGCCGCGCAGGTTGATCTTGTCGCCGAAGCCGCCGCCGCCTTCGCCGGCGCCGAAGGTGATGCCCGGCAGGGTGCTGAGGATGTCGGTCAGCGACAGCAGGTTCTGGCCGTCGATGGTGTTGCGGTCGATCACCGTGATCGTCTGCGGGGTGTCGCGCAGGTTCGCCGTGTACTTGCCGCTGCTGGCCTTCTCCACGCGATGGCCGTGGACGGCGACGCCGTCGAGATCCTTGGCCTGCGGTTCGGGCGCGGGGGCGGCCACGGCCGGAAGGGTGAAGGCGAGGGCGAGCGCAGCCGCGAGCGGCGACACGACGAACTTCGAAGTCATGGGAATCTCTGGGATTGCGGGTTGACGGCGCGGGGGCCGCGTCAGGGCGGGATCTTAATGAGATGAATTCTCATTTGCAACGAATTGTGAACAATTCGAGGGTCCTGTAACCGTTTCCGGTGTACGTCCGTGCGCGACTGGGCGGTTCGAGGGGCTCGGGTGGGGCAGGGACGCTCGCGACGGGCCGACTTCCGGGGTGGAGCGGCGCAAGCCGCGACCGCGCGGCCGCGGCCAAAGCAGTCGTAGGTGTCGGCGTCGCGAGCGCGATCGGCGGCCCCCTTTGACAAACGGGGCGAGCGCACGGCGCGAGAGCGAAGCGCGACGGATGTGGCGGCGCGGGGGATTTGCTTTGGCTTTGCGCAACGGCAACGGCAAATCCCCCTGGCCCCCCTTTTTTCAAGGGGGGAACAGCCAAGAAGGAGTCGAGGGTGCTGGGGCCGCGAGCGCGATAGGCGGCCCCTTTTGACAAAGGGAGCGAGCGCCCGGCGTGAGTGCGAAGTCCGACGGATGTGGCGGCGCGGGGGATTTGCTTTGGCTTTGCGCAACGGCAACGGCAAATCCCCCTGGCCCCCCTTTTCAAAGGGGGAGGCAGCCAAGGTGGAATATCGGCTGTCGGAACTGCCCGCGCGATCTGTGGCGCGGTCGCGAGAGGCGGCCGGAGGGCTGCGTCGGGGCGCTCAGTCGCGGTCGTCGCGAGTCCAGACCCCGCCGTCTTCGACCTTGACCGGGAATTTGGCTACCGGTTCGTAGGCCGGCGCGCACAGGGGGCGGCCGTCGCGGACGTCGAAGCGGGCGCCGTGCAGCACGCATTCGATGCTGGCTTGCTCGCCGTCGAAGGTGCCCGAAGACAGCTCGAAGTCCTCGTGCGAGCAGCGGTCTTCCAGCGCGTAGTAGTCGCCGTCGTAGTTGCAGACGAAGATCGGCGTGTCCCCGTCCCAGGCGACGGTGGATTCGCCGGGCAGCAGTTGCGAGGTGGCGCAGACGAATACCCAGTCGCCCATATGATGCTCTCTCCGTTTGGTTCGGTCGCTGATGATCTTCGGGACTCGGGACTCGGGACTCGCGGGAGGAACGCATGCCCCGAACGGCCACCGATGACGAGCCGCCAGTTGCAAACACCCGCCGCAGGCGATGCCAGCGCCGTTACGCTGTTGCGAGTCCCGAGTCCCGAGTCCCGAGTCCCGCCAAATCTCAGAACCGCTTCTCGAGCACTTCGAAGCTGAGGTCGTCGCGCTTGGGCAGGCCGAAACGCGCGTCGCCGTAAGGGAAGGGCTTGAATACGCCGGTGCGGACGTAACCGCGGCGCAGATAGAACTGGATCAGTTCCTCGCGCACATTGATCACGGTCATGCGGATCGACGGCAGCCGCCAATCCTCGCGCGCGATGCGTTCGGATTCTTCGATCATGCGCTTGCCGATGCCGCCGCCCTGCAGGGTCGGCTTGACCGAGAACATGCCGAAATAGCCGGCTCCGTCCTCGACCGCGACATGGGCGCAGGCCAGCAGTTCGACCTGGCCGTCCGCGTCGTCGCGCTCGCCGAGCAGGATCACGCTGTCGGGCTTGGCCAGGAAGGCGTGGATCTCGTCCGGACCGGTACGCCGGCCGTCGAGGAAGTCGGCCTCGGTGGTCCAGCCGACCCGGCTGGAGTCGCCGCGGTAGGCCGATTCGACCAGGGCGACGATGGCGTCGGTGTCGGCCACGGTGGCGTGGCGGAAGCGCAGGGAGTCGGGGTAAGTCATGCGAGCAGCTTGCGGACTTTGTGGAGGGCGGCGACGAAGGCGTCGATCTCGTCGCGGGTGTTGTAATAGGCGAGCGAGGCGCGGCAGGTCGCCGGCACGCCGAAGTGCTGCATCAGCGGATGCGCGCAGTGGTGGCCTGAGCGGATCGCCACGCCTTCCAGGTCGAGCAGGGTGGCCAGGTCGTGGGCGTGCGCGCCTTCGATCAGGAAGCTCACCACCGCCGCCTTCTCCGGCGCCTGGCCGAACACGCGCAGCCCCGGCACTTCGGCCAGGGCGGCGTTGAAGTGGGCCAGCAGTTCCTGTTCGCGCGCGTCGACCTCGGCCATGCCCAGCGCCGAGAGGTAATCCACCGCCGCGCCCAGGCCGACGAAGCCGGCGATGTTGGGGGTGCCGGCCTCGAACTTGCGCGGACCCTCGGCGAACACGGTGCCTTCGAATCGCACTTCCTTGATCATCTCGCCGCCGCCGACGAACGGCGGCATCGCGTCGAGATGTTCGCGCCGCGCCCACAGCGCGCCGGTGCCGGTCGGGCCGCTCATCTTGTGGCCGGTCACGGCGTAGAAGTCGCAGCCGATCGCGCTCACGTCGAGGGCGCGGTGCGGCGCCGCCTGCGAGCCGTCCACCAGCGTGACGATGCCGCGCTTGCGCGCCTCGCGGCAGATCTCGCGCACCGGGTTGACCGTGCCGAGCACATTGGAGACATGGGTCAGGGCGAGCAGCTTCACCTCGGGAGTGAGCAGACCGTAAAGCTGGGCCAGGTCGAGCTGGCCCAGTGGGTCGAGTTCGGCGACCTTGATCGTCGCGCCGGTACGCTGGGCGACCAACTGCCAGGGCACGATGTTGGCGTGGTGCTCCATCCGGGTCAGCACGATCGCGTCGCCCGGCTGCAGCCGCGGCAGGGCCCAGGAATAGGCGACCAGGTTGATCGCGAAAGTGGTGCCGCTGCACAGCACCAACTCGTCGGCGCGCACGTTGAGGAAGCGCGCCAGCTTGGCCCGCGCGCCTTCGTAGGCCTCGGTGGCCTCGGTGCCGAGCGCATGCACGGCGCGGCTGACGTTGGCGTTGTGGCGGCGGTAGAAGTCGTCCACCGCCTCGATCACCGCGGCCGGCTTCTGGCCGGTGTTGGCCGAGTCGAAATAGATCAGCGGCTTGCCGTGGACCTGGCGGGTCAGCACCGGGAAGTCGGCGCGGACGGCGGTCCAGTCGGGAGCGGCGGGGAGGGCGGCGGTCATTCGTGGTATTCCGGTGGTGCCAGAAACGGGTGGGGAGGAACGGGTCTAGGGAAAAGAGTGCCGGCGCCGAGGACTAGCCGTTACTCGTCCCTGTGCACTCGTTCCTCGGTTCAAACGATCTGCAAGCGCTCCAGCGCAAGGTTCAGCCGCACTTCCAGCATCGCGCGCACGTCCTGGTCTTCGATCACCGCCAGAGTCTCGCGGCAGAACGCGGCGGTCAGCAGGGCGCGGGCCTGTTCGGCCGGAACGCCGCGCGAACGCAGATAGAACAGGGAGTTGGCATCGATCTGGCCGACCGTGGCGCCGTGCGCGGCCTGGACTTCGTCGGCGTGGATCTCCAGCACCGGCTGGGTGTCGATCTCGGCGCCTTCGCTGAGCAGCAGGTTCTTGTTCGACAACGCGGCGTTGCTGCCGTCGGCGCCTTCGCGGATCAGGATCCCGCCGTGGAAGGCGGCGCGCGAGCGGCCGGCGCCGAGGCCGCGCCAGGTCAGCTCGCAGCGGCTGTCGCGGCCGGCGTGGTCGATCCCCAGGCGGGTGTCGAGGTGGCGGCGGCCGCTGGCGAGCAGCACGCCGTTGGCCAGCACCTGCGCGCCCTCGCCGTGCAGGGCGGCGTTGAGCTCGTGGCGCGACAGCGCCGCGCCGAGCTCGAGGTCGATCCGGCGGTACTGCGCCGAGCGCGCCAGCACCGCGTCGGTGCGGGCGATCGCGGTCGCACCGAGCGATTCGTCCTGGACCCGCGCGTGCACCAGGTTGGCCTCGGGGGCCAGGTGGACGTGGATCAGGGCGTTGGAGAAATGGCTGTGGCTGTCGACGGCGAGCTGGTGCTCGACCAGGGTCAGCGCCGCGCCTTCGCGCAGTTCGACCAGATGGCGCAGGTGCCAGGCCAGGTCCGGCCCGCCCTTGGCGCCGGAGTCGTGGTTCTCGCTCGGGCTGGCGACGCAGACCAGGTGCACCGAGCCCTGCGCCTGCACCCCAGCCTCCACCCGCAGCACCGCGCCGTCGTCGGCGAGGGCGGCGTTGAGGCGGGCGAACACTTCGTCGGCGCGCTCGTAGCGGCGGGCGAGGAAGTTGGCTTCGCGCACGTCGCCGCCGGCCAGCACCTGCGACAGTGGCTGCAGCGACACGCCGGCGGGCAGGCCGGCCAGGTCGGAGCGGGCGGCGTCGTAGCGGCCGTTGTGGAACACCGCGCGCGGCGCCGGGATGCCGGCGATGGCGGCGTCGAGCGCGGCGCCGTCGGCGGCCGGGGCGACGCTGGCGGCGGGCACGAAGCTGCGCCGCTCCAGCGCGCGCAGCGAAGTGTACTTCCAGGCCTCGGTGCGCGGGCCCGGCAGGCCGTCGCGCAGCGCTGCGTCGAGGGCGGCGCGGCGGGTCGCGCCTAGCCCGGCGGCGTCGCGCGCGGGCAGGGCGTCGAAGGCCGACGCGAAGGCGTCGAGCAGCGCGCTCACGCCGCGCTCTCCGGCGCCACGCGGTCCTTCAGCCAGGCGTAGCCGTGGGTTTCCAGTTCCAGCGCCAGTTCGGCGCCGCCGGTCTCGACGATGCGGCCGTCGGCCAGCACATGGACCACGTCGGGCTTGATGTAGTCGAGCAGGCGCTGGTAGTGGGTGATGACCAGGAACGCGCGCTCCGGCGAGCGCAGCGCGTTGACGCCGTCGGCGACCGCCTTGAGCGCGTCGATGTCCAGGCCGGAGTCGGTCTCGTCCAGGATCGCCAGCTTGGGTTCGAGCAGGGCCAGCTGGAAGATCTCGTTGCGCTTCTTCTCGCCGCCGCTGAAACCCTCGTTGACGCCGCGGTGCAGCAGCTCGTCCTTCAGGTGCAGCACGGCCAGCTTCTCGCGCACCAGCTTGAGGAACTGCATCGAGTCCAGCTCGGCCTCGCCGCGCGCCTTGCGCTGGGCGTTGAGCGCGGCGCGCAGGAAGTAGGTGTTGTTGACCCCGGGGATTTCGACCGGGTACTGGAAGGCCAGGAACACGCCGGCGGCGGCGCGCTCCTCCGGTTCCAGGGTCAGCAGGTCGCGGCCTTCGAATTCGACCGAGCCGGACACGACCTCATAGCCTTCGCGGCCGGCGAGCACGTTGCCCAGGGTCGACTTGCCGGCGCCGTTCGGGCCCATGATGGCGTGGACCTTGCCCGGCTTCAGCTCCAGGCTCAGGCCCTTGAGGATGTCCTTGCCGGCGACTTGGACGTGGAGGTCTTGGATCTTCAACATGAGAGGTTCCGGGAATCGGGGTGGCGCCTGCGGCGCCGGTATGGGGCGGTGACGGGCGGGGCCGCGCTCAGGTGCAGACGCCTTCGTAGGCCAGCTTGCGCTTGCCGCCGCCGGCGTCGACGTACTCGTAGCACTGCAGGTAGTCGGAATCTGCGAAGGCCTTCAAGCTCGGGCAATCGAGCAAGCGCGGTTCGGCCGCGACGGCGTTCTGCGCCGCGGCCAGGGCGCCGGCCGGGTCGGTCCACAGCACCTGTTCGGCGCCGTTGCCGTCGAGCACGCGCAGGCGCAGGCGTTCGCCGTCGATCGCGGTCACCTCGGCCTCGAACGGCTTGCTCCAGCGGCGCAGTTCCTTGCCGCCGTCGCCGAACTCGATCACGTCGTCGGCGAGCAGCAATCCGTCGTTCAGCGGCATCGCGCGCACCCGGGCGTACGGGGTCGCGCCGCAGGGGTGCTCGCTCCATTGCAGTACGCGCGGATCGCGGACGTTTTCGTGCTTGGGATCGATGGTGAACGGCAGCAGGTACTCGCCCGCGGCCAGGACGTGCTTGATCGAGCCCGGCGGCGCGATCGGCGCGATCGGCGCCTCGGCGGCCGCTCGCTCGTCGGCCGACGGCGCGGCCGCTTGCGCCGGCTTCGGCGGGGCCGAGGACTGGGCCGGCACCGGCTTCGCCGCGGGAGCGGCGGCTTCCGGCGCCGGGGCGCAGGCCGCCAGCGCCGCGGTCAGCAGGGCCGCCAGCGCGGTCAGGGCGGCGCGGCTCATCCGACCGACCCTTCCAGCGACACTTCCAGCAGCTTCTTGGCCTCGACCGCGAACTCCATCGGCAGCTCGCGGAACACGCTCTTGCAGAAGCCGTCGACGATCATCGACACCGCGTCTTCCTCGCCGATGCCGCGCGAGCGGCAGTAGAACAGCTGGTCCTCGCTGATCTTGGAGGTGGTGGCCTCGTGCTCGACGGTGGCGTCGGGGTGCTTGACCTCGATGTAGGGGAAGGTGTGCGCGCCGCACTTCTTGCCGATCAGCAGGCTGTCGCACTGGGTGTGGTTGCGCGCGCCGGCGGCGTGCTTCTCCACTCTCACCAGGCCGCGGTAGGTGTTCTGGCCGCGTCCGGCGCTGATGCCCTTGCTGATGATCTTCGACTTGGTGCGCTTGCCGATGTGGATCATCTTGGTGCCGGTATCGGCCTGCTGGCGGTGGTGGGTCAGCGCCACCGAGTAGAACTCGCCCACCGAATCGTCGCCGAGCAGCACGCAGCTGGGGTATTTCCAGGTGATCGCCGAACCGGTCTCGACCTGGGTCCAGCTGATCTTGCTGCGCGCGCCGCGGCATTCGCCGCGCTTGGTGACGAAGTTGTAGATGCCGCCGACGCCGTTCTCGTCGCCGGGGTACCAGTTCTGCACCGTCGAGTACTTGATTTCGGCGTCTTCCAGCGCGACCAGCTCGACCACCGCCGCGTGCAGCTGGTTCTCGTCGCGCATCGGCGCGGTGCAGCCTTCCAGGTAGGACACGTAGGCCTGGTCCTCGCACACGATCAGGGTGCGCTCGAACTGGCCGGTGTGGCCGGCGTTGATGCGGAAATAGGTGCTCAGCTCCATCGGGCAGCGCACGCCCTTGGGGATGAACACGAAGCTGCCGTCGGAGAACACCGCCGAATTGAGCGCGGCGAAGTAATTGTCGCCGACCGGCACGACGCTGCCGAGATACTTCTGCACCAGTTCGGGATGCTCGCGGATGGCCTCGGACATCGAGCAGAAGACGATGCCTTTTTCGGCCAGTTCCTTGCGGAAGGTGGTGCCGACCGAGACCGAGTCGAACACCGCGTCCACGGCGACGCCGGCCAGGCGCGCGCGCTCGTGCAGCGGCACGCCGAGCTTGTCGTAGGTCTCCAGCAGCTCTTCGGGCACCTCGTCCAGCGACTTGTACTTGGCCTTGGGCGCGCTGTAGTAGCTCAGCGCCTGGAAGTCGATCGGGGCGATGTTGAGCTTGGCCCAGTGCGGCATCGGCATGGTCAGCCAGTGCCGGTAGGCGGCCAGGCGCCACTGGGTCATCCACTCCGGCTCGTTCTTCTTCGCCGACAGGGCGCGGATGGTGTCCTCGTCCAGGCCCGGCGGCAGGCTGTCGGACTCGATGTCGGTGACGAAGCCGGCCTCGTAGCGACGGCCGAGCTGCTCGTGGATCGCTTCGTTCTGAAGCGGACGATTGGCGATGTCGCCCGCGGGAGCGGACGTGGAACGGATGTCGGTGGCCATGCGGCTGCCTACTGTCTATGCGCTGGCCAGGCGCAGATCGATGCGCCGGCCGGGGGTTGCGGATGAAAACGAAGCGTCCGGGGCCAGCATCTGGGCCAGGGTCACGTTGCGCAGCGCCTCGACGACCACGTCGTTGATGCGCCGCCAGTTGGCGCGCACGCCGCACTGCCGCTCCAGGCCGCAGTTGCCTTCGTGCACGCTGCACTCGGTCATGCCGAGCGGTCCTTCCATGGCCTCGACTATTTCGATCAGGCCGATCTCGTCGGCCGCGCGGGCCAGGCGGTAGCCGCCGTTGGCGCCGCGGAAGCCCTCGACCAGGCCGGCCTGGGCCAGCGGCTTGAGCAGCTTGCTGACCGTCGGCGCCTCCAGCCCGGAGCGCTCGGCCAGCTCGGCCGCGCTCAGCACGCGCTCCGGCCCGGTCTGGGACTGGGCCGCGAGCACGGTCAGGACGACCGTAGCGTAATCGGTGAGCTTGGTGACGCGGAGCATCGGTCTGGGCGCCGGGGGTAATTCGTACCGAAATTGTACGTTTTTATCCCGGCCGGGCCAAGCGGGCGGTTTTGCGCGATTCATGCCGTGGGCCGACGAGGCCGGCGCGGTGGGGCGGCCCGCCGGTGCGGGCTCCGGCGCGGAAGCCTGGCCGGCGGCGATGGCGGCCGCCCGCCGAGCTGGGTCAGAATGGCCGTTCGTCATTCTGGGATTCGCTATGCCGCGCAAGATCGCCGCCCGTCGTTCCGCCATCCACGGCAACGGCGTATTCGCCGTCGCCCCGATCGCCAAGGGCGAACGCGTCATCGAGTACAAGGGCCGCCGCCGCACCCACGAGGAAGCCGACGCCGGTGACACGGGCGATGCCGATTCCGGCCATACCTTCCTGTTCACGCTCAACGACGAGTACGTGATCGACGCCAACTACGAGGGCAATACGGCACGCTGGATCAACCACAGCTGCTCGCCCAACTGCGAGGCGGTGCTGGAAGAGGACGACGGCGACGACCGCCGCCAGGACAAGGTGTTCATCGAGGCGATCCGCGACATCGCCCCGGGCGAGGAGCTGGCCTACAACTACGGCATTACCCTGGCCGAAAAGCACACCAAGGAACTGAAGAAGATCTGGGAGTGCCGCTGCGGCTCGCCGGACTGCACCGGCACCATGCTGCAGCCGAAGAAGGACAAGAAAAAGAAGAAAGACAAGGACAAGAAGAAGGACAAGAAAAAGAAGAAGGACAAGAAGGGCAAGAAGAAGGATTGAGGCTTTCCCGGCCCGGTGCGGCACCGGGCCTCGCTCTGGCCCGCCGTCCCCTGCAGGCGCGGCGCCGGCCGCGGCCGCCATCCTTCACTCTCGCCGCGCTTTGTCCTGGGCCCCTTGTAGGAGCGGCGTAAGCCGCGACCGCGTCCTTTCGGCCTCGCGGCGTCTGTCGTTCGAAGGCCTCTGAAGCTCCAAAGCTCAAAGCTTCAAAGCAAAGCTTCCGTCCGCAAGCGGCCGGGTTACTTTCTTTGTCCAAGGCGACAAAGTCCCACGGGATTTCCTTCGGTCAAAAGTAACCAAAGAAAACGCCATTCCTGTTTCGAATCAAAAGCCACTATGGGACGCGGTTTGCGCGGGGCTGCTCCGCACAGGCCCTCCCTGGCCTGGCTGCGCACGGCCCGCCTCCCTGCGGGCCGCCCTTCGGGGCTTCAGGGCGTTCTCGCGAGGCCGAAACGGCGCCAAGCTCTTTCCGGCAACGGCAACGGCAACGGCAACGGCAACGGCAACGGCAACGGCGAGAGGCCGGAGCTCGGGCGGGCCGGATATCGGCGTGGCCGCCCGACCCGGCAAAGCCGGGCTGGGTACGAAGGTCCGATGGTTATTGGCCGGCTCCGGCGGAACACTGCGCTGCATCGGCCGCCACGCTGCGATCACTTGCGGCGGCGACAATGGCCCGGTTGCGCCGGCGCTGCGCCGACCTCTCCCTTTCCGTCTCGTCCAGGAGTCCCCATGAGCTCGATCCAAGGCAAAGTCGCCGTCGTCACCGGAGCCGCCAGCGGCATCGGCAAGGAAATCGCCCATGAGTTGGCGCGTGGGGGCGCCGCGATCGCGATCGCCGACCTCAACCAAGCCGGCGCCCAGGCGACCGCCGACGAGATCGTCGCCCAGGGCGGACGCGCGATCGGGGTGACCATGGACGTCACCGACGAGGCCGCGGTCAATGCCGGCATCGAGCGCGTGGCCGCCGAACTCGGCGGCATCGACATCCTGGTCTCCAATGCCGGCATCCAGATCGTCAACCCGATCGAGCACTACGCCTTCGGCGACTGGAAGAAGATGCTGGCGATCCACCTCGACGGCGCCTTCCTGACCACCAAGGCGGCGCTGCCGCACATGTACAAAGACAACGGTTCGGGCCAGAGCCGCGGCGGCACCGTGATCTACATGGGCTCGGTGCACTCGCACGAGGCCTCGCCGCTGAAGTCGGCCTACGTCACCGCCAAGCACGGCCTGCTCGGCCTGTCGCGGGTGCTGGCCAAGGAAGGCGCCAAGCATGGCGTGCGCAGCCACGTGGTCTGCCCGGGCTTCGTGTGCACCCCGCTGGTCGACAAGCAGATCCCCGAACAGGCCAAGGAGCTGGGGATCAGCGAGGACGAGGTGATCAAGAAGGTCATGCTCGGCAACACCGTCGACGGCGTATTCACCACCGTCGAGGACGTGGCCAAGACGGTGCGCTTCCTGGCCGAATTCCCCAGCGCGGCGCTGACCGGGCAGAGCATCGTGGTCAGCCACGGCTGGTACATGCAATAAGACCGTCGCCGCGGAGCCGCTCACGCTCGACCTGACCCGTCCTTTCCCCCTTCGAAAAAAGGGGGATTTGCCCTGGCCGTTGCTTTTGCGTTTCCGCCGGCCTTCACGGCGCAAGCGCAAGCGCCGCGCAAGATAGGCGGCGAACCGCAGCGACGCCGAAGAGACCGAACGAAATGCCCAGCAAGCGCTCCACCGGCCGCCCCCTTGCCCGCTCGCATCCCGCCTCCGCCAACCGAACGCCGCAGCGCGAACCCGAGCGCCGCGCGCCGGCCCAGCGCGATCCGAAACCGGCGAACCCGCCGAAACAGGATCCGCCGTCCCGCGAGCCAGCCCGCAAGGAGCCGTCCAAGGGGCGCGCGGCCGGTGCCGCGAATACCGGCGCATCCAGCGGCAAAACGGCCGGCACACCCGCCAGCGAGTCTGCTCGCCGCCCGGGCATCCGCCGCGGCGCCGCCCCAGAGCCGGCGACCCCGCGCCAGGCCCGCCGCGCCGAAGCCGCCGAGCGCACGACCCGGGCCGCGGTGCGCAGGCTGCGCGAGGCCGCGCCGGCGCTGCCGGAGAACGTGGCCCTGGTGCTGCAGGGCGGCGGCGCGCTCGGCGCCTACCAGGCCGGGGTCTACCAGGGCCTGCACGAGGCCGGCATCGCCCCGAACTGGATCGCCGGGATCTCCATCGGCGCCTTCAACACCGCGATCATCGCCGGCAATCCGCCGGAGAAGCGCCTGCAGGCCCTGCGCGAGTTCTGGGACACGGTCTCGCAGCCCAACCTGTTCCCGGCCACCACCTTGGGCCAGGAGGCGCGCTTCGCCGACCTCGACGCCGATACCCGCGCCTGGCTCGACACCTGGGAAGCCTGGCGCGCCCTGGTCGAGGGACAGCGCGGCTTCTACCGGCCGCGCGCCTGGCTCGGCGAAGACCCGACCGGCCTGTTCGGCGCCGCCTCCGGGGCCGGCCAGCCAAGCTGGTACGACACCTCGCCGATGATCGCCACCCTGGAGCGGCTGGTCGATTTCGACCGCCTCAACCACGACGGCATCCGGGTCTCGGTCGGCGCGGTCAACGTGCGCACCGGCAACCTGGAGTACTTCGACAGCAGCCGCACCCGCATCGACGCCCGCCACATCCTCGCCTCCGGCGCGCTGCCGCCGGCGTTTCCGGCGGTCGAGATCGACGGCGAGTTCTACTGGGACGGCGGCCTGGTCTCGAACACGCCGCTGTCGCACGTGCTGGCCTCGTCGCCGCGGCGCGACACCCTGGTGTTCCAGGTCGACCTGTGGAGCGCGCGCGGCGAGCTGCCGCAGAACCTGCTCGACGTGGCCGAGCGGCAGAAGGAAATCCAGTACTCCAGCCGCACCCGGCTGATCACCGACACCCAGCGCGTGTTCCAGCATTACCGCCGGTTGCTGCGCGAGCTGCTGGAGGAGATCCCCGAGGACGTGCGCGCGAGCAACCCCTGGGCCCAGCACGCCGCCGAACTGGCCTGCGACCGCCGCTACAGCGTGATCCACCTGATCTACCGCGACCGCGCCCGGATCGGCCACTTCAAGGACTACCAGTTCGGCCGGGTGGCGATGCGCGAGCACTGGCTCTCCGGGCAGGGCGACATCGCCCGCGCCCTGGCCCATCCGGACTGGCTGCAACTGCCGTCCGGCGAGGCCGCCTTCGTCGCCCACGACGCCACCGCGCCCTGAATCGGACGCCGCTGCAGGCTGGGATGCCGCAGCGTGAGCAAAGGTTGCCATGACTTACGCCATGCGGCGCAAAGCCGGGGCGCGGCTAGTCTGCGCGGCATCGCGGCGGGTTGCGCCGCGGTCCGCCATCGCCGGCGCCGCGCAACGCGCGTGCGGCGAGGCGGTCAGTCCGCTTTCCGGTACCGTCCCATGCGCATTCATCTGTTGCCCTCCCTGTTCGCGGCCGCCGCCGCCCTGGCCGCGCCCGCCGCGTGCGCTGTCGAAGTCGACGGCCGCATCGATCCGGAGGAATGGCGCGGCGCCCAGCGCATCGACGACTTCCGCCTGACCCAGCCGCTGTCGCGCCAGCCGGCCTCGCAGGCCACCCAGGCCTGGCTGCTGGCCACCCCCGAAGGCCTGGCGATCGGCTTCCGCAACCATCAGCCGGCCGGCGTGCCGCGCCTGCGCCAGCGCACCCAGCGCGACGGCAACGGCACCGTCGACCGGGTCAATCTGTACGTGGATTTCGACGGCGACGGCCGCGCCGGCTACAACTTCACCGTGACCCTGGCCAACAGCATCGTCGACGCCACCATCACCAGCGAGAACCAGTTCAACGACGACTGGGACGGCGACTGGCGCCACGCCACCAGCGAGGACGCCGAGGGCTGGTCGGCGGAGATGCTGATTCCCTGGCACATCGCGCCGATGCGCGAGGCCGGCGACGGCACCCGCAATCTCGGCATCCAGCTCGATCGTGTCATCGCCTCGACCGGCGAGCGCGCTTCCTGGCCGGCGGTGCACTACAACGAGGCGCGTTTCCTGTCGACCTTCAACCGGGTCGAGGTGCCGGCGTACAAGCAGTCGCTGCTGGCGATCACGCCCTACGTGGTCGGCGTCGGCGATTTCGTCGGCCGCGACAGCGATTTCGACGCCGGCGCCGACCTGTTCTGGAAGCCGAGCGGCAAGTTCCAGCTCAGCGCCACCCTGAACCCGGATTTCGGCCAGGTCGAAAGCGACGAGCTGACGGTCAACTTCAGCGCCACCGAGACCTTCTTCAGCGACAAGCGGCCGTTCTTCACCGAGAACCAGAGCTTCTTCGACGTCCAGTTCGGCTCCTACAACTCCAACAGCCGGCTGATCTACACCCGCCGGGTCGGCGCGCGCGCCGACGACGGCAACGGCTCGGGCGACGTGACCGCGGCGATCAAGCTCAACGGCAGCGCCGGCGGCTTCAACTACGGCCTGTTCGCGGCCAGCGAGGGCGACGAGGTCGGGCGCGACTTCTATGCCCTGCGCGCGACCCGCGATTTCGAGCGCTTCGGCTTCGGCGCGATGGCGACCCGGGTGGTGCGGCCGTTCCAGGACCGCAGCGCCAACGTCTACGAGTTCGACCAGCGCTGGAACCCGAATCCGCGATGGGCGATCCGCAGCGCGGTGGTCGCTTCCGATGTCGAGCACAACGGCCGCAACGCACGCGACAGCGGCGGGCAGATCCGGATCGACTACGACATGGGCGGCGGCTGGCGCCAGCAGCTTTACGGCCTGCACCTGGGCAAGCGCTTGGAGCTCAACGACTTCGGCTATCTGGAGCGCAACAACTTCAACTACTTGCGCTACGACCTCGGCCGGCGCGTGACCGACTTGCCGGCGAGCTCGTCCTATGCCTCGCACGACTGGCACTACGCCGCATCGCGCCGCTACAGCGACGATGGCGTGCACATCGCCGACGCGGTCGCGGTCAACCGCCGCAGCGAACTGCGCGACGGCGGCAACGAGTTCGTCGAGCTGGGGCTGTGGAGCTCCGGTTACGACGATCTGATCACCCGCGGCAACGGCGTGCTGCGCCTGCCCGAGCGGTTGTACTTCAGCTACGAGCGCCTGCGTCCGCGCCGCGGCGACAGCCCTTGGTCGCTGAGCGCCGAGCTGAACTACAGCGCCGAGAGCCTGGGCGGCATCGACGAGGGCCAGACCCGGATCTACCTGGAACCGAACTACCAGGTCAGCGACCGGCTGCTGCTGTTCGCCGGCATGGAGTACAGCCACAACCCCGACTGGCTGCTGTGGCGCGGCGGCAACCGGCTCGGCGCGTTCCGCTCCGATGCGCTCAATCTCAACGCCGGCCTGCAGTGGTTCATCGACGACAAGCAGGAGCTGCGCGTGCGCCTGGAAGCGATCGGCATGGACGCCAGGCTCAAGCAGGCGTATCGGGTCGACCCGCGCGGGCGGCCGCTGGCGGTGGACGAGGAGATTCCGGATTTCAGCCTGAGCAATCTGGGCTTCCAGGTCCGCTATCGCTACGAGTTGGCGCCGCTGTCCTACCTGTACGTGGCTTACGTGCGCGGCGGCGAGCTGTTCGAGGAAGGTCCGCGTTCGACCCGGGTCGGACGTGAGTTCTCCGATGCGTTCGGGCTGCGCGACGACGAGCAGTTCCTGGTCAAGCTGTCGTACCGGTTCGAGATCTGACCGCGGCCGTCGCCCCGATCGCGCCGGGCGGCGGAGGCGATGGCCGGCGTTTACGAGGCCAGCGGCGGCTCGCCGTCGCCGAGGTCGTCGAACGCTTCCAGCTCGTGCTTGCGGCGCAGTCTGGCGCGCAGCGCCGCATAGGGCTGGCCGCGGTGTTCGGTCCACATCAGTTCGGCGCCGTCGCGCAGTTCGTCGTACACCGGCAACAGGCGCGACAGGCCTTCGAACACCCAGCGGCCGCGGCGGCCGTCTTCGGCATCGGCGAACTCGTTGCCCTTGCCGCGGCCGTAGGCCAGAGCCTTGGCGTAGGCGTCCTCGCGATCGCCGGCGCGGATCAGCAAGGTGTTCTCCCAGACCAGGCAACGGGTGTCGTCGACCGGCGCCGGTTCGTCGTCCCAGGCCGCGCGTTCGAGGTAGGTGGCGACCCACCAGCCGTGCGGCGAACGGTTACGTTGCGGAACCTCGGCGTTCATGGCGGCATCCATCGCCCGGAATGCCCCGATCATCGGCGCCGGCCGGCGCGGCCGCAACGACGGCGGTCTTGGTTCGGGCGCGGCCGCAGTCGCAGATACGACAATCCAGCGCCATGTTTCGTCCTCGCCTCGCCGCCGCCTCCTGTAGGAGCGGCGTCCCACAGGGATTTGCTTCGGTCATGAGCCGCGACCACGGGACGCGCAGAGAACCCAAGACCGTCGTCAGCGATCGAAGCTCGAAGCTATCGTCTGTAGGAGCGGCGTCCCACAGGGATTTCCTTCGGTCACAAGCCGCGACCACGGGACGCGCAGGGAACCCAAGACCGTCGTCAGCGATCGAAGCTAGAAGCTATCGTCTGTAGGAGCGGCGCCCCACAGGGATTTCCTCCGGTCACAAGCCGCGACCGCGTTCTTGCGGCCTCGCGCCGTTTGCCGTTCGAAGGCTACAAGAGCTCTAAAGCTCCAAAGCAAAGCTTCCGTCCGCAAGCGGCCGGGTCACTTTCTTTGTCCAAGGCGACAAAGTCCCAAGGGATTTCCTTCGGTCAAAAGTAACCAAAGAAAGCGCCATTCCTGTTTCGAATCAAAAGCCACTATGGGACGGAGCTGGCGCGGGGCTGCTCCGCACAGGCCCTCCCTGGCCTGGCTGCGCACGGCCCGCATCCCTGCGGGCCGCCCTCCGGGGCTTCAGGGCGTTCTCGCGAGATCGAGGCGGCGCCAAGCCGTTCACGGCAACAGCAACAGTGGTGGCAGCGGCAGCAGGCATCGCGTCGCGCCTACAAGCGCGGGCGCAAACTGCTTTTGCGATTCCCGATTCCCCATTCCCGACCCTCAATCCCGCCACTCCAACCCCACATACACCGCCCGTCCATCGCCCGGCAGGAAATTGCGCCCGTCCTGGCCGCGTGCGTCGGCGATCACGTTGCTGCTGGCGATCCAGCGGCGATCGCCGAGGTTGCGTGCGTCGGCGAACCAGGACCAGCGCGGCGCCGCACGTCCGCCGAGGCGCAGGCCGACGATGCGATAGCCCGGGGCGCGATAGCTGTTGGCGTGATCGACCCAGGTGTCCTGCGGGGTCCATTCCAGGTTCGGCGCGATGTACCAACGCGGGTCCGGCGACCAACGCAGTTCGGCGCGCAGCAGTTGCGGGGCGACGCCGGCAAGGTCGTTGTCGCCGTAGACGCGGTCGCCGTCGAAGCGGAAGTCGTTGTAGAGATAGTTCGCCGACACGGTCCAGGCCTCGCCGATGCGCCAGCCCAGGCCGAGCTCGACGCCCTGGTGCAGGGTGCGCCCAGCGTTGACCGTGCCCAGCGGATTGCCCTGGCCGTCGCTGAGCGACAGCAGTTCGCCGCGCAGGCGGGCCCGGTACAGGGCCAGGTCCAGCGACAGCGCGGCGCGGTTCAGGCGCAGGCCCAGTTCGGCGCTGTCGGCGCTTTGCTTGCCGACCGGGCTGATCCCGGGGCCGCCGCTGAGTTCGCCGAAGCTGGGCGGTTCCAGGCTGCGGCTGAGGTTGGCGTAGAGCTGGGCGCGGTCGTCGATGAGGTAGCGCAGGCCGAGCTTGGGGCTGACGCCGGAGTAGCCGGCAGCGAAGCTTTCGTCGCGGCCGCCGACGATCAGCCGGTCGCGCGAACGGCGTTTCGCGTCCAGCGCCTGCGCGCCCAGCGACAGGACCCAGGCCGGCGTCAGCCAGGTCTGATTTTCGAGGTACAGCTTGCGGTTGACCGCGCGCTGGTCGAAGCGGTTGCTCGGCGCGCCGGCCCGGCCGGCGAGGTTGGAGTAGCGCCGGTCGTCGATCTCGCCCTGCGCCCAGGCCAGCCCGGCGACGAGCACGTTGCGGCGCCCGAACCAGCTGCCATCGCTGCGCCAGCGCAGATCGAAGCCGAGATCGCGGCTGTCCTGGCGCAGCACCTGGAAGATCGGATGATCGAGCGACTTGTCGGCGTAGTAGGCCGACAGATTCAACGTGCCGGTGGCGGACGGCGTCCAGCTCAGGCGCGCGGCGAGACGGTCGAGGCGGTAGTCGCGACGCTGGTTCTGGCTCAGCGCGGTCGGCGCGGCCAGGGCCGGATCGCGTCGCGCTTCGGCCAGGGTCAGGCTGCCGGGCAGGGCGGAGCGGGTGTCGACGTGGGTCAGGTAGACGCGGCCGTCGAGGCGCTCGCCGAAGCGATAGCCGGCGTTGCCGAACAAGCGGCCATTCTCCTGCGCGGCGTGATCGCGGAAACCGTCCTGGCGCGAACCGCCCAGGCTCAGATAGCCGTCGGCGCGGCCGGACACGCCGGCCAGGGCGAGCTGGCCGCGTCGATGGCCGAACGCGCCGGCTTCCGCGCGCAGGGTCAGCGGCGCGGCGTCGTAGCCGGTCGGCGAAACGAAGTCGATCGCGCCGCCGAGCGTAGCGGCGCCGTACTCCAGCGCGTTGGCGCCGCGATAGACCTCGATGTAGCGGGCCGCCAGCGGGTCCACCGATTGGAAGTCGAAGCCGCCGTCGGCGAGATTGAGCGGGCTGCCGTCCTGCAGCAGTTCCAGGCCGCGGCCGTGGAAGGTGCGTTGCAGGCCGGAGCCGCGGATCGACAGGCGCGCTTCTTCGGCGCCGAAGCGCGGCTGCACGAACACGCCGGGCGCATAACCCAGCGCATCGGCGAGCGTGCCGACGCGGCGGTCGCGGTAGGACCCGCCGTCGACCAGCGCGGTGGCGCCGGCGCGCTGGTCCAGGCGCGCGCGCGCGGCCTCGAGGCTGTCGACGGTGCGCGGCCGGTCCGGGCCGCGCACGCGCACCGTCGCCAACGTGGCCGGCTCGCCGGCGGGCGCATCCTGGGTTTGCGCGGCCGCGTCGAATGCGATCGCGATCGCGATGGCGAGCAGGGGCAAACGCAACGAACGCTGGCGCATGAGCGCATTCCGGCAGACGCGGGGCGGCCAGCTTAGGCAGCGCCCGCCGCGGCTCGGCTGCGGCATAACGCCGCAGGAATGCCGCGCTTGAGCGTATCTCCGGCGCCGGTCGCGCTCAGTTCGCGACGGCGGTCTGGGTCGCGGCGACCGGCTTGATCCGCAACGCCCAGAGCACGCCGGCGATCAGCAGGGCGATGCCGAACAGGGTCAGCGGCGGCGGCCATTGCTGGCGCAGCACGAAGGCGTAGCTCAGCGCGGCCAGGGTCTCGAACACGATCAACTGGCCGGCGAGCGCGGTCGGCAGGCGTTGGCTGGCTTCGTTCCAGCACAGGGTGCCGACCCAGGACGCGAGCAGGCCGATCGCCGCCATCAGGCCGACGAAGAACAGCGGCCGCGGCCCGAACGGCATGGCGAAATCGTCGCCGCGCGCGCTCATCCACAGCCACAGCGCGGCGTAGCCGCACAACGCCAGCGGCAGGGTCGCCACGCCCTGGGCGGTGGCCCAACTGCGCGGGCTGCGATCGGGATGCGCGCGCAACCAGTCGGCGTTGCGCAGCGGGTACCAGGTCCAGCACACCACCGCGCCCACCGCCAGCAGGCCGCCCAAGGCATAGCGGTGCAGGTCGGCCTGCGGATCGGCGCGCAAGGCCTGCAGCTCGGCGCGGTTGACGCAGGCGATGCCCAGCGCGATCAGCGACAGCGAGGGCAGCAGGCGCAGCCAGGGCAGGCGGCCGTCGCGGCGCGCGTTGCGCAGGTTGGCGCAGACCGCGATCACCACCGGCAAGGTGCCGATGATCATGGTCGGCAAGGGACCGCCGGCGCGCTGGATCGCGCTGGCCAGGAACAGGTAATAGAGCAGGTTGCCGATCGCGACCAGCTTGAGCGCCTCGAGCCAGTCTTGGCGGCGCAACTGGCGCAGCGCGCCGCGGTCCATCCAGGCCAGCGGCAAGGCGATCAGGCCGAAAGCGAGGTAGCGGCCGAAGGACTGCAGCGCCGGCGAATACTCCGGCAGCAACAGCGGTCCGACGAAGACCAGGCCCCAGATCAGGCCGGCGGCGAGCGCGTAGAGGGTTCCGAGCAACATGCGCCCAGCCTGGCCGAGGCGGCCGGCGCCGGTCTTGTCTCAGATTGCGCCCGCCCCGGCGCGGCTCAGCCGGGGCGGCGGCCGGCCAGGATCTGGCGCTGGTAGCGCGCCGGGGTGATGCCGTAGCGGCGCGAGAAGGCGCGGGTCAGGTGGGCCTGGTCGGCCAGGCCGCTGTCGAGCGCGACCTGGGCCGGCGCCGCGCCCGCGGCGAGCAGGCGCTTGGCCCGGTACAGGCGCAAGGCCATCAGCATCTGCTGCGGGGTGACGTGGTACTGGCGGCGGAACTGGCGCAGGAAATGGAACGGGCTCAGCCCGGCGACCGCGGCCAGTTGTTCCAGGCCGATGCGGTCGGCCAGATGCGCGTGCAGGTAGTCGATCACCGGCGCGAAGCGCACCGGCGCCTGTTCGCGCAGCGGCCGGGCGACGCGGGCGTGGTCGCGGAACTCGGCCAGCAGGGCGTACAACTGGCTGTCGAAATCCAGCTCGTCGCGCGCCAGCCACAGCGCGTCCAGGCGCGCGGTGATGCGTTGCGCGCGCGCCGGGTCGTGGCGCACCGCCTGCTCGAACCACCAGCCGCGCTCGCCGGTGATCTCTTCGGCGACCCCCGGGTCGACATAGACCATGCGGTAACGCCAACCGCCTTCGGTTTCGGCGCGGCCGGTGTGCAGCACGTCGGGGTTCATCAGCACCAGCGAATCCGGCGGCGCCAGGTGGTCGCTGCCGCGATAGCGGAAGCGTTCGACTCCGGATTCGATCGCGCCCAGGCCGTAGGCCTCGTGGGTGTGCGGCTCGAACGCGTGGCGGACGATGTGGGCGCGATACAGCTCGATGCCGGCGCGGTGCGCCGGCTGGCGGAACTCGGCCGCGTCCTGGGCGTCGACGAAGTGGGCGGGCACGCCTTGCATGAGCCGAGTATGGCACGGGCCGCGAGAGCGGCCGATCCAGGCTTCAGGGCGTGGCGGCGCGCAGCAGTTGCAGGGCGACCCAGGCGCGCGGAGTCAGGATCTCGAACAGGCCGGCGCGGGCGGTGCGCCGGCCCAGCACCAACAGCGCGTGGTCGCGGCTGAGCAGCCAGCGCGCCTGCGCGGCCTGGGCCAGTTCGAGGAATTTCTGGTCGTCGGGATCGGCGCAGCGCGGCAGGGCGACCGCGGGTGTCGCGGCATCGGCCGTGTGCGGCTCGAACAAGGCCTCGTAATCGCGCCGGCAGGCCTCGCGCACGGCGGCGTCGAGACCGAGTTTGGGATATTCGATCACCCGCAGCCATTCGTCGCGGCAGGCCGGATCGGCGACCGCCTGGATCCTGCCCTCGCGCAGCGCCCGCAGCAGCGGCGCGACGGCCGGGTCCTTGAAAGCGAACAGGTCCAGGCAGACGTTGCTGTCGAGGACGATGCGCGGCGCGGTACCGCTCATGCGCGCAGGCCGCGGCGGCGGATCACAGATCGTCTTCGCCGGGGAAGGACACGCCGATCTCGGTCACGCGCAGCAGCTCGCCCTGGCGCGGGTACTTGGGATCGTCGCTGGCGTATTCGCTGTCGCTGGACGGCACCGCCTCGGCGTCGACGCCTTCGCCGCGTCCCGGCTGCGGTCGCAAGTCCAGCCGCGCATGACGCATCGCCGCATCGCCTTCGCCCGAGCCGAGCTTGCCGCCGTTCCAGTCGGTGACGGTGCCGCCGTAGTCCCAGCCCAGGCCGCTGAAGCGGATCGGCTTGCCGTTGCGGCGCTCCAGTTCGGCCAGCGACTGGCCGATGGCGACGCCGTTGTCCAGGCGCCAGCGGGTGGTCGGCTCGCGCACTTCGACCAGGGCCAGGCCGCGCAATGTCCGTTCGTCCTGGTAATGCAGCACCGCTCGCCGGGTCGGATCGCCGTCGAACAGGACCACTCCGCGGAAGGATTCGCCTTCCGGCCCGGGCAGCGTGTCGTCGATCTTGACGTTGGCGGCGCCGAACAACCGGCACAGTTGTTCGGGGCCAACGTCGGGCGCCAGCGCGCCGGGCAGGACGTAGTCGAGTCCGGCCGGTTCGGCCGAGGCGGTCGGCGGGGCGGCGGTCGGCGCCGGTGCGGTCGCCGTCGTGGCCGGCGCGGCCGGCGCGGCGTTCGGCGGATCGTTGCGGCCGCAGGCGACCAGCAGCAGGACGACCGCCGCCAGCGCGAAGGCCGCCACCACCGACGGCACCAGCCAACGCCGCATCACGGGCGCACCTCGCGGATGTCGGCGCTGCCGATGCGCCAGGCGCGCTGTTCGTCGCTGGCGCCGTCGACCACGGTCCGGCGCAGGACATAGGCGCCGACGTACTTGCGCTGGCTGCCGTCGCGCTGGGTCGCGGTGATCGCCACCGGCACCTCGATATGGCGCTGGCCGGCGCCGGCGTCGACCGGGCCGGGCGCCAGCAGTTCCACCGATACGCCGGTGGTGTCGGCGAAACCGGCGGCGAACTGCTGCGCGCTCTGGCCGCTGGCGCGGCCGCCGTCGGACCACAAGGCATAGGCCTGGTCGAACTGGCCCTGGTTGATCGCGGCGTAGTAGTCGCGCACCACCGCGAGCGCGTCGTCGGGGCCCGGTTCGGCCGCGACCGCGCTGCCGTCGGACGGCAGCGGCAGGGTGCCATCGACGCCTTCGGCCGGCGCCTCGGTGCCGGGCAGGGGATTGCCGTTCTCGTCGTACAGCGGCGTCGCCGCGGCGTCGGCCGGCGGCCCGACCTGGCCCGGGCCCGGCGTGGCCGGCATGCCGGTCACGCCGCCGCGTCCGGCGCCTTCCGGCGCCGGCAATGCCTCCGCCGAGCCGTCCGCGCTGCCGCTGCCATCGGCCGCGGTCTTGTCGCCGCAGGCGCTGGTCAGGATGGCGCCGGCCAGGGCCAGGCCGAGGGCGAGAGCGGAAACGCGGGAACGATGACGGCGCATGACGGGGTCCAAGAGGCGGAGCGACGGCCATTGCCGTGCCGTCGCGAGGGCCACCAGTGTATAAGCCCGCCTGCGTGCACGGGCTGTGCCGAAAGCCGCGGCGGTGGGCCCGCCGCGCGGCGCCGAACCCGGGCCGATCAGCGCAAGGCCACGCTGAGCGAGGTCGCGGTGAGTTTCCAACTGCGATCGACCGGATCGCGTCGCATCCGGTACCAGCCGGTATAGCGGCGGTTCTCGCCGCCGGGCAGGCTGACCCGCAACTCGACCGGAATCTGCAGCGATTCGGGCACGATTTCCTGATCCAGCGGCTCGGGCGTTTCGTTCTGGATCCGCATCGCGCTGAACTGCTCGATCTGGCGCAGTCCGGCCTCCTCGTTGCCGCGCGGCTGGCGTTCGTAAGCCCAGTGCTTCTCGGCCAGCTCGCGCTTGCCGCTGCTGAGCTGCTGCAGGTACAGATGCAAGGTGTTGACCGCCTCGGTCATGGCGTCGGCGCGTTGCTGGTTCTGCGCCTGCGCACGCCGTGCCGCCTCGGCGGCCGCACGCGCCGCAGCGTCGTCGCGCGGCGGGGCCGGCGCGGTCGCGGTCGCGGTGGCGCGGTCGTCGGCCTGGCGTTGGCAGGAGCAGCCGACGAAGCACAGCGCGAGCAGGGCGGGGACGAGCGAACGTTTCGGCAAACCCATCGGCAAACCCATCGGCGAGACTCCACGGCAGCGAACCGCCCGGCCGGCGGCGCAGCGATGCTAGCGGCTGCGCCGCCGGACCGGGCGCGAACGCCGACCGGCGGCGCGATCGGCGGTATGGACGCGGCGATGTCGCGCCAGGATGTGACCCGGGTCAAACCAGCCCGGGCACGGAATGACCCCGTGCCGGTCCGCCAACCCTGCGAGCCGGCGCCGCCCCGCCTCAGCCCTGCGCGTCGCGCAACTGCTGTTCCAGCCGCGCCTTCAGCGCATCGTCGATCTTGAGCTGGCGCGCCAGTTCGTCGAGGTAGGCGCGTTCCATGAAGCTCTGCTCGTCGGCGGCGAGCAGGCTGGCCAGGTACATTTCCGCGGCGACTTCCGGCCCGCTCGCGGCGCGCGCGACTTCGGCCGGGTCGAGCGGCTTTTCCAGTTCCTCGTGCAACCAGCGGCGCAGTTCCGGATCGCCGTCGATGCGCACGAACTCGCCTTCGATGACTTCGCGTTCGCGCGCGTCGATATGGCCGTCGGCCTTGGACGCGGCGACCAGGGCCTTGAGAATGGCCTGGCTGTGCTGTTCGGCCAGCGGCGGCGGCAGGCGGTCGACGGTCTGCGGCTCGACCCCGGTCTCGCCCTGCTGGCGCTTGTAGTCGCCGTAGGCCTTGTAGGCCAGCACGCCGAGCGCGGCGACGCCGCCGTACAGGGCGATCTTGCCGGCGTGCTTGCGCAGCTTCTTGTGCCCCAGCAGCAGGCCGAGCGCGCCGCCGGTCAGCGCGCCCTTGCCGAAGTCCGCGTTGAGCAGACCGCGCTTGTCGTCGCGGGCTTCGCCGCGTTGTTGTTCGTAGCGCGCCGGCGGCTTGCCGCCGCCGAGCAGGCCGTCGAGGCCGCCGGCGCCGCCGAGGCTGTTCTGCGCGGTCTTGAGCAACTGATCGAGAAAGCCCTGGGTTTTCATGCGCGGCGCTCCGTGACTGAGGTCGTGACTACTCGACCTATGGGCGCGAAGGCGCGCTTCAAGCCGGACGCGACCGGCGTACAGGCGCGGTTGCGCGGCGACGGCGCCGCGCGGCGGCTCAGCCGCGCTGCTGCGCGGCCAGGCGCAGGCCGAGCAGGATGAACACGCTGCCGGTCAGGCGCTCTTTCCAACGCCCGCCGCGGCCGGCGAAACGGCGGCCGAAGCGGCCGACGGCGAAGCTGAGGAACAGGCTGTTGAGCAGGCCGATCATCGACAGCAGCGCGCCCAGGATCAGGAACTGCAGCCAGACCATGCCGCGCTCGGGATGCACGAACTGAGGCAGGAAGGCGAGGAAGAACAGCGCCACCTTCGGGTTCAGCACTCCGGTCAGGACCGAGCGCAGATAGACCCCGCGCGCCGACACCGGCCCCGCGGCGGCGGCCGGCTCGGCGGCGCTCGCCGCGCCGCTGCGCCAGGCCTTGATGCCGAGCCAGATCAGGTAGGCGGCGCCGGCGTACTTGAGCACTTCGAAGGCCAGCGCCGAGGTCGCCAGCACGGCCGACAGACCCAGGCCGGCGGCCAGGGCATGGATCAGGGTCGCCGTCTCCAGGCCGAATGCGGCCTGCACTCCGCGCGCGGTGCCGCCGGCGGCGCTCTGGGCGACGATCCAGGCCGTGCCCGGCCCCGGGATCAACACCAGCACGGCGGCGGCGACCAGATAGGCGGCGAGGGTGGCGGCGTCGAACATGGCGGCGGCGGGGGTGCGAGCGGAGGGCCAGTCTGCGCCCGGCCACGCGCCGCCGCCAAGCGCCGCGGCGCGATGGACTGTTGCGGCGGCCGCGTTCAGGCCGCGCTGGGCGCGGGCAGGCGCAGTTTCTCGATCGCGGCGACGAAGGCCTCGGTGCCGGGCCATTGGCCGATACGGCCGAGCTTCTTGCCGCCGCGGAACACGAAGAAGGCCGGGATGCCGTGCAGGCCGAAGCGCGTGGCCATGCCCGGGTCTTCGTAGACGTTGTCGTGCAGCCACTCCACGTCGGGCCAGCTGAAGCGGTCCTGGGTCAGCAGCATCTGGCCCTTGGCGATGTCGCAGTTCGGGCAGTCCTTGCCCCACAGGAACAGGATCCGCAGGCGGCCGTCGTCGGGCAGGAACTCGGCCAGCCGCGCCTCGCGCACCAGCCGCATCGGGAACTGCCAGAAAAAACGCGGGTGGGCGGTCTCGGTCACGCCGCCATCCTAGCGCCGCGGGCGCGCCGCGGCGCGCCGTTCGTCGCCTTCATTGCGCGACCAGTTGCACCCCGTTGCGGCGGAACCCGGCCAGCATCGCGTCGTAGACGTCCGAGGCGACGTTGTGCTGGCCGTTCTCGGGATCGTTGATCCAGAAATGACCGTCGAGCTGGATGCCCTTGTCGTTGATCGCGGTGATGTACATATGCGGCGGCGGCTGTTCCAGCACCCGTTCCTGGGCCCGCATCGCCTCGACGAACAGGTTGCGGGCCAGGCCGATGTCGGTATCGCCCTTGACCAGCACGCCGCAGACCAGGCGCAGATTGCGGTCGGACCAGGACTGGTTGACGATCACGTTGCCGGTCAGGCTGTCGTTGGGAACGATCGCCTCGACCCCGTCGCGGGTGCGGATCATGGTGTAGCGCACGGTCATCCGGGTGACCCGGCCGACGACGCCGTTGCTGGCGATGTTGTCGCCGACCCGCACCGACTGCTCGAACAGCACGATCAGGCCGCTGATGTAGCTGGCGGCCAGCTTCTGCAGGCCCAGGCCCAGGCCGATGCCGAGCGCGCCGCTGAACGCCGCCAGCGCGGTCAGGTTGATGCCGCTGGCGCTGAAGATCACCGCGGTGGCGACGACCCAGATCGCGACGCTGAAGATCCGCGACAGCGCCAGGACGAAATTCGGCTGCAGGGTGCGGCTGCGGCGCAGCAAAGCGGCCACGGTCTTGTCGCCCCACAGGGCGACGATCGCCACCACCACGCCGACCACCAGGCCGCTGAGCACGCCCTGGCTGGACAGCGAGATGCCGCCGAACTTGACGTTGGCGCCGTAGATCTTGGCGATGGTGGCGCTGCGGTCGGCGAACAGGGCGAACACCGCCGCCAGCCACGAGACCACGGTAATCAGGCGCAGCATCAGCCGCAGCGGCAGGGTCGGGCGGAACAGCAGTTCCAGCAACGCGGCCAGCGCGCGGATCGCCAGGAACAGCACCAGCAAGGTCGCGCTGAGACCGATCAGCGGGTTGCCGAGGACCTGCAACGCCGCCAGCGCCAGGGTGGCCAGCAGCGGCGTGCACAGATAGTCGGTCAGGGTCGACGCCACCCGGCGATGGTGGCCGAGCCGGCGATGCAGCCAGCGCGTGGCCAGCACCCCGGCGGTCAGCGCGGCGGCGACCGCGATCAGCGCCACGATCAGGTCGGTCGGGCTCGACACCGCGGTCATGGCGTCGGAGACGATCTCGTGCAGCTCCGGGTCGGTGGGCGGGGCGGTGGACATCATTCGCCGCGCAGTTCTTGCAGCGGTTCGGTCAGTGCCGGGTCGCGCCGGCACTGCTCGAGCTTGAGCCCGCGCGCGGACACGATGCGCTGCACTTCCTTGGTCCGTTCGTCGGCGATCACCCGCAGGCAGGCGCAGCCATAGCCGTAATGGCGGTTGGTTTCGACCCACTGGTCCTGCGCGATCGCCGGCCAGTCGCCTTCGGCCTGACGGCCGCCCTGCAGGCCGATGGTCCACTCGGCATCGCGGTCGTACAGCCAGGCGTTGCCCGGGGTCGGATTGATGAACCAGCCGCAGCGGTTCTGCACGGCCGGCTTGGACGCCGCCGGCTTGCGCGCATCGGCCCGGTGCGGCGGCGCCAAGGCGAGCGCGGCCAGCACGGCCGCGACGGACAGCGATGGGATGCGAAACGAAGGCATCGGCGACTCCTGGGCGATCCGGCCCGGCTGATGAAAGAACGCATGCTTGCGCTCGGCGTGAACCGATGGGGCATCATAATCCGGGCCGCGCATCGGCGCGCTCGACCGCATCGCCCGACGGCGGGCGATACGGGCCGATGCGGGCCGGTTTTGCGGACCTGCGCTGCGCACCGCCGGCGCGGCGCGCGCCGGCAGTGCCGTGGGCCGCAGCCGGGCGGGCCGGCGCGGCTCAGTCCTCTTCGTGCCGCGGCTTGTAGGCCTCGACCAGCTTCTGCTGCACGTTGCCGGGCACCGGCTCGTAGTGGCTGAAGTCCAGCGAGTAGCGGCCGCGGCCGGCGGTCACCGACTTGAGCTCGGCGGCATAGCCTTCCAGTTCCGACAGCGGCACCTGGGCGCGGACCACGATCTCGCCGCCGCGCACGCTGTCGGTGCCGTTGATCCGCGCGCGCTTGCTGGCCAGGCCGCCGCTGATGTCGCCCATGTGCTGCTCGGGCGCGGCGACCTCCAGGTCGACGATCGGCTCCAGCACCTGCGGCCGGGCCTTGCCGATCGCATCCAGGAAGGCTTTCTTGCCGGCGGCGACGAAGGCGACTTCCTTGCTGTCGACGCTGTGGTACTTGCCGTCGTAGACGATCACCCGCACGTCCTGGATCGGATAGCCGGCGAGCGCGCCGTCGTGCAGCACCTGGCGCACGCCTTTCTCCACCGCCGGCAGGAATTGGCCGGGAATGGTGCCGCCCTTGACCTCGTCGACGAACTCGAAGCCGCCGCCGCGCGGCAGCGGTTCGATGCGCAGGAACACCTCGCCGAACTGGCCGGCGCCGCCGGTCTGCTTCTTGTGCCGGTGGTGGCCTTCGGCCTTGGCCGCGACGGTCTCGCGATAGGCGATGCGCGGCGGCCGCGAGGTCACTTCGACCCCGTAGCGGTCCTTGAGCCGGTCCAGGTTGATCCGCAGGTGCAGGTCCGACAGGCCGCGGATCACGGTCTCGTTGGTCTCGGTCTCGCGTTCGACCTGGAAGCAGGGATCCTCCTCGGCCAGCTTGTGCAGGGCGGTGGCGAGCTTCTGCTCCTGGCCCTTGCTGGCCGCGTCGACCGCCAGGCCGAACATCGGCCGGGGGAAATTCAGCGGCGCCAGGTGGATCTGGTCTTCGTCGTGGCTGTCGTGCAGCACCGCGTCGAAATGCAGTTCGTCGACCTTGGCCACCGCGGCGATGTCGCCGGGAATGGCCTGCTCGACCTCGACGTGGTCCTTGCCCTTGAGCTTGAACAGATGGCCGACCTTGAACGGTTTCTTGCCGTCGTCGACGAACAACTGGGTGTCCTTGCGCACCGTGCCCTGGTAGACCCGGAACACGCCGAGCTTGCCGACGAAGGGATCGTTGACGATCTTGAACACGTCGGCGATCACGTGCGCCTTGGGATCGGGTCGGGCCTCGATGGCCAGGGCGTCCTCGCCGGCGCCCTTGACGAACGGCGGCGGGTTGGCCTCGCCCGGATGCGGGAACAGACGCTCGGCGACGTCGAGCAGTTCCTTGATCCCGACCCCGCTGCGCGCCGAGCAGAACAGCACCGGCACCAGGTGGCCCTCGCGCAGGCATTGTTCGAAGGCGTCGTGCAACTCGGCGCCGGACAGGCCGCCCTCGCCGAGGTCGAGGTAATGCTCCATCACCGTTTCGTTGATCTCGACCACCTGGTCGATGATCTTCTGGTGCCAGTCGGCGACCGCGCCGAGGTCGCTGTCGCCCTCGCTGCTGCCGAAGCAGTCGACCACCCGGCTGCCGCCGTCGGCCGGCAGGTTCAGCGGCAGGCATTCGGGGCCGAAGCTGTCGCGGATGTCGTCGAGCACGCGCGCCGCGCTGGCGTTCTCGTGGTCGATCTTGTTGACCACGATCGCCCGGCACAGGCGCCGGGTCTTGGCGTGCTCCATCATCCGCCGGGTGCCGTACTCGACCCCGCGGTCGGCGTCGACGATCACCACCGCGGTTTCGACCGCGGCCAGCGCCGAGAGGGTGGGGCCGCGGAAATCGGGATAGCCGGGGGTGTCGATCAGGTTGACGTGGACAAGCCGTCCGGAAGCGTCCGAATGGTCGATGCTGGCGATCGCCGCGTCGATGGAATGGCCGCGTTGTTTTTCGATCGGGTCGAAATCGGACACCGTGTTGCCGCGTTCGATGCTGCCTGCCGTCTGGACTGCGCCGCCGGCCTGCAGCAGGGCTTCGAACAGGGTGGTTTTGCCGGCGCCGGGGTGGCCTGCCAAGGCCACGTTGCGGATCGATTCTGTGCTGTAGGACATGAGCGGACTTCTCCCTGGGACAAGGGTGGGAAGGCCGTCATGGCTGTCCGCGCTGCGCGCCCGAGCGTGGGCGCTCGGCGGGCGGTCATGGCGGTGCCGGCGCGCGCGCCGGGACCACAGACTCCCGCAGGCGGCAAGGCGGGTCAAGCCCGGAACGGCGCCCGGAGTCGCGATTGGGCGTGCTGCATCGCGGCAAGGCGAGCAACGAGCGGAGAGGAACGAGCGAAGAGAAGCGAGGAGCGAGCACGGCAAGCGGCGCTGCTCACTCCTCACTTCTCTCCACTCTTTGCTCGCTTGTAACGTTCCACCCGCTACGCTGTCCGCCCCTCAACGAAGGAGCGGCACCATGGGCATTTCGCGTCACGCCACCGCGCACTGGGAAGGCGATCTCAAGAGCGGCCAGGGTCGGTTGAGCACGCCGCAGAGCGGAGTGCTGAGCGATACCCGCTACGCCTTCAACAGCCGCTTCGGCGAGGAGAAGGGCACCAATCCGGAGGAGCTGATCGCCGCCGCCCACGCCGGCTGCTTCACCATGGCCCTGTCGGCCAAGCTGACCGAAGCCGGGCACCCGCCGGCGCGGCTGGACACCCGCGCCGAAGTCGACCTGTCGATGGAAGGCGGGCCGAGCCTGTCGCAGATCCGGCTCAAGGTCAGCGCCGACGTGCCGGGCATCGACGCGGCCAAGTTCCAGGCCATCGCCGAGGACGCCAAGGCCAACTGCCCGGTGTCCAAGGCGCTGAGCGCGGTGCCGATCAGCCTGGAGGCGCAACTGGGCTGAGCGTTTGGGCTGAACGGCGGCGGGCGGCGACAATGGCGCCATGCCGCCGACCGTTCCGCACTCGCCGCCGCGCCACGTCCTGCTGATCCATGGCGCGGGCGGCGGCGGCTGGGAATGGAATCTGTGGGCGCCGGTCCTCCAGGCGCGCGGCTTAGCCGTCGCCGCGCCTGACCTGCAGCCGGCGCCGGCCGGGTTGGAGGGCACCGAATGGGCCGACTACCTGGGCCAGGTGCGCGCGGCCCTGGAGGCCTTGCCGCGGCCGCGCGCGGTGGTCGGCGCCAGCCTCGGCGGCCTGCTGGCCTGGGCCGCGGCCGACCGCGCCGACGCCGCGGTGCTGGTGAACCCGCTGCCGCCGGCGCCTTGGGCGCGGCGGTTGCCGGCGCGCGACTGGCCGGCGCGGGTGGCCTGGCACGGCCAGGCGCGGCTGGCCTCGACCCGGCGCGCGCTGGGCGAAGCCGACGAAGCCGCGGCGCTGTACGCCTTCCGCCATTGGCGCGACGAATCCGGCGCGGTGCTGCGCGCCGCCCACGCCGGCATCGAGGCGCCGGCGCCGGCCTGCCCGGTGCTGTGCCTGAACTCGAGCGCCGACGAGGATCTGCCGCCGGCGCTGTCGGCCGAGTTCGCCGCTGCGGTCGGGGCGCTGCAGCGGACCGTGGCCTCGGCCGAGCACGTCGGCCCCTTGCTCGGCCGCCGCGCCGCCGCGATCGCGACCGAAGTCGCAGACTGGCTAACGGCGAGGTAAATATCGCCGTCGCCCGGCTCCGGCGGGCGCTCGCATTCAGCCGGTGTTGACCGCCCGGGCCCGACGATCCTCAGCGCGCCCTGTCGGCGCCTGGGAGTCCACATGAACCGCTCGCTCGTCACCGTCCTGGGCCTGGCCTTGGCCGCCGCCACCGGCGTCGCCTCGGCGCAGTCGTACGGCTATTCCGACAACAACAACGGCTACAACGCCGGCTACGCTTCGCAGGTCGATTACGCGCGGGTGATCCGGGTCGATCCGGTGTTCGACAACTACCGCTCGCAGCCGGCCAGCGGCACGCGCTGCTACGAGCGCCCGACCTATGTCGAGGGCGATTCCTACTACGGCGACGACTACACCCGCCGCGACGAGTACTACGACCCCTACGGCAACCAGCGCCGCAGCGCCGGCACCGAGGGCGGCCGCACCGCCGCGACCGTGGTCGGCGGCATCGTCGGCGCGGTGCTCGGCAGCAAGGTCGGCGGCGGCAGCGCGCGCTACGCGACGTCGGCGATCGGCTCGATGGTCGGCGGCATGGCCGGCCGCAGCATCTACGAGCAGAGCAAGCGCACCCAAGCGCCGCGCACCGGCTCGGTGCGGGTCTGCGATCCGGAGCCGGCCGGCGGCAATTACTACTCCGGCGGCGAGCGTTCGGTCAGCGCCTACGACGTGACCTACGAATACGCCGGCAAGACCTACCACACCCGCACCAACCATCACCCCGGCGACCGCATGCGGGTGCGGGTGGACGTGCGTCCGGACTGAACCTGCGGACCGGGGCGGCGCGCGGAACGGGGGCGCCGTCCACCCCGGCAGCGATGCCGGGCCGGTGGAACGCCGGGACCGCGAGGTCCCGGCGTCTCTATTCGTAGCGTTTCTATTGGCCGCGCTTCTGTTCGCGGCGTTTCTGTTTGTAGCTTTGGCGCGCGCCGCGGGCCTGGGTCGAGGCCCGCGCGCCGCTCAGCGCCAGTCGATGTGGCCGCGCACCACGTTGCTGACCCGGCCGCCGGACCAGACTTCGCCGTCGCCGTCCACGCGCAACTGCAGGCGCGCGTCGAAGCCGACTTCGCGGCCCTGGCTGACCGTGTAGCGGCCGTCGCGGCCGGGCAGGGCGCCGTTGTGGTTGAGCCAGGCGGCTAGGGTGGCGTTGGCGGCGCCGGAGGCGGCGTCCTCGAACTGCGCCGGGGCGCCGACGAAGGCGCGCACCACCAGGTCGTAGTCGCGGCCGGCGTCGGCGCGGGCGAAGGCGCACAGGCCCATGCTCTCGGTGGCTTCGGCCAGGCGGCCGATCGCGGCCCAGTCCGGGGTCGCGGCGCGCAGCGCGGCCTCGTCGCGCAATTCGGCCAGCCACCAGCGGCGGCCGCCGTCCATCAGCGCCGGCGGCAGCGCGCCCAGCGGCAGCTCGCGCAAGGTGTCGGCCAGGCGCGGATCGGCCGCGTCGGCGACTTCGACCACCCGCGCGCGCGGCGTGCGCACCGCGATCGTGCGGGCGTCGCCGTCGCCGTTCACCGCCAGCGGCAGCAGCCCGGCCACGCCTTCCTGGACCAGGCGGCCGTCGACCGGTGCGGCCAGTCCGGCCTCCAGCACCACGCAGGCGGTGCCGACGCTGGGATGGCCGGCGAACGGCACTTCGCGGCGCGGGCTGAACATGCGGATGCGGTAGCTGGCGCCGGGCTGGGTCGGCGGGAACACGAAGGTGGTCTCGGGCAGGCGGGTCCAGCGGGCGATGGCCTGCATGTCGCGGTCGTCCAGGCCCTCGGCGTCGAGGACCACGGCCAGCGGGTTGCCGGCGCCGGGCCGGTCGGCGAACACGTCCAGTTGCAGATAGCGGCGTTGCGTCATTTCGAAAGGGGATCCGTAGGGCCCGTGCAGGTGGCGGTACACAGGGGGTGTGCGGAAGGCGGGGCCTGGGAAAAAACAGCGTCGGTGAGGGCGGAGCGGCGCTCGGGAGCGGGCAGGTTTGGACTAGAATCGTCGCTTCGTGCCCGGGCCCCCGGGCGAGCGCGTGATTCTAAGGGCGCCCGCCGACGGGTGCACGCCCGGCGCGCACGAGCGGCAAGTGTGCAATCCCGTCGCGGCCATCGATGGCCCGCGGCGGGCGGATCGACCTGCCCCGGCGCCTGCCGGGCCCGAATCAGTGGAACGACAACCGAGGAAACAGTGGTGGCGCAACAGACAGGCTGGGTGGTGCTCAAGTTCGGCGGTACTTCGGTATCTCGCCGCAACCGTTGGGACACGATCGGACGCCTGGCCTCGAAACGCTTGCACGAGGACGGCCGCCGGGTCTTGGTGGTGGTCTCGGCGCTGTCGGGCGTCACCAACGAACTGCAGGCGATCGCCTACGCTCCGGTCGGCAGCGACGAGGGCCTGGCGGCGCGTTTCGCCGGCCTGGTCGAGCGCCACCGCAGCTTCTGCGCCGAACTCGACCTGGATCCGGATGCGGTGCTCGGCGAGCGCCTGGCGAAACTGGTTGCGCTGGAAACCGATCCGCGCGCGGCCAGCCGCGCGCTGGACTGGCAGGCCGAAGTGCTGGGCCAGGGCGAGCTACTGTCGTCGACCCTGGGCGCGGCCTACCTGCGCTCGCAGGGCCACGATTTCGGCTGGAGCGACGCGCGCGACTGGCTGGATGCGGTGTCGCTGCCGAATGCCAGCGAGTGGGCGCAGCGGTTGTCGGTGAACTGCCGGCACCAGGCCGAGCCCGGTTTCGTCGAGCGCTTCAGCGCCCAGCCGACCGCGATGCTGATCACCCAGGGCTTCATCGCCCGCCACGGCGACGGCGGCACCGCGATCCTCGGCCGCGGCGGTTCGGACACGTCGGCGGCGTATTTCGGCGCTCTGCTCAAGGCGCAGCGGGTCGAGATCTGGACCGACGTGCCGGGCATGTTCAGCGCCAACCCGCGCGAAGTGCCGGAAGCGCGCCTGCTGGCGCGCCTGGACTACGCCGAAGCGCAGGAAATCGCCACCACCGGCGCCAAGGTGCTGCACCCGCGTTCGATCGCGCCGTGCCGCGACGCCGGCGTGCCGATGGCGATCCTCGACACCGAACGCTTCGACCTGCCGGGCACCCGCATCGACGCCAGCGCGGCGACGGTGCCGGGGGTCAAGGCGATCAGCCGCCGCAACGGCATCGTCCTGGTGTCGATGGAAAGCATCGGCATGTGGCAGCAGGTCGGCTTCCTCGCCGACGTGTTCGAGCGCTTCAAGCGCCACGGCCTGTCGATCGACCTGATCGGCTCGTCGGAAACCAACGTCACCGTCTCGCTCGACCCGAGCGAGAACCTGGTCAACAGCAACGTGCTCGAAGCGCTGTCGGCCGACCTGGCCGAGGTCTGCCGGGTCAAGGTGATCGCGCCGTGCGCGGCGATCACCCTGGTCGGCCGCGGCATGCGTTCGCTGCTGCACCGACTGTCCGACATCTGGGCCGCGTTCGGCCGCGAGCGCGTGCACCTGATCTCGCAGTCGTCGAACGACCTCAACCTGACCTTCGTCATCGACGAGGCCGACGCCGACGGCCTGCTGCCGCATCTGCACCACGAACTGATCCGCGGCGGCGCCATGCCGGTGCGCGACGACAGCGTGTTCGGCCCGAGCTGGCGCAGCATCCAAGAGGAGAGCAGCGCGCACGGCAAGCCGCAGCGCGCGCCGGCCTGGTGGCAGGGCAAGCGCGAGCGGCTGCTGGCGCTGGCCCAGGCCGGCACGCCGCGCTACGTCTACGACCTGGCCACGGTGCGCGAACGCGCGCGTTCGCTGATCGGCACCGAATCGATCGACCGCTGCTTCTATGCGATGAAGGCCAATTCGCATCCGGCGGTGCTCAAGGCCATCGTCGGCGAAGGCTTCGGCCTGGAGTGCGTGTCGCTGGCCGAGATCGAGCGCGTGTTCGAGGCGTTGCCGCACATGGCGCCCGAGCGGGTGCTGTTCACCCCCAGCTTCGCGCCGCGGCGCGAGTACGAAGCGGCCTTGCGGCGTGGGGTGATCGTCACCCTGGACAACATCGAGGCCCTGCAGCGCTGGCCGGAGACCTTCCGCGGCCGCACCCTGTGGCTGCGCCTGGACCTGGGCCACGGCGAGGGCCATCACGAGAAGGTCCGCACAGGCGGCGTCGCGGCCAAGTTCGGCCTGCCGCTGGCGCGCTTCGACGCCTTCGTCGAGGAGGCGCGCAAGCTCGGCGTGCGGATCAGCGGCCTGCACGCGCACCTGGGCAGCGGCATCGACGACCCGCAGCACTGGCGCGGCGTCTACGCCAGCCTGGCCGGACTGGCCGACAGCGTCGGCACCATCGAGACCATCGACATCGGCGGCGGCCTGCCGGTCGCCTACACCCCGGAAGCGCCGCAGTTCGACCTCGGCCAGTGGCGCGCCGGCCTGGCCGAGATCAAGGCCGCGTACCCGCGCTACGGCCTGATCGTCGAGCCGGGCCGCTACTTAGTCGCCGAAAGCGGCGTGCTGCTGCTGCACGCGACCCAGGTGGTGGAGAAGGACGGCGTGCGCCGGGTCGGCTGCGACGCCGGCATGAACGCGCTGATGCGGCCGGCGATGTACGAGGCCTACCACGGCATCCACAACCTCAGCCGCTACGACGACGCCGACACCGCGACCTTCGACGTGGTCGGTCCGGTGTGCGAGAGCAGCGACGTGCTCGGCCGCGCCCGGCCGTTGCCGGCGGCGACCGCCGAGGGCGACACGATCCTGGTCGCCGACGCCGGCGCCTACGGCATGGCGATGGCCAACACCTACAACCTGCGCGCGCTGCCGGTCGAGGAGGTCGTCGAATGACCTCCAGGCCGAAGAAAAAACCGCAGCGCGCGTCCGATTCGATTCGAGAGTGAACCCGTGAGCGATCAATTCCAACGCGACGCCGTGCGCGCCTTCCGTTTCGTCCGCTGCGGCCTGGACGCGGGCACCGGCGTGGCCGAACTGGTCTACGCCTTCGACGACGGCGCGGAGCTGGTCGAAACCATCACCGTCCCGGGCGCGCCCTTCGTCCTCGACGATGCGCGCCGCACGGCGGTGGAGCGCCTGCTGCGCCTGCTGCACCTGATCGCCGGCGTGAGCTACTACAAGGCGGCGGTGCCGCCGGAGATCCGCATCGACGGCTACGCCATCGACTCGGACACCGCGCAGTTGCTGGAGCTGATCTACGTCAACGGCCTGGGCGAGTTCGCCTACCGCAACGGCCTGGACCTGCACGGCAAGATCCGCTTCCCGGTCGGCGCCGACGCGCAGCCGCAGGCGCCGGCGCTGGGCCTGCGCGAGCACGCCCTGGTCGCGATCGGCGGCGGCAAGGATTCGCTGGTCAGCATCGAAGCCCTGCGCCGGCTCGGCGTCGAGCAGACCGTGACCTGGGTCGGCGGCTCGCAGCTGATCGCCGCCTGCGCCCAGCGCACCGAACTGCCGACCCTCAATCTCGGCCGCGCGCTGGCGCCGCAACTGTTCGAACTCAACCGCCAGGGCGCCTACAACGGCCATATCCCGGTCACGGTGGTGAACTCGGCGATCATGGCCCTGGCCGCGCTGTTGCACGGCGCCGACCAGGTGGTGTTCTCCAACGAGCGCTCGGCCAGCTACGGCAGCCTGATCGAGGGCACCGGCGAGGTGAACCACCAGTGGTCCAAGGGCTGGGCCTGCGAGCAGGCCTTCGGCGACTACCTGCAGCGGCATGTCGCCGCGGACCTGCGCTACTACTCGCTGCTGCGCCCGCTCAGCGAACTCGCGGTGGCGCGCCAGTTCGCCCGCAGCGACCGCTACGACGCCCATTTCAGCAGCTGCAACCGCAACTTCCACATCCTCGGCGAGCGTCCGGCCAGCCGCTGGTGCGGCGTGTGCCCGAAATGCCACTTCGTGTTCCTGGCGCTGGCGCCGTTCATGACCAAGCCGCGCCTGGTCGGCATCTTCGGCCGCAATCTGCTCGACGACCCGGCCCAGACCGGGGGCTACGACGCGCTGCTCGAGTACCGCGACCACAAGCCGTTCGAATGCGTCGGCGAAGGCCGCGAGTCGCGCGCGGCGATGGCCGCGCTGAGCGGGCAGGCGCAGTGGCGCGAGGACGCGCTGGTCGAGCGCTTCGCGCGCGAGATCCGGCCGCAGCTGCAGGACGAGGATCTGAGCATCGAGTCGCTGCTGGCGCTCGACGTCCAGCACCGCATCCCGGCCGCGCTGTGGGAACGCCTGCGTGCGCATTTCGCAGCTTGACGGCCGCCGGGTCGCACTGTGGGGCTGGGGGCGCGAAGGCCGCGCCGCCTACCAGGCGATCCGCTCGCGCCTGCCACGGCTGGCGCTGACCCTGTTCTGCAGCGTCGAGGAAGCCGCCGACGCGCGCGGCCTCGGCGACCCGCTGCTGGCGATCGAGACCGCCGCCAGCGCCGAGCGGCTGGCCGCGTTCGAGTTCGTGATCAAATCGCCCGGAATCAGCCCGTACCGCGCCGAGGCCCAGGCCGCGGCCGGGCAGGGCACGCGTTTTCTCGGCGGTACCGCGCTGTGGTTCGGCGAGCATCCGGACCTGCGCACCGTCTGCGTGACCGGCACCAAGGGCAAGAGCACCACCACCTCGCTGCTGGCGCACCTGCTGCGCGCCGGCGGCCACCGCACCGCCCTGGTCGGCAATATCGGCATGCCCTTGCTGGAGGCGCTGGACCCGCAGCCGATGCCCGAGTTCTGGGCGATCGAGCTGTCCAGCTACCAGACCGGCGACGTCGGCGCCAGCGGCGCCCGGCCGGAGGTCGCGGTGGCCTTGAATCTGTACCCCGAACACCTGGACTGGCACGGTTCGCAGGCGCGCTACGTCGAGGACAAGCTGCGCCTGCTGACCGAAGGCAAGCCGCGCATCGCCGTGCTCAACGCCAACGACGCGGTGCTGGCCGGGTTGCATCTGCCCGACAGCGAAGTGCGCTGGTTCGGCGATGAGCGCGGCTGGCATCTGCGCGGCGACGCGCTGTGGCGCGGCGAGCGCGAAATCATGGACACTGCCGGCCTGCCGCTGCCCGGCCGGCACAACCGCGGCAACCTGTGCGCGGTGCTGACCGCGATCGAAGCGTTGGGCCTGGACGCCGCGCCGTTGGCGCCGGCGGCGGCGAGCTTCCGTCCGCTGCCGAACCGGCTGCAGCCGATCGGGCGCAAGGACGGCATCGACTACGTCAACGATTCGATCAGCACCACCCCGCACGCGACCCTGGCCGCGCTCGACGTCTATGCCGGCCGCCGCATCGCGGTGCTGGTCGGCGGCCACGACCGCGGCCTGGACTGGCAGGCTTTCGCCGACGCGATGCGCCGGCAGGCGCCGGTGGCGATCGTGACCATGGGCCAGAACGGCCCGCGCATCCACGAGCTGCTGGCGCCGATCGCGGCCCAGTCCGACGTCCGCCTGTCGGCGGCGCGCGACCTGGGCGAGGCGATGCAGCAAGCCCGCGCCGCGCTCGGCGCGCAGGGCGGGGTGATCCTGCTGTCGCCGGGCGCGCCCAGCTACGGCCCGTACAAGGACTACGTCGCCCGCGGCCGCCACTTCGCCGAACTGGCCGGGTTCGACCCGGAAGCGATCAGCGCGATCGCGGGGCTGGGAATCGGGTGAGGGGAGAGGAACGAGTGGAGAGGAGCGAGGAGTGAGTAAAGGCCGCAGCAGAGCTGTTGTTTTTCTCACTCCTCGCTCCTCTCCGCTCACTCCCCGCTCAATCGCCGTCACGACGCTGGCGCCGGGAACGCGTTAGTCTCGCCGGATTCCCAACCCCCGGAGTCCCGCCATGCGCCGTCTCGCCGCTGCTGTGTCGCTACTGCTGTGCGCCTCGCCCGCGTTCGCGGCGACCAAGACCCAGCCGGTGGAATGGAGCGTCGGCGAGGAGCGCTTTCGCGGGACGCTGGTCTACGACGACGTCAACGCGATCAAGCGGCCCGGCCTGGTGATGGTGCCGAACTGGATGGGCGTGACCGACCACGCCGTCCGCCTGGCCGGCGAGATCGCCGGCGACGACTACGTGGTCCTGGTCGCCGACGTGTACGGCCGGGACGTGCGGCCGAAGGACAAGACCGAGGCCAAGGCGGCGGTCGGCAAGGTCTATAGCGATGGCGGCGCGACCTTGCGCAAGCGCGTCGCCGCGGCGGTCGCGGCCCTGGAAGGCCAGGCCAAGACCGCGCCGCTGGACGCGCAGCGGATCGGCGCGCTGGGCTTCTGCTTCGGCGGTTCGGCAGTGCTGGAACTGGCGCGCACCGGCGCCAACCTGGCCGGCGCGGTCAGCTTCCACGGCGGCCTGAAGTCGTATCTGCCCGGCAACGGGGTCAAGGTGAACACCCCGGTGCTGGTGCTCAACGGCGCCGCCGACAAGTCGGTGCCGCAGGCCGACATCGTCGCCTTCGAACAGGAAATGAACGAGGCCGGCGCCGACTGGCAGTTGGTCAACTACGGCGGCGCGGTGCACTGCTTCTCGCAGATCGAGGACGCGGCCAACCCGGCCGGCGACAACTGCCGCTACGACGAGCGCGCCGCCAAGCGTTCCTTCGCCGCCATGCGCGCCTTCTTCGGCGAGCGTTTCGGCCAGCGCTGAGCCGCTCGGCGCCGCCCCGTCCCAAAAGGGTAGGAGCGGCGCGAGCCGCGACCGCGCAGCCTCACCCTCGCGGCGCAGGCGGCGCCCTTGTAGGAGCGGCGTCCCACGGGGATTTCCTGCGGTCATAAGCCGCGACCACGGAAGCGGTGTACGCAAGCGGACCCGCGAAGCCGGGATGCCCATTCGCTGCGCAGATCGCCGAACGCGGAATCGGCTGCGGAAACCTGCGTGGTATCACATCGCTTCGGCTGTCGCGGCTTACGCCGCTCCTACAGGAAGCGATGCGCCGCCCTTGTAGGAGCGGCGCGAGCCGCGACCGCGAAGCCTCACCCTCGCGGCGCAGGCGGCGCCCTTGTAGGAGCGGCGTCCCACGGGGATTTCCTGCGGTCATAAGCCGCGACCACAGAAGCGGTGCAAGCAAGCGGGCTCGCAAAGAGCCCGGATGCCCATTCGCTGCGCAGATCGCCGAACGCGAAATCGGCTGCGGAAACCTGCGTGGTACCACATCGCTTCGGCTGTCGCGGCTTACGCCGCTCCTACAGAAAGCGATGCGGCGCCCTTGTGGGAGCGGCGCGAGCCGCGACCGCGAAGCCTCAGTCGCGGCGCAGCCGTCTGCGCCGATCAGTGATCCCGGCTCACCGCGTACCGCGCCAAGCCGCGCAGCGCGGCGGTGTAGTCGTTGTCCTCGATCGCGTCCAGCGCCGCTTCGGCGGCCTGGGCGTAATCGCGGGCGCGTTTGCGGCTGTAGTCCAGGCCGCCGGTGGCGTGGATCGCGGCCAGCACCTCGGGCATGGCGTCGGTGTCGCCGTGCTCGACCGCGGCGCGCAGGCGCGCGCGGGTGGCGTCGTCGCTGTGGGCGATGGCGTGGATCAGCGGCAGGGTGGCCTTGCCCTCGGCCAGGTCGTCGCCGAGGTTCTTGCCCAGGGTCTGCGCGTCGGAGGCGTAGTCGAGCACGTCGTCGGCGATCTGGAAGGCATAGCCCAGGGCCAGGCCGTAGTCGTGCAGGCGCTGCTGGACGCTCGGCGAGGCGCCGGCCAGGACCGCGCCCAGGCGGGTCGCGGCGGCGAACAGCACCGCGGTCTTGCGCTCGATCACCCGCAGGTAGGCGGTCTCGTCGGTGTCCGGGTTGCGCACGTGCAGCAGCTGCAGCACCTCGCCCTCGGCGATCTGGTTGGTGGTGTCGGCGAGGATCTTCATCACCTCCAGCCGGTCCAGTTCGACCATCAGCTGGAAACTGCGCGAATACAGGAAGTCGCCGACCAGCACGCTGGCGGCGTTGCCCCAGACGGCGTTGGCGGTCTTGCGCCCGCGGCGCAGGTCGGACTCGTCGACCACGTCGTCGTGGAGCAGGGTCGCGGTGTGGATGAATTCGACCACCGCGGCCAGCTGGTGGGCGTCGGGACCGCGGTGGTTCAGCGCGCCGGCCGCCAGCAGCAGCAGCATCGGCCGCAGGCGCTTGCCGCCGGCGCCGACGATGTACTCGGCGACCTGGTTGATCAGCACCACATCGGAAGCCAGGCGGCGCCGGATCAGCGCATCGACCGCGGCCATGTCGTCGCGGGCCAGGGATTGGATGCTCGCCAGGTCGGCGGCGGACAAGGTCGTGGCGCTGGAGGGCATGGGCAGGTCGGCTCGTAGGAAACGAAATTATAAGGGTTGCGTCACGTTTGACAGGCCGGTTGCGGCAAAGTGCGGCAGCGGTCCGTTCGCAGGGCCGGGCCGGTCTCGCCGGGGCCTGCCGGCCGGGTCCCGGGCGGGGCGCGGGCCGGTGCGGCACCGGTTGCGGGCGCCGGCCGGGACCCGCGGCAAGCCCCGACGGCGGTTTCGGACCTGTCCTACCCCCGGGCGCGGCGGCCGCCGGTGGACCGGGCCGCGGCTATAATCCATCGTCTAGCCATACCCCTGGCACCTAGAAGGACACGCAATCCATGGCACGCGGCATCAACAAGGTCATCCTGGTCGGCAACCTCGGCAACGATCCTGAGACCAAATACACCCAGGGCGGCATGGCCGTGACCACGATCAGCCTGGCGACGACCAGCGTCCGCAAGGATCGCGACGGCAACAACCAGGAACGCACCGAATGGCACCGGGTCAAGCTGTTCGGCAAGCTCGGCGAGATCGCCGGCGAGTACCTGCGCAAGGGCCGCCAGGTCTACATCGAAGGCTCGATCCGCTACGACAAGTTCACCGGCCAGGACGGGGTCGAGAAGTACTTCACCGACATCATCGCCGATGAGATGCAGATGCTCGGCGGCGGCGAAGGCGGTGGCGGCGGTGGCGGCGGCCGTTCCGAAGGCGGCGGTCGCGGCGAGTTCCGCGGCGGCGGCGGTGGCGGTGGCGGCGGCGACCGCCCGGCACGCCAGTACGGCGGCGGTGGCGGTGGTGGCGGCGGCGGCTACGGCGGCGGCCGTCAGGAATCCGCTCCGCGCCGCGAAGCGCCCCCGGCCAAGTCGAACGACTTCGGCGACGATTTCGCCGACGACGATATTCCGTTCTAAAGCCCGGCCAGCCGGGTTTTCGGAACAAAACAAAGCCCTCCGCATGGAGGGCTTTTTGTTGGCTGTCACCGGCTGCCAGCGGCCGCCAGCGTCGCCAGCGGTCGCGCCGGCGGCGCGGCCCGGGTCTCAGGCCGAATCGGCGGACCGGCTTTGCGCGCCCAGATAGCGCCACAACCCGCCGGCCAGGACCGCGCCCAGCAAGGGCGCGAGCCAGAACAGCCACAGTTGCGACACGGCCCAGCCGCCGACCAGCAAGGCCGGGCCGGTGCTGCGGGCCGGATTGACCGAGGTGTTGGTGACCGGAATGCTGACCAGGTGGATCAGGGTCAGGGCCAGGCCGATCGCGATCGGGGCGAAGCCGGCCGGCGCGCGCGTCGAAGTGGCGCCGAGGATGATCAGCAGGAACATCGCCGTCATCGTCGTCTCGCATACCAGCGCCGCGAGCATCGAATAGCCGCCCGGCGAACGTTCCGCATAACCGTTCGACGCCAGTCCGTTGGCCAGGTCGAAGCCGACCTTGCCGCTGGCGATCAGGTACAGCAGCGCCGCGCCGGCCACGGCGCCGAGCAACTGCGCCAGTACGTACAGCGGCGCCTGTCTGGCCGGGAAGCGCCCGGCGACCGTCAAGCCGACGGTGACCGCCGGGTTGAAGTGGGCGCCGGAGATCGGGCCGAGCGCGTAGGCGGCGGTGAGCACGCTCAAGCCGAACGCCAGCGACACGCCGAGCAGGCCGATGCCCACGTCGGGAAAGCCCAGCGCCAGCACCGCGCTGCCGCAGCCGCCGAGCACCAGCCACATCGTGCCCACGCCTTCCGCCAACAGTTTTCTCAACATGCGCCTGGAGTCCTTTGTGCTTGCGCCGGCGAACCGTTCGCCGCGTCCGTCGGCCGCGCCTGCGGCGACGGCCGGTTCGATCATGCCAGCATCGCCGGCGGCCTCGCGAGCCCGGCGGCGCCGGGCCCGCGAGCGTTCACGGCAGCGCCGCGACCCGCGCTGCCTTGACCAGCGCCGCCAGTTGCACGCGGCAGTCGGCGGTGGCGACCGAGCGGATCTTCGCCAACTCGTCGATCGCCTTGAGCAGGGCGTCCACCGCGCTGTCGCGCCGGCCGGCCTGCAAGTCGGTCCCTGCCTGGCTCAGGTACGACTTCACCCGGTTGCGCGCATTGCGGTCGGGCGGGCTGGTCAGCGGCAGGGCATCCAGATCGCGCTGCAGCAGCGCGACCAGGTCGGCCGGGCGCGCGACCACGATGCCGAGCCGGTTGCTGGCCAGCGCCTGCTGGCCGCTGGCGGTGCGCAGCAGCGAATCGAGCGTGTAGCTGCCCGAGGCCGCAGGCAGGCGCAGGCCGACGCGGAACTCGCGGGTCTGCGCCAGCGCCAGCGGGAAGCGCCACAGCGCCAGCGCGGACGACAGGGTCTGCGGTTGCGGCGTTGCGTCTTCGACCCGCAACGGCGCCAGCGCCTGGTTGAGCAATTCCAGCTCGACCGGCTTGGCCAGGTTGCGCACCTGGGTGCGCACCGACAGATAGCCGCCGGCCAGGCCGTAAGCCGGCGTCTGCGGCATCACATGGGCCAGCGTGCGCCGCAGCAGTTCGCGCGCCTGGGCGGCGGAATCGGCGTCGATCAGGGCCTGGGCGAAGTCGAAGCCGGCCAGGGCGGAGCGGCCGGTGCCGTAGGCGTTGACGAAGAACGCCGGGGTGCCGGTGGCGCTGTCGTAGCGTCCCTTCACCTGCGCGCTGGAAGCGACGTAGCGCAAGGCGTCGCCGCCGGCGTCGAAGCGGCCGACGTCGAATTCGCCGCTCATCACCGCTGCGTGCCGGTTGCCCGACAGCTGGCCCTGGAACTTCACGCCCAGGGCGTCGTTGACGATCTGGTTGCGCGAGTCGTGGCTGCCTTCGACGAACAGGCCGTCGCCCTGCTGCACCGCCTCGCGCAGTTCCTGGGCGAAGCGGTTGGCCAGCTTCTCGGCGCCGCCGCTGATCCAGTAGGTGTCGTAGCGGCCGGTGGCGTACTCGCGGGCGAAGGCGCTGCCCTCGGTGACCACCTTGTGCTCGATGCCCATCTGGGTGAGCAGGGCGTCGATGAAGGCGGCGCGGTCGCGCGCGCACTGGTCGCGGCCGCCGCCGCCATGGCCGCCGCCGCTGGCGACGATCGCGGTCGGCTCCGGCGCCGGCGACTGCCGTGCCGGTTGCGCGTCGCCTGCGTGGTCCAGGGCGTGATCGTGATAGGCGTCGTAGCCGTGGCAGCCGCCGCCGTCCTTGCAGCTGACCAGCACCAGCACCCGGCCGGTGGCGACGATCGCCTGGCTCATCTCGGCCTTGACCGGCCGCTCGATCACCCGCACCGGCGCGTGCGCCAGAGTGACCAGGCGGTCGCCGACGCGTGCCTGCAAGACCGCCTGGTACTGGCCCGGCGCGACGCCGGCCGTGTTCCAGGGCTGGGCATAGGACAACTGGGCGCCGACCGCCAGCTCGCGATGCTCGGTCCAGCTCGCCAACACGTTCTCGCCCTGCGGGTCGATCACGCTGACGGTCACCGGCAGACCGGCGAAGTCGGCATTGCCCTGGTTGCGCAGGCCGACGGTGAGGCTGCTGGTCGAGCCGGCTTCGACTTCTTCCGGTATCGCCGCGATCGTGCCCGACAAGCCGGCGCCGCCGACCGAGCTGGAGCGCACCTGGAAGCCGGCGGTACGGGTGTCGAGCACCGTGCCGTCGGCGGCCGAGACCACCTGGGTCACGGTGTAGGCGCCGGCCGGCGCCGCCACCAGGTTGAGCTGGAAGTGGGCCGGCAGGGTGGTGCTGGGGTTGAGCGCCTCGATCGCCAGCGAGCCGGTCCACAACGTGGTTCCGGCCGGCGTGGTCACGGTCTCGCTGACGGTCAGCTGCTCATAGCGGCTGTTGAGGGTCAGGTTGCGGACCTTGCCGAGCACCTGCACGACCTCGAACGGGTCGTAGACCGGCTTGTCGGTGGCCACGGCCGAGCTCAGCTGCGGCCCGGTCGAGGTGGTCTGGATCGAGAACGGCTGCACGGCCTCGCCCAGCGTTTGTCCGTCCGGGCTCAGCAGCAGCACCCGCGCGCGGTAGTCGCCGGCGCGCGAAACTCCGGTGTTCCAAGGCTGGGGCAGGGTGCGCTGGTCGCCGATCGCCAGATCGGCGAAGCCCACCACCGGCAGTTCCGCGACCGGCGCGCCTTCGGCGGTTTCGATGAAGTAGCGCAGGCTGCCGCTGGTGTGGCTGGAGCCGCCGTTGCGCACCGTGGGCTGCACCAGCACGTCCTCGTTGGCGCGGAACAGCGCCGCGTTGAGGGCCAGGCTGAGCTGGTACTTGCTCGCGGCGTGCACGCTCGGAATCGCGATCGGCGCTTCCACGGTCTCGCCGTTGAAGCTGTTGACGAAGCGCAGGAACGCGCGCTGGGCGATGCGCCGCCATTCGTCGATGCGCATCGCCACCAGTTCCAGGCTGAACACGAAGCGCGCGCCGGACGAGTCGATCCGGCCCAGCGTGAAGCCATAGGCCGAAGAACCGTCGGGATGGACGGTGCTGCTGTCCGGGGTCACCGACGAGCCGAGCAGGCGCACATCGGGCCCGAATTCCAGGCCCAGGCCGACGTCGATGCCGCCCAGCCGCGCGACCGCCTTGGGCAGGTAGGCCATGACGTAGCTGGTCGCGCCCAGATGGGTGGAGAAGTACTGGCCGTACCAGGAGCCGTCGGGGTTCTGCTTGGTCAGCAGGTACTGGACGGTCTTGCGCAGCACCGGATCGGTCGGCAGCGGGTTGTTGTAATCCAGCGCGGTGCCGACGATCGCGGTGACCAGCGGATCGCTGGGCTGGCCCGCGCCGGCGTAGCGGCTCCAGCCGCCGTCGGCGCGCTGCGCGCTGCGCAACTCCTGCACCAGCTCGGCCACGCGCGCGTCGACTTTCCCGGCCAGCGCCGCGTCGGCGATGTAGGGGCGCGCCTCGGCCAGGATCATCAGCCGGAACGCCTGCGAGGACACGCCGTTGTTGGCGTAGGTCTCGAAGTACTTGGCCGATTGTTCGACCGCCTCGCGCATTTGCGCCAGCCGCGGCGCGATCTGGGTAAACACCGGCTCGTGCTCGTAGATCGTCCAGTTGCCGGTGCTGCTCAGGCCGTAGACCTTGCCCGCGGCGACCGCCATGCGGTATCGGCCGCCGGCGACGGCATGGCTTTCCATCAGGCCGTCGGCGCTGATTTCGGTGATCGCGTAAGCGCCGCCGGCGAAGGCGCGGCCGTCGCCGGCGTAGGCCAGGTCGCGCAGCGCCGTCATGCTGCCTTCGTAGGCGCGGCTCTGGGCGCCGTCGCGCGCGACCCGCACCGCGCCGAACGCGCTGTCGCTGGTCACCATCAAGGCGCCGTCGGCGGCGGCGGTCACGTTCGAGGGCGAAACGATCAGCCCGCCGATCGCGATGCGCTGCTGGGTGCCGGCGGCGAGATCGACCAGGTACAGCGATCGTTCGCCGTAGTTCAGCGTGGCGATCTTTCCGTCCGGGGTGAAGTCGATCGCATCGGCAGCCACCGGCAGGGTCGCCACCGTCGCGCTGGAGGCGGCGTCGGGGCTGATCCGTTCGATCACCGGCGCCTTGCCGGCTTGCGGGCGCGAGGACACGTAGACCGCGCCGTCGCCGCCGACCGCGACGCCGGTATAGACGGCGCCCACGGCGGTGCGGAAGAACGGAACGACGGTATTGGCGGCCGGATCGTAGACCAGCACCGCGCCGCTGCGCTGCAGGGCGAACACGCGGCCGTCCGGCGCGCCGGCCAGATCGACGAACTCCGACGGGCCGTTGTGCTGCACCGGGCGGTATTCGCGCATCTGGGCGATGCCGAAGCGCTCGGCATCGCTCAACACGCTGACCATGCCTTCCACTACGGTCGCGCTCGCGGCCGGGCCTTCCACCAGCCAGCCGGTATCGTGGTCGCGGTTCCAGTACGCGCCGTTGGCCGCGCGGACGGTGCGGTCGAGCAGATAGTCGGCGACGCGGTAGCGCGCGTTGAAGGTGGCGCGGCGGTCCGGCCAGGCGGCCATGCTCCACAGGCCGAGCATCGAGGAGGTATTGCGGAAACCCGGATGGGCGTTGTGGATCGAGCGATCGCTCTGCACGGTCGCGCTCTGCGAGTTCTGCAGATACAAGGCCGCGGCCTTGTCGACATCGGCCTTGTCGATCGAGCTGCCCAGGCCGTACAGGCTCTGGGTCTGGATGTGGCAGCCCAGGCACTGGTTGCTGCGCTGCCAGTTCAGCGCGTTGACCGAGGTGTAGCCGCCGCCGCGCTGGACCGCCGCGCGCACCAGGGCGAACAGCGGGTCGCTGCCCTGGCCGGTGCGGTTGTCGACGCCCTTGACCGTCAGCACCGCTTCCACGCGCTGATTGCCGTCGCCGGTTTGGGTCGGGGTGACCTGGAACTCGGCGGTGGCGGCGTCGCCGACGAAGAACTCGCCGAGCGCCGTGCCGCCGACCCGGGGATCGGTGGAGACCACGCGCAGGTCGTATTCGGCGCCGGCGGCCGGCGGCTGCCAGCGGCCGAAGCCGAGTTCGGCGATGGCGTTGGGCAGCAACTCCGGCAGGGCCACGGTGGCGCTGTGGGCGAGCGCCCCGTCGCTGCGCCGGGTCACGGTCAGGCGCGCTTCGCCGGCTTCGATCAGGGCGTTGCCCTTGTTTTGCAGGGTCGCGCTGAAGTCCACGCCGGACGGCGAGTTGGGGATCATCACCGGCGGCGAGGGCGTTACCGAACCCTGCAGGCCGAGCAGGACGGCGATCTCGATCTCGCGGCTGTCCATGCCGTAGACCAGCCCCAGCGGTGTGGCCTGAGTGACGCTGCCCGGCGCGACCACGTGCAGGGCCAGGGTGTAGCGCCCGGCCGGCAGGTTGGTGGCGGTCCAGTCGAGCACGAAGGACTTGGTCTGGCGCGGGTCGAAGGCGTACTCGCATTGCGGCGGCAGGCCGGGGCTTTCGGCGCCGCACAACTGCGCGACCTTGTCGCCGGCGCTGTCGAGCAAGCGCACCAGCACCAGGGCCGGCTTGGCTTCGTCGTTGAGGTTGGCGATGTCGGCGCTGATCCGCATCGTTTCGCCCGGCTTCAATGCGGCCGGCGCGGCGCGCAGGTTCAGCACCTGGAAGCTGCCCTCGCGCAGGTCGTCGAGCTGGGCGTCGATGCGGTAGACGCCCGGATTCTCCAGGCGCGTGGTGGCCGTGCGCGATTGATATCCGACCGCGTCGAAGCGCAGTTCGACCTGGGCGCTGCCGGTGTCCTCGATCCGGTATTGGCCGGCGGCGTCGGTCTGGCCTGCGGCGGCGCCGTTGAGGGTCAGCGAGACGCCGGCGAGCGGCGCGCCGGTGGCGCTGGAGGTCACCGCGCCGATCAGGCTGCGGCGGGTTTGCGCCGTGGCCAGCGGAATGCGTCCGAGGTCGTTGCTGCCGTTGACCAGCACGCCGCTGAAACTGACGCTGTCGTAGCCGCCGGCCTGGGCGCTGCCGGTGAATGCGCCGGCGGCGAGCGGTTCGATCGAGAAGCGGCCATCGGCGCCGGTCAGCGCGCTCTGGCCGGCCAGCTCGACCCGCGCGCCGGCGATCGGCGCGCCGTCGTCGGCCTTGACCACGATGCCGCGGGCCAGGGCGGTGGTCGGCGGCGTATCGCCGTCGGGCGTCAGCGCGGGCGAGAACGACACCGCGGTGCGCGCCGGCAACTGCGCGCTTTGGCTCAGCGACTGATAGCCGCTGCGGCCGACCTGGATGGTGTATTGGCCGGCGGGCAGGCCGATCAGTTCGTAGCGGCCCTGGGCGTCGGTCTGGGTCTGGGTGTCGAGCGGGCCGCTGACCTGCACGCTGGCGCCGGCCAGCGGCTGCGCGCTGCGCGAATCGCTGACGGTGCCGCGCAAGGCGGCGGTCTGGTCGGCCAGGCGCAGCAGGATGCGGCCGAGCTGCGAAGTGCTGCCGCCTTCCACCACCACTTGGCCGACGTGATCGGCGTAGCCGACATGCGAGACGGTGACCGCATAGCTGCCCGCGGCGACGTTCTCGAGCACGAAACCGCCGTCGGCGCCGCTGACGCCGGCGTTCGCGGCGCCGGCCAGGGCGATCTGCGCCTGCGCCACCGGCAGGCCGGAGTCGGCGTCGAACACGGCGCCGGCGATCTGCCCGGCCTGCATCGACGGCGCGTCGCTGGCGACCAGCAGGGCGCGCAGCGCCAACGCGGTGACATAGGGGTCGCCGCCCCAACTGCCGTCGCCGCCCTGCGCGGCGCGCAACGCGGACACCGCCGCCGCGGTGTCGATCAGCGGTCCGGATTGGGCCAGCGCGATCGTCGCCACCGCGTTGGACACGCTGTCGCCGTAGGCGCCGCCGCTCTGTTGCGCGACCAAGGCCGCGCGGGTGCGCGCGATCGCCGGGTTCAGGCTGTAGTCGTTGCGATAGCGCACGAATGCCTGCAGGGCGTAGGCGGTGGTATAGGTCGCGTGGGCGAGGTGGTAGCTGCCGTCGGCGTTGGCGTTGGCCGCCAGATAACCGAGCGCCGCCTCGACCCGCGCGCTGCGGGTCATGCCGCCCGAGCGCATCGCCAACAGCGCCAGCGAGGTGTCCAGGGCGTTGCTGGGCTGCGCGCTGGCGCCGCCGAAGCCGCCGTCGCGGTTGGCCCGGCCGACCAGGCTGTTGAGCGTCTCGGCGGCGTCCTGCACCCGGCCGACCGCGCCCAGCCCCATCACCCGCCGCGCCAGCAGTTCGGTCGACAGATCGCTCAGTTCGCTCGGCGAAAGATCCGGCAGGGCGCTGGTGCGCCCGGCCTGGGCCAGGGTGTGCGCGGCTTCGGTTCGGACCTGCTCGACCACGGCGACCGAATCGCGCTCGGAAGACAGGCTGCCGTTGGACTGCACCTGACCCTGCAGCCAATCCAGGCCGCGGTCGAGCTGCGCATCCTCGGCCAGGCCATCGCGCATGCCGCTGAGCAGCGCCAGCAGCGCCAGGCCGATCGCGATGTAAGCCTTGATTCCTTTCATGTCCTTCCCCTGACCGTCGCCTTGCGCTGCCCCAGTCCCGGGGCGGGTCGCGTGCATTCAGTTGAACCGGCGTTGCATATAAATCGTTGGGTCTGCCATTAGGGACGCATCGGGCGCGGCGCATGGCTCGCCGAAACCCTGTTCCAGCCGTGCGTCGAGCCTCGCCCGCCACGACCTGTCCAGCCATCACGCAGTCCGGGCGTTGCCCTACGGCGCGCCGCGTTGGCGTGGGTGTCGCACTCGCCGTTGCTCGTTGCTCGTTGCCGGTGCCGCAGGCCGCAGCCGTTCAACCGCCTGTCGCCTTCACCGGCGCCGCACCGGCGCGGTCCGCGCCGTTGTCGCCATCCAGTGCCGGCTCGTACTCATCGCTGATGCGAAACTCCAAGCCGGCGAAATTCCCGGCGATGAATGACTCCAGCCCTTCCGCCGCCCGTCGCAGGTTTGCGACCTCGAAAGACAGATCCAAGATCCGCCCGCCGCGGCTGTCTCCATCCCAGTCGCCGAGCCGGCTGCGCTGCATGTAGTCCTTGATCGCATCGACCAACCGGTCTTCGGACTCGGTCGAGAAGTCGCCGGGGATCGCGACCGTGAGCCAGAGCACTCCGGCTTCTTCTGGCAATGGGAACCGGATCCCGGTGGTCGCCGTCGGCGATGTGCTATGCGCGGCTGCGCTCCGGGGATCGACCGGATCGCGGAATCCGGCGGACAGTTCGAGCGAGAACGGCGGCAGGGCAGGCCAGGGAGGCGCCGGCGGAATTTGCGCCAAGGCTTCGCCTAGGGCCTGCAGCACCTTCGGCGACCCGCCCATCGCTTCGGTCGCGTGGATCAACGCCTGCACGCAGGAACGCTTCAGCGGCCAGTAGCGCTCCTCGTCGGTCGGGCCTTCCGCCAGGCCGACGCCGTTGGCTTCCACGCATACCGTGTAGCTGTTTTTGCCCTGCCAGGCGGAGTCCGCCGCCACCACGCCGTGCTGCGCGGTGTAGCGCAGGTCGATGGTCAGTTGCTTGAAGGATGCAGGCAGTCCCGCGAACCAGCCGGCTTCGATCAGGATCCGCTTGAGTTCCCAGTCGATCTGGTCCAGACCGCGCCAGTAACGGCGCGCGGCGTTGGAATCGCGCCCACGGATGGTGTCCCTGGAATCGTTGGGAAATATCCCCGCGAACGGGCTGAGCTTTCGCGCCATTTTCAGTATCTCTCTCGATTGCCGGGCAGGGCGTTGCCCTTATCGTGGCGCAGCCAGTCGCGCGAGTAACGCTCGTAGTCCAGGGCGTCCGAAGTACCGCAGAACTGTCTGCGGACAGAGCACCGGTAGCGCTTGTAGCCCGCGGACAGATTGAGCTTGTTGACTTGGCTTTGGCACCTGACCGAGCCGGCGCTGCCGGAACCCTGCCCCTTGCCCACCTTGTGGATCGAATTATTCGACGAATCGACGACCCAATACACGTGGGTCGGGCCCTTGTAATCGCGCGAGTTCTTGTGCTTGCTGCAGGGTTTGCACTTCAGGTCGCCCTGGGTCTTGGCCGACTTTGCGCTGCGCCCGCCGTTGCCGCCGCCGAACCGCTTGAGGCCCAGCGCGTCGGTATAGCCGAGCGGATCGGAGCCGACATAGGCGTAGGTATTGATCCCGGCATCCAGGCCGATCGGGTCGGACTGCAAGTAACGACCTGTCTCGGGGTCGTAGTCGCGCTGGTAGTTGTAATGGCGGCCGGTCTCGGCATCGAACTGCTGGCCGGGCAGACGCAGCCGATAGGCGAACTCGCCCAGACCGGAGGGATTGGCATCGGCGGCGTTGTCTCCATACGGAGCGCTATCCCAGCGCCAGACGACGACACCGCCGGCATTGACGACCGAGCGCGGCGTGTCCAGTTGATCCGGAAGCACGTAATACGCAGCGACCGCGCCCGCCACGGTGCCGCCGAACTGAGCGGCGCCGGCCGCGCTCTTGAGCACCGCGACCGGCGTGTCGTCGAGCCAGACATATTCGGCCACCAGACCGCCGGACGCATCGTATTCGCCGACCAGGCGGCCCTCGTCGTCGTAGACGAACTGGCGATAGCCGTTGCCGCCGGCCGTCGCGCTCGGGCAGCTTCCGCCGACCGCGGCGCAAACCCGTTCGCCGAAGTAGTTGTAGGCGTAGCGGGCGACGCTGGCCGCCCCTTGGCGCAGTTCGATCGGCCGGCCGCGACCGGAATACACCCAGGTCCAGCCCTGCGATTGAGTGGTATTGCCGGCCGCGTCGTAGCCGCGAACCTGGCCGTTGACAGACAGCAGCCGGTTGTTCGCCGGATCGATCGCGTAGTCGGCCGCCTCCACGCTGGCACCGACGGTGCGTTGCTGAGTCTTGCGGTTTCCGCCGGCGTCGAAGGTCCAGGCCAGTTCCAGGCCCGGCAGCGGTCCGGTTGGGTTGAGGTTGGCCGAGGTCTTGAGCCGGTCGAGTTCGTCGTATCCGTAGCGCCAGTTGGGGCGACCGGCGCCTTCCTCTAGTTCGGCCAGCCGGTCCGCTGCGTCGTAGCGCAGGCGCGCTTCACCGCCGCTGGTCCGGTAGCCGTCGATGCGGCCGTCGGCGTCGAACGACCTGCGGTAGGATCCCCCCGCGCCGGACCACGACTTCGGCGGACCGTAGGCGAAGTATTCCACTTCCTGGATCAGCGTCTGGCCGTTGACGGTTATCTGCAGAACCCGTCCATCGGTGCCGTAGCGGTAGCCCAGCACGGCGCCCGACGGCAACACGGTCTGTTCGACGCGACCTTGGGCATAGGAGTGGCTCAGAGTCTTGCGGCCGGCCGCATTGCTGTCCGCGCCCAATTGCTGGGTCTTCTGCAGCACTCGACCGTAGGCGTCGTAAACGAAGCGGGTACGGCCGCTGGCGTCGGCAACGGTGGTTAGCCGTCCCTTGGCGCCGGCTCCGCCGCTGGCCTCGTCGTAGGCGTAGGTGATCGTTTCGTCGGGATAGGTCGCCGACAGCAGGCGATCGTCGGCGTCGTAACGGAAGTTCGTGGCGACGTCGCGGGCGTCGCGCCGGAGCATCAGATTGCCGGCTGCGTCGTAGTCGAACTGGGTGATGCCCGTGTCAGGGCTGGTCAGCTTGGTCAGCTCGTCGAAGCCGTTGTAATCGTAGGACGTGGTCAGTCCACGCGGGTCGACGATCTTGCGCAGGTTGTCCTGGGTGTCGTAGCGGTACTCGGTCGGGTTCTGCGCCGGATCGATGGCGGTCATGAGCCGGTCGAGCGCGTCGTAGCGGTACTCGTCCGGATGCTGACGCAGCGGATGCGCGGCCGTACGACGGTTGCCGTTGGCGTCGTAGCCGAACACCGTCGCTTCGTCGGCGTCGCTGCCGTAGGCGCGCGCCATGCGCCCCAGGGCGTCGAAGACCTGGTGCGATATCTCGATCAACCGGCCGGCCGGATCGTAGACCTCCTCACGCTCGCGTTCACCTGCGGCGTTCAGCACGTACGTGACGCGGTTGCCGCGCGAATCCAGTACGCCGGTCTTGCGCTGCGCGTCGTCGTAGCTGTACCGAACCCAGCTGCCATCGGGCAGCGTCAGCGTCTCCAAAGCGCCGAACTTGGTGTAGGCGTAGGTCGTCACCTCGGTGACCGCGCTGCCGGGCGCCGACAGCTTGGTTTCGCTGAGCCGGTCGCGTTCGTCGTAGCGATAGTCGGTGATCAGTCCGTTCTCGTCGATCATGCGCGAGACGTTGCCGTTCGCGTCGTAGGCCGGGAACCGGGTGACTAGGCCGTTGGCATCGCGCACCGATGTGCGGTTGCCGGTGGCGGCATCGTATTCGTAGGTGACGACATCGGCCACGTCGCTGCGCGGGCCGTCCTCGCTTTCGATCTGGCCGGCGGCGTTGTAGACGTAGCTCCAGACCCGGCTCTGACCGTCGACGGTGACCGTGCGCTTGCGCGGATTGCCGCGGCTGTCGTACTCCAGCAGGGTCTGCTTGGCGGTGCCGGTGGCGCCGGTTTCGCTGATCAGCTCGGGCAGGCGCCAGGTCGCGTGCCAGCGCACATTGACGGTCTGCGCTTCCGGCTTGCCGAGCGCGCGCGTCCATTGCTCCGGCAGGCCGCGCGCGTTGATCCGGATCTGGGTCTGGTTGCCGTTCTGGTCGGTCAGCAGCGAGGGGTAGCCGGCGCCGTCGTAGCCGATCTTGGCCGCGTTGCCGGTGCCGCAACTGGCGCAGGGTTCGGTCACCTCGGTCATGCGCAAGGTGTCGAAGACGCGGGTGAAGGTATAGGTGCGGCGGGTGTTGCGCGCGTCGACCACGGTGGTCTGCTTGTCGCCGTAGGACAAGGTGACCCGGTCGGCGCCGCCGGCGTGGCTGGCTTCGACCACGCGGTTCTCGTCGTCGTATTTCCAACTGGCGTAGCGCACGCCGCGGCCGTCGGTGATGCCGGTCAGCAGGGTCGGCCAGCCCGGGGTTTCGTAGTGGTACTGGCGGCGGGTCCGGTCGGGGTAGTCGACCGTGACCAGGGTGCCGGCGTCGTAGCCGTAGACCGTGCGGCGCTGGGCCGGGTCGATCAGAGCGACGACCTGACGGGTGGTGGGGTCGTATTCGAACTGCAGGCTGCGGCCGTAAGGGTCGCTGACTCGTTCGAGCAGGCCTTCGCCGTTGTAAGTCAGGACCTGGCGCAGGCCGCTGCGGTCGGTCAGCTCGATCAGGCGGCCTTCGGCGGTGTAGGTTTCGACCGTGTCGTCGCCGGTGTGCAGGCGCCACTGGGTGGTCCGGCCCAGGCCGTCGGTGATGCGCTCCATCCGCTCGGGCATGTCGGCGTTGGCGACATAGCCGCCGGCGCGCAGCACGTACTGCTGCCAGCCGCCGTCGCTGCGCTGGGCCAGCACCGCCTCGGGCGCTTCCATCGCGGTTGCGCCGTCGGGCAGGCGCAGGCTCTGGTGGTAGTTGCTGCTCCACTTGTGGCCGATCGGCGAGCCGTTGGGCAGATAGCTGGAATAGGTGCGGACGAACGACAGCGGGAACGGGCCTTCGCCCTGGTAATCGACTTCGACCTCGGTCTTGACGCCGGTGGCGACGCTGACCGGATTGCCGACCAGGGGGCCGCCCGGGCCGGCATCGCCCAGGTCCGGTCCGCCGAAGCCGGAATTGCCCAGCTGCCCCATCGGGTTGTTGAAGCAGTTCGGCAGGTAATTGCAGGCGTACTCGTTGACCGCGCGGATGCCGGCTTCGGCCATCTCCTCCGGAGTCAGCGAAATCGTGCCGTTCATCACCTCGCGCACCCAGGTCAGCACCTCGTAGGTGACCTGGATGATGGTGACCGCCAGCAGCACCGCCGACACCACCGGCAGGATGATCGCCAGCGGCGGCGCCACCGCGGCCATCACTGCGGCCAGGCCGATGCGTACCGCGAAGCGCGCCGCCAGTTGCGCCAGCCGGGCGGCCATCAGCCGGGCGAACTTGCTTTCGCAGATCGCCTTCAACAACACCGCCTTGGCGATGCAGCCGACGTTGAGGGCGCCGTTGAGGCCGCCGTCGACGCGGTAGATGCCGTCGCCGCGATCGGGGTCGATCATCACGTAGCCGGCGGCCTGGATCCGCCCTTGGGCGAATTCCTTCTGCGGCACCACGACCTGCAGACCGGCCAGGGCGGCGTTGCGGATCTCGTCCTTGACGTCGGCGGTGGTCTGCAGCTTGGGCAGGATCTGCTCGACGTTGTCGGCGGTGACGGTGTAGATCGGCACGCCGACGCGATTGGCCCAGGCGATGATGCTGGAGGCCGACAGCGAATTGCCGGCGCGGTTGTTGAGCAGCAGGTCCCAGGTGGTGCTTTCCGACAGCGAGCCGTTGCTGCCGACCTGGTAGGCCATCTTCACCGCCTTGGCCGGGTCGCGGTGGTACAGGGCGACGCGATCGCCCTTGATGTCGGTGGCGAAGCCCGCGTACGAGCCGCTGCGCGGGATGCCGAAGAAGTAACGCACCTGCAGCGGAGCGGCGAACACGCCGACCGAGGGCATGCGCAGGAAGCGGCCGCCCCAGCCGCGCGCGTACAGCGAGGCGCGGCTGTCGTTGAGGTACCAGTACTGCACCCCGGCCAGGTGCAGCGCCTCGGCGATCGGCCGCCGCGACGAGTCGGGCAGGCCGTTGAAATGCGCGCCGAGCAGTTCCTCGCTGACGCTGCCCAGGTCGGAGGTGAAGCTGATGTGCGAGCCGGCCGCGAACTGGTACGGCTCGAAGGTTCCGGACATGTGCCGTTGCAGGTCGACCACCCCGGCCACCCAGAACTGCTGGGTGCCCATCGCGACCACGTTGCCTTCGGCCAGCACTTCCTCGCCGAGCTTCAGCCGCGGAATCACCCGGAACGAACCCAGCGGCAGCGAGGCGGCATTGCTGGTTTCGTAGGACTTCAGCGCGAACGCGTCCTCGGCGGTGGCCGGCGCGTAGTCGACGAACACCGAGCGCCCGCCCAGGCGCACGGTGGCCACCCGCAGGCTCAATTCCGGATTCTCGTAGGCGATGTCGCGCTGGTTGGCGAACAACTGGATGTCGAGGTAATACTTCAGGCTGTCCGGCATCGCGGCGAAGCGCGAGGTCGCGGCGCTGACCGCGAACGGCAGGGTGCCGGAGAGCACCGGCAGCTGGCTGGCGAGGATCGCGTATCCGCCCATCCACACCTGCGGATCGCGGATCTCGCCCTGGCCGGGGGCCTGCATGACCTGGCCGATCGCGCTGTCGACCTGGCCCTGGTAGGCGTAGGTGTTGAGCTTGGTGATCGAACCGTCGCTGCCGATCTGCGCGTCGCGCAACATGGCTTCGGCCGCGTTGGTCGGATTCCAGCCGCCGATGCCCAGCACGTCGACGGTCGGCGTGCGGGTGTATTGCTTGAAGCTCGCGTCCATCGGAACCCACGCGTCGGGTTCGCGATTGATCGCGCCGCGCGAGGGCGTGAAGTCGACATGCGCTTCGACCCACAGGTGCTGGATCCGCACCGCCACGGCGCGGCCGTTGCTGGTCAGCAGGGTCGAGGGAATGCCGCCGAACTGCAGCATTCCGATCGCGCCGTCGGCGTCGTCGGCCTTGAGCCAGTTCACCGCCTGCTCGATCGGCACGTTGACCGTGCCGTAGACGAAACGCGCAGGAATGTCGGACGCGCGCAGCAAGGCCGCCAGCAGCGAACTGGTGTCGCCGGCGTTGCCGCGGCGATTGACCAGGGTCAGGTCGGCGCCCTGGATGGCGCCGTGGGTGGGCACGTAATCGATGTTGTTGCGCACCCAATTGAAGATCGCGACCGGGTTGCGGCCCAGTTGATCGGCCAGGTTGCGGATGCGCGGGGTGATCTGGGTCTCTTCGTTCTCGCTGAGCTCCGGCGCGGCCGCGGCGGCGAAGCTCGCGCCGGCCGATGCAGCGACGGTCTTGGCGGACCCGGAACCCGCCCGGGCCGGAGCGGCCAGGAAGGCCTGCAGTTGCGCGGCGGTAGCGGCCGGCTGACGGGTCTCGCGTTCGATGCGCTGCGCCCGCAAGGTCGCGGGATCGAAGCGCAGGCGCTGGGTGACGTCGGTCTTGGCCAGCAACGCGGCCAGCGCGTCCAGTGCGGCGTCGGCTTCGCCTTCGCTGTGGGCCGCCACGGCCTGCTCGACTCGGGCGAGGGCGGCGCGCAAGGGCGCGGCGTCCTGGCGGATGCGCGACTGGTCGGATTCGAAGCGTTGGCGCAACTGCGCCGGAACGCGCAAGCGTTGCAGGCCGGCGCGCTCTTCCTGCGCGCTTTGCACCAGCACGGTATCCAGGCTGCGCAGGCCGTTGAGGTGCGGGCGCAGCCGCTGCGCCAAGGCCAAGGAACTTCCGGCGGATGCGGCGCCGCCGGCTTCGCTGCGGCCGCGCAATTCGCGGGTCAGGCGTTCCAGGTGCTGGGCGGCGCCATCGAGCCGACGTTCGCCCATGGTCGCGGGCGGGGCGCCGGCTTGCGGCGCCGCCGCAGCAATATCGTGAACGGTGGCCCCGGCGTAAGCCGTCGGATACGGGGTCGCCAGACCGGCCAGAAAGGAAAACGCGGCCACCAGGCCGGCCAAGCCGGTACGTCGGAACAACTCCATGTTCTACCCCTGACGCGCTTACGCCATCGCTTCGACCGGGCAATGGCAGTCCGTTCCATCGCTTGCGGGCGCGTGGGGGACGTAGCGCCGGACGCCAGGGTAACGGCAGGAATGTGGCGGGTTCTACCTCGCGGCGTGGCCGGATCTTGCGTGTTTGATTCGCGTTTGGACCGCGCCGCGCCGGCGCGCCGCTCGTCTCGTTTTTTTGCGAGACGAACCGTGCGATCGGGCCACGCGGCGCGGACGCGCCGCAACCGTGGAAGCGGCCCGATCGGATCGATCGGTCGGGTTGGGTCGAGGCCGGGACCCGGTCGACGGCAGGCGCCGTGCGGGGACCGGGATCGTCCGCTTGCCATCGAGACCGCGATGCGCAATCCCGCCGCCGGAACGAGGCAAACCGCGTTGCGCGTTGGCCGATGCGCGGCCGAGGCGTCGCCGGCCGACGAGCCGGCGGTCGGGCGCGCAGTCGAGCAGGATGGCGCGCGGAAAATCGCGCGTACTCGGTCTGGCTGCAGCGGCGTCGCCAGGTTGGTCGCAGGCGGACGCCGCAAGGGATCGTTGCAGGCGCCGAGGCCGCGTCCGCAACGCAGCGCAGCGCAGGCGGCGGGCGCAGTGGTGACTTGGAGAAGATCCCGCTAGATTAAGCGCTTTCTATCAAACGGACGTTGATACGATGCCTCTCGACGACGAACGATCGCTGGCCGAGCAGATCGCGGCCGCGTGGGGCGGGCCGCCGCGGTTGCTCAAGAACGCATTGGCCACGCCCCTGTTCACTCCCGCCGAGTTCATCCAGGCCTTGTCGACCACCGCCCAGGCCATGGCCGAGGGGCGCAAGGAGCCTTTCGGCCGCGCCAATCTCGCCGGGCGTTCGCCGGCCATCCACGAACTGATGGCGTTCTTCCCGGCGCCGGACGTGCGCAGCTTCGAGCAGTACCAGGCGCAGGTCGGGCGCGCTTTTCCCGGCGCGGAATTCTCGGTCATCCTGGACAAGGTCGATGCCGCCCTGCCGTCGATCCGGCGCAAGCTCACTCCGGTCCTGCATGGCTTGTTCGAGCGGGTGGGCTATCCGGCCCGCGGCATCCACTCGTGCATCTACGCCGGCACCTACAGCAGCACGCCGTTCGGTATCCACATGGACGATTGCCATGTGCTGATGGCTGCCGGCATCGGCAGCAAGCAGATGGCGTTCTGGCCGCGAGCGCATTTCGAGCATCGCGCCGAGCTGGTCCGTGCCGGCTCGCCGGCGCACGCGGGCGAGCCCCTGGCGGCGCTGCTGGCCGAGGCGACGATCCTGGAGGTCGGCCCGCACGACCTGCTGTACTGGCCGGCCGGCGAATGGCACGTGGCGGTCAACGACAGCGGACAGTTTTGCGCGTCGCTGAGCATCGGTATCTACCACAAGGGCGATACGGTCGAGATTCTCAGGAAGGCGGTGGCCCTGCCGCCCGCGCCCGCGGCCAATTCGGATCACCGCGCGCTGGACGCGCTGGACTTGGATGGCTTGTCGGCCGCGTCGGCGGCCGGCGCCGGCACCGCCTCGCCAGAGCGTTTGCGACGCATGTGGGACGAACTGCGCGAGGCGATGGATGCGCCGCATGCCGCTGAGCTGGCGTTCGCCGCGCACGCACTGGGCATCAGGACTTCGGCGGGTTTCGGTCCGCTGCCGGACCCGGCCGGCGAGCCGATCTGCGCCGATGAGGACGGCCTCGCCAGCGCGCCGCAGCGGGCGCTGGACTGGACCGCGATCGGCGACAAGCTGCTGGCCTGCGCGCATGGCCGGGTATTCGTGTTCGAGGCGCATGCGCAGCAGGTGTCGGCGTTGCTGGCGCGCGTGCAAGGCGGCGAGACGGTGCGGGTGGCCGAGTTCGCCGCCCTGGTGGCGGCGCAGGCGCAGCCCGCGCTGCGCGCCTTTCTCGCCCATTTGCGCAGCGACGCCGCCGCCGCGGCGTGACGCGCGCGGCGCAGGTAAGGTTCGAAGCAGGGCGTCCAGCCAAAGGGAAGGGAATGCTTAACAGAATGCTGTATGCGTTGTTGCCGGGATGGCGCGCCGACACGGCCGCCTACGTCGAACGGCGGCGGATCGAATTGGCGCGGCAGCTCGACCGCGAACTCGACGCCACGGTCCGTTACGGGCCGTTCCGCGGCCTGCGGCTGGGGCCCGATACGGCCTGGAGCGTCGCCGACCGGGCGCCGATGCTGCTCGGCCTGTACGAGCAGGAAGTGCTGGAGTCGCTGGCCCGGGCCGGTGCGCGCCGGGCCTTCGTCAACCTCGGTGCGGGCGACGGCTACTACGGGGTCGGCGCGCTGGTGGCAGGACTGTGCCAATACTCGTATTGCTACGAAATGGGCGAGAAGGGGCGCCGGATCATCGGCGACACCGCGCGCCTGAACGGGGTGCACGACCGGGTCGAGATCCGCGCCAAGGCCGAACCCGGTTTCTACCGCGAGCTTCCCGCCGAGGTGGTCGACGACTGCGTGCTGTTCGTCGACATCGAGGGTGCGGAATTCGAACTGCTCGACCAGGCGGCGTTCCAGGCTTTCGCCAAGGCGGTGATTTTCGTCGAGCTGCACGACTGGTTCTTCCAGGACGGCGCGCAGCGCATGCAGACCCTGCGGCGCAACGCGGCCGCGACCCACGCCGGCAGCGAGATGACCACGGCCGCGCGGGATCTGTCGCGGTTCGCCGAGTTGCGCGAGTTCAGCGATAGCGATCGCTGGCTGCTGTGCTCGGAAGGCCGCGGTCGGCAGATGGATTGGATCCGGTTCGACCCGAAGCCTGCCGCAGCTGCGGCCGAGCGATGAGCGAGCCGTCCTTGCGAACCGCCGATGCGGCGCAGGCCGGCTTGCGCTCGCGCATCGCCGCGCTGGCCAGCGCCGGCGACTGCAGCTTGCCGGATCTGCTGAAGGCGCTGCGGCAGACCCTGGACGAGGCGTCCGAGCCCTCCGCGCGCAGGCTGCGGCTATTCTTGCGTCATCTGCTGTTCCTGCTGGACAGCGGCGATGAGCTATACGCCGATTGCGTGCTGCGGCCGGACCCGCGCGGCCGGCCGGTCCTGATCGCCCATCGCGTCGCGCGCGAGGCCGAGGAGGGGCTGATGAAGACCCTGGTACGGTTGGCGCCCTGGCCGCTGGCGCAGGAGTCGCCGGCGTTGGCGCAGGGGGCGTTCGCGGTGCATTCGCAGGAGGCCTGCATCGTCGTCCATCGCGGACCGGTCAGGATCGAGCGGGCGCTGCAGGAACTGGGCGCGCCGCTCGCCCCGCGCGCGCTGGAGCCGGGCGAACTCGACGCGTTCTACGCCTGGCGCCGGGCACAGCAACAGGCTGCGCGGCCGCAGCGCGACGGCGTCCGGCCGTCGTGGTTCGCCGCAGCGTGCGAGGACCGCGAACGCGTCGCCCAGGCCTGCGCCCAGGCTTTCGAATTCGACCCGGAGGACGGCGAACGGATCCGTCGCGGCCGGCCGCTACCGGGTCTGGGCCGGGCGAGCCACCCGCTGCTGGGCGCGGCCCTGCACGTGCTGCCGCGCCTGCAGCGCCCGGAGCACTCGCGCTGCGTACTCGACGCGCTGACCGGGCAGTTGGGGCAGATCGCGGCCGCCGGCTACGACGCGCTGCTGTTGGGCGTGGTCGATCGCCAGAGCGCCGATCTGTACTACGTCGAAGGCGACGACGGAGCGCTGCAGCCCTATCTCAACAATCACGGCTACTGGAGCAGCGGCGAATGCGGGGTCGACCCGGCCCTGGGCGCGGCCGACGACTACATCGCCCTCAGTCGCGCCGCCGCCGCGGGCGGCATCGCCCTGATCCAGGACTCGGTGCTCGGTACGCTGGGCTACCCGCCGCAATTGCCGCGCCTGGCGGCTGCGGGCTCGCGGTGCACGCCGCTGGCCCTGGCCCTGGCCGACGCGCCGGCGCCGCTGGACGGACCGGGCGTGTTTTTGAGCGGATTGGAGAGCTGCGACGCGATCCCGCCGCCCGATGGCCTGGCGCTGGCGCAGTACGTCGAGGCGGCGACGCGCACGCACTTGGGCGAGTACTACCAATTGCCGCGACCCAATCTGTTCGATCCGGCGGTGCGCGCGCAGGTCTTGGCGCGCGCGCGCTGGCAGATCCGCGCAGCCGGGGTGTCCGCGTTCCGGATCGACATGGCCAAGCATCTGGGGCTGGGACCGCTGCGCGCGTGCCTGGACGCGCTGCGCGAGGCGGCGCGCGACGCCGGCGCCGGGCCGTTCTTCGCCGTGCTGGAGTATTGGAGCCTGCACTACCGCGAACTGCGCTTCGCCCTGTCCGCGGCCGGGCCTTCGGTTCAAGGGCTCTATCTTTATGACTTCCCGCTGGCGCAGGCGCTGCAACAGGCGCTGCTCGCCGACGGCGACTGGTCGCAGTCGCTGCCGGCGATCGCCGAGCAGCGCGATCGATGGCAGGTGCCGGCCTGCTGCCTGGTGCCGATCGTGATCGACCACGATCCCAGTTTCCGGCCGATCTACAACGGCAGCGCGCACACGCGCGACATCGTGGTGGCCGGACTGGCGCTGGCGCTGGCGATGAGCGCCAACGGTCCCAGCGTCTACTGCGGCTACGACGACCGGCGCGCGGCGCCGGCCGATCTGGATCGTTATTTCGACTACTCCGAACAGCATGCGCGCAAGGCGATGCCCGGCCCCCTGTGCCGCGACCCCGACGGGCCCGGCCCGGTGTTCGCCGAGTTGCTGGCGGTGGTGAAGCGCCATCGGCTGTTGGCGGACTGGGACGGCGCGACGCTGGAGTTCGCAGGCGACCGGGATCGTCTGCGCATCCTGCGCCGACTGGACGACGGCAGGCAGCCGCGCACGGCCTGCTTTTGCGTGGCTCGCGACGGCAGTGCGGCGCAGGCGGGCGGCGACGGCGAAACCCTGCTGTTCGCCTCGGGCCAGGGGCCCTCGGTGGCGGTGTTCGTGCGCTAGGCCGAGGCCAGCCTCAGCAAATCTCGGCGGCTGCGCGCTCGGCCTTCGGCGCGCCCAGCGCGCGCTCGTAGACGCGCCGCAACGCGGCCGCGGAGCGGATCCAGTCCAGTTCCGCCGCCTCGCCCGCGGCAGCCACGGCGCGCGCGCGCGCTTGCGTCGGGTCGGCGAGCAGGCCGATGGCCGCGTCCGCCATCGCGTGGATGTCGTCCGGGTCGACGCAGAGCGCGCTCGGCACCCGTTCGACCAGGCCGCAGTGCCGCGACAGAACCACCGGCACGCCGGCCTCGATCGCCTCCAGGGCGACCAATCCGAACGGCTCCGACAGCGAGGGCATGATCAGCACCCGGCTGCGCGCGAGCAGGCGGGCCACGTCTTCGCGGCCGACGAAGCCAGGAAACGAGAACGCATCGGCCAGGCCCAGCGCGCGCACCAGCGAGCGCATCAGCGGGAGCAGGTTGCCGTCGCCGGCCATCACGAAGCGCGCGTCGGCGACGCGTTCGCGGATCCGCGCGGCGGCTTCGACGAAGGCTTCCGGCCCTTTCTGTTCGGTGATCCGGCCGATGAAGCTGATGCAGCCGTCCGCGGGCGCGGGTGCGGGCAGCGGCGCAGGCGGGAAATCGGCCGGACGCGAGCGGCCGGCGTTGTACACCACCTCGATCCGATCGGCGGACTGGCCGTAGTGACGCGCCAGGCCCTGAGCGGTGTAGCGGCTGACCGCGACGATGCGATCGGCCGCGCGCAGGCCGAGGCGCTCGAGTTCGGCGATGGCCGGGTTGACGCACAAGTCGCCGGCGCGATCGTGCTCGGTCGAATGCACGTGCACGATCAGCGGCTTGCCGCTGGCCCGTTTGATCGCCAGAGCGGCCTCGAAGCTGAGCCAGTCGTGGGCGTGGATGAGGTCGAAGTCGTTCAGGCCGGGCAGGGCGCGCAGGGCGGCGGCGGCGTAGCGGCTGGCTTTCTCGCGATAGGCGATATAGGCGCCCTGGGAGCGGGCGGGGGCGCTCGGCTCTTCGCATCCGTCCAGTTCGACGATCCGTACCGCGGCCGGATAATCCCTGCCCAGGCCCGGTGCCGCGGGCAGCAGGAAATCGACCCCGATGCCGCCGAGCGCGCCGATGCCGCGCAACAGGCCATCGCAGGCCACGCCCAGGCCGCCGGTGATCGCCGGCGGCAATTCCCAACCCAGCATCAGCACGTTCAACGCACGCCGATCCGGCCGCGGCAAGACATCCATCGCGCTCAGGCTCCGGCCGGACTCAGCGCGGCAGGCTCGGCCTGGAGCGCGCGCGCCGGCTGCGGCGGCGGAAACGCCAGCGCGATCTGCGCTACCGGGGTATTGCCGCTGTCGGCGAAGGCGCGCAGCACGTCGACGAATCCGCCGGCCACGGTGTGCTCGATGGTGCGCGGCGAGAACCGCGCCTTGCGGTACTCGCAATCGATATAGAGTCCGTCCAGATGTTGGACCACCGTCAGGTTGAACTCCATCGAAGCGAAGCCGCCGTCCTGGTGGCGGGGTGCGAACGGCGGCAGCGGCTTGTCGCTTTCGGCGCTGATGTAGTTCAGGCACAGGGTGCCGAGCGCTTCCAGCGACACGTCCGCGGCGCTGAGCGCGGCCGGCAGCAGGCAGACCTTGTGCTCGTTCGCCGCCGGCATCTGCGCCGCGATCTGGGCGATGGCCTCGTCGACGCCGGTGCCGGCGTCGTACTCGAGCGCGTACAGGGCGTCGTTGACGAAGCTGCCGCCCGAATCCTGCCAAGCGCCGAACGGCCGGGTTTCGGTGAGCACCGACACCAGGGTCGCATCCAGCCCGGTCAGGCGCTGGAGCAATACGTTGGCCGCGGCGATGGCCAGCGCGCTGAGCGGCAGCTTGGCCCGCATCGCCCGCGCCGCCAGGGCGTGGAAGATCTCGGGCCCGACATAGGTGCTGAAGCGGGCCATCGGTACCGGTTCGTGGAACAGGTTGCCGACGTAGCGATGGGCGTGGGCGACCAGATGCGGGTCCATGCCCGCCGGCAGGCCCGACAGGGCGTGCGCGATGTATTGCCGGTGGGACGCGAACCAAGGCTGCGGATAGTCGGCGAATCGGTCGGTGTAGCGCTCGGCGCCTATACGGCGGATTAGGTCGGTCCAATAGCCGATATGGCGGCGACCGCTCTCGCCGGCCATCTCGGTACGCTCCCATTGCGCGTACTGCCGGTAGCTGCCGGTCGGCGCCGGGATCTCGAGCCGGCGGCCTTGCGCGCGGGCGGCGTAGTCGTCGGCGACTTCGGCGACGAAGCGGCCGAGGAAGGCCTGGTCCATGCACACGTGGTCGAAGGTGAAGATCACCGTGTCGCGGCCGGGCAGGCGCGCCAGATCGACGGTGAACAACGGCAACCGGGCGAAATCGAAGGTGCGCGCGCGCACCCGCGCGGCCAGCGCGTCCAGCGCGGCCGGCGGATCGGCTTCGCCGCGCAGGTCCACCGGCGCGATCGGGTCCAACGCGCAGGCATCGTGGACGCGCTGGACCAGGCGGTCGTCGACCACGTGCAGGGTGGTGCGCAAGGCCTCATGGCGGGCGACGGCGGCCTCGAACGCCTGGCGCAGCAACTCGGGGTCGACCGCATCGACGTCGACCCGTTGCTGCACGCACAGCGAGGGGCGGCCCTGGGCGAGGGTGACCTGGTTGAAAACCCAGTCGCAGCATTGTTTTTGCGAAGCCGGCGAGTCGATCCAACCCGGCCCGGCCTCGGCGGCGTCGCTGGATTGCGCTTGCGGACGCGCGCTGCGGCGGATGCTGGCGGCGAAGGCGGCCAGGGTCGACTGCACGAACAGGCTGTGCATGTCCGCTTCTAGGCCGATCCGGCGCATGCGTTCGATCAGCTGCATCGCGTGCAGCGAATGCCCGCCGAGTTCGAAGAAGTTGTCGTCGCGGCCGACCCGGTCGACGCGCAGCAACTGCGTCCACAACAGCGCCACCGCGGATTCGATTTCGCCCTGCGGCGGCAGGAACGGTCGGCCGGCGATATCGGCCGAGGCCGGCGGACGCAGCGCGCCGCGGTCGAGCTTGCCGTTGGCGCCGATCGGGAACGCCGCTACCGCCGCATAGGCGTACGGCAGCATGTACTCCGGCAGGCGCCGGGCGAGGAAGGCGCGCAGCTCGCTCGGCGCCGGCGTCGCCTGGGCCGGAATCAGGTAGGCCGCAAGGCGTACATCGCCGTCTTCCGAGCGCAGAGGCACGACCGCCGCATCGCGCACGTGCGGATGCTCGGCGAGGGCCGCGGCGATCTCGCCCGGTTCGATCCGGTAGCCGCGGATCTTGACCTGATCGTCGTTGCGGCCGAGATACTCCAGGGTGCCGTCGGCATGGCGGCG
>NZ_JBDGIR010000008.1:0-120606 GCF_057657315.1 Lysobacter sp. Soil_C_15
GGTTAGACAGTGCCGTTACTTTCTTTGTCGCCTTGGACAAAGAAAGTGACCCGGCCGCTTGCGGACGGAAGCTTTGCTTTTGAGCTTTTGAGCTTTTGAGCTTTGTAGCTTTAGAAGCCTTCGAACGACGAACGCCGCGAGACCGCAAGAACGCGGTCGCGGCTTACGCCGCTCCTACAGGGGCGCAGGACAAAGACGTGGCTAGTGGGAGGGACGGCGGTCGCGGCTTTAGAAGCCTTCGAACGACAGACGCCGCGAGACCTTCAGAACGCGGTCGCGGCTTGCGCCGCTCCTACAAGGGGCGCAGGACAAAGACGTGGCGCGGTCGCGGCTTGTGACCGAAGGAAGTCCCTGTGGGACGCCGCACCTACATAAGGCATGCGACGCCAAAGCATGCTACGCCGCTGCGATCGGTCTCGCGCAAATTCACATGGCGCATACGCGAAGCGGCGCATCGGGCTGAATCGGCATTCATGCGCGCGGCCGCGCCGCGCCGCCGCGCATCGCCAGCGCCCGGTGCCGGGCAAACCGCTGAAATCCAGGCCCGCCGGCGACGCGCCGTTCGTCGCCGGTCCGGCCGCCCGGATAAAAATCAAGCAGAAACAATCATTTGCAAGCACCGAAAACGGCGGAAACACTTGCGCCGAAACCCTGCTTGCACACATTCTTGCAAGGACCAGACCACAGGAGAGCCGATGCACCACACGTCCCTGATCGCGATTCTGGTAGCCGGCTTCGTCCTGGCCTTCATCTTCGGAATGATCGCGCAACGCCTGCGGCTGTCGCCGCTGGTGGGCTACCTCATCGCCGGCATCGTCGCCGGCCCCTTCACGCCCGGCTTCGTCGGCGACCAGACCCTGGCGCCGCAGTTGGCCGAGATCGGCGTCATCCTGCTGATGTTCGGCGTCGGCCTGCATTTCTCGCTGCGCGACCTGCTCGAGGTCAAGGGCATCGCCCTGCCCGGCGCGGTGGTGCAGATCGCCGTCGCCACTGCCCTGGGTTGGGGCATGGCCTGGATGCTGGGGTGGTCGCACGGTGCGGGGCTGGTGTTCGGCCTGGCCTTGTCGGTCGCCAGCACCGTGGTGCTGTTGCGGGCGTTGGAAGAACGGCGCCTGGTCGAGACCGGCAAGGGCCGGATCGCGGTCGGCTGGCTGATCGTCGAGGACCTGGCGATGGTGCTGGCCCTGGTGCTGCTGCCGGCGCTGTCGGGCCTGCTCAAGGGCGAGGCCACCGACGGCGCGCAGATCTGGTCGCAGTTGTTCACCACCCTGGCCAAGGTCGGCGCCTTCATCGCGGTGATGCTGATCGTCGGCCGGCGGGTGATCCCGTGGATCCTCGAGCGCGTCGCCGGCACCGGTTCGCGCGAACTGTTCACCCTGTGCGTGCTGGCCATCGCCCTGGGCGTGGCGTTCGGTTCGGCCGAATTGTTCGGGGTGTCGTTCGCGCTCGGCGCGTTCTTCGCCGGGATGATGCTCAACGAATCCGAATTCAGCCATCAGGCCGCCAACGAGACCCTGCCGCTGCGCGACGCCTTCGCGGTGCTGTTCTTCGTCTCGGTCGGCATGCTGTTCAACCCGATGATCCTGATCCAGGAGCCGCTGGAAGTGCTGGCGGTGTTCGCGATCATCGTGCTCGGCAAGTCGGTGGCCGCGTACGCCATCGTGCGCGCGTTCGGCAAGCCGCACACCACCGCGCTGATGATTTCCGCCAGCCTGGCCCAGATCGGCGAGTTCTCCTTCATCCTCGCCACCCTCGGCCTGGACCTGGAGATCCTGCCCAAGGAAGGCCAGGACCTGATCCTGGCCGGCGCGCTGCTGTCGATCATCGTCAATCCGCTGCTGTTCGCCTGGCTGGACCGCAAGCAGGCACGCGAAGCCGCGGCGCTGCAGGAAGCCAAGACCGACCCGGTGGTGCCGCCGGTGCCGGCCGACATCGACCGGCACGTGATCCTGATCGGCTACGGCCGGGTCGGCAGCGAACTGGCGCGGCTGCTGACCGACCGCGGCGTGCCGCTGGTGGTGATCGACGGCGAAGACAGCCTGATCGCCAAGGCGCGCGCCGCCGGCTTGCCGGCGATCCTCGGCAACGCGGTCAACGAGCGGGTGCTGCGCGAAGCGGTGCCGGAGCGCGCGACCACGGTGATGCTGGCGATCCCGCAGGCGCTGGAGGCCGGCGAGATCATCGCCAAGCTGCGCGAGATCAACCCGGGACTGAGCATCGTCGCCCGCGCGCACAGCGACAACGAGGTCCGGCACCTGCTCGAACACGGCGCCGACGGTGCGGTGATGGCCGAGCGCGAGCTGGCCCACAGCCTGGCGGAAATGGTCATGGCCGCGCCGGTGTATCGTGGCGGCCGCCATCTGCCGCCGTCGACCGCGCTGACCTGAGCCCGCGTCCACGACTCTTTCCCACGATCTGCTGCGATACCGTCATGAGCGAAGCCACCGACCCGACCCCGCCCCAGGACGCTTCCGAATCCGCCGCGCCGCAGCTCAGCGCGGTCGAGGCGCGGATCGTCGCCTGCCTGATCGAGAAAGAGGCGACCACGCCCGACGTCTACCCGCTGACCCTCAACGCCATCGTCGCCGCCTGCAATCAGAAGACCGCGCGCGAGCCGACGATGCAGTTGGAGCAGGGCGAGATCGCCAACGCCCTGCGCCGGCTGGAACCGCGCGGCTGGGTCAAGTCGCAGCACACCGCGCGCGCCGAGCGTTATTCCCACCGCGCCGCGGCGGTGCTGGACCTGACCCGTCCGCAGGCGGCGCTGGTCGCCCTGCTGATGCTGCGCGGCCCGCAGACCGCTTACGAGCTGTTGTCGCGTAGCGAGCGCCTGGCCAAGTTCGATTCGGTCGGCGACGTGCAGTACGCGCTGGAGCGCCTGGCCCAGCACAGCCCGCCGCTGGTGCGGATGCTGGGGCGGCAGAGCGGCCAGCGCGAAGACCGCTACGGCCATCTGCTCAGCGGCGAACCGGTCTGGCACGGCAGCGCCCACGACGCCGGGCATGGCGACGGCGGCGGCTCGGCCGAGGCGCGGTCGGCCCTGGTCGAACGGATCGAAGCGCTGGAAGCGAAGCTCGCCGAACTGGAAGCGCGGCTGGAGGCGGCGGGGGCGTAGCTCCGTCGACGGGATGCCCGTAGCTTCTGCAGAAGCGGCGTCCCGTGGGATTTCTTGCGCTCGCAAGCCGCGGCTCAGGCTTGCAGCGGCAGGTAGACGTCGGTGCGCAGCAAGGCCTGCGGCACCTGATCGGGGTCGTCCAGGTAATCGTGGTAGAGCGGCGCATCGCCGATGCGCTCGCCGCTGGCCGGCAGCCAGCGCGCGAGCAGCGCATCGGTCAGCGCTTCCAGGCCGTCGAAGGCGCCGACATGGCGCACCCGTGCGTAGCGCCCGCCGCCCAGCCGCAGCAGGCGCAAGCCCGGTGCGCCCGCCAAGTCCAGGTCCGCGCCCAGCGCCAGCATGCAGTCGAAGCGGCATTGCGGCTCGGCCACGTCGCGACGGTCGTCCACGGCCACGCCGTACAGACCCTGCAGCCGGTCGAGCAGACCGTGCTCGCCGGCCCAGCCGAACAGGCGCTCGTAACCGGCGTGCTTGGCCTGGTAGCCGCCTTGCACCCGCAGCGCCACGACCTGGAACGGATCGATGCTGACCACTTCGACCCGCAGCGGCGGCGCGTCCTCGCCCTGCTCCGGCTGCGGCGGTTGCGCCAGCCGGTCGATCTCGCGCCATAGCCGCTGCGGCTCGGCGCGCAGTTCGCTGGGCGCGCTGCCCAGGCTCTGGCGCAACGCGCGGGTGAAGGCCTGCGCGCTCTGGTAGCCGACCGCGAGCGCGGCGTCGGTGACGCTGCGCTGTTCGCTGGCGAGCAGGCGCAGCCCCTGCAGCAGGCGCAGCCGGGCTACGGTCTGGCCGGTGGTCTCGCCGGTCATGGCGCGGTACACGCGGTGGAAGTGGAACGGCGAGAACGCCGCCGCTTCGGCCAGTCGGCCCAGCTCGGGCGGCTCTTCGCCCTGGGCGATGGCGCGTTCGATCAGGGCGACCGCGCGCTCGATGCGGCGCTGGTGCGCGTCGCGGGTGCCGGCTTTGAGCGCGGGACGTGCGGCTTCGTTGACGGGGGCCATCGCAGTGTCCTCGGGGAGGTCGGGCGGGATGCGGCCAGGATGGCCCGCGCCGGCGCCGCCGGCGGTTCCGATCTTGCGCTTTCGCGCCCCGCCGCGGCTCAGACGCTGGCCGCGAACCCCACCAGCACGGCGGCCTCCACCGCTTCGGCCAGGGCGCCGCAGCAATCGCCGGTCATGCCCTGCAGGCGCTCGCGCCAGGCCCGGCGCCACAGCGCGAACACCAGCCAAGCCAGGCCCAGCGCCAGCGCACCGCGCCAACCCGCCAGGGCGCAGGCCGCGGCGCTGATCAGCAATGCGGCGATGCAGGCCGCGCGCGGCGCGGCGACCAGGGACTGGCCGAGCCCGCCGCTGCGCACATAGGGCGTGCTCAGAAACGCCAGGGTCAGGGCCGCGCGCGCCAGCACCGGCGCCAGCAGCAGCGCCGCCCAGGCCGGCGCCGGCAGGCTGGCCAGCGCGGCGAATTTCAGCACCAGGACCAGCACCACCGCGACCACGCCGACCGGGCCGCTGCGCGGATCCTTCATGATCGCCAGGGTGCGCTCGCGCCGTTCCTGCGCGGTCGCGCCCATGCCGCCGACCCAGCCATCGGCGCTGTCGGCCAGGCCGTCCAGGTGCAGGGCTCCGGTCAGGCCGACCCAGGCCGTCAGCAGCAACGCCGCCGACAACAGCGGCGGCCGGGTCTGCAAGGCCCAGGCCAGTGCGCACAGCAGCGCACCGATCGCCAATCCCGCGGCCGGGTACCAGGCCAGCGAGCGCGTCTGCGCCTGCGGATCCTCGAACACCCGCGCCGGCACCGGAATCCGGGTCAGGAACCCGATCGCCGCCAGCAGCGCGCGCATCAACCGCCGACCGGGTCCGCTTCGAGGCGTTCGCTGCGCTCGGCGCGATGGAGCGGATGGCCGGCGCCGAGCGGCGCGCTGGCCGATGCCGGCGGCGGCCACGGCAACGGGTGCAGCGAGGCGTGGCCGACGTCGATCGCCAGCATATCGCTGTAACGGCGCCCGGCGGCCAGGCAACGCAGCAGGCGGATCACCCCGCCGTGGGTGATCACCAGCACGCGTCGGCCGGCATGCTGCTGGGCCAGGTCGTGGGTCGCCGCGACCAGCCGAGCGGTGAAGACTTCGAAGGTTTCCGCGCCCGGCGGCGGGTAGGCGACCGGGTCGGCCCAGAACTGCGCCAGCGCCTCGCCCTGATCGGCGGCGATGGCGTCGACCGAGCGGCCCTGCCAGTCGCCGAAGTGGTACTCGACCAGGCGCGGTTCCACGCTCAACGGCAGCCCGCGCGACTGCGACAGGTCGCGCGCGAACGCGGCGCAACGTTGCAGGGGCGAGCTGACCACCGCATCCCATTCGCGCCCGCGCACCGCATCGCGCATCTGCCGCCAGCCCAGCTCCAACAGGCTGTCGTCGAGCTGTCCGCGGTAGCTGCGATGGCCGGTGTCGCCATGGCGCAGCAGGTCGATCTGGGCAAGCGTCATCGCTTCGGCTCCGTTCCGTGTGCGCGTCGAGCGGTGGGAGCCCCCATCATGCCCGCTCCGCGTGACCGGTGGAGACGCCGGCTTGTAGAAAAGTCGCCATTTCGCCATGCAGCGCACAGGACAGGCGCAGCAACGGCACCGCGACCGCCGCGCCGCTGGCTTCGCCCAGGCGCATGCCCAGGTCGAGCAAGGGTTGCGCCCGCATCGCGTCCAACACCGCGGCGTGGCCGCGCTCCTGCGAACGGTGCGCATACAGCAGCCAGGGCTCGCAGCCCGGATTGAGCGCGCGCGCGGCCAGCGCGGCGACGCTGGCGATGAAACCGTCGACCAGCACCGCCAGGCCGGCCTGGGCCGCGGCGAGGTAGGCGCCGGCCAGCGCCGCGATCTCGAAGCCGCCGAGACGGCGCAGCCGCTCGGCCGCGACCTGCGCCGCATCGCCCGGGCCGGCCGACGCATGCAGGGCCAGCGCGCGTTCGATCACTACGATCTTGTGTTCGATCCCGGCCGCGTCCAGGCCGGTGCCGGCGCCGGCCAGTTCCGCCGGCGCGCGCCCCAGCAGCGCGCAAGCCAGGGCCGCCGCCGCGGTGGTGTTGGCGATGCCCATCTCGCCGCCGACGAACAGCTGCGCGCCGTGTTCGCGCGCCCGGCGCACGCTGTCGGCGCCGGCCGCCAGCGCCGCGTGCCACTGCGCCGGAGACATCGCCGGCTCCTGGCAGAAGTTGGCGCTGGACGGCGCGATCCGGATGCGCCGCACACCGGCGATCGGGCCGGGGTCGTTGACCGTCCCCAGGTCGACCACGTCCAGGTGCGCGCCGAGGCTGCGCGCCAGCACCGCGATCGCCGCGCCGCCGCCGGCGAAGTTGCGCAGCATTTCGCCGGTCACCGCTTGCGGAAACGCCGATACGCCCTCGGCGGCGACGCCGTGGTCGGCGGCGAACACCGAAATCCAGACCCGATCGACGGTCGGCGTCGGCGTGCCTTGCAGGCCGGCCAGGCGGATCGCCAGGTCCTCCAGCCGGCCCAGCGAACCGGGCGGTTTGGTCAGTTGGCCCTGACGCGCCTGCGCCTGCGCCTGGACCTCGGCCTGCGGCTGCGCGCACGCGCGCCGCCACCAAGATGCATCGTCGTTCATTGTGCGACTCCTACTATCGCGCCCGTCCCGCCCAGCGCGGGCGGCGCGCCTTTCAAAACCAGAGGCAGGCCCGCGGCGACGAACAGCACCTGCGGGCACAACGCGCCCAGCGCCTGGTGCAGCCGCCCGGCTTCGTCGACATAGCGGCGGCTGATCTCGCCCATCGGCACCACCCCGAGCCCGACCTCGTTGCCGACCAGCAGCACCCGGCCCGGCAGCGACGGCAGGGTCGCCAGCAGGTCGGCGCGTTCGCGCGCGAACGCGGCCGGTTCGGCGCCGAACAACAGATTGCTCAGCCACAGGGTCAGGCAGTCGACCAGCACGCAGCGCTGCGGCGCGGCATGCGCGCGCAAGGCCGCGGCCAGGGCGATCGGCTCTTCGATACAGCGCCAGTGCGCCGGCCGGCGCGCGCGGTGATGGGCGATGCGTTCGGCCATTTCCGCATCGCCGGCCTGACCGGTGGCGATGTAGACCACCTCGGCATGCTCGCCGGCGATGCGTTCGGCCAGCGCGCTCTTGCCCGAGCGCGCGCCGCCGAGGATCAGGCTGTGCATGCGGGTTCCTCCAGTCCGAAGCATTGCGCCAGGCGCGCGGTGTCCAGGTGCGCCTCGACCGCGTCGGCGAGCCGCTCGATGCCGGCTTCGCGCAAGGCGGCCAAGTCCAGCGGCTGCGCCTGTTCCAGACCGGCCCAGCGCAGCAGCGCGGCCAGCGCCTGCGGCGCATCGAACAGACCGTGCAGATAGGTGCCCAGCACCTGCCCGTCGGCGGACAGCGCGCCGTCGTCGCGGCCGTCGTCCAAACGCAGCGCGGGCCGCTGCAGCGCGAGGCCGTGGCTGATCCCGCAATGGATTTCGTAGCCGGCGACAGTCGCCGATTCGTCGTCGAACGCGAACCGTCCCTGCACGTTGCGCAGTTGCTTGTGCGGCTCCAGCGTGGTCTCCAGCTCCAGCCAGCCCAATCCCGCGCTCGAGCCAGGTTCGCCCTCGATGCCGTGCGGATCGTGCACCGCGCGGCCGAGCATCTGCAGCCCGCCGCAAATGCCGATCACCCGCCCGCCGTAGCGCAGATGGCGTGCGATCGCCTCGGCCCAGCCGTGGCGGCGCAGCCAGTCCAGGTCGGCGCGGGTCGATTTCGACCCCGGCAGCACGATCAGATCGCAGGCCGGCGCCGTCTCGCCGGGGCCGACGAAGCGGCACTCGACCTGCGGGTGCGCGCGCAGCGCATCGAAATCGTTGTGGTTGCTGATCCGCGGCAGCGCCGGCACGACCACGCGCAGGCGCGCGCCGGCCTTGGCCGCCGATTCGCGCGGCAAGGCGTCTTCGGCCTCCAGGTGCAGCCCGTGCAGATAGGGCAGCACGCCGAGCACCGGCTTGCCGGTCTCGCGCTCCAGCCAGTCCAGTCCGGGTTGCAGCAGGGCGATGTCGCCGCGGAACCGGTTGATCACGAAGCCAATCACCCGCGCGCGTTCGCTATCCGACAGCAGGGCCAGGGTGCCGACCAGATGCGCGAACACGCCGCCGCGGTCGATGTCGGCGATCAGCACGACCGGGCAGTCGACCGCCTCGGCATAGCCCATGTTGGCGATGTCGCGGTCGCGCAGGTTGATCTCGGCCGGGCTGCCGGCGCCTTCGACCACCACCGCCCGGTAGCGTTCGCACAGGCGCGCGTGCGAGGCCAGCACCGCGGCCATCGCGGTGCGCTTGTAGTCGTGATAGGCGCGCGCGTCCAGGTTGGCCACCGCGCGGCCGTGCACGATCACCTGCGCGCCGGTGTCGCTGTTGGGCTTGAGCAGGATCGGGTTGAAGTCGGTGTGCGGCGCCAGCCCGGCGGCTTGCGCCTGCACCGCCTGGGCCCGGCCGATCTCGCCGCCGTCGGCGGCGACCGCGGAATTCAGCGCCATGTTCTGCGGCTTGAACGGCGCCACCGCCACGCCGCGCCGGTGCAGCCAGCGGCACAGCGCGGTGACCAGGGCGCTCTTGCCGGCATCGGAGGTGCAGCCCTGCACCATCAGCACGCGCGCGCTCAACGCTGCGTCTCCATCGTTGCTATCTCCTCCACCGCGGCGGCCAGCGCCGCGTCGAGCCGGCTCCATTCGGCCTGGTCCCCGGGCAGGCCGAAGCGCAGGCTCGGCGGTTGCTCGAACAAGCGGGTCAGCACGCCGCGCCGGGCCAGGGCCTGGTGCAGCGCCGCCGCCTCGTCGCAGCGGCGCCATTGGAAGAACGCGCAGCCGCCGCTCGGCGCCAAATCGTGCGCACTGAGCAGCGCGGCCAGACGCGCGCCTTGCGCGAGCAGGCGCTCACGCTGCGTCGCCTGCCAATCGCGGTCGGCCAGCGCTGCGCGCAACACGTGCCGGGCCGGGCCGGTCAGGGTCCACGGGCCCAGCCGTTCGCGCAGCGCCTGCAGCAGCGCCGGCGCGGCGCAGACGAAGCCGGCGCGGGCCCCGGCCAGGCCGAAGAACTTGCCTACCGACCGCAGCACGATCAGCCCCTCGCGTGCGCTGTCGGCGCACAGGCTGTGCTCGGGGGTCGCATCCATGAACGCCTCGTCGACCACCAGCCAGCCGCCGCGCGCGGCCAACGACGCCTGCGCCTGCAACAACGCCTCGCGCTCGAAGCGGTCGCCGCCAGGATTGTTCGGATGGATCAGCACCAGCACGTCGAACTCGTCCGCGCGGCGCAACAGTTCGGCCGCCGGCAGGGACTGCACCGCGTGGCCGCAGCGCCGCCAGGCGTGCGCATGCTCGGCGTAGCCGGGCGCGAGCACCCCGACCCGCGCCGGCGCGCGCAACTCCGGCAAGGCCTGGATCGCCGCCTGCGAACCGGCCACCGGCCACAGCGCGGGCGCGCCGTAGTAGGCGCAAGCGATCTCGACCAGACCGTCGTCGTCTTCGGGCAGGCGCTGCCAGGCGCGCGCCGGGACCGCCGGCACCGGCCACGCGAACGGGCTGATTCCGGTCGACAGATCGAGCCAGCGCTCCGGCGCGATGCCGTAGCGTTGCGCCGCCCGCAGCAAGCGTCCGCCGTGTTCAAGCATGGGTCGACTCCGGATCGGGGCCGCCGCGCGAGCCAGCGCAGCGGCCGATGGAAAAGCGGGGCTCAGGATACCGACGCGCCCGCCGCGTCCGTGCGGCGCGCGCCAGGGCGATCGCCCGCAGGCGCTTGCAGGCGACCAGGATCGCGGTGACCGCCAAGGCCGCGCCGATCGCCAGGCCGCCCAGCAACAGGCCCAGGCGCAGGCGCGGACGTTGCAGCAGCCACGGCAGGTCCCAGCTGTGCAGGCCGTGGTAGAGCCAGCGTTCGATGCGGCTGCGGCGGTCGCTGCTGGCGACGATCTCGCCGCGCGCCGGCGCGATCTGCACCCAACTCGCGGCCGGATCGGCCAAACGCAGGCGCCAGACCGGCAGCGGCGGCGGATCGCGATGCGCCGCGTGCAGGTAGTAGGCGTCGTAGGCGCGCAGTTCCCGCCGCGCCGCGATCTTCACCCCGCTGGCGGCTTCGGCGCGGCGCAGCGCGGCGCCCAGATCCGGCGCCTGCGCAGCATCGGCCAGCGCCGGTGCCCAGGCCGACGCGCCCTCGCGCGACTCCAGCCGGTACCAGGGTTCGCCGGCCAACCACAGCAATTCGGCTTCGAGCCAGCCCGGGCCCGCCGGCACGCGCGCGCTCCACCGCGCCGGCCATGCCGGCGGCGGCGCGGCATAGGCCTCGCGCCAACGTTCCAGCGCCGGGTTCGGCGGCGCGCGCAGCGGTCCCATCGACATCCAGCCGCTGAACAGCCAGCTCAGCATCAGCAACCCGCCGCCCCAGCCGAGCCAGTGGTGCCAGGCGTACACGCCGCGATACTGAGTGATCCGGCGCACGCGCCGCCAGACGTCGACGCTGCGCCAGGCGCCGATCGCGACGCCGGCCAGCGCGGCGAGCAAAGCCGCACCCGACAGCCACATCACCACTTGCCGCCACAGCGCCGGTTGCGCGCGCAAGGCGGTCGGATAAATCCAATGCACGATCGCCCCGACCCAGTTCCAGCCGCGCTCGCTGCGGGTGCTGTCGCGCACCACCTCGCCGGTGATCGCCGAGACGTACAACTCGGTCGCCCGCGCATCGGCGAAACGCAGCTTGTGCAAGGGCGGACGCAGGCCGGACAGGCCGTTGAGGGTCCACTGATCGCGCTCCAACCGGCCGAGGTAACGCGGCGTCGCGGCCGCCTCGCCGCGCCGGCGCTGGAAATCGCGCGCCACCGCCGCCGCGGCCGAGGCGTCGAGCGCGGGCAGCACGCGGCCGTCGTCGGCGCCGACCAGGTGCCAGCGCTCGTCGCGATCGCGCAGCCGCCATACCGGCCGTGCGCCGAGCATGCCCAGCCGCGCGCGCTGCGGCGGGCCGTCCAGCCCGGCCGCCTGCGCCGCCTGTCGCGCATCGATGCGCACCGTCGCCAACGCCAGCTCCGCACGCCCGGCCCGCGCCTCGGCTTCGCTCAGGCGCGGGAACGGCACGAACAGCAACACCGCGCCGGACGCGAACCACAGCAACACCGGCAGCGCCAGGAACACGCCCAGCCAGCGATGCCACCACTGCAACTGGCGCTTGAATGCGTTCAAAAACGCTGCGCCCATTCCAGCTCGAACTCGCGTCCCGGGCCGAGCAGGGCCTGCGAGCGGCCGGAGCCGACGTACAGCGCGTCGCCGAGGTTGCGCGCACGCAAAGTCAATCGACTGCCGACGCGCGGACGCCAGGACAGCTGCGCGTCGGCGACGGTATAGCCGTCGATGCGCGAGCTGTTGGCGTTGTCGTTGTAGCGATGTCCGACCCGGCGCAGGCCCAGCGAGGCGCTCCACGCCTCGACCGGATCGAAGCCCAGCCACAGGTTGAATATCCGCTCCGGGGTGTTCGCCGGAGTCCGGCCGTCGCGCGAGACCAGACCGCCGGCGACGACCTCGCTGAAATCGTCGAACCGCGCGTCCAGCACCGCGGCATTGGCGTCGATCCGCCAGCGCGGCGACAAGGCATAGCCCAGGCCGAGCTCCAGCCCGCGCGAGCTGCGCTGGCCGATCTGCTGGACCCGGTTCGGGTCCGCTTCGTCGCGGCTGAGCAGGTTGCGCTTCTCGATCCGGTACGCGGCCAGCGTCCAGTCGCCGCGGCCGCCGGCGAAACTCTGCTTCAGGCCCAGCTCGACCTGCCGCGCCGGGGTCAGCGACCAGTCCTTCTGCGCCAGCGGCAGGGTCACCAGGCCGGAAATCGGATCGATGCCCTTGCTGGTCTGCGCGTACAGCGAGGTGCGCTGGTCGAGCGCGAACACCGCGCCCAGGCGCCAGGCGGTGAAGTCGAACCGCGCGCCGAAGCCGGTACCGGTCGGCAGCTCCTTGCGCTGCAGCTCGATGCGCTCGCGGCGCAGGCCGCCGACCAGGGTCCAGCGCGGCCACAGCTCGATGCTGTGTTCCAGGTACAGCGCGCGCTGGCGGGTGATGGTGCCGAAACGCGGCTGCGTTCCGGCGAGGTTGACGAAGCCGCCCGGGACGAAATCGAACGCCGGCACCGTGTCGCGGCCGCCGTAGGGACCGTTGTTGCTGTGGGTGAATCGCACCCGAGCGCCTTCCACGCCCAGGTTCAGGCGCTGCGCGCGCCCCCACAGCTCGCCCGCGACGAGCAGGTCGAAACGCTGGCCCCATTGCTCCTGGTCGTGGCCGATTTCGATGAAGTCGCTGCGCACGACCAGGTTCTTGCGCGGATCGAAGGCGTAGCTTTCGGCATTGCGCCAGCGCCGGTCGATCGCCACGCGATAGGTCTCGGCGACCAGTTGGGCGCGGTCGCCGAGGGCGTAGTCCAAGCGCAACCGCGTCAGGCCATCGTCGTAGCGGATATGGCTGTCGGCGACGTCGTAGTTGCGCTCGCGCAGGCGACGGTCGAGACGGCCGTCGGCCAGCGGCGTGCCGAAGTAGCGCGGATCGTGGCGGCGGCCGGCGTCGTACTTCAGCGTCGCGGTCAGGCGCGGGCTCAGGTCCCAGGCCAGGGCGCCGGAGAAGCCGTAGCGTTCGTAGCCGGCGCGGTCGATCTCGCCGTTGCCGCCGGCGCCGGTCAGGTCGGCGCGCCAGCGCACGCGCTCGCCCACGCCCTGTCCCGCGCCGAGGCCGAAGCGGTAGCCGTCCCAGCTCGACACCGCCAGCATCGCCTCGCGCCGCGGCGCGCTTTGCAGGGCGCGCGGCACGTAGTGCACCACGCCGCCGACGCTGCTGTCGCCGAACAGCACCGAGGCCGGGCCGCGCAACACTTCGATCCGATCGAGCTGCCAGGTGTCGCCGGGAAAGCTCAGCGTGCCGGAGGCGACGAACACCCGAGTGCCGTCGTAGACCTGCGCCACCGAACCGTGGCCGGAGAAGCCGCGCAGGCTCAACGAAGAATTTCCGTTGCCGGGCGCGCCCATCGGCACCACCCCGGCGGCGCGCGCCAGCGCGCGTTGCGGGGTATCGTCGCCGCGCTCGCGCAATGTTTCGCCGTCGAGAATCTCGACCGCGGCCGGCAACTCGCGCAGGCTCAAGCCGAGCCGGCTGCCGGCCTCGGCGACGCGCTCCAGCGGCGACTGCGCGCGCACCTGCACCGCGTCGAGGGTGGTGGATTCGTCGGCGCAGGCGGCCTTCGCGAACGCCAGACCGGCCAGGGCCAGGCCGAGGCGGCGCAACGCGGGAGCATGGCGGCTGAAGCGGCGGGTACCGCGGCGGGAAGTTCGGACGGACAAGCGGGCGGTCTCCGGTGCTGGCGCACGGGATGCCTGCAGATCCGGAGCGGCCGGCGCCGGCGCGCCGCTGTGCCGCGACGCGTCCACGCACGAACCCGGCCCGCGCGCGTACGCAGCGGCCGGGGCCGGACGCGTACGCAGCGGCCGGGGCCGGACGCGACGCGATCGGGATTCGACTCCAGTCCCGCGCCCGCACCCCGGAGCGCATGTTCGACTGATCGCCGCAGGGTCGGTCTTCTGGCTCGCCTTCGACCTCCTCCGCCGGCCTTCCCGGTCGCGACGACCAGTGGCATGTGGGCGGATTCGTCAGGCTTACAGCAGCGGGGGCTGCGCCGGAATGGCCGGGCCGCATCGCGGCGCCGGCGTCACCGGACTTCCCTTCGGCCTTGCGGCCGATGCCGCGCGATGGCTTGCGCGGCGAACCCTGTGGACGGCGCGAGCTTAGGCGAGCGCTCAAGGCGCCGCAACTGCACAGCGCAGTATGGCGCGAAGCTCGCGCCGCGCGGCCGACGCGGCGCGTCACAGCGCGCGCCAGGCCCATGCGCCGAACGCGATCGCCGCCAGCCACAGCAACACGCCGCGCCCGACCAGGCGCTGCGCGCGTTCGACCGAGCCCGCATCCGGCGGCTCGCCTTCGCCCAGCGATGGCCGCGCTTCCCACACGCCGTGATACGGCGCGGCGCCGCCCAGGCGCACACGCAGGGCGCCGGCACCTGCGGCCATCACCGGGCCGGCGTTGGGGCTGTCCCAGTGCGGCGCCTGCGTGCGCCAGCAGCGCCACGCCGCGGCGGTGTCGCCGAGCGCGGCATAGGTGATCGCGGTCAACCGCGCCGGCAGCCAATTCAGCGCGTCGTCGATGCGCGCCGCGGCCCAGCCGAAGCGTTCGTAGCGCGGGGTGCGATAGCCCCACATCGCATCCAGGGTATTGGCCAGGCGATAGCCGACCGCGCCGGCCGGGCCGAGCAAGACGAACCAGAACAGCGCGCCGAACACCGCGTCGTTGCCGTTTTCCAGCACCGACTCGGTCGCCGCCGCGGCCACGCGCTCGGCATCCAGCGCGGCGGTGTCGCGGCTGACGATGCGCGACACCGCGGTCCGCGCCGCCTCCAGGTCGCCGTCGCGCAGGGCGCAGGCCACCGGTATCGCGTGTTCGTCGAGGCTGCGCAAGCCGATGCACAGATACAGCGCGACCGCGCCGAACAGCACCTGGGCCCAGGCCGACCACGCGGCCAGCGCCAGTTGCACGTAAGCCGTCGCCGCGACGATGGGAACCACCGCCAGCGCCCAGGCCAGCACGCCGCGCAGGCGCCCGTCGGCGTGCGCCTGGGTTTCGATCGCCCGCGCCAGCCGGCCGAAACCGACCAGCGGATGCGCGCGTCGCGGTTCGCCGAGCGCGGCGTCGAGCATCACCCCGGCGAACAGGGTCAGCACCAGCAACGCGGCGCTCATGACGGCAGGCTCATGGCAGGGCATTCATGGCAAGAACAGACGCACCGCCGCGTCGGGATTGGAAGGGAAATAGAAGTGCACGAAGCTGGCGTTGAGCCGGCGGTCGCGGTACAGCGCCTCGCGGCTGGGGCCGCCGTTGGGGTTGTGCGAATGCGCGATCGGCGCGGCGGCGATTTCGGCGCGCGCGTAATGGAAGGTGTGGCCGCGCAGTTCGCCCTCGGGCAGCGCGACCGACTGCAGCCCCAGTGCGGCCAGCTTCGGCTGCAACGCCGCGTGGCCCGGCAGCAGGCCGGCCATCTCGCCCTGGGCGCCGTCGCGGTCGCTGAGCCGGTCCAGCGCGTACAGCAGGCCGCCGCATTCGGCCAGGATCGGCGTGCCGGCGTCGCGGCGCGCGCGCAGCTCCGCGCCCAGGTCGGTGCGCGCCGACAAAGCCGGCAAATGCAGCTCCGGGTACCCGCCCGGCAGCCACACCGCGTCGCAGGACGGCAGCGCATCGCCCGCCAGCGGCGAAAAGAACGCCAGTTCGGCGCCGGCTTCGCGCAGCAGGTCGAGGTTGGCCGGATACAGGAAGCAGAACGCGGCATCGCGGGCGATCGCGATGGTCTTGCCGCGCAGCGCCGGCGGCACCGGCGGCGGCGCGCTCGCGGCGAACTCGACCGGCGGCGGCAGCTCGGCGTCGGCGTGTCGGCCCCAGGCATCGGCGAGCGCGTCCAGGCGCGCATCCAGATCGCCGAGTTCGCCCGCGGCCACCAGGCCCAGGTGCCGTTCCGGCAAGGCCATCGCCGGATCGCGCGGCAAGGCGCCGAGCCAGCGCAGCGACTCCGGCAGGCTCTCGCGCAACAGCCGCGCGTGATACTCGCTGCCGATCCGGTTGGCGGCGACGCCGTACACGCGCACGTCGTCGCGGTAACGCGCCAGGCCGGCGGCGAGCGCACCGAAGGTCTGCGCCATCGACGAGCCGTCGATCGCCGCCAGCACCGGCACGCCGAGCGCGACCGCCAGGTCGGCGCTGGACGGCTTGCCGTCGAACAAGCCCATCACCCCTTCGATCAGGATCAGATCGGCCTCGCCGGCCGCCCGATGCAGGCGCGCGCGCACCTCGGCCTCGCCGCACATCCACAGATCGAGTTGGTAGACCGGCTGCCCGCTGGCGCGCTCGAGCACCATCGGATCGAGGAAATCCGGGCCGGTCTTGAACACCCGCACGCGCCGCCCCTGCCGCGCGTGCCAACGCGCGATCGCCGCGGTGACGCTGGTCTTGCCCTGGCCGGAGGCGGGGGCGGAAACCAGCAGCGCCGGGCAGGAGGCGGGATTCGGGACTCGGGACTCGGGACTCGCAGAAGCGGGACAGCCGACGGTCTCGGGCTTGGCGAGTCCCGAGTCCCGAGTCCCGAGTCCCGTCGAGCTCACAGCTCAATCCCCTTCTGCGCCTTGATCCCCGCCTTGAACGCATGCTTGACCATGCGCATCTCGGTGACCGTGTCGGCGGCCTCGACCAGCGCGTCGGGCGCGCCGCGGCCGGTGATCACCACATGCTGGCGTTCGGGCCGGGCCGCGGTCGCGGCGAGCACGTCGTCGAGGGCGATGTAGCGATGCGCCAGGGCGATATTGAGTTCGTCGAGCAGGACGAAGTCGTAATCCGGGTCGGCCAACATCCGCGCCGCCACCGCCCAGGCCGCCTGCGCGGCGGCGATGTCGCGCTGCTTGTCCTGGGTCTCCCAGGTGAAGCCCTCGCCCATCACGTGATAGTCCAGTTCCTCGAACTTGCGGAAGAACGCTTCTTCGCCGGTCGAGAAACTGCCTTTGATGAACTGCACCACGCCGCAGCGCAGGCCGTGGCCGAGCGAGCGCGCCAGCATGCCGAAGCCGGACGAGCTCTTGCCCTTGCCGTTGCCGGTGTTGACCACCAGCACGCCGCGCTCGACCGTGGCGCGGGCGATCTTGCGGTCGATCAGTTCCTTCTTGCGCTGCATGCGCTCGCGATGGCGCTCCTCGGTGGTCGCGGCATAGCCGGCGCGCGATTGCGCGGCCTGGTCGGCAGGCCCGTGCGCGCTCATGCCGCCGCTCCGACCCGCTGACGCTGGCCGGCCAGCCGGACCAGCGCGTACACGGCGAAACCGGCGCCGACATAGCCGGCCAGGGTGCCGAGGCTGCGCGGGTAGTACTGCGGCACGCGCTCGAGGAAACCGGCCAGGCTGGCGTCGGGATAGCGGCCCGACAGGAAGTAGAAGCCGCCCTTGGAAATAAGGTACGCCGCCACCGAGGTCGCCAGCAGCACCAGCGCCAGGCGCGGCACCGCGCTCCAGGCGTCGCGATGCGCTCGCGCATAGATCCGGCCGCCGAACCACAGCGCGCCGTAGGCGAAGGCCAGCGCCCAGTACGCCGGCGACAGGCACCAGTCGGTAATCCGCCCCTGCGCCAGGCTGCCCAGGTCCAGCGCCGAGGACAGCAGGAACAGCGCCGGAAAGCTCCAACCCGGGCGCAGCAAGGCGCCGGCGAGGAAGAACACCGCCCAGGACGCGCTGGGCAGCGCGTCGACGCTGGCGAAATGCTGGCCGCGGGTGCAGATCATCAGCACCGCCAGGGCCAGGCCGACGCCGATCTGGGCGGCGCGCGAACGCAACGGCAAGGGGGCGGAAGCGGTGTGTTCGTGGGTCGTGGACATGCTCGGACTCCGGTGACGGAACGGATGGATGGCGGCGCGGCTCGCGGCGGACTCAGCCGCGACGCTGGGCGATGGCGAGCTGGCCCAGGTGATGGGCTATCACCGCGTAGAAACCCAGGGCGACGGCGATGTAGCCCAGCGTGGTGCGCACGAACAGCGGACCCCAGCGCCACAGCCGGCTGGTGTACTCGGCGAAGTTGGGATCGGCGTAGCGCCCGCCGAACCAGTAGAACGCGCCGTTGGAGATCAGGAACGAGACCGCGGCGGCGAGCGCGGCGACCGCGAACACCGTCGCCAGCGCGCGCCATTGCGGCGCCAGCCGCGGCGCGATCCAGCGCCCGCCGTACCACAGCGCGGCATAGGCGAGCAGCAGGAAGGCATAGGACGGGGTCACGCAGTAGTGCTGGAAGAAGCCCAGCCCGCGCGAGGTGATGGCGAGGTAATCGACCGCCACCGCCATGCCCAGGTAAGCCACGAAGCCCGCGTGCCGGCGCAGCCAAAGACCGCCGAGGAAGAACACCGCCATCGACGCGTCCGGCAGGTGCAGCAGGCTGCCCAGATGGTGGAAGCGGGTGCCGAGCATCAACACCAGCAAGGCGCCGGCCACCGCGGCGCGGACCGGCGCGGACCAGGCGGCCGCAGCCGCAGGCGCTACGGCGTGGGCATGGGCGGCGATCGGGCGGGACGATGGGTTCATCGGCGGATCTCGGTGGGGCCGGCGAGCGCCGGCGGTGGCGCTGGTTCTCAGCGGGAGGGCCGGTAGCGCAGGCTCAGCAGGTAGTTGCGTCCGGGCTGGTTGTAGAACGCGGCGGTCTCGTAGCGGCGGTCGAACACGTTGTTGGCGCTCAGCTGCACGCTCCAGGCCGGATGGAAGGCGTAGCCCAGGCGCAGATCGGCCAGCGCGTAACCGCCCAGCCGGCGGCTGTTGGCGAGGTCGTCGTAGCGCTCGCCGGCGGCGTAGACGCTGGCGCCGAAGGAGAACGCGGACACGCGCCGGTCCAGGTCGATGCGTGCGCTGTGCCGCGCGCGGCGCGGCAGCCGATTGTCGCGATTGGGGCCCGGGCTGAGGTTGCGCGGGTCCAGCCAGGTCGCGCTGGCGCGCAGGTCCCACTGCGCCAGCTGCGTGTCCAACGCCGCTTCCAGGCCGCGGATGCGCGCGCTGTCGACGTTGCCGGGCAGGCCGATCGAGGCGTCGTAGGCGATCAGATCGTCGATCTTGTTCTGGAAGGCGTTGAGCGACCAGACGTGCTGGCGGCGCTCGCCCCAGGCGGCGCGCAAGCCGAGTTCGACGCTGCGCGAGGTTTCCGGGCCCAGCTCGCGGTTGCCGTAGTTCGGGTAGTACAGCTCGTTGAAGGTCGGCGCTTTGAACGCGGTGCCGTAGCTCGCGGTCAGCCGCCAGGCGTCGTTGAAGTCCCAGCCCCACAGCACGCTGCCGGTGGTCTTGCCGCCGAACTGGCTGTCCTCGTCGCGGCGCAGGCTGGCCTGCACGGCGTGGGCGCCGAAGTCCTGCTGCCACTGGCCGAAGGCGCCGCGCAGGATCCGGCTGTCGCGGGCGTAGGCGACGTTGCTGTCGATCCGGTCGCGCTGCCAGTCGAAGCCCAGGCTCAACAGGCCCGGCCCGAGGCCGAGGTCGGCCTGCAGCGAGCCCAGCTCGCGCCGGGTTTCGAAGGTGCTGGAGTACTTGCCGTTGCGATAGGCCTCGCTGAGATCTTCGCTGCGCCCGGCGCTGGCGCTGAAGCCGACGCGCTCGCTGGGTCGATAGCGCAGCTTGGCGCCGAGCACCTGTTGCACGCTGTCGGCCTGGTTGTTCTGGCTGCCGTCGTATTCGTTGTAGGCCTCGGCGCGGAACGCGCGCGCCTCGGCCTCCCAACGTTCGTCGAAACGGTAGCCGCCCTGCACGGTCAGCGACTGGTTGCGATAGCCGTCGCGATCGGGCGAGTGGGTGAAACAGCCGGCGCCGCGCGGCGCCGGCTTGCCGCGGCAGGCGTTGATGCCGTCGGTGTCTTCGTGCGCGGCGTTGACCGAATACCAGCCGCGCTCGCCCTTGCCGGCCACGCCGGCGCTGGCTCGGTGGGTCTGGTAGCTGCCGATCGCGGCGCTGAAGCTGGGCGCGAACGCGCCCTGCGGGCGGCGGGTGAACACCTGGATCACCCCGCCCAGGGCTTCGGAGCCGTACAGACTGGAGAACGGCCCGCGCACGATCTCGACCCGCTCGATCTGCTCGACCGGAATGTCCTGCAGCGCGGTGCCGCCGCTGGTCGCCGAACCGAGCTTGATGCCATCGACCAAGACCAGCACGTGGTCGGATTCGGTGCCGCGCAGGAACAGCGACGTCTGCTTGCCGGCGCCGCCGTTGTTGGCCAGCGACACGCCGGGCGCGCCGCGCAACAGGTCCGGCAGCGAGGTCGGCTGGCGCCGCTCGATCTCGGCGCGGTCGATCACCGTCACCGCGGCGAGGGTGGCGTCCTGGGTCTGGGCGGTGCGGGTGGCGGTGACCACGACCTGGTCGAGATCGACCGCAGCGGGCGCGGCGAGGGCCAGCGCGGGAGCGGCGAGCACGCCGCCGGCGAAACACAGGGAAGCAAGACGCAGGCGTGGGGCGCAGCAAGGCAAAGTCACAGGCGGTCTCCAGGGCCGCGCTCTCCCGCGCGGCCGTGATCGGTCGTGACAGAAGGCGGAAACGGCCAGGAGACGGCGCACGCGCGCCTTCGCCCCGAGACCGGCCCACCGCCTGTCGGTTCGCGCTCCGGGCCGGTCTCCGGGCTCGCGAGCCGATCCGGTCCTGTGCGGAACCGGCATCGCGTACCGCGCCTTCCCGTGTCGGAACACAGTGGCTGCGTGCGGTACGTCTACTCGCCTACCGTTGCGGGGGCAGCTCCGGCTTGGCCGCCTGCGAGGCAGACGACGACCGGATTCCCGTTTCAATCGCCGGCGAATGTGCCGGCGATCACCTTGAGCGCGGGCATCTTAACAGTCGGGCCCGGTGGCGACGCCAGCGTATGGGGGCGCTGGGCCCGAATGAGCGACGCCGTATCGGGCAACGGCGACCGGGCGGAACGCCGAATCGGCACCAATATGTGTTTCGTGGCCCGATACCACTTTTGGACTATTGCCGATAGTCGGACTTTGGCGGCTTTATTGACCGATTGTTATGCGCGTGTTAAATGCAATGACATCGCTGTCAATCCCTCAAGGAGTCGCCATGCACGTCCGCCGTACCCCCGCCGGCCCGCGCCATCCCCTGGCCCTGGCTCTGCTGCTCGCTCTCGCTGTCCCGGCTTATGCGCAGGACGCGCCGCAAAGCGACGCCAAGACGCTCGACCAGGTGATCGTGACCGGCACCCGCGTGTCCGACCGCACCGTCGCCGAATCGACCGCGCCGATCGACATCATCACCCCCGAAACCCTCGAGGCCACCGGCACGGCGGAGCTGGCGACCGCGCTGTCGCGCGCCCTGCCCTCGCTGAACTTCCCGCGTCCGGCGATCACCGACGGTACCGATGCGGTGCGCCCGGCGCAGCTGCGCGGCCTGGCCCCGGACCAGGTGCTGGTGCTGGTCAACGGCAAGCGCCGCCACACCACCGCGCTGATCAACCTCAACGGCAGCCAGGGCCGCGGCTCCTCGCCGGTGGACCTCAACGCGATCCCGATCGCCTCGATCGAGCGGGTCGAGGTGCTGCGCGACGGCGCCTCGGCCCAGTACGGTTCCGACGCCATCGCCGGCGTGGTCAACGTGGTGCTCAAGGGCTCGGGCCAGAACGGCTCGATCGCCGCGCGCTACGGCCAGTACAGCGCCGGCGACGGCGAGCAGTACCAGCTCTCCGGCGACGCCGGCTTCAATCTCGGCGAGAACGGCTGGCTGCGCCTGGCCGCGCAGGGCGGCCACCAGGACCAGACCAACCGCGCCCGCCCCTTCCAGGGCCGGGTCGAGCAGCGCTACGGCGATCCGGAAATCGACCACGGCGCGTTCTCCTACAACGCCGAGTACTCGCCGGTCGAATACCTGAGCTTCTATTCGTTCGGCAGCTACAGCGAACGCGACGTGCTGTCCAACGGCTACTTCCGCTTCGCCGGCGACCCGCGCAACATCCCCTCGATCTACCCCGACGGCTTCCTGCCGCAGATCCACAACGTCAGCAAGGACCGCGCCGCGGTGCTGGGCGTGCGCGGCGAAACCGCCGGCGGCACCCAGATCGACTTCAGCTACAACTACGGCCACAACGGCCTGACTTTCGACATCGAGAACACCCTCAACCGCAGCCTGGGCCCGAGCTCGCCGACCGAGTTCTACGCCGGCGCGCTGGAAGTCACCCAGCACGTGCTCAACCTCGACTTCACCCGCGCGATCGAGCTGGGCTGGAACTACCCGCTGACCCTGTCCTGGGGCGCGGAATGGCGCGGCGAGGAGTTCAGCCAGCGCGCAGGCGAGCCGCTGTCCTACGCCAACGGCGGCGTCGCCGCGCCGAACGGCCAGATCATCCCCGGCGCCCAGGTGTTCTCCGGCTTCCGCGCCAGCGACGCCGGCGACTTCGACCGCCACAGCTACTCGTTCTATCTCGACGCGGAAACCGACGTCACCGACAAGTTCTCGATCGGCGCCGCGGCCCGCTACGAGAGCTACAGCGACTTCGGCGAAACCACCTCGGGCAAGCTGTCGGGCCGCTACGCCTTCACCGACAAGGTCGCGCTGCGCGCCACCGCCTCGACCGGCTTCCGCGCGCCGTCGCTGCAGCAGCAGTACTTCCAGTCGATCGCGACCAACTTCATCAGCGGCATCCCCTACGAGATCGGCACCTTCCGGGTCGACAATCCGGCCGCGGTCGCGCTGGGCTCGGAGCCGCTGAAGGCCGAGGAATCGACCAACTACAGCCTGGGCCTGGTGCTGCAGCCGGCCGACGCCTTGTACATCACCGTCGACGCCTACGACATCAAGGTCAAGGACCGCATCCTGCTGTCGGAGAACCTGACCAGCACCGCGGTACGCAACTACCTGCAGGCCAACGGCTATCCGGGCATCGGCGGCGGCCGCTACTTCACCAATGCGGTCGACACCAAGACCCAGGGCGTGGACGTGATCGCCACCTACGGCTGGGAGCTGGCCTCCGGCAAGCTCAACCTCACCGCCGGCTACAACTACTCCAAGACCGAGATCGACAAGATCGCGCCGAACCCGCCGCGGCTGGCGGCGATCGACCCGGCGGCGGTGCGCATCGGCCGCACCGAGATCGGCCGCATCACCAAGGGCGCGCCGAAGGACAAGTTCTTCCTCGCCGGCGACTGGAAGACCGGCCACTGGAGCTTCAACGCCACCGCGACCCGCTACGGCCAGTTCACCGAACTGCACGCCACCGACCCGCGCCAGGACCAGACCTTCGGCGCCGAGTGGACGCTGGACCTGGCCGCGACTTACCGCCTGGACCGCTGGGAATTCACCCTCGGCGGCGACAACGTGCTCGACGCCTATCCGGACGAGTCCAAGCTGGTGCGCGGCACCCGCAACTACCTGCCGTACAACACCGCCTCGCCGTTCGGCTTCAACGGTGCGTTCGGCTACGTCAAGGTCGGCTACAAGTGGTGAACCTCCGGGCGTGACGATCTGACGCCTTGAAGACAAGCCAAGGCCCGGAGCGATCCGGGCCTTGGCTTTTGCGGGTTAGGGTCCGGCGCGGTCCGGTCCGGCCGCGATCCAGGCGCGCCGCCGGTCCGGCCGGCGCGAATCGAGCGCACAGGCCGGCACCGGCGTTTTCGTGTTTCCGGCACATCCCGGCCGCTGCGGATCGGCTATACAACGCCGGGGCGCACCCGCGCCGCCGCGCCAAACACCCGCCGGAGCCCGCCGATGCGCCCGATCGTTGTGTTGTCGTTGTGCCTGTCCCTCGCCCTTCCCGCCGCCGCGGCGCCCGGCAAACGCGACTACGTCGTGCTGATGCAGGGCCGCGTCGCCGGCGAGCAGAGCGTCGCCACCGCCGCCGACGGCTCGGTGCAGGTCGAGTACCAGTTCGCCGACCGCGGCCGCGGCGACCGCAGCAGCACGCGCTGGCGGCTCAACGACGACGGCACCCTGCGCGAGTACAGCGGCCAGGGCAACGACTACCTCAAGACGCCGTTCGAGGAGAGCTATCGGGTCGATGGCAGCCAGGCCCGTTGGAGCAATCCCAGCGAGCAGGGCCGGCGCGACCTCGCCGCGCCGGCATTCTTCCTGCCGCTGCAGGCCGCCCCCGAAGCCACCGGCGCGCTCGCCCGCGCCCTGCTCAAGGCGCCGCAGCGCCGGCTCGCCCTGCTGCCAGCCGGCGAGGCCAGCAGCCGCGATCTGGGCGAGCACGAGATCGCCGGCGCGCACGGTCCGGTCAAGCTGCGCTTGCAGGGCATCGAAGGCCTGGACTTCACCCCGCGCCTGGTCTGGCTGCGCGAGGACGGCAGCACCGCGGCGGTGATCGCCGCCGCCGGCTGGTTCTCGGTGGTCGATCGCGAATTCGAGGCGGCCACGCCGAAGCTGATCGCGTTGCAGGAGGCCGCCGCCGCGGCCTGGGCCGCCGACCTGGCCCGGCGCCTGACCCACACCCCTGCCGGCCCCTTGCTGATCCGCAATGCGCGCGTGTTCGACCCGCGCGATCTCAGCGTCGCCGCCGGCACCAGCGTACTGATCGAAGGCGAACGCATCGTACGGGTCGCGCCGGACGCGCAGCTGAGCGCGCCGGCCGGCGCCGAAGTCTTCGACGCGCGCGGGCGCTTCCTGATGCCCGGCCTGTGGGACGTGCACAAGCACTACACCGGCGCCCACGACGGCGCGCTCGACATCGCCGCCGGCATCACCAGCGCACGCGACGTCGCCAACGACTTCGACGCCTTCCCGGCCCGGGTCAGACGCTTCGACGCCGGCAGCGAAATCGGCCCGCGGGTGATGATGGCCGGCTTCATCGACGGCCCCGGCCCCTACGCCGGGCCGACCAAGATGCTGGTGGCCACCGCAGAACAGGCGCGCAAGGCGGTGGATTTCTACGCCGACCGCGGCTACATGCAGATCAAGAGCTATTCCTCGCTCAAGCCCGAGCTGGTGCCGGTGATCGCCGACCGCGCGCACCGGCGCGGCCTGCGCTACAGCGGCCACGTGCCGGCGAACATGTCGGCGCGGCAGTTCGTCGAGGCCGGCGCCGACGAGTTGCAGCATTTGCTGTTCGTCGAGCTCAACTTCATGTACCCGCGGGTGCGCGACACCCAGACCATGAAGCGGCTGACCGAGGTCGCCGCGCACGCGCACGAGTACCCGCCCGAGCATCCGCAGGTGCGCGAGTTCATCGACTTCCTCAAGCGCCACCGAACCACGCTCGACCCGACCATGGCCCTGGCCGAAGACCTGTTCGGCGGCGATCCCAGCGACAAGACCCCGCCCGGACTGCGCGGCGTGGCCGAGCGCCTGCCGCCGCAGGCGCGGCGCAATCTCAGCTGGGGCGCGCTGAAACCGCCGCAGGGCGAGGAGCAAGCCTATCGCCAGGCCTTCCCAAGCATGCTCAAGCTGCTCAAGGCCTTGCACGAGGCCGGGGTGACCCTGCTGCCGGGCACCGACGCCCTGGCCGGCTACATGCTGCACGCCGAATTGGAAGTGTACGCGCGCGCCGGCATCCCCAACGCCGAAGTGCTGCGCCTGGCGACCCTGACCCCGGCGCAGGTGTTCGGCGTCGACGCCCAGCGCGGCGCGATCGCGCCGGGCCGCTACGCCGACCTGGTGCTGATCGACGGCGATCCGCTGCGCGACATGCGCGACATCCGCAAGGTCGACGCGGTGTTCAAGGGCGGCAAGCGCTTCGATCCGGAACAGATCGAACGGGCGCTGGGGATCGTGCCGCGCAAGGCGGCGCAGTGACGCGCCTTTTGTAGGAGCGGCGTAAGCCGCGACCCCAATGGCGACGTACGCGAGCGTAGTCGTAGTCGCCGCAGCCCAGGCAATAGGCTTTCTTCGCCTTGTCGCGTGGCCGCAATATGGAAATCCGCGGCTTCGCCGGTCGCGGCTACACAGCTCCTAAAGGATCGGCGGCACAACGAAAAACGGCCCGCATCGCGGGCCATTTTTTCTCGATCGTCGTTGGCTCGATTCAGCCCTTGCGGAACACCAGGTGCCCGCCCTCGGCCTCGACCCGGATGGTGTCGCCGTTGACGAACTCGCCGCCGAGGATGCGCTGCGCCAACGGGTTCTCGATCTGCTGCTGGATCGCGCGCTTGAGCGGCCGCGCGCCGTACACCGGGTCGAAACCGACGTTGCCGATCAGGTTCAGCGCCGCCTCGCTCAGCGCCAGCTTCAGGCCGCGTTCGCCCAGGCGCTTCTCCAGCCCGTGCAACTGGATCTTGGCGATCTCGCGGATCTGCGCCTTCTCCAGCGGGTGGAACACCACGATGTCGTCCAGGCGGTTGATGAACTCCGGGCGGAAATGGCTCTGCACCACTCCCATCACCGCCGCCTTCATCTGCGTGTAGGCCTCCGCCGAGGTGTCGTTGCTCAGCTCCTGGATCATCTGCGAGCCCAGGTTCGAGGTCATCACGATCACCGTGTTGCGGAAGTCCACGGTGCGGCCCTGGCCGTCGGTCAGGCGGCCGTCGTCGAGCACCTGCAGCAGGATGTTGAACACGTCCGGATGCGCCTTCTCGACCTCGTCGAGCAGGATCACGCTGTACGGGCGGCGGCGCACCGCTTCGGTGAGGTAGCCGCCCTCTTCATAGCCGACATAGCCCGGGGGCGCGCCGACCAGGCGGCTGACCGCGTGCTTCTCCATGAACTCGCTCATGTCGATGCGCACCATCGCATCGGACGAGTCGAACAGGAACTCGGCCAGGGCCTTGCACAGCTCGGTCTTGCCGACGCCGGTCGGGCCCAGGAACAGGAACGAGCCGCTGGGACGGTTGGGATCGGACAGGCCGGCGCGCGAACGCCGCACCGCGTCGGACACCACCCGCACCGCCTCGTCCTGGCCGACCACGCGCGCGTGCAGGGCCTGCTCCATCTTGAGCAGCTTCTCGCGCTCGCCTTCGAGCATCTTCGACACCGGAATGCCGGTCCAGCGCGCCACCACCTCGGCGATCTCCTCGGCGGTGACCTTGTCCTGCAGCAGCTTGAAGCCCTGGGTCTCGGCTTCCTGCGCGGCCTTGAGCTGCTTCTCCAGCTCCGGCAGCTTGCCGTACTGGATCTCGCTCATGCGGCCGAAGTCCTGGGTGCGCTGGGCGGCCTCCAGGTCGAGCTTGGCCTGCTCGATCTGCTCCTTGATCTTGGTCGCGCCCTGCAGGGTCGCCTTCTCGGCCTTCCACACCTCTTCCAGGTCGTTGAACTCGCGCTCGAGCGCGCCGATCTCGGCTTCCAGGTCGGCCAGGCGCTGCTTGGACTCGGCGTCCTTCTCCTTCTTCAGCGCCTCGCGCTGGATCTTGAGCTGGATCAGCCGGCGTTCCTTGCGGTCGAGCTCTTCGGGCTTGGAGTCGATCTCCATGCGGATGCGCGAGGCCGCCTCGTCCATCAGGTCGATGGCCTTGTCGGGCAACTGGCGGTCGGCGATGTAGCGGTGCGACAGGGTCGCCGCGGCGACGATCGCCGGGTCGGTGATCTCCACGCCATGGTGCACCGCGTAGCGCTCCTTGAGCCCGCGCAGGATGGCGATGGTGTCCTCGACCGAGGGCTCGCCGACGAACACCTTCTGGAAGCGGCGCTCCAGCGCGGCGTCCTTCTCCACGTACTTGCGGTACTCGTCCAGGGTGGTCGCGCCGATGCAGTGCAGCTCGCCGCGCGCCAGCGCCGGCTTGAGCATGTTGCCGGCATCCATCGCGCCTTCGGCCTTGCCGGCGCCGACCATGGTGTGCAGCTCGTCGATGAACAGGATCACCTGGCCTTCGTTCTTGGCCAGGTCGTTGAGCACCGCCTTCAGCCGCTCCTCGAACTCGCCGCGGAACTTGGCGCCGGCGATCAGCGCGCCCATGTCGAGCGACAGCACGCGCTTTCCGCGCAGGCCTTCGGGCACTTCGTTGTTGATGATGCGCTGGGCCAGGCCCTCGACGATCGCGGTCTTGCCGACGCCGGGCTCGCCGATCAGCACCGGGTTGTTCTTGGTCCGGCGCTGCAGCACCTGGATGGTGCGGCGGATTTCCTCGTCGCGACCGACCACCGGATCGAGCTTGCCGCTCTCGGCGCGCGCGGTCAGGTCGATGCAGTACTTCTCCAGCGCCTGGCGCTGTTCCTCGGCGTTTTCCGATTGCACGCTGTCGCCTCCGCGCAGTTTGTCGATGGCCGGCTCGAGCTTGGCCTTGCTCGCGCCGGCCGCCTTCAACGCGCGGCCGGCGTCGCCGCTGTCGTCGAGCGCGGCGAGCAGGAACAGCTCGCTGGCGATGAAGGCGTCGCCGCGCTGCTGGGCCAGCTTGTCGGTGACGTTGAGCAGGCGCGCCAGGTCGTTGCCGACCGAGACCTGGCCGGCCTGGCCGGACACCTTGGGCAGTTTTTCCAGCGCTTCGCCGAGGCGTTCGCGCAGCAGCGGCACGTTGACGCCGGCCTGGGCCAGCAGGGGCCGGCTGCTGCCGCCGTTCTGCTCGAGCAGGGCGGTCAGCAGATGCGCCGGTTCGATCACGCTGTGGTCGCGCCCGACCGCCAGCGACTGCGCGTCCGATAGGGCCTGCTGGAAGCGCGAGGTCAGCTTGTCCATCCGCATGGAGGGTTCTCCGAAAGGTAGGTGACGGCTGGTACGCGAGTGTCGCGCGGCGGCCGCGAATGAGCTGTTAATGCGGCCGCAGGGACGCCTTTCAAGGCGCGCGCAGCCGGGCCGGCTTCAGGACGAGGGGGCCGCGACCGGCGCCTGGCGAGCGGACCGGTCGATGGTCGGGGCGCGGGGATGAGCGTCGGGGCGCGACGGGGCGGCTGACTTTGGAGCGATGGGCAAAAGCCAATCCCCCTGCCCCCTTTTTCAAGGAGGGAACTGCCGTGTGGCGGTTTACAGGCGGGGAACTGCTGTGCGGCGGTTGAGACGGCGCTCGCGAGGCGGGGGCGACGGTCGTGGAGAGTGGTTGCCCGCTTTGGAGAGGGGGCGGCGACCGCGCAGCGGTCGCGGGGGGCTTGAGCTTTTGCGGTTGACGGCTACGGCAACAGCAACTCCCCCCTAGCCCCTTGTTTCAAAGGGGGGAACGACCGGCGCGAGGAGCGACGCCCATCAGGAACCGGAGCGGGGTGGCGTTGCCGGCGCTCAGATCCGTGAGGTCGGCTGCAGGATTTCGACCCAATAGCCGTCCGGGTCCTTGATGAAGGCGATGTCCTTCATCCGGCCATCGGTCAGGCGCTTCTGGAACGCTACGCCGAGCGCTTCGAAGCGGGCGCAGGCGGCTTCCACGTCGGGCACCGAGACGCAGATGTGGCCGAAGCCGCGCGGCTCGCTGTTGCCGTGGTGATAGGCGAACCCGGCGTCGGTTTCGGTGCCGTGGTTGTGGGTCAGTTCGAGCACGCCGGGCTGGCTCAGCAGCCATTCGCCGCGCGCCGGCTCCTCGGCCGGGATCGCGCCCTTGTCGGCGACCAAGACCAGGAAGTACAGGCTGAACTTGGCCTCGTCGAAGTCGCGCCGGCGCACCAGGGTGAAACCGAGCACGCGGGTGTAGAAGTCCAGCGAGGCGGCCGGGTCCTTGATCCGCAGCATGGTGTGGTTGAACACGAAGCCGCGGGTCGCGGCTTCGGGCGCGGCGGTCACGCCGGGCACGGCGTCGAGTTGGTTCTGCAGGGACATGGCGCGGGCCGGTTGATAGGGGAACCGGCTATTTGCGGACTGCCGGCGCCGGTCTCAAGCCGACGGCGCCGACGACACCGGATCGCGCTGCAAAGACAGCAGACCCAGCAAGATCGCCAGCCCCAGGTAGGCGCCGATGAACTGCCAGGCGATGGTGCGCTGCAGGCCTTCCAGGGCCCAGGGCAGGTACACCCCGCCGCGCGCGTCGACCGAATGGATGACGCCGAACAGGCTCAGCCCGGCGCCGCCGAGCAGGAAGGCCGCAGCGCGGCGCAAGCGGCCGTCGACCATCGCCGCGACCGCCGAAGTCCAGATCATCGAGGTCATGATGAAGCCGTTGCCCAGGGTCACGATCACCGCCAGTTCCGGCAGGCCGTGGCCGTCCAGCGCGCCCATCAGCTGGGCGTGCCGGGCCGGGTCGATCCAGGCCGGGTTGCCGGTCTTGATCGACAGCATGTAGGCCACCGGCGGCAGGAAGCCGAACACCATCGCGGTGGCGTGCCGGGCCGGGGTGGCCTGGAAAGCCTGGGTGGTGATATCCAGCGCGACGTAGACGATGATCGGCGCCAGCACCGCCAGCGGCAGCCACTGCACCAGGCCCGAGATCAGCCCGAGCATGCCGCCGAGGCCGACGAACAGGCCGGTCAGCAAGGTGTAGCCGCTGCGCGCGCCCATGTGCTTGTAGGCCGGCTGGCCGATGTAGGGCGTGGTCTGGGCGACGCCGCCGACGAAGCCGGCGATCAGGGTCGAAAAGGCCTCGGCCAGCAGGATGTCGCGGGTGCGGTAGTCGTCGCCGGCGGCGCGCGCGCTCTCGCTGACGTTGATGCCGCCGACCACCATCAGCAGGCCGAACGGCAGCAGCAAAGGCAGATACGGCACGGTGTAGGGCAAGCCTTCGAGGAAGCCCAGCGTGGGCAGCGGCAATACCGGCTGCAACGGCTGCGGAGCCGGCCACTCGAAGCCCGGCGCTCCCAACCCCAGCGCCCCGAAGCCGTAGAACAGCACGGTGCCGAACACGAACGCGACGAACACCCCCGGCAACTTCACCGGCAGCCGGCCCTTCGCCACCAACACGTACAGCAGCAGCCCCAGGGTCATGAACCCGACCAGCGGCGAGCGCAGGGTCTCGATCAGCGGCAGGAAGCCCATCAGCACCAGCGCGGTGCCGGCGATCGAGCCGAGCAGGCCGGCGCGCGGGATCAGCCGGGTGACCGCATCGCCGGCGAAGGACAGGACGAACTTCAGCGCGCCCATCACGATCAGCGAAGCCATGCCGAGCTTCCAGGTCGCGTCGGCGGCGGCGGCCTCGTCCATGCCGGCCTGCTTGAAGCCGACGAAGGCCGGGCCGAGCACCAGCAGGGCCATGCCGATGCTGGTCGGCGCGTCCAGGCCCAGCGGCATCGCGGTGACGTCCTCGCGCCCGCTGCGCGCGGCCAGGCGCCGCGCCATCCGGGTGTAGATCAGGTTGCCGACCAGCACGCCGAACGCGGTGCCGGGAAACATGCGCGTGTACACGACCTCGGCCGGGAAGCCGAAGATGCCGATCAGGGCGGCGGCGATGAAGCCCAGGATCGACAGGTTGTCGACCACCAGGCCGAAGAAGCCGTTGAGATCGCCGGCGACGAACCACGAGCGCTTAGAACGCCTCATATCGACGTTCACCGTCCGCGTCCCCCGTACCTCTTACCCGACCCCGACCATCCCCATCGCAACGCCCCCCGCCCCAGCTGCGCGGACTCGAAACAGGATGCCAACCAACCAGCAGGAACGTAGCTCATCGACGGTACTCGGGACGCGGGAGGGGCGCTTCCATGCCGGGCGGGTCTGCGGATCCGTGCTCAGCCGCGAGTGTGCCGCGATTCGGCCGGCTTGGGGCGGTTGCGCGCCGGCGAATGGGTTATCGGCTTATGTCGGAATGCGCGGCCGGCGCCGGCCGCGCTTCAGTCGTCGACGTCGAGCCAGCCGCGGTAGCGGACCAGCAGGCCGACCAGCGGCAGACGCGCGGCGACATCGAAGTGGTAGCGGCCGTCGCGCTCGAACTCGCGCGCGCACACGCCGGAGAACCAGCTCGCCGGCAGCGGCAGGCCGAGCGCGCGCACCCGCATCAGCCGCCAGCGCAGGCCCGGATCCTCGACCTCGGCGGCGCCCTCGCCCGCCGCCGGCAGCGGCGTCACCGCCGAAGCCACCGTCACCTGCGCGCCACCCTGCAGCGACAACACCCCCGATGCGGCCGCCTCGGGCAGGTCGCCGGCCAATTCCAGGGCGAAGCCGAAGCGCATCGGCCCCAGCCGCTCCAGCACCAGGCCGTTGCGCTCGACCAGGCGCGAACGCATCGTCGACTTGCCGAACCGGCGGGTCCAGGTTTCGCCGCGCGCGCCGGCGTCGATCTCGACCTCGATCGGCCCGGCATGCGCCTTGGGCAGGCGGGCGATGCGGGCGAACAAGCGCGCGCACAGGCCCTGGCCGCGCTCGACCTGGGCCTGCCCGCGATAGCTGCGGCGCCCGTCGCGGCCATGCAGCTGGCGCAGGGTCGGCGGCAAGAACACGAAGCGCACGCCGAGCGCGCGCGGGTACAGACCGGCGCGCGCGCCCAGCCGCGCCGCGTCGCGCGGCGCCTTGTCGACTGCCTGGTTTCGCATCACAGCCCGCGCAGCGCTTCCGGCACGACGTATCGGCGGCCGTCGAAGGCCAGGCGCAGGCTGCTCTTCTCGGTCTTGCCGGGCACGTCCGCGCAATCCTTGCCCTTGGGCACGTTGCGCCGATGCTCGGTCGTGCTGTTGATGCGCAGTCCGGCGTAGCCGCGGTCGCGCTTGGGGTCGATGGCCACGGTGCGGCGCACGGTTTCGAATTCGCCGGCGCAATTGGTGTCCCACTCGCCGCGCTCTTTTTCGACTTCCAGCTTGCTCAGCACCGGCCGCAGCTGGCCGGCGGCGTCGGCGGCGTACAGGTTCAGCACCGTGCTGCCGTAAGGGTTGGCGCGCGAGGAACCGCTGTAGCCGATGCGCAGGCCGAACGCGGTGGTGCGCTCGTCGAGCTTGTAGCGGGCGGTATCCAGGCTCAGCGAACTGATCCGCACCGCATCGGAGGTCAGCGCGCCGTTCTCGCGGTAGCGCTGCAGGATGCGCGGGCGGACCGAGTCGACCACCAGCACTTCCAGGTCGGCGGTGTCCACGTCCAGGCCGGTGGCGGCTTCGTGCTGCAAGGGCACGGCGAGCAGGGTCTTGTCCGGCGAGGCCGGCCAGACCTTGCAGACGACCTTGCCCAGGTTGACCCAGCGCGTCGACGCGCCGGCGGTGCGCAACAACTCGCCCTCGTCGCCGGTTTCGCCGACCGCGCCGGGATAGGCGGCGCGCAGCAGGTCGTAGGTGCGGTGCTGGCAGTCGGCCGCGGCGGCATCGGCGCTGACCAGCGCGGCGAGGGACAAAGACAGGGACAGGACCGTCCGTTGGGCCAAGAGCATCGTCAATCCATCCAGATCAGGGTCGCCATGCGCCCGGTGATGCGGTCGCGGCGGTGGGAGTAGAAGCGTTCGCGGTCGGCGATGGTGCACAGGCCGCCGCCGTGGACATGATCGGCGCTGAGTCCGGCGCGCGCCAGACGGTCGCGCGCCAGCCGATACAGATCGACCCGCCAGTGGCCGGGCCGGGTCGGCGCGAAGGCCGCCGCGGCGGCCGGGTCGGCGGATACGAAAGCGTCGTAGACCTCGGCGCCGATCTCGTAGTGCTGCGGACCGGCGGCCGGGCCCAGCCAGGCGTGCAGGCGCGAGGGCGCGGCGCGCATCGCCGCGACCGTGGCCTCGAGCACGCCGCCGGCCAGGCCGCGCCAGCCCGCATGCGCGGCGCCGACCTCGCCGCCGTCGTCGGCCGCGAACAGCACCGGCAGGCAGTCGGCGGTGAGGATCGCCAGCACCGTGCCCCGGGTCGAGGTCGCCGCGGCGTCGGCTTCGGGCTCGTCGCCGTGCGCCCCGCCGTCGAAACGCAACACCCCGGCGCCGTGCACCTGGTGCAGCCAGCGCGGCGCGGACGGCAGGCCGGCGCGCTGCGCCAGCAGTTCGCGATTGCGGCTCACCGCCGCGGGGTCGTCGCGGTGCTGGCCGTAGCGGGTGCCGAGGTTGAGCTGGTCGAACGGCGCGGCCGACACGCCCAGGCCGCGGCGCACGGTGGTGAAACCGCGCACCCTGGCCGGCAGCGGCCAGTCCGCCTCGATCCAAGGCGCCGCGCCGGCGCCTGCGCTCATCGCCCGGCCTCGGCCGCCGCGCGCGAATCGGCGCGAAGTTCGGCGACCAGGTGCGACAGATCGGCCGGAACCGGCGCGGTGCAACGCACCGGTTCGCCGCTGAGCGGGTGGACGAATTCCAGGGTTTCGGCGTGCAGGGCCTGGCGCTTGAAGCCGCGCAGGGTTTCGATCAGGCCGTCGCTGGCGCCCTTGGGCAGCTTCAGCGGGCCGCCGTACAGCGGGTCGCCGACGATCGGGTGCTTGAGGTGGGCCATATGCACGCGGATCTGATGGGTGCGCCCGGTTTCCAGCCGGCATTCCAGCAGGGTGTGGGCGCGGAAACGCTCGCGCAGGCGGTAGTGGGTGACCGCGTCGCGCCCGTCCTCGCGCACCGCCATGCGCAGGCGGTCGCGCGGGTGGCGGTCGATCGGGGCGTTGGCGGTGCCGCCGGAGACCAGCGCGCCGACCACCACCGCCAGGTACTGCCGGTGCACTTCGCGCGCCGACAGTTGCTCGACCAGCGAGGTATGCGCCGGCAGGGTCCGGGCCACCACCATGACCCCGGAGGTGTCCTTGTCCAGGCGGTGGACGATGCCGGCGCGCGGCAGCGCGGCCAGGCCGGGGTCGCGGTGCAGCAAGGCGTTGACCAGGGTCCCGGCCGGGTTGCCCGCGCCGGGATGCACGACCAGGCCGGCCGGCTTGTCGAGCACGATCACCTGCTCGTCCTCGTACAGGACGTTCAGGGCGATGTCTTCGGCCATGGCATGGGTCTGGGTGTCGAGCACGACCACCAGCTCGACCGATTCGCCGCCCTGCACCGGGTCGCGCGGCCGGGCTTCGCGGCCGTTCAGGCGGGCGTCGCCGGACTTGATCCAGGCCGCCAGCCGGGAGCGCGAGTAGTCGGGGAACAGTTCGGCCAGCACCGCGTCGAAGCGGCGCCCGGCGGCGCTGTCGGGCACGGTGGCGGTCAGGGTCTCGCGGGTCGGGGTCATCGGCAGGATCTGTGCGGCGAAGGGAGTACGGGTTCGGTTAAGGGGCTCGACCCGCGGACTGCTATTATCGGCTCTTCGTGCCTCCGGCGCCCGTCGATGCCTGCCATGACCGTACGCTCTGCCCCGTCCCGCGGTTTCATTCGCCTGCTGTCCCTGCTGTTGGTCGTGGCCGTCGCCGGCACCGGCTGCAGCCGCGTCGGCAAGATGTTCAAGAAGGACAAGGACGCGGACGAGGGGCAGCCGGTCGAGGCCATCTACCAGAAGGCCCACACCTCGATGACCAACGGCAACTGGGCCTCGGCCGAGGTCAGCTTCAAGCGCCTGGTCGCCCAGTACCCGTACGGCCCCTACACCGAGCAGGCGCTGATCGAGACCGCCTACGCCCAGTACAAGTCGGGCAAGCACGACGACGCGATCAGCAGCATCGACCGCTTCATCCGCACCTACCCGACCCACCGCAACATCGCCTATCTCTATTATCTGCGCGGGCTGGTCAACTCCAGCCGCGACACCGTGTTCCTGCAGCGGGTCTGGCGCCTGGACGTCAGCCGCCGCGACCTGGCCACCCCGACCCAGGCCTACAACGACTTCCTGATCGTGCTCGAGCGCTATCCGAACAGCCGCTACGCCGAGGACTCGCGCAAGCGGATGATGGTGCTGCGCGACACCTTCGCCCGCCACGAACTCGACGCCTCGCTGTACTACCTGCGCCGCACCGCCGACGTCGCCGCCGCCGACCGCGCCAAGTACCTGCTGGAAACCTACCCGCAGAGCCGCTACCAGTACGACGCCGTGGCGGTGCTGCTGACCGCCTACGAGCGCCTGGGCAACCAGACCCTGGCCGCGGACGCGCGCCGGGTGCTGCAGCAGAACGACCCCAACCATCCGGCGCTGAGCGGCGAATGGCCGGACTACCCGAGCAACCTGCGCAAGCTCAACCCGTTCGCGGGCGAGAAGTCGGCGGTGGACAACCGCGACAAGCTGGAAGCCGAGCGCCAGAAGCAGTAAGCGCTCCTGGCGCAACGCCGGACACGAAAACGCCGCCCTAGGGCGGCGTTTTTCGTTGCGGCGCGGCGTCCTGTGGGAGCGGCGCGAACCGCGACAACCGAAGCGGTTGGATACCGCCCCAGCCGAAGCCAGCCCGCGGCAAGACTGCGAGCCCGGGCGGCCCGGGCTTCGGCCGCGGCGCTCGCGTACACCCCTGCGGTTGTCGCGGCTCACGCCGCTCCTACAGGGGCGGGCGGGATCCGCTCAGCCGGCGTAGCCGTTGGTGATCGGGTAGCGCCGCTCGCGGCCGAACGCGCGCCGCGACACCTTCGGCCCCGGCGCGGCCTGGTGCCGCTTCCATTCGCTGATCCGCACAAGGCGCAGCACCTTGTCGACGATCGCCGGCTCGAAGCCGGCGGCGACGATCTCCTCGCGCGACTGCTCCTGGTCGACGTGGCGCAGCAGGATCGCATCGAGCACGTCGTAGGGGGGCAGCGAGTCCTGGTCTTTCTGGTTCTCGCGCAGCTCGGCCGAGGGCGGCCGGTCGATCACCGCCCAGGGGATCACCGGCGCCCCGGCGATCGCGTTGCGCCAGCGCGCCAGCGCGAACACCTCGGTCTTGTACAGGTCCTTGATCGGCGCATAGCCGCCGCACATGTCGCCGTAGATGGTGGCGTAGCCGACCGCGTACTCGCTCTTGTTGCCGGTGGTCAGCAGCAGGCCGCCGAACTTGTTGCTCATCGCCATCATCAGCGCGCCGCGGGTGCGCGATTGCAGGTTCTCCTCGGTCACGTCCACCGGCTTGCCCTCGAAGGCCTCGGCCAGGGTGTCGAGGAACCCCTGGAACGGCTTCTCGATCGGCAGCGCCAGCAGCCGCACGCCCTGGGTCGCGCACTGTTCGGCGGCCAGGTCGTTGGACAGGTCGGCGGTGTAGCGCGACGGCATGCGCACCGCGATCACGTTCTGCGCGCCCAGCGCGTCGACCGCGATCGCCATCACCAGCGAGGAGTCGATCCCGCCCGACAGCCCCAACCAGACCTTGTCGAAGCCGTTCTTGCGGCAGTAGTCGCGGGTGCCGCGCACCACCGCGCGCCAGGCCAGCGCGTCGCGGCCCTCGTCGGCCTCGACCGGCCAGGCCACCGGCACGAAGCGCCGCTCGCCGTCGTCGTAGTCGGCGATCAGCCAGTGGTCCTCGAACGCGGCCGCGGCCGGATGCACATGGCCGTCGCCGTCGGCCAGCACCGAGGCGCCGTCGAACACCAGCGCGTCTTGGCCGCCGACCACGTTCAGATAGGCCAGGGCGACCCCGGTCTCCTGCGCGCGCTGCTCCAGCAGGGCATCGCGCTGGGCGTGCTTGTCGCGCTCGAACGGCGAAGCGTTCGGCACCAGCACCAGGCGCGCGCCGGCCGCGGCGGTCGCCGCCAGCGGCTCGGCGAACCACAGGTCCTCGCAGATCACCACCCCGACCGGCACGCCGGCGACCTCGAACACGCAGGCCTCGCCGTCCGGGTCGACGTCGAAGTAGCGGCGCTCGTCGAACACCGCGTAGTTGGGCAGTTCGCGCTTGCGGTAGGTGGCCGCGACCCGGCCGTCGCGCAGCACGCTGGCGGCGTTGTAGACGATCGCTCCGGCCGCCTGCGGCCAGCCGACCACCGCGACGATGCCGCGCGCGGCGCTGGCGATGCGCTGCAGCGCCGCCTCGCATTCGGCCAGGAAGCTCGGCCGCAGCAGCAGGTCTTCGGGCGGATAGCCGCTGATCGCCAGTTCGGGGAACAGCACCACCTCGGCGCCGTGCTCGTCGCGGGCCTGGGCGATCATCGCCGCGATCCGTTCGGCGTTCTTGGCCACCGCGCCGACCGGGAAGTCGAACTGGGCCAGGGCGATGCGCAGGGTCTTGGGCATGCGGCGATTCTCGAAAGAGCTTCAGTCGTGCGTGTAGCCGGCCTCGCGCTGGGCGCGGACGGCGAGGATGAGGATAGTGTCGAACTCGGCCAGGTAACGGTACAGGGCGACGTACCCGCGCGCGTCGCGGCCGACGATCAGTTCGCGCAAGTCGCCATCGAGCGTGCGCCCGATCAGGGGGTTGTCGGCCAACACGTCGATGGCGCGAGCGATACCGTCGATCCGTTGTTCGCGCTGCGTCGCCTCGTGCCGGTCCAGATGTTCGAGTATCCGGGCGAAGTCCTCCGCCACGGCGGGCGACAGGACGATCCGGGTCACGATCCCTGCCCGAACGTTTTCTTCGCCGGTAGCGCCGGGTCTTCGCCCCGCGCGCGCCGGGACAGGTAATCGCGCATCTCTTCCCAGGCGAAGCTCTGGCCGTCGGCGACGAACGCCTGCCAACGGCTCTGCGCTTCGCCGATGAAATCGTGCCGGCGCTCGGCTTCGCCGACCTTTTCCTCGAGCGCGCCGAGGATGAAGCCGTGCGGCGTGGTGCCGCTGTGTTCGGCGGCGCGGGCGATGCGCGCCTTGAGCTCGTCGGACAGACGGATCGTGGTGGTCGACATGGCGCCCTCGCCGGATCGGACTGCCTGCACTGTAGCACACAAGTGCTACAAACGAAGAGCCGCCCGGAGGCGGCTCTTCGAGGCGTCGGCCCGCCGCAGCGGGCCGGTGCAGCCGTCTTACTTGGCCAGGCGCGCAGCGATCGCCGCGCCCAGGTCGCCCGGCGACTTGACCGTGGTGACGCCGGCCTTTTCCATCGCCGCGAACTTGCCTTCGGCCGTGCCCGAACCGCCCGAGGCGATCGCGCCGGCATGGCCCATGCGCTTGCCCTTCGGCGCCGAAGCGCCGGCGATGAAGCCGACCACCGGCTTGGTCACGTACTGGGCGATGAACTCGGCCGCTTCTTCCTCGGCCGAACCGCCGATCTCGCCGACCATGATGATGCCTTCGGTCTGCGGGTCGTCCTGGAACCACTTCAGCGCGTCGATGAAGTTGGTGCCGTTGATCGGGTCGCCGCCGATGCCGATGCAGGTCGACTGGCCCAGGCCCACGTCGGTGGTCTGCTTGACCGCTTCATAGGTCAGCGTGCCCGAACGCGAGACGATGCCGATCTTGCCCGGCTGGTGGATGTGGCCCGGCATGATGCCGATCTTGCACTCGCCCGGGGTGATCACGCCGGGGCAGTTCGGGCCGACCAGGACCACGTCCTCGAAGCCGTTGAGCACGTTCTTCACCCGCAGCATGTCCAGCACCGGAATGCCTTCGGTGATGCAGACGATGACCTTGATGCCGGCGTCGGCGGCTTCCAGGATCGCGTCGGCCGCGAACGGCGGCGGCACGTAGATGACCGAAGCGTCGGCGCCGGTCTCGGCGACCGCGTCGGCGACGGTGTTGAAGACCGGCAGGCCCAGGTGCTCGGTGCCGCCCTTGCCCGGGGTCACGCCGCCGACGACCTTGGTGCCGTAGTCCAGCATCTGCTGGGCGTGGAAGGTGCCTTGCGAGCCGGTAAAGCCCTGCACGATGACCTTGGTATTTTTGTTGATCAAAACGGACATGTCATCGGCCTCTTACTTACCGGCGGCGGCGGCAACCGCCTTCTTCGCGCCGTCGTTGATGTCGTCGGCCGCAGTGATGGCCAGACCCGAGTTCTTCAGCAGTTCCTTGCCGGCTTCGACGTTGGTGCCTTCCAGGCGCACGATCACCGGGACCTTGACGTCGACTTCCTTGACCGCGGCGATGATGCCTTCGGCGATCATGTCGCAGCGGACGATGCCGCCGAAGATGTTGACGAAGATCGCCTTGACCTTGTCCGAGCTCAGGATCAGCTTGAACGCCTCGGTCACGCGCTCCTTGGTGGCGCCGCCGCCGACGTCGAGGAAGTTGGCCGGCGAGCCGCCGTTGAGCGAGATCACGTCCATGGTCGCCATCGCCAGGCCGGCGCCGTTCACCATGCAGCCGATGTTGCCGTCCATGGTGACGTAGTTGAGGTCGTGCTGGCTGGCCTTGACCTCGGTCTCGTCTTCCTGGCGGATGTCGCGCATCGCGGCCAGTTCGGCGTGGCGGAAGGTCGCGTTGTCGTCGGAGTTGATCTTGCCGTCGAGCACGGCCAGGTCGCCGTTGGTCAGGATCGCCAGCGGGTTCAGTTCGACCAGCGCCAGGTCCTTTTCGTTGAACAGCTTGTACAGGCCCAGCATGATCTTGGTCAGCTGGCCGACCTGCTTGGCGTTCAGGCCCAGGTCGAAGCCGAGGTTGCGGCACTCGTAGGGCTGCAGGCCCTGGACGTAGTTCACGTTCAGGGTCTTGATCGCCTCGGGCTTCTCGTGAGCGACCTGCTCGATGTCCATGCCGCCTTCGGCCGAGGCGATGAAGGTGATCGAGCGGGTGCTGCGATCGACCAGCACCGACAGATACAGTTCCTTGGCGATGTCGGTGGCCTGGGTCACCAGCACGCTGTCGACCGGCAGCTCGACGCCGGCGGTCTGGTAGGTGGCCATCTTGGTGCCGAGCATGCCCTTGGCGTACTCGCGCACTTCGTCGTAGGTCTTGGACAGCTTGACGCCGCCGGCCTTGCCGCGGCCGCCGGCGTGGATCTGCGCCTTGACGACCCAGAAGTCGCCGCCGATCGCCTTGGCAGCATCGACCGCTTCTTCCGGAGTGCGCGCAACGCGCCCGGCCGGCACTGCGATGCCGTAGTCGGCGAACAGCTGCTTAGCCTGATATTCGTGAAAATTCATGCGTCACCGAGGGGAGTGAAAGACGTCCCGCGCGGACGCGCGGCCAGGGGGCCGGAGCGCGCGCGAGGGGGCCGCATTGTCGCCGATCGGGGCGGGCCGAGCAAAACCCCGCCGCCCGTGCCGCCCGGCCGGGGCCGCGAAGGCCAGGATCGGGACCGGTCCGGCCAAGCCGCTCGCCCTATACTGCGTGCCATTCCGCCCGCGCCGGGAAACTCCGCTTGCCGTCAGGTCTCGCCCCTTCCAGTCCGGCCGATGCCGATCTCGCGCTACGGCGCGAACTGTATTTCTTCACCCTGTACCGGCTGCTGGAAGCCGCGTTGCTGGTGTTTTTCCTGTTCGGCCCGGTCGAAAACCTGATCGGCAGCCCGCGCCACGACCTGTTCGCCCGCTCGCTGGCCCTGGCCTACCTGTTCATCGCCGGCCTGCTGTTCCTGTTCAACGGCCGCGGCGAGCTGCGCGGCCAGGTCTTCTCCGGCATCGCCAGCGACCTGTTCTTCGGCATCCTGGCCATCCACGCCCTGCCCGGCGCCGGCACCGGCATCGCCCTGATGCTGATGTTCAACGTCGGCGCCGCGGCCCTGCTGCTGCGGGCCCGCTACGGCATCGGCGCGGCGGTCGTGGCCTGCCTGGGCCTGATCGGCGAATGGGTCTGGAACTGGATCGGCGGCGAAAGCCTGAGCCGGACCATCGCCGAGCCGATCATGTTCGCCCTGGCCTACCTCTCGATCGCCCTGCTCACCAGCGCGCTGGGCCGGCAGATGCGCGAGAGCCAGGAACTGGCCGAACGGCGCGGCGCCGAGGCCGCCAACTACGCCGAGGTCAACGAACTGATCATCCGCCGGATGCGCACCGGCGTGCTGCTGGTCGACGGCGAGGGCCGCCTGCGCCTGGCCAACGAGGCGGCGATGCTGCTGCTCGGCGACAGCGGCGAGTACGACGGCCAGCGCCACGGCCACCGGGTGCTGGCCCTGGCCGCGCCGGAACTGGCCCGGCGCCTGAGCCGTTGGCGCACCGAGGGCCGGCCCGACGAAAGCCCGATGCAGCTGGCTCCGGACCTGCCCGAGGTGGTGCCGCGCTTCACCCGCCTGCTCGCCGGCAGCGACCAGACTCTGATCTTCCTCGACGACACTTCGCTGGTCTCGCGCCACGCCGAATCGATCACCCTGGCCGCGCTGGGGCGCTTCTCGGCCAGCCTGGCGCACGAGATCCGCAACCCGCTGGCGGCGATCAACTACGCCGTGCAGTTGCTGGAGGAGTCGCGCGACATCGCCGTGTCCGACCGCCGCCTGCTCGAGATCGTGCGCCAACAGGGCGTGCGCATGAACGGTATCGTCGAGAACGTGCTCGGCATGGCCCGGCGCGAGCCGGCCAAGCCCGAGCACGTCGAACTGATGGGTTTCGTCCGCCAATTCGTCGACGAATACCGCGCCAGCCACCCGATCGAGCAGGACACCCTGCGCGCGACCGGACCCGACCACCGGGTCGAGACCATGGTCGACCCGCGCCAGTTGCATCAGGCGCTGACCGTGCTGGTGCACAACGCCCTGACCTACGGACGCATGCCGGGGCAGCCGGCGCGGGTCACCGTGAACGTGTATTTCGACGACGTCGGCCTGCCGGCGATCGACGTGCTCGACCGCGGTCCGGGCATTCCCGATTCGGTCGCCGAGCGCCTGTTCCGGCCGTTCTTCACCACCTCCAGTCACGGCACCGGCCTGGGCCTGTATATCGCGCGCGAGCTCTGCCGCGCCAACCAGGCCTCGCTGGATTATGTGCCGGTGCCCGGCGGCGGCGGTTGTTTCCGCATCCGCCTCACCGGCCCCAGCGCTTTGCCGACGCGTTGACCGTACCGCTGCGCATCCCATTCCGGACATATTCAAGCAGAGCATGCTTGGCCGCCACCGCCACGTTAAGATATCGTGGTCGGTGGAGGGCTCATGGCTGAAACCCGTAGTGCATTGGTGGTCGACGACGAACGCGATATTCGCGAGCTGCTCGTCATGACTTTGGGCCGGATGGGCCTTCGTTGCGACACCGCGTCCGGCATCGGCGAGGCGCGCAGTCAGCTGCTGCGCAATCGTTACGATCTGTGCCTGACCGACATGCGCCTGCCCGACGGCTCGGGCATGGAGCTGGTCGCCGAGATCAGCCAGAAATATCCGAATACCCCGGTCGCGATGATCACCGCCTTCGGCAACGTCGAAGCCGCGGTGGAGGCGCTCAAGGCCGGCGCCTTCGATTTCGTCGCCAAACCTGTAGACCTGGCGGTGCTGCGCGATCTGGTGCGCCATGCGCTGGAGCTCAACGAGACCCGGCGCAGCGCCAGCGAGGCGGTCGGTTCGCGCCTGTACGGCGAGTCTCCGGCGATGATCAAGCTGCGCCAGACCCTGGCCAAGGTCGCGCGCAGCCAGGCGCCGGTGTATATCGCCGGCGAATCCGGCGTGGGCAAGGAACTGGTCGCCCGCACCATCCATTCCGAAGGCGGCCGCGCCGACGGCCCGTTCGTGCCGGTCAACTGCGGCGCGATCCCGGCCGAACTGATGGAAAGCGAGTTCTTCGGCCACAAGAAAGGCAGCTTCACCGGCGCCCACGCCGACAAGCCCGGCCTGTTCCAGGCCGCCGACGGCGGCACCCTGTTCCTGGACGAGGTCGCCGAGCTGCCGCTGCCGATGCAGGTCAAGCTGCTGCGCGCGATCCAGGAGAAATCGATCCGCCCGGTCGGCGCCCAGGCCGAGGTGGTGGTCGACGTGCGGATCCTGTCGGCGACCCACAAGGACCTCGCCGCCCTGGTCGCCGACGGCCGCTTCCGCCAGGACTTGTACTACCGCATCAACGTCATCGAGCTGCGCGTGCCGCCGCTGCGCGAGCGCCTCGACGACCTGCCCGGCCTGGCCGCCAAGATCCTGCAGCGCCTGGCCGGCAACCAGGGCCGGGCGGTGCCGCGCCTGGGCGACGACGCGCTGGACGCGCTGCGCGCCTACGGCTTCCCTGGCAACGTGCGCGAGCTGGAGAACATCCTCGAGCGCGCCCTGGCCCTGGCCGAAGGCGAGGTGCTCAACGCCAGCGACCTGCGCCTACCGCGACTGGCGACCCAGGGAGCCCCGGTCGAGACCGGCGCCGGCGCAGTGGCCGGCTCCAACGCACCGGCCGCGCCCGCAGCCGTCGACCCGCGCACGCTCAACCCCCGCGACACCGCCACCAGCGCCCTGCCCTCCTACATCGAGGAGATCGAGCGCGCGGCGATCCAGCAGGCGCTGCAAGAGAACCGCTACAACAAGACCCGCACCGCCGCGGCGCTGGGCATCACCTTCCGCGCCCTGCGCTACAAGCTCAAGAAGCTCGGCATCGACTGACCCGGCCCGGTGCGTCGCGGCTCGCGACGCCCCTCCCTGGCGAACCGCAGCGGTTCGCCGCGGCCGCGGTCACTGCGGCGAAGGCGGCAACGCCGTCGTCCGCAAAAACATCCACCGGCCGCCGCTTCGGCCACACATCGCCTCGACGGGCGCGCCTGCGGCCGCGGCACTGGCTGCCGCCCCCCGTCCCCATCCAATTCCGCTTCGGATCGCAGGCCGGCTTGCTCCGCGACCGCACCGGCGGCTCGCCGGCGCGCACCGATCCGGCACAGGTCGCCCCCCCCCCCTCTCTCGCCGTGCCGCGATCGCCGGCATGCGCGTGTTCGTACGCCCTCAATGCCGCCCCGTCCGCACGGCAAACACGACCGCTTCCGGCCATCGTATTCAGCCTGCAATGTGATTCACATCTCGATTCATCCACGCAACATCGAAATCGAGCGACGAGCTCAAGCGCCTCGCCGGCAAATCGCGAAACCATTGCGCGATAAAGCTCACGCTTTTTAACGACGAATGTTCAACCTGACACATTTGGTCACCGTGAAGCCCCTGTGACTGACCTTCCGCGTCACTCCGCACAACCGCTCCGGGCAGCGATACGTGACCTCGCTACCAGTTTCTGACCGGGGCCTTCGCAGCCACGCGGTTGGCATGGGTTATGCGTACTCCCTGGTGCACGTGCGGCACGCACGGCTGCCGAAGGACCGAACACCGGACCTGCCGGCACGTGAAGCAACTCAATCACTCCTAGGGGATACACCATGAAGAAGCAGCAAGGCTTTACCCTGATCGAACTGATGATCGTCATCGCGATCCTGGGCATCCTGATCGCCATCGCCCTGCCGGCCTACCAGGACTACACCGTTCGCACCAAGAACGCCGAGTGCCTGAACGTCGCCGCCGCCGCCAAGCTGGCCGTGTCGGAAACCGCTCAGGACCGTGGCGCTCTGTCCCAGATCACCGCGACCAACACCGGTTACAGCTTCGTCGCCAGCAGCTACTGCACCAGCGTGACCATCACCGCCGGCACCGGCGTGATCATCGCCACCACCGACGGCGACACCCCGGGCACCGGCGGTCCGCAGGTGGCTTTCACCCTGACCCCGACCCAGGCCGCTGGCCGCATCGAATGGGATTGCTCGGTCCCGGCCGGTACCAAGATGTCGCAGGTCCCGGCCGAGTGCCGCCCGTAATCGTCTGATTACTGCCTGCTTCAACGAAGGCCCCGGCGCAAGCCGGGGCCTTTTGTTTTGCGCGTCCGTCTCTGCCGATGCTCGCTATATCCCCTCATCCTTGTCTCCCGCAGCGCGCCAGCGAATCGGTTCGTGCCGGCGACGACCGCTTACACGCCATGAGATACCGCTCATCGGCAGACTTATGTCGCACCGAGAAAAATAGCGATGAACGTCACTTTTTAGCTCTCTTTTACGCGCTCCGTCGCGATGCATTGGCACAGAGCATGCTTGCCATATGGGTATCGCGTACCACGGAGCAAGATCGCCGACGGACCGATCGCGGCCGACGCGGGCCACAGCCAAACTCCAGGGGGACACCGTAATGAAGCCGCAAAAGGGTTTTACTTTGATCGAACTGATGATCGTCATCGCGATCCTCGGAATCCTGATCGCCATCGCCTTGCCGGGCTATCTGGACTACACCACTCGGACCAAGAACTCCGAATGCCTTAACGTCGCCGCCGCTGCCAAACTCGCAGTAGCGGAGACCGCGCAAGACCGTGGCAGCCTCGCAGCGGTCACTGCCGCCAACACGGGCTACAGCTTCATCGCGTCGAGCTACTGCGCAAGCGTCGATATCGGTGCCAATGGAGTGATCACCGCCGTGTCCTCGCCGCAGAACAGCAACGCGGTGACTTTCACTCTCCGCCCAAGCGCTTTAGCCGGCCGGGTGGAGTGGGACTGCAGCGTAGCGGCGGGCACCAACCTGACGCTAGTGCCCGCGGAATGCCGCTAAGAGTCAAATCCCGTCCTACCTCAGAGCAGAAAACGAGTAGCGAGTCACTCGACGACCGCGCGGCACTCGGCAGAACGCCACGCGCTCCGTATAGTCTGGCCCGGGGCTCAATTCGGAACGGACTATGCTTGCTCGAGTCATCCTGCTCGCCGCGATGGCGCTCACCGTTGTCGCCTACTGGGCCGGCTTGTCCGGCCCCTTCATTTTCGACGACCAGCCCAACCTGGAGCCGATCCAGCGCTGGCTGGCCGGCGAGACCACCTGGCAGGCGGTGATATTCGGCAACGAGTCCGGCTTGCTGGGCCGGCCGGTGTCGATGGGCAGCTTCGTCCTCAGCGCCTACTTCGGCGGCCATACGACGTTCGCCTACAAGCTCGGCAACCTCATCGTCCATCTGCTGTGCGGTCTGGTCGGGTGGCAGGTCATCCGTCGCCTGCTAAGCGAAGATGCGAGACTGGCGCCGCGTGCGGATCTGCTGGCCAGCGTCGTAGTCGGTCTGTGGTTGCTGCATCCCATCAACGCCAGCACCGTGCTCTATTCCGTACAGCGCATGGCTCAGCTGAGCACCTTGTTCGTCCTGGCCTCGCTTTGGACCTATCTGGCCGCACGCCGCCAATTGGCCGCCGGCAGAGTCGGTCTCGCGCTGCCCAGCTTGTTCCTACTGTTTCCGCTGTTCGTCGCGGCCGGCCTGATGAGCAAGGAGAACGCCGCCGTCGCCCCGGCGCTATGCCTGGTGATCGAACTGGCCTACTTCCTCGCACGACCGGAACACAAGCGCATTCGTCAAGCGTTCTTCGGCGTGTTTCTGGCTCTGCCCGCCCTCGCCGTTTTTGCCGCGCTGTTCCTGGCTCCCGACAAGCTGATCGGCAGCTACTCCGAACGCGACTTCACCCTGACCGAACGCTTGCTGACGCAATCGCGCGCGTTGATGGATTACGTCGGCACCTTGTTGGTCCCGCGCACCCCGCTGATGGGCCTGTACACCGACGACTTCGCCGCCTCGGCCGGCCTGTTCTCGCCGCCTACGACGGCGATATCGATCCTCGCGCTACTGCTGATCAGCGCTTTGGCGATCAAGCTGCGCAAGCGGGCGCCGAGCTTTTTCGCCGGCTGGTTCTTCTTCCTGGTCGCGCACTCGGTCGAATCCGGCATCCTGCCGTTGGAGCTGTACTTCGAGCATCGCAATTATCTGCCCGGCTTCGGCCTGATTCTCGCCGTGGTCGGCCTGACCGCGCTGTTGCCAGAGGATCTGCCGCTCAACGTATTCAGCCCCAAGCAGCTCGGCTTCCTCGTCGCCGGCGGCTTCGCCGCAGCCTTCGCGATGGGCACCCTGGGCCGGGCCAATGTCTGGCAAGCCGAAGACACGATCCTGGAGCAGGGTTTGAAGCACCACTCGGGGTCGCTGCGCGCGCAATTGACCCGGGCCACCATTTCGATGCGCCAAGGCAATCTGCAGGGCTCCTACGATGCCTTCGCCGACCTGGTGGCCAGCAAGAACCCGCGCGTCCAGGCGGTCGGCCGAATCAGCTGGGTCACTCTGGACTGCATCAGCCGCAAGCCGGTCACCAAGGGGGAACTGCAGCACGCAGTGTCGTATGCGCGCCCCAGCCTCAGCACGTCGGAGGTTCCTGCGCTGCGATTGCTGGCGCGCGTGGTGCGGGAGCAAGGTTGCGGCGAAGTCACCAACACGGATATCGCCGATGCCATTGCATCCATGCTCGGCCGAGCCTCCCGACAGCCGGATAGCGCCCGGGCCAAATGGCTGACCCGCTTCCTCGCAGCCGAAACCTATCTCCAAGCCGGCAAGATTGCCGACGCGCAGAAGCAGGCCGAACTGGCCTGGAACGCCAGCGGCGACCTGCCGGTCGGGGTCCTGTTGGCGCAGATCTACGCCGGACGCGGCATGAAGCCGGAAGCCGAACGCCTGGTGGCCACGCTGCGTCAGCGCATGAAGCCCTACGATAAGACCGGGCAGGCGGAACTGGCCAAGGCCGAAGCCCTGCTGGCCAAGCTCTGACGGTTCGGCGCGCGCCGCCCGTAACTCGCGAGCGGCGCGCGGGCGGTGGCGCAAGTGACGCACGCGCCTTCGCGCCCTGCCCTTTAGGTATCGCCGGGATCTCGCCCGGCGAACCAGGCATAGGCGGCCGTCCCCAAAGCCATCACACCCAGCTGCACGAAACGGTCGACCAGCAAGGCGCCGATGAAAGCCTGCTCGTCTACCGAAAAAACGAATGCGAGCGAGCCCAGCAGCGCCTCTTTCACCCCCAGATTCGCCGGGGTCACGCTCAGAACCAGCATCAGATTGGCCAGCGCGCAGACCAGGATCGAGAACACCCAATCCCCGCGCAGCCCGACCGCATGCAGCAACCATTGCGTTTGCAGCACTTGCAGTGCGAAGAACGCGATCAACAAGAGCAAGATCTTTGCCTGGCAACGCCACGGCCGGGCCATCGCCTCGTGCACCCCGACCAGTGCGGGCGGCAACCACGAACGCAGGAACGCGTAGCTGCGCGCGTGGAGCAGGGCTGCGCAAGTCGACGCCACCCCAACGGCGACGGCGGCCATGAGCCACACCGGCGCCCGGTAGCGGACTAGAACGTCGCCTCCGTGGATGAGCGCCGCGGCGACGAACAGGACCGCGCTGAGACCGATCGTCAGCAACGTGACCAAAAGGAACTGGCCGATGGCATACCCGGGCGCTACTGCATACTTGAGGCGCAGGATCACCAGTCGCGAGCCCATTCCCCCCAACCGAAACGGGGTCAGATAGCCGGCAAGCGACGAAGTCATGTTGATGCCGGCCGCGTCGGACCAGCCGATGCCCCGATAGGGCGGCTCCAAGCCCGCCTTGAGAATCCACGCATTCAAGCCCTGCGCCGCGACGTACGACAAGGCCAGGACTCCGACGTTGCCCCAGCCGAAAGCCAACGCCCGCTGCACCACCTGGGGGTTGCACCAGCCGTACGCAAACAGCCCCGCAACGGCGGCCAAGAACAGCGAAGCGCGTAGCCAGGAATGCTTAAACACCCAGGAACCTCGCGAAAGGTCGGGGATCGTTCCATCGCCAATGCGCCAACATCCAGCGCCGGGTCAGCAAGTGCCCGACAGCCGCCAATGAATCGCGCCAGTCGGAGAACAAGGACAGCGGGAAGCCTTCATGAACCCAAGCCACGGCGCCCGGCAACCGCTCCGGCTCGCTCACCGCCTCGCCCGAAAGCCAGCGCCGGTAAAGATTGGCGTAGTCGATACCCAACAGGCGCGCCAGCTCGTGCTGCAGCCAGAACCGAAGGTTCACATCGATGACGAACAAGCGGCCGCTCTCGGAGCAGCGGATGAATTCGATCTCGAACATCCCCTGATAGTCCAGTTCGGCCAGCAGCGCCGCAGCGCGCTCCTGCAGCTCGCGATGCAACTCTCCGCGCTCATGGATCACCGAAAGCGTGGAAGTCCCGCCGGGGTGCGGATACTCCAGCGCTTTGGCATAGACCGCGCTACCGATCACCGTATCGGTACGCAAGCCGCATAACGACAAGTGCCCGCCCAGCGGCGCGCTCAAGCGCTTTTGGACGATGAACTCCTCGCCGGCCCGATACCCCCGCTCGATCTCGCCCGCCCCGGCGCCCTTTTTGCGTATCTCGAAGCCGGTAAACGGATGGCGCGGCTTGACGATCCAATCGCGGCCGGGTTCGCTTCCGGCATACGGCCGGGTTTCCGGCACATCGGACGCCAACTGGGCCAAAGCGAGCTTGTCGGCTACGCGCTCGATGGCCGCGATGCCGGCGAAAGGAAACCTCGCGCCGGTCGCCTGCAGCATCGCGCGATTGCGGGCGACATAAGCGTTCCACCGATCGTCGGTGGAGTAGAGTACGCCGCCGCCATCGGCCAGCAGCGAAAGCATCAATGCGTTGACGGCGTCGTCCGTCGGCTCGGGCCGGTGGAAGCGCGCTACCGCGCGGGAGACGCTGCAGACGGCGCGCGAGTCCAGATCCAGCACGTCGCACCGGACGCCCTCGCGCTGCAATGCCCTGGCGATCCCCAGCCCGTTCGCACGCCCGCCGAGAACGATGTGCTTCATTTCGCCTTGACGATCATCAATATTTCGTTGCACAACACTGCGTCGGCGAATCCGGCGATGCGCGAAACGACGCCCACGAGCCTCGGCGCACGCCGCCGGGTCGCGTTCACGAGCATGTTGTCGACGTATTCGATGCGGACCAGGGCGCCATTTTCGGGAACCATCCCTCGCAGCAGACCCTTCGTGAAACGACGATAGCGGAACAGGGAATTGCCGCGAAGCCGCTTCGCCGCGGAGACGATCACGTCGATGAAATTCCAGCGATTGTGAGCGAAAACGAACGCGTAGCCGGAAGTGATCCGAAGCTGCTCCTCGACGATCTTCGCGGATTGAAGGTCGTCGAACACCACGATCAAGCCGCTGTGGAACGTGATTTCGAACGCCGAATCCCTGAACGGCATATGGAAGGCATCGGCCACCACGCAGGAAGTGGCCGCGGATGCAGCGCGATCGAACACGCCCCGTTCCTTGTCCAGACTGCAGCACAGCGCCTGCGGCAGCTTCTCCGATAGGTAGCGAATGTCCTTGCCGCTGAACGCGCCCATTTCCAGCAGCGAGGCAGGCATCAAGTCGATCTCGCGGAGAAACTCCAGCACCCGTTCGGCCCGCTTCGGCCTGGCGCCACGATAGAGCTCGATGTTGCTGTCGAACAACGCGTCCCAATGATGAGATTTCATGCCGGTTTCCCCGAGGCATAGCCAATCAAGCCGACGCCGCGTTCGCGCAAGGCCAGCAACGTGGAGCAGAACAGATCGCGGCCGATGCCGGCGCAGAACACCGGATGGTCGTAGACCACCGCATGCGCCGCAGGCCCGGGCCGCAACTGGGAAACGATGCGTTCGGCCGCGCTCGCGGCATCCACGCCGCGCACCAGGCAGCTTTCGAAGTACCCCACCCCGCCGGGCTCGCCGGCGAATGCGGTATTGATTTCGCGCAGGATGCCGCCGCTCGCGGCCGCGCCGATGGGAAGGCCGGGCTCATGACGATCGTGCAGTTCCTCGAACCCGCACTGCGCCAGCACCGCTGGCAGGCCGGGCGGCGAGTTCCAGCCCGGCGAAGAGAACCGGCGCGGACGTTCCAGTCCGACCCGCTCGAACGCCCGCATGCCCCAAAGGACTTCGTCGCGCAAACGCTCGGTGTCCCAGTTCTGCGCCCCCCACTGCCATTCGCCGTGGTTGCGTCCGCCATGCAGACCCAACGCATGCCCTTCGCGTTCGGCCCGTCGTAGGATGGTGCCGGCGGTGAGTCCGACTTCAGGATTCAGCAGCGCCGTGCGCAGATAGCCGCCCAAGCCCATGCGCTGCATCGAACCGAGCTTGTCTGCCGGGGGCTCGGTCGCGGCGGCCGGCGCCGGCGGACGGAACAGATTGCGCAGGTACAGGGCGTGGGACACCGCCCGGCCCATGTTGACCATGAAGCAGAACTTCGCATCCAGGCGCTGGGCGAAGTCGATCAGAAAGGGCATGCCGCGATGCGCGCACGACCAAGTGTCGACATCGAAGCGGACGGTCAGGCGCATCAGTGCGGGCGCTCGCGCAGGTAACCGCGCAAGGCGGTGACGATTTCCTTGCTCGGCGACTGCGCGGGCAACGGCTTGATTCGCCCCGGCTCGCTGGCGGCGCGCTGGGCGAACTGCTTGATCTTGTCCAAGTCCAGATCGGCCAGCAGGACCGAATCGTCCAAGCCGTCGGGCCGCTCGGTGGCCTGGCGCAGCAGTACGCACGGGATGCCCAGCATCGCGCACTCTTCCTGGTTGCTGCCGCCGTCGGTTGCGACCAGGCGCGAGCCGCGGATCAGTCGGCCGAACGACACGAAATCCATCCGTTCGACCAGACTTACCCCCCGCCATCGCTCGATCTGCGCCAACAGCCCCAGTTTCTCCAGGCGTTGCCGGGTCACCGGATGCAGCACGAACCGCACCGGCATGACGTCGCGCCCCAACGCTTGCAGGACCGCGAGCGCGCGGTTCAAGCGATCGCGATTGAACAGGTTCTCCTGGCGGTGCATCGAGAACACCGCATAGGGCGGCCCGGCACGCGGCCCGGCGTCGGGCTCGCCGGCCACCGTCAGCCGCATCGCATCGACCAGGGTGTTGCCCTGGGTCATCAGTTTTTGGCCGCCAGCCCGATCCAGGTTCGCCATCGCCATCGGGTCTGGACACAGGTGCAAGGTCGCGACCTTGGACACCGCGACCCGGATCAGCTCCTCCGGGAAGGGATGGAAGATATCGAACGAGCGCAGCCCGGCCTCGACGTGTGCCACCGGCAGCGAGAATCGACGCCCGATCATCGCCCCGAGCAGGGTCGAGGCCGTATCGCCGTGAACCACGACGGCGCTGGTCCGACCCCAGACGCGCCGCAGTTCGGGACTGCCTGCGCGGCGCCAGGCCTTCACCGCCCAGGCCAGCAGGGACAGGCGGTCCTTGGCCTCCTCGCCAGGCACCAGGACCAGGTCGGGGTCGGGCAAGCCGAAGTTGCCCTGCAGCTCGTCGAAGGTCTCGCGGTGCTGTCCGGTGAGGATCAACGAGTAGTCGATCCCCTGGCGGATGGTCTCGCGGACGACCGGAGCCATCTTGATGTATTGCGCCTTGGTTCCTACGAGGTAAACCAGCACCGGATGCTCCGCCTTCAGTCCTTGCGGTAAGTCAGGCTGGTGATCTGCTCGGACACCAGCCCGATCAGGAACACGATGACGGCGGCGCTCAACAACAGCGCCGACATGTTGGTGAACCGCCCGTGCATGGCGTAAGTCCAGGCGTAGTGTCCCAGCCCGAGCAGGGTGAAGGCGACCGCAGTCGGGGCGAACAGCTTGAGCGGCGAATACAGCGTGGCGATCTTGAAGATGATCAGCAGGAAGCGGACGCCGTCGCGCAGCGGCCGGATATGGCTGTTGGTGCCGACCCGGCGCGCCACGTCCACCGGGACGTAGGTCACCGGATAGGCGCTGCGGAAGAACGCCATGGTGCTGGTCGTCGGGTAGCTGAATCCGTTCGGCAACAGGTGCAGGAACTCACGGAACTTGGCTGAGCGGACCGCGCGGAAACCTGAGGTCAGATCCTCGACCAGGTGGCCGGTCATCCAACTGGCGAGGCGGTTATAGAGGGCGTTGGCGGCGCCCCGGCCGACGCTGGCCTGGCCGGACGCGCTGCGCGCCCCGACCGCCATGTCGTAACCGGCCTCCAGGCGTTCCAGCAGCAACGGGATATGGGCTGGGTCGTGCTGGCCGTCGGCGTCCATGAACACGATGACCTCGCCGCGGGCCTCGCGGGCGCCGCGCTTGATCGCCGCCCCATTACCCATGGAATACGGCGAGGACAGGACCTTGGCCCCGAGCTCGGCCGCCACTGCGGCGGTGTCGTCGGTCGAGCCGTCGTCGACCACGATGATCTCGGCCCCAGGCAGGACCTGGCGCAACAAAGGCAGGGTGCGCCCCAGCCCCTCCGACTCGTTCTTGGCCGGCAATACTACGGATACGTGCATGTCACCTCCCCAGGGCGCAGGATAGCCGGTGTGCGCTGGGGCTCAAACCACCCGGCTCCAGAAAAGCGACACAGGTCAGCTCGCCAACCGCTGAGATTCAGGTAAAGTCAGGGTGGGGAAAACTGAGGGCTGCAATGTCCATCGCAACTGCCAATCTGGTGGGAATCACCGGCATTGCCCGGCGTCTGGTCATGGACGGCGCCCTGGACGAGGTCAAGGCGCGCGAGGCCATGGCCGCGGCCAGCGCCGACCGTAAGCCGATCGCCACCTATCTGGCCGAACAACGCCTGGTCACTTCGGGGCAGCTGGCGGCCGCCAACTCGATCGAGTTCGGCGTGCCCCTGTTCGACCCCTCGGCCATGGACCCGAGCCAGTCGGCCGTGCGCGCGATCAGCGAGGAGTTGATCCGCAAGCACAACGCCCTGCCGCTGTTCAAGCGCGGCAACAAGCTGTTCATCGGCCTGGCCGACCCGACCAACACCGGCGCCCTGGACGAGATCAAGTTCCAGACCAATGCCGCGGTCGAGGCGATCCTGGTCGACGAGGAGCTGATCCGCCGCACCCTGGACCGCTGGCTGGAGAGCTCCGACAACCTTGCCACCGCGGTCGGCGACGGCGATGGCCTGGAAACGCTCGAGATCGGCAAGGACGAGGACCTCGCCAACGTCGGCGGCGACACCGGCATCGACGCCAAGGGCGACGACACCCCGGTGGTGAAGTTCGTCAACAAGGTGCTGGTCGACGCGATCCGCCGCGGCGCCTCGGACATCCACTTCGAGCCCTACGAAACCGACTACCGGGTGCGCCTGCGCATCGACGGCCTGCTCAAGCAGGTCGCCAAGGTGCCGAACAAGCTGCACGCGCGCATCGCCGCGCGCCTGAAGGTCATGGCCCAGCTCGACATCGCCGAGAAGCGCGTGCCGCAGGACGGGCGCATCAAGCTCAACCTGTCCAAGACCAAGCAGATCGACTTCCGCATGAGCACCTTGCCGACCCTGTTCGGCGAGAAGATCGTGCTGCGCATCCTCGACGGCAGCGCGGCCCGGCTCGGCATCGAGAAGCTCGGCTACGAGGACGACCAGAAGGAGCTGTTCGTCGGCGCGGTGGTGAAGCCCTATGGCATGGTCCTGGTGACCGGCCCGACCGGCTCGGGCAAGACGGTGTCGCTGTACACCGCGCTCAACATCCTCAACGACGAGCAGCGCAACATCTCCACGGTCGAGGACCCGGTCGAAATCCGCGTGCCGGGCATCAACCAGGTGCAGATGAACGTCAAGCGCGGCATGACCTTCGCCGCGGCCCTGCGCAGCTTCCTGCGCCAGGACCCGGACGTGATCATGGTCGGCGAAATCCGCGACCTGGAGACCGCCGAGATCGCCATCAAGGCCGCCCAGACCGGCCACATGGTGCTGTCGACCCTGCACACCAACGACGCCCCGCAGACCATCGCCCGACTCATGAACATGGGCGTGGCGCCGTACAACATCACCTCCTCGGTCACCCTGGTGATCGCCCAGCGCCTCGCCCGCCGTCTGCACGACTGCAAGCGCGAGGTGCACCTGCCGGAACACGCGCTGCTCGCCGAAGGGTTCACCCCCGAGGAGATCGCCTCCGGCTTCAAGCTTTACGAGCCGGCCGGATGCCCGGACTGCACCGAAGGCTACAAAGGACGTACCGGCATCTACCAGGTCATGCCGATGACCGAAGAAATCCAGGCGATCGTGCTCGAAGGCGGCAATGCGATGCAGATCGCCGAAGCCGCCCAGCGCTCGGGCGTGCGCGACCTGCGCCGCTCGGCATTGGTCAAGGTGATGAACGGCGTCACCAGCCTGGCCGAAATCAACCGCGTAACCAAGGACTAAACCATGTCCGCGACCCGATCCGCCACCCGCGCCGCCACCAAACAACCGCAGCCCCAGGCACGCCGCGCCAACCCGCTCGACGTATTCGTCTGGGAGGGCACCGACAAGCGCGGCGTCAAGATGAAGGGCGAGCAGGCGGCCAAGAACGCCAACCTGCTGCGCGCCGAATTGCGCCGCCAGGGCATCACCCCGACCGTGGTCAAGCCCAAGGGCAAGCCGCTGTTCGGGGCCGGCAAGCGCATCACCCCGGGCGACATCGCCATCTTCAGCCGCCAGATCGCGACCATGATGAAGTCCGGCGTGCCGATCGTCGGCGCCCTGGAGATCATCGGCGAGGGTCATAAGAACGTGCGGATGAAGAACCTGCTCAACGCCGTGCGCGCCGACCTGGAAAGCGGCCTGTCGCTGTACGAGGCCATGTCCAAGCATCCGGTCCAGTTCGACGAGCTGTACCGCAATCTGGTCAAGGCCGGCGAATCGGCCGGCGTGCTCGAGACCGTGCTCGACACGGTCGCGACCTACAAAGAGAACATCGAAACCCTCAAGGGCAAGATCAAGAAGGCGCTGTTCTACCCGGCCACCGTGGTCGCGGTCGCGATCCTGGTCAGCGCGATCCTGCTGATCTTCGTGGTGCCGCAGTTCCAGTCGACGTTCAAGAGCTTCGGCGCCGACCTGCCGGCCTTCACCTTGATGGTGATCGGCATGAGCGATTTCATGATCGCCTGGTGGTGGGCCATCCTACTCCTGGTGATCGGCGCCGCGGTGGCCTTCATCATGGCCAAGAACCGCTCGCCGGCGTTCGCGCACTTCCTCGACCGGCTGATGCTGAAGATTCCAGTGGTCGGGCAGATCCTGCACAACGCCGCGATCGCCCGCTTCGCCCGCACCCTGGCGGTGACCTTTCGCGCCGGCGTGCCGCTGGTCGAGGCGCTGGACACCGTCGCCGGCGCCACCGGCAACGTGGTCTACGAGAAGGCCGTGAACCGGATCCGCGACGACGTCTCGGTCGGTTACCAGGTCAATATGGCGATGAAGCAGGTCAACCTGTTCCCGCATATGGTGATCCAGATGACCGCGATCGGCGAAGAGGCCGGCGCGCTCGACACCATGCTGGTCAAGGTCGCCGAGTTCTACGAGCAGGAGGTCAACAACGCCGTCGATGCGCTGTCCAGCCTGCTCGAACCGCTGATCATGGTCCTGCTCGGCGTGATCGTCGGCGGCATGGTCGTGGCCATGTACCTGCCGATCTTCAAACTTGCTGCGACGATCTGATCGGCGAAGTATCCTGACCGTATGGCATTTCTAGATCAGAACCCCGGCCTCGGGTATCCCCTCGTGGCCGGTTTCGGACTGCTGCTGGGCAGCTTCTACAACGTGGTGATCCTGCGCCTGCCCAAGCGATTGGAGTGGGAGTGGAAGAAGGATGCGCGCGAGGCCCTGGAGCAGCCGGAGGTCTACGATCCGCCGCCGCCGGGGATCGTAATCGAGCGCTCGCACTGCCCGAACTGCAAGCACCAGTTGTCCTGGTACGAGAACATTCCGGTGTTCAGCTACCTGGCGCTGCGCGGGCGCTGCCGTCACTGCAAGACCCCGATCTCGATGCAGTACCCCGCGGTCGAGCTGATCACCATGCTGCTGATGCTGGCCTGCGTGGCCCGTTTCGGCTTCGGCTGGCAGGGTTTCGGGGCGATGGTGTTCACCAGCTTCCTGATCGTCCTGTCCGGCATCGACCTGCGCACCCAGTACCTGCCGGACAACCTGACTTTGCCGCTGATGTGGCTGGGTATCATCGCCGCCAGCGACAACCTGTATTTCCCGGTCAAGCCGGCGGTACTCGGCGCCATCGCCGGCTACCTCAGCCTGTGGCTGGTCAATTGGATCTATAAGCAGTACCAGGTCGTGGTGAAACGGGTCAAAGACCCGCGCGAAGGCATGGGCGGCGGCGACTTCAAGCTGCTCGCCGCGATCGGCGCTTGGGTCGGGCTCAAAGGCATCCTGCCGACGATCCTGATGTCGTCCCTGGTCGGCGCGGTGATCGGTTCGATCTGGCTGGCGGTCAAGGGCCGCGACATGGGCGTGCCGATTCCGTTCGGCCCCTACCTGGCCATCGCCGGCGCGATCGTGTTCTTCAGCGGCGACTCCCTGCTCCAAGCCTACCTGCGCTTCTCCGGCCTGGCCTGAGCCGATGGCCGGGTTCTGCGTCGGCGTCACCGGCGGTGTGGCCTCGGGCAAGAGCGAGGTCACGCGCCGCTTCCAAGCCCTGGGCGTCGCGGTCGCCGATGCCGACCTGGCCGCGCGCGCCGCGGTCGCGGCCGGCAGCGCCGGCCTGGCCGAAATCGTCGCCGCCTTCGGTGCCGAAGTGCTCGACCGCGACGGCGGCCTCGACCGCGCCGCGATGCGCCAGCGCGTGTTCGGCGACGAAACCGCCCGCAAGCGACTGGAAGCCATCGTCCACCCGCGCGTGCGCGAGACGCTGCAGTTGCAGTGCCGCCAGGCGCCGGGACCGTACGCCATCGCCGCAATCCCGTTGCTGACCGAAGGCGGCGGCCGCGAGGCCTATCCCTGGCTGCAGCGGATCCTGGTCGTGGACGTGCCGGTCGCGACGCAACAGGCGCGGGTCATGCAGCGCGACCGCATCGACGCCGAGCTGGCCCAGCGCATGATCGCCGCCCAGGCCACGCGCGAGGCGCGCCTGGCGATCGCCGACGACGTGATCGTCAACGACGGCCCGCTGGACGCGCTACAGGCCCAGGTCGAAGCCCTGGACCGGCGCTACCGCGCCCTCGCCGCAGACGCCTGAGCAGGAGGCGGGCTCAGCCCGCCGGCCACAGCGAACGGATCGCGGCGATGCCCTGGGCGCCATGGCGCCGCGCCTGGATCAGATCGTCCGGCGCCAGGCCGCCGATGGCATAGATCGGCAGAGACACCGACTCGCGCAGGCGCGCGAACGACTCCCAGCCCATGCCCAGTCGGCCCGGATGGCTGGGGGTCTCGTGTATCGAACCGAGCACGGCGAAGTCGCAGCCCAGGGCCTGGGCCGCGCGCAGTTCGTCGGCATCGTGGCAGGACGCCGCCAACGGCAAGCCGTCGGCGAGCGGCCGACGGTCGAATTCGCGCAACTGCGCCGCACGCAGATGCAGGCCGGCGCCGAGCGCGGCCGCCAACGCGGCGTCGCCGCCGATCAGCGCCTCGGCCTTGGCCGCGCGGCAACGCTGCACCGCCGCGCCCGCCAGGCGCTGCCAGCGCGCGCCATCGAGCCCGGGCGCGCGCAAGTGCACGCGCTTGACTCCGCCCGCCAGGGCGCGGCTCAGCGCGTCCAGCCAGGCGCCGTCGTCGTCGCCGGGGGTCGGCGTGACCAGATAGGCCGGCGCCTGCTGCAAGGCCGCCACCACCGGCCGATCGGCCGGCGGCATCGGATAACTGGCCAGCTTGTGCGGCGGCGCCCAGACCAGGGCCTGGCCCTCGCGGCCGCGCGCCGCACCGCGCCAGGCGCGGATCTCGCGCACGTCCAGCACCAGTCGCTTGTCGGGATAGGCCTGCGGCACCCGGATCAGCTCGGCGCCGGGTTCGACCTCGATGCCGAGCTCTTCATGCAGCTCGCGGACCAGGGCCGCCTCCGGCGTCTCGCCGGCCTCGCGCTTGCCGCCCGGAAACTCCCATAACCCGGCCAGGTCCCGGCCCTCGGTGCGGCGGGTCAGCAACACCCGCCCGCGCGCGTCGCGGATCACTCCGGCGACGACGTCCACCACGCGGGACTCGGGACTGGGGATTCGGGACTCGGAAATATCGGAAACCGCCCTTGTTGCGGCTGAATCGGAACTCGCGGCCGAATCGGCTGTACGAATCCCGAATCCCGGATCCCGAGTCCCGCTACTTTCAGGCCAACTGCCCATGGCAGTGCTTGTACTTCTTGCCGCTGCCGCAGGGGCAGGGATCGTTGCGGCCGACGTTGGCGAAGGCTTCCTCGGACACCTGCGCGGCCTCTTCGTCGGCGCCGAAGCCGCCGGCGGAGGCGTGCTGGAACTGCATCTGCCGCGCCTGCGCCTCGGCCTGGGCGCGCTCGGCAGCCTCCAGCTCGGCGATTTCCTGCTCGCTCTGGATCCGCACGCGGGCCAGGATGGTCACCACTTCGCGCTTGACCTTGTCGAGCATCTCCGAGAACAGCTCGAAGGCTTCCTTCTTGTACTCCTGCTTGGGCTGCTTCTGCGCGTAGCCGCGCAGGTGGATGCCCTGGCGCAGGTAGTCCATGCGCGCCAGATGCTCCTTCCAGTTCTGATCGAGCACGTTGAGCATGATGTGCTTCTCGAGCATGCGCATGGTCTCGCTGCCGAGCTGCTGCTCGCGCGCGGAGAAATGCGCGGCCACCGCGTCCTGGACCTGCTGGGCGACGGTCTCGGCGTCCAGTTCCTCGGCCTTGCGCGCGGTCTCGACCAACGGCACCTGCACGTTGAGCTCCTGCGCCAGCGACGCTTCCAGGCCCGGCAGGTCCCACTGGTCGTCGACCGAGTTGGCCGGGACGTGGCGCTGGACCAGGTCGGCGACCACATCAAAGCGGATGCCGTCGACGTTGTCCTGCACGCTGTCGGCTTCCAGCAGCTCGTCGCGCTGGCCGTAGATGACCTTGCGCTGGTCGTTGTTGACGTCGTCGAAGTCGAGCAGGTTCTTGCGGATGTCGAAGTTATGCGCTTCGACCTTGCGCTGCGCGTTGGCGATCTGCTTGGTCACCAGCGGGCTTTCGATGATGTCGTCTTCCTTCAGGCCCATCCGCGCCATCACCTTCTGCACCCAGTCGGCGGCGAAGATGCGCATCAGGTTGTCTTCCAGCGACAGGTAGAAGCGCGACGAGCCCGGGTCGCCCTGGCGGCCGGCGCGGCCGCGCAGCTGGTTGTCGATGCGGCGCGACTCGTGGCGTTCGGTGCCGATGATGTGCAGGCCGCCGGCGGCCTTGACCTGATCGTGGCGCTCCTGCCAGGCGGCCTTGAGCCGCTGGTGGCTGACTTCGTCGACGGCCTGGCCGCCGTTCTGCGCGGCCAGGTCGGCCAGTTCGGCTTCCAGCGAACCGCCGAGCACGATGTCGGTGCCGCGGCCGGCCATGTTGGTGGCGATGGTGATCGCGCCCGGACGGCCGGCCTGGGCGATGATGTTGGCTTCGCGTTCGTGCTGCTTGGCGTTGAGCACTTCGTGCTTCACGCCGGCTTCGGTCAGCTGCTGGCTCAGCATCTCGGAGACCTCGATCGAGGTCGTACCGACCAGGACCGGCTGGCCGCGCTCGTGCGCCGCCTTGATCTCGTTGAGCACCGCCCTGTACTTGCCGTTGCGGTTGAGGAACACCTGGTCGGAGTGATCCTTGCGCTGCGCCGGCCGGTTGGTCGGAATCACGATCACTTCCAGGCCGTAGATGCTCTGGAATTCGTAGGCTTCGGTGTCCGCCGTACCGGTCATGCCGGCCAGCTTCTTGTACATGCGGAACAGGTTCTGGAAGGTGATCGAGGCCAGCGTCTGGTTCTCGCGCTGGACCGGCACGCCTTCCTTCGCTTCCACCGCCTGGTGCAGGCCGTCCGACCAGCGTCGGCCCGGCAGGGTGCGGCCGGTGAATTCGTCGACGATCACCACTTCGCCGTCGCGAACGATGTAGTCGACGTCGCGCTGGTAGATCGCGTGCGCGCGCAACGCGGCGTTGAGGTGATGGACCACGCTGATGTTCTGGCCGGCGTACAGCGAGTCTTCGTCGCCGATGATGCCGGCCTTGCGCAGCAGCTCTTCGGCGTGCTCCTGGCCGGCTTCGGACAGGTGCACCTGCTTGCCCTTCTCGTCCACCCAGTAATCGCCCTCGCCGTCCTCGGCGGTCTGCCGGGTCAGGGTCGGAACGATGCGGTTGACTTTGATGTACAGCTCCGGCGACTCGTCGGCCGGACCGGAAATGATCAGCGGCGTGCGCGCCTCGTCGATCAGGATCGAGTCGACTTCGTCGACGATCGCGTAATGCAGGCCGCGCTGGAAGCGGTCGTCCTTCGACAGCGCCATGTTGTCGCGCAGGTAGTCGAAGCCGAACTCGTTGTTGGTGCCGTAGGTGATGTCGCTTGCGTAAGCGGCGTGCTTGTCGCTGTGCGGCATGCCCGGATAGACCACGCCCACGCTCAGGCCGAGCCAGTTGTACAGCTTGCCCATCCACGCCGAGTCGCGCCGCGCCAGGTAGTCGTTGACCGTGACCACGTGGGTGCCCTTGCCTTCCAGGGCGTTGAGGTAGACCGGCAGCGTGCCGACCAGGGTCTTGCCCTCGCCGGTGCGCATTTCCGCGATCTTGCCCAGGTGCAGGACCATGCCGCCGATCAGCTGCACGTCGTAGTGGCGCATGCCGAGCACGCGCTTGGACGCCTCGCGGCAGACCGCGAACGCTTCCGGCAGCAGCTTGTCCAGCGCTTCGCCTTCGGCGATGCGCTTTTGGAATTCCGGCGTCTTGGCCTGCAGCTGGGCGTCGGAGAGCTTTTCCATCTCCGCTTCGAGCGCATTGATCTTGACGACGGAGCGTTGCAGTTGGCGCAGCAGGCGGTCGTTGCGGCTGCCGAAAACGCGGGTAAGCAAGCTGTTGAGCATGAACGGGTCCGTGTAAAGCGAACGGGGTTGCGCAGGCGGGACGATCTAAGAGCGCGCCGCCGGCGGCAAGTTCCCCAGGAATCCAGGACGACCGGCCCTCCCGACCGTCTCGGTGTCGCCGAAACGCGATCGGGGGCGCCGTGCGCCCCCGATCGGATCGAGCCTGGTCTTTGGCCACACCCATTCTAGCGTGGGGGGCGACCTGAACGGTATCAAGGGGGTTGGATGCCGCTGAATCGCGGAACTTTGCCGAATGCCGCGGTTCGCGACGGGAATCGCTGAATTGGGGGCCGGGGTGTGTCGGCCGATCGCCTGCAGCCGGCCCCGCTGGTCGAGGGCGCGGGCGTGACGCTTTGCGCGAGCTCGGAGTCGAGGCTTGGGGCGGCGGCTTTCGCCGGGGCGGTCGCGCGTCGGGCCCGCCGCAGCGCGGCGGGCGCTCGCCCTTGCTTTACTGCTTGATCTTCAGGCTCGCCTGAAGCGGGGACTGCTGGCTGAGGAACTGCTTCGGGTTCACCACCCGGCCGTTCTCCCACACCTCGAAGTGCACGTGGGCGCCGGTCGAGCGGCCGCTGGAGCCGGCCTTGGCCACTTCCTGGCCGGCGCGGACCAGCTCGCCGACCTTGAGCAGCAGGCGCGAGTTGTGCGCGTAGCGGGTCGTGTAGCCGTTGCCGTGGTCGATCTCGACCACGTTGCCGTAGCCCGAACGCACGCCGGAATAGCTGATCACGCCGTCGGCCACGGCCAGCACCGGGTCGCCGACGTCGGCTTCGAAGTCGATGCCCTTGTGGAACGCGGCGCCGCCGTTGAACGGATCGGCGCGGCCGCCGAAGCCGGAGGTGATGTAGCTGTTGGCGATCGGCGCGCGCGACGGCACGGCGTTCATGTCCAGCTGCCGGTTGAACAGCAGCGATTCCAGCACCGACAGTTGCTCGCCGGAGGCCTTGAACTGCTGCTGCAGCAGGTCCATGCCGGCGTCGAGCTCGGGCTTGGCCATGTCGCGCACCGGGCCGGCGCCGCCGACGCCGACCGGCTTTTCGAAGTCGAATTCGCCGTCCTGCAGCTGACCGATGCGGGTCAGGCGCTCGCCGAGAGCGTTGAGGCGGTTGGCCTCGGCCTGCAGTTCGCCCATGCGCGCGGCCAGGGCGTTGATCTCGCGTTGCGCGTCGCGGCGGGTGGCCGCGATTTCCGCCTGCTGCTGCGACAATTGCGCGCGTAGCATGCGGTTGTCGGCGATGCCGGCGCCGGCGCCGATGCTCAGGCCGGTGCCGAGCAGCAGGGCCATGGCGAGCGCCGGTCGGCGGGCGCCGAGGCGGCCGGCGTGCTGGAACCAATCGCCCAGCCGGGCTCGCGTGTTGTTTACGATGGATTGATAGGTCATGTGTCCGATGTCTGATTCCAAGCCCAAGCGGCCGGCCCGCGGTCCGTCGAACGCGCGCATCGCACTGGATGCGTTGCTCGAGGATCCGGCCGGCAACCCGATCCGCCGAGCTTTGTGGCTCGACGAAGTGGACCGTCGGTTACGCCCCTACCTGCCGCCTTCGCTCGCCGCGCACGCGCGGCTGGCCAACATCGAACGCGGCAGGCTCGTATACGTCGTCGATGCCCCGGTGTGGCGCGCCAAACTGCGGCTCGCGGCTCCGGAACTGCTCGACGCAGCCCGATCCATCGGACTGGAAGCGGCCGAATTCGTCGTCAAGACGACGATCCCGCCGCCGGCGGCAGCGCCGGTGCGGAAGGCCAAACCCATGTCGGCCACGACGCAGAAAGCGTTGCAGGCCGCGCTGGCGTCGCTGAAGAAGCCCGATCCGTCGGGTTCCAGCGACGCCGGCTGACATTCGGACGGGCCGCGTACCGACGCGGCCGGCGGGGGGTCCAAATGCCGGGTCGGGGCATCCTACTGACCCCAACCCGCAGGAATGTTAAAGGGAAGGAAGCATTCCGGAAAAGTTTCGTTAGAAAATCGTTAAGCCGTCACGTGCCGTTCACGACTGTGATCAGGTTAACGTTCCTGACTTTCCCGGCCCGCGATCGGCTCGCGGGTGCGACGCGCGTCGCAGCCCCGGACGGGGCGGACGGCTGCAGCGGCTCAGGCGAAGGCCGGTTCGGGCGAGCCGTAGGCGACCGGAGTGGGCTCCGAGCCGGTGTAGCTGACCAGCTCCCAGGCCGAGCGTTCGGCCAGCAGGGCCCGGACCAGCTTGTTGTTGAGGGCATGACCGGACTTGTAGCCCTCGTAGGCGCCGATCACGGCATGGCCGGCCAGGTACAGGTCGCCGACCGCGTCGAGGATCTTGTGGCGCACGAACTCGTCGGCGTAGCGCAGGCCGTCGTCATTGAGCACGCGGAACTCGTCCAGGACGATGGCGTTGTCCATCGAGCCGCCCAGGCCGAGGTTGCGCTCGCGCATGTACTCCAGGTCGCGCATGAAGCCGAAGGTGCGGGCGCGGCTAACTTCGCGGATGTAGTTCTCGGTCGAGAACTCGACTTCGGCCCGCGACTGCGAGGCCGGGATCGCCGGATGGTCGAACACCACGGTGAAACCGAGACGGAAGCCCTCGTACGGCTCGAAACGGGCGACCTTGTCGCCGTCGCGGACCTCGACCTTGTGCTTGATGCGGATGAAACGCTTGGGCGCGTCCTGCTCGGCGATGCCGGCGGACTGCAGCAGGAACACGAAGGGGCCGGCCGAGCCGTCCATGATCGGCACTTCCGGCGCCGACAGCTCGACGTAGCAGTTGTCGATGCCCAGCCCGGCCATCGCCGACAGCAAATGCTCGACCGTCATGACCTTGCCGGCGCCGTAGGTCAGGCCGGTGCACAGCGTGGTCTCGGTGACCAGGTCGGCGCGTGCCGGCATCTCGACCGCCGGGTCGAGATCGACGCGCCGAAACACGATGCCGGTGTCCACCGGGGCCGGACGCAGGGTGAGAAACACCTTCTCGCCGCTGTGCAGGCCCACGCCGGTGGCGCGGATCACGTTCTTCAAAGTGCGTTGGCGCAGCATGGTCGTGGGGACTTCCGCGATGGAGGGCGGCCGGCGCCCGGCGGGGCGCGACGGCCCGAAGGGGGCGACGGACCAAATGGGGGCGTCACGAAACCGCGCAAGATTAGCACGCGGGTCCCTGAACCTGAACGGAAAAGACACACTGTCCTGCCCTTGTCAACAGCGGCGGACAAAGTGGCCGGTCGACCTGCCCTCGCGGACGGGCCGACCGGCCCAAACGCCCCGGGCGCCTGAGCGCCGGGGCAAGGTGCCCTGCGGGCCGGGGACGAGTCCGGCCCGGGTGTGAGGCAGAAGTGAGCGCAGAGAAGTGAGGAGTGAGCGGAACCGCGCTTGCTCGCTACTCGCTCCTCCCCGCTATCTCCTGGCCCTTAGTCCGCCTGCCGGCGCAGGAACGCCGGGATGTCCAGGTAGCTGTTGTCGCTGCCGAAGTCGGCCACCGCCGGACCGGTCGGCTCCTGGCGGGCGCTGCCGCGCAGGCTGCCGCCGAAGCTCGGCATCGGCGCATGGCCGACATCGTCCATGCCGAACTCGGCCTGGCCGGTGGTGGCGTTGCGCACCAGTTGGATCGGCGCGCGCTGCGCTTCGCGTTCGTAAGCGTGGCCATGGCCGCGCACCGACTGCTTGGCGGCGACGCGGTTGAGGCCGGTGGCCACCACGGTGACCTTGACCTCGTCCTGCATGTCCGGGTCGAGCACGGTGCCGATGACCACGGTCGCGTCTTCGGAAGCGAAGTTCTCGATCGTGCGGCCGACTTCGTCGAACTCGGCCATGGTGAAGTCCGGGCCGGCGGTGATGTTGACCAGGATGCCGTTGGCGCCGGCCAGGTTGACGTCGTCCAGCAGCGGATTCTGGATCGCCGCTTCGGCCGCGGCCTGGGCGCGATCGTCGCCGCGCGCGGCGCCGGTGCCCATCATCGCCAGGCCCATCTCGCTCATCACCGTGCGCACGTCGGCGAAGTCGACGTTGATCAGGCCGGGGCGCACGATCAGGTCGGCGATGCCCTGGACCGCGCCGAGCAGCACGTCGTTGGCGGCGCGGAAGGCCTGGATCATGGTCGCGTTGCGGCCGAGCACGGTGATCAGCTTCTCGTTCGGGATCGTGATCAGCGAGTCGCAGTGGTGCGACAGCTCCTCGATGCCCTTGAGCGCCACCTGCATGCGGCGGCGGCCCTCGAACGGGAACGGCTTGGTGACCACGGCGACGGTCAGGATGCCCATCTCCTTGGCCAGTTGCGCGACCACCGGCGCCGCGCCGGTGCCGGTGCCGCCGCCCATGCCGGCGGTGATGAACACCATGTCGGCGCCGGTCAGCGCGTCCATGATGCGCTCGCGGTCTTCCAGCGCGGCCTGACGGCCGACTTCCGGATTGGCGCCCGCGCCCAGGCCCTTGGTGACGTTGCTGCCGAGCTGCAGCTGCAGCTTGGCGCCGCAGTTCTTGATCGCCTGCGCGTCGGTGTTGGCGGTGATGAATTCCACGCCATCGACGTTGCCGCTGACCATGTGCGCCACGGCGTTGCCGCCGCCGCCGCCCACGCCGACAACCTTGATGACCGCGTTCGGGGCCATTTTTTCAACCAGTTCGAAATGTGCCATGTCCTCGTCCTCTTGTGGGCCGGGGTTCGGGACTCGGGACTCGGGACTCGCAGAGCCCGGTTCCGCACCTTCACCGCCGACGTTTTGTTTTTCTAATGTGAACAACTCGCTCGACCTGCTGCTGCGCTACCGCCTTCCTTGCCGCCCTGTTCCGCTCTTCGCTTCTGCGAATTCCGAGTCCCGAGTCCCAAGTCCCGAGTCCCGTCCGCGGCGCTCAAAACTCGCCGCGATACCAGTTCTTGATCCGGTTGAAGAAACTGCCGGCGCGGCCGGTGGAGATCACCGGACGACGCGGGTTCTCGATCTGGCTGCCCATCAGCAGCAGGCCGACGCCGGTGGCGTGGACCGGGTTGCCGACCACCTCGCCCAGGCCGGTGACGTGCTGGGGAATGCCCACCCGCACCGGCATCTGCAGCATCTCCTCGGCCAGCTCGACCACGCCTTCCATCTTGGCCGCGCCGCCGGTCAGGACCATGCCGGCGCGGACGTGATGCTCGAAGCCCGAGCGGCGCAGCTCGGCCTGGATCATTTCGAAGATTTCCTCGTAGCGCGCCTGCACCGCCTGCGCCAGCGAATGGCGCGGCATGCGCCGCGGCGGCCGGTCGCCGACGCTGGGCACCTGGATCGACTCCTCGGCGGTGGCCATCTGCGCCAGCGCGCAGGCGTAGCGCACCTTGATCTGCTCCGCTTCCGGGGTCGGCGTGCGCAGCATGTGGGCGATGTCCTCGGTGACCTTGTCGCCGGCGATCGGCAGGCTGGCGCTGTGGGCGATCGCGCCCTGCACGAACACCGCGATGTCGGTGGTGCCGGCGCCGATGTCGACCAGGACCACGCCGAGCTCGCGCTCGTCGCTGGTCAGCACCGCGTTGCTCGAGGCCAACACGCCCAGGATCAGATCGTCGACCTGCAGGCCGCAGCGCTGCACGCACTTGCTGATGTTGGCCGCGGCCGACTGCGCGCACACCACCAGGTGCGCGTGCACCTCCAGGCGCACGCCGGTCATGCCGACCGGGTTGCGGATGCCTTCCTGCGAATCGTCCAGCACGTAGTCGCGCGGGATCGCGTGCAGGATCTTCTGGTCGGCCGGGATGGCCACGGCCTTGGCCGCTTCCAGCACACGGTCCAGGTCGCCGTAGGTGACCTCGCCGTCGCGGATCGGGGCGATGCCCTGCGAATTGCGGCACTGGATGTGGTTGCCCGAAATCGAGGCGTAGACCGAGCGGATCTCGCAGCCGGCCATCAGCTCGGCTTCCTCGATCGCGCGCTGGATCGACTGTACGGTCGACTCGATGTCGACCACCACGCCGCGCTTGAGTCCTCGCGATTCGTGCGAACCGATGCCGATGACTTCGATCGGGTTGCCCGGCCGGCCGTCGGAAGGCGAATACTCGCCCACCAGCGCCACCACCTTGGAGGTGCCGATGTCGAGGCCCACGATCAGCGACTTGTCGCCTTTGCGATTCATGACTGTCCTTGCTGCTGTTGCGGTGCCGCCCCGGTCGCCTGCACCGGCGCCCAAGACAGCGAAAAACCATTGGTGTAGCGAAGATCGGCGCGCGCCAGCACCTGCGCGCGCTGGGTCAGCAGCTGCGGCAGCAGGCGCACGAAACGGCTCAGCCGCGCCCGCGCCTCGCTGCGCCCGACCACGACCTGGGCGCCGTTGCCCAGGGCCAGGGTCCAGCTGCCGCGCTGGTCGACCTCGACCCGGCGCACGTCCATCCCGACCGGCGCGAACAGTTCGCGCGATTCGTTGTACAACGCGACCACGTCGGCGACCCGCGCCTCGGGGCCGTCGAACTGCGGCAGGCCGTCGGGCACCTGGATGCCGGCGACCGGGAACAGGCGGCCGTGCTCGGACAGCAACCGGTCCTCGCCCCAGCGCGCGAACGGCTTGTGCTCGACCACGCGCACCTCCAGCACGTCCGGCCAGCGCTTGCGCACCTCGGCGCGCTCGACCCACGGCAGCCTGGCCACCGCGTCCTGCGCCGCCGGCAAATCGACCGCGAAGAAGCCGCGCTGCGCGTACGGCAGCAGGGTCTTGCGCAGTTGCGTCGCGTCCACCCGCTCGAACTCGCCGGTCACGCGCAGGCGCTTGAGCGGCCACTGGTCCGCGCCGATCCAGCCGTTGAGCACGGCGACGACCGGCAGCGCGACCAGGGCCAGCGCGAGCAACCAACCGACCAGGCGAAGCATGGCGTTCACGCCGCGGCACCTCCTCGCACCGTCGCTTCCAGCACGCGCCAGCACAGCTCGTCGTACTCGATTCCGACCTGGCGCGCCGCCTTGGGCACCAGCGAATGGCTGGTCATGCCCGGCGCGGTGTTGACCTCGATCAGGTACAGCTGGCCGCTGTCGCGGTCGCGCATCACGTCGACCCGGCCCCAGCCCTTGCAGCCGGCGGCGACGAAGGCTTCCATCGCCAGGCGGCGGATCTCGTCCTCGGCCGCGCCGTCCAGGCCCGGGCACAGGTATTGGGTGTCGTCGGCGATGTACTTGGCGTGGTAGTCGTACCACTCGCCCTTGGGCACGATCCGGATCGACGGCAGGGCGGTGTACGCCTCGCCGTTGACCAGCACGGCCACGGTCAGCTCGTCGCCGATCACCATCTGCTCCATCAGCATCTCGCCGGGGTAGCGCGCGGCCAGCGCGACCGCCTCGTCGATGTCGGCGTCCTTCAGCACCCGCGACACGCCGACGCTGGAACCCTCGCAAGACGGCTTGATGATCACCGGCAGGCCGATCTCGCGCGCCGCCGCATGGACGTCGTCGCCCTTGGCGATGCGCTTGTAGCGCGGGGTCGGCAGGCCGGCGCCCATCCACACCTGCTTGGTGCGGATCTTGTCCATCGCCAGCGCCGAGCCGAGCACGTCGGAGCCGGTGTAGGGCACGCCGAAGGCTTCCAGCACGCCTTGCAGCACGCCGTCTTCGCCGCCGCCCTTGTTGCCGTGCAGGATGTTGAACACCCGGTCGACGCCGCCGCCGCGGATCGCATCGATTAGCGCCGGAATGCCGTCGACCGCGAACGCGTCGACCCCGCGCGAGCGCAGCGCCTCGAGCACGCCGCGGCCGGAATCCAGCGACACTTCGCGCTCGGCGCTGGTGCCGCCCATGAGCACGGCGACGCGGCCGAACACGGCCGGGTCGGTCACGCGCAGCGGTGCGAACTGCAGACTCACTTCGATTCTCCCTGGAAACCATTGGACGCCAGCTGCTGCGCGGCGGCGCCGATGTCGCCGGCGCCCATCAGCAGCAACAGGTCGCCGTCGTTCAGAACGTCCGGCAGCACGCCGGCCAGATCCGCGGCGCCGCCGACCACCACCGGGTCGATGCGGCCGCGGGCGCGGATCGCGCGCGCCAGCGACTTGGCGTCGGCGCCGGCGATCGGCGCTTCGCCGGCCGGGTAGACCTCGGTCAGGACCAACGCGTCGACCGAGGACAGCACCGCGGCGAAATCGTCGAACAGGTCGCGGGTGCGGCTGTAGCGGTGCGGCTGGAACGCCACCACCAGGCGCTTGTCCGGCCAGCCGCCGCGTGCCGCGGCGAACACCGCCTCCAACTCCTTGGGGTGATGGCCGTAGTCGTCGACCAGTTGCACGGTCGCGCCCTTCTCGGTCTTGAGCTGGGCCAGCAGGTTGAAGCGGCGGCCGATGCCGGCAAACTTCTCCAGCGCGCGCGCGATCGCGTCGCTGGCGACGCCGAGCTGCCAGGCCACCGAGGCCGCGGCCAGCGCGTTGAGCACGTTGTGCCGGCCCGGCAGGGCCAGGGTCACCGCGGTCCGGCTGGCGTCGGGCAGGCACAGGGTGAAGCGCATCGCCCCGCCCTGCTGGCTGACCTCCTCGGCGCGCACGTCGGCTTCCTCGCTGAAACCGTAGGTCATGACATGGCGCGGGGTTTCGGCGGCGAGCCGGGCGACGTTGGCGTCGTCGATGCACAGTACCGCCAGGCCGTAGAACGGCAGCCGGTGCAGGAATTCCTCGAACGCGGCCTGGACTTTGGCGAAATCGCCGCCGTAGTTCTCCAGATGGTCGGCGTCGATGTTGGTGACGATGGCGATCTGCGGATTCAGGCGCAGGAAGCTGCCGTCGCTCTCGTCGGCCTCGGCGACCAGCCACTGGCCGCCGCCGAGGCCGGCGTTGGCGCCGGCGGCGAGCAGCTTGCCGCCGATCACGAAGGTCGGGTCGATTCCGCCCTCGGCCAGCACGCTGGCGGTCAGCGAGGTGGTGGTGGTCTTGCCGTGGGTGCCGGCCACCGCGATGCCGCGGCGGAAGCGCATCAGCTCGGCCAGCATTTCCGCGCGCGGCACCACCGGAATCCGCTGGGCGCGGGCTTCCATCAGTTCCGGGTTGTCGCGCTTGATCGCGCTGGACACCACCACGCAGTCGGCGCCGAGCACGTTGGCCGCGGCATGGCCGCGGTGCACGGTCGCGCCCATCGCCGCCAGGCGCCGGGTCACCGCGTTGTCGGCCATGTCCGATCCGGACACCTGATAGCCCAGCGTGCACATGACTTCGGCGATGCCGCTCATGCCGGTGCCGCCGATGCCGACGAAATGCACGCGCGGAAACGCCTTGGCCAGGTCGCCGGTGTGCTGCAGGCGGCGGCGCAATGCAGTGCTCATGCTGCGCTCCTCGGCGGCACTCGGGACTCGGGATTCGGGATTCGGGACTCGCGAATGCGTGCAAACGACCGTGCTGTTGCCACTACTGCTCCTGTTTCGAACCAATACAACGAGCCTCGGCTTCCCGCCGAGTCCCGAGTTCCGAGTCCCGAGTCCCGCATCGCGGCGCTCATTGCGAGGCCTCCAACACCGCATCGGCCACCCGCTCCGCCGCATCGGGCTTGGCGATCGAGCGTGCGGCCTCGGCCATCTGCAGCAGCACGCCGCGTTCGGCCAGGATTTCGATGGTCGCCGACAGGCGCGCGCCGAGGTCGTCGCCGCCCTGCGGCAGCAACTGGGCGGCGCCGCGGTCGACCAGGTAACGCGCGTTCTTGGTCTGGTGGTCGTCGACCGCGAGCGGGAACGGCACCAGCACGCTGCCGACGCCGGCCGCGCACAGCTCGGCCAGGGTCAGCGCGCCGGAACGGCACACCACCAGGTCGGCCCAGGCATAGGCGGCGGCCATGTCGGCGATGAACGGTTCCAGCGAAGCGATCACCCCGGCCTTGGCGTAAGCCTCTTGCGCATCGGCGAGCAGCTTTTCGCCGCACTGGTGGCGCACTTCGCAGGGCACTCGTCCGCGCAGCCCGGCGATCGCTGCGGGCACCGCGCGGTTCAGCGCGCGCGCGCCCTGGCTGCCGCCGAGCACCAACAGGCGCAGCGGGCCGCTGCGCTGGGCCAGGCGCTGCGCCGGCGCGGCGATCGCCGCGATCTCGGCGCGCACCGGGTTGCCGACCACGGTCTCGCGGCCGCCGGCGAAAGTGTCCGGGAACCCGGTCAGCACTTGTCGGGCCAGGCGCGACAGCACCCGGTTGGTCATGCCCGGGGCGCGGTTCTGTTCGTGCACGATCAGCGGCAGGCCGGCCAGGCGCGCGGCCAGGCCGCCCGGACCGGCGGCGTAACCGCCGAAGCTGATCACCGCACGCGGCTGGCGCCGGCGCAGCACGCTGCGCGCGGCCAGCACCGAGGCGGCCAGCCGCGACGGCGCGCGCAGCAGCGTCGCCAGACCCTTGCCGCGCACCGCGCTGATCGCGATGGTGTCGATGTCGATGCCGTGCTGCGGCACCAGGCGGGTTTCCATGCCGCCGTCGGCGCCGAGCCAGGTGACCGCCACGCCGCGCGCGCGCAGCGCCTTGGCCACGGCCAGGCCGGGGAAGATATGGCCGCCGGTGCCGCCGGCGAGAATCATGACCGGACGCTCGTTCATGCCGACCTCCCGAGCGAGGGTTCGACCCGCTGCTGCAGGCGGCTGGTGCCGCGCGCGGCCGCGGCCGGCGCCGGGCTGGCGACCGCGGCGCCGTGGCCGGCCGGCGCCTGCGCCGCGTCGCCGCGCAGGCGCGCGACCTGGCGCTGGGCGCGGTCGAGTTCGTAGGACACGCGCAGCAGCACGCCGAGCGCGGCGCAGCTCATCAGCACGCTGGAACCGCCGGAAGAAATCATCGGCAAGGTCAGGCCCTTGGTCGGCAGCAGACCCAGGTTGACCCCGATCGAGACGAAGCTCTGCAGCCCCATCCACAGGGCGATGCCGAAGGCGACATAGCCGGAGAAGTGGCGGCGCATCTCCACGCACTTCAGGCCGATCCACAGCGCGCGGCCGGTCAGCAGGGCGTACAGGCCGACCACCGCGCACACGCCGACGAAGCCGAACTCCTCGGCGATCACCGCCATGATGAAGTCGGTATGCGCCTCGGGCAGGTAGGACAGCTTCTGCACCGACGCGCCCAGGCCGACCCCGGTCCACTCGCCGCGGCCGACCGCCATCAGCGCATTGGTCAGCTGGTAGCCGGTGCCGAACGGGTCGACCCAGGGATTGAGGAACGAGGTCAGGCGAGTCACCCGATAAGGCTCGGCGATGGCGACGATCGCCAGCAGCGGCAGGCCGACCAGCACCGGGCCGAACATCCGCGGCATGTTGACCCCGCCCAGCACCAGCATGCCGGCGGTGATCGCCAGCAACAGCGAGGACGAGCCGAAGTCCGGCTGCATCAGCAGCAGCGCGACCAGCACCGCGGCCACGCCGATCGGCTTGAGCATCGCGCCCCAGGTGGCCGAGATGTCTTCGCTGAAGCGCTTGAGGTAGCTGGCCAGCCAGACGATGTAGAGCAGCTTCACCGCTTCCACCGCCTGGAAGCCGACCGGGCCGACGTTGATCCAGCGCTTGGCGCCGTTGACCTGGCGGCCGATCACCGGCACGAACACCAGCAGCAGCAGCACCAGGCAGACCAGCAGCAGCCACTGGTTGTGGCGCTCGATGGTCTTCAGCTCGGTGCGCATCAGCCACACGCCGATCACCAGGCCGACGCCGAGGAACACCAGGTGGCGGTTGAGGAAGTACAGCGGCTCGACCTCGTGGGTCGAGGCCACGCCGAGCGAGGCCGAACCGACCATGATCACGCCGACGCAGGCCAGCACGACGGACACGGCCATCAGCCACGGGTCGTAGCGCCCGTGGATGGCGTCCAGTCGCGTTGCCTGGCGTGCGGCGTTTTCCATCAGCGCACCTTGAGCGTGGCCAGCCCGACCAGGACCAGCACCACCGAGATGATCCAGAAGCGCACGATCACCCGCGGCTCCGGCCAACCCTTGAGTTCGAAGTGGTGGTGGATCGGCGCCATCCGGAACACGCGCTTGCCGGTCAGCTTGAACGAGGCGACCTGGATCATCACCGACAGGGTCTCGATGACGAAGATGCCGCCCATGATCACCAGCACCAGCTCCTGGCGGACGATGATGGCGATGGTGCCGAGCACCGCGCCCAGCGCCAGCGCGCCGATGTCGCCCATGAACACCATCGCCGGGTAGGTGTTGAACCAGAGGAAGCCCAGGCCGGCGCCGGCGATCGCCGCGCAGATGATCACCAGCTCGCCCGCGCCCGGCACCGCCGGAATCTGCAGGTACTTGGAGAACTCGGCATGGCCGGAGGCGTAGGCGAAGATGCCCAGGGCGCAGGCGACCAGCACGGTCGGCATGATCGCCAGACCGTCCAGGCCGTCGGTCAGGTTGACCGCGTTGGAGAAGCCGACGATCCAGAAGTAGGCGATGGCGACGAAGCCGATGCCGGCCAGCGGCAGCGCCACCGACTTGAACAGCGGCACGTAGAAGGTGGTCGCCGCCGGCACGTCGGCGTACAGCCACAGGTACAGGCCGGCGGCCAGGCCGAACACCGACTGCAGCAGGTACTTCCAGCGCGACTTCAGGCCGTTGGGATCGCGCTTGACGATCTTGATCCAGTCGTCGTACCAGCCGATCGCGCCGAACGCCAGCATCACCAGCAGCACGATCCACACGTACTTGTTGCGCAGGTCGCCCCACAGCAGCACCGAGGCCATCACCGTGAACAGGATCAGCGCCCCGCCCATGGTCGGCGTGCCGGCCTTGGAGAAATGCGACTGCGGACCGTCCTTGCGGATCGGCTGGCCGCCCTTGAGCTGGCCGAGCTTGCGGATCACCGCCGGGCCCCACCACAGCGACAGCGCCAGCGCGGTCAGCGCGCTGAGGATGCCGCGGAAGGTCAGGTAGCCGAACAGGCCGAACAGGCTCTGGAGCTGCTCCAGCCATCGAGTCAATTCAAGCAACATGCGTCGTGCCCTCCCCTTGCTTGGGCTTCTGTGCGGACAGCAACGCCGTCACGATCTTGTCCATCGCACTGCTGTGCGAGCCTTTCACCAACACCCGCACGCCGTCGCCGAGCTCGGCGGCCAGCGCCGCGGCCAGCGCGTCATGGCTGTCGAACACCTGCGCGCCTTCGCCGAAAGCCTCGGCCGCGGCGGCCGGCAGCGGCCCCAGCGCGTACAACCGGCGCAGGCCGGCGGCCTTGGCGCGGCGGCCGATTTGCGCGTGCATGGCGATCTCTTCATGGCCGATCTCGCGCATCGCGCCGAGCACCAGCCAGTTCTGCCCGCCCATCTCGGCCAGGGTGTCGATCGCCGCGGCGGTCGAGCCCGGGTTGGCGTTGTAGCTGTCGTCGATCAGCACCGCGCCGTTGTCCAGGCGGTGGCTGATCAGGCGGCCGTCGACCGGCTCGGCGGCGTTGAGGCCTTCGGCGATCTGCGCCAGCGGCACGCCGGCGCCCAGCGCCAGCGATGCGGCGGCCAGGGCGTTGCGCACGTTGTGGCGGCCGACCAACTTCAGCGAGATCGGCGCCCGGCCGAGCGGGGTGACGAGCACGAAAGTGGAACCCTCGGTGCCGACCCGGACTTCGTGCGCGGTCACCTCGGCGCTGGCGTCCAGGCCGAAGCGGACGATCCGCCGGCCCGCCGCGCGCTGCTCGAAGTAAGGCGCGAACGCGTCGTCGGCGTTGACCACCGCGACGCCGCCGGCCGGCAGCGCGTCGTAGATCGCCGCCTTGGTGTCGGCGATGCCGAGCAGGCTGCCCATGCGCTCCAGGTGCGCCGGGGCGATGTTGTTGACCAGCGAGACCTGCGGCTGGGCGATGTCCACCAGGTAGGCGATGTCGCCCGGCTTGCCGGCGCCCATTTCGTAGACCGAGTAGCGCGCGTCTTCCGGCGCGTCCAGCACCGCCAGCGGCAGACCGATCTCGTTGTTGCGGTTGCCCGGGGTCGCGTAGGTGCGGCCGGCGCGCTCGAGGATCGCCTGGGTCAGGGCCTTGACGCTGGTCTTGCCGTTGCTGCCGGTGATCGCGACCACGGTGTTGCCGGCGCGCTGCGCCTGCACCGCGGCGGCGAACGCGGCCAGGGCGCGCTCGGTGTCGGCGACCAGCACCTGCGGCAGGGCGGCGCCGGTCTCGCGCGACACCAGCGCCGCGACCGCGGCGGTGCCGGCCAGCTTGGGCAGGTGATCGTGGCCGTCGAAACGCTCGCCCTTGAGCGCGACGAACAGCGCCGCGCCCGACGCCGGCAGGGCGCGGGTGTCGGTGGCGACGGCATCGATCGCGACGTCGGCGCCGATCAGGCGGCCGCCGGTCATGCGCGCGATCTCGCTCAGCGGCAGGCGCTTCATGCCCTGGCCTCCAGCGCCGCGTGAGCGACCAGGGTGTCGTCGAAAGGATGGCGCACGCCGTGGACTTCCTGATAAGGCTCGTGGCCCTTGCCGGCCACCAGCACGATGTCGTCGGGACCGGCCTGGCCGATCGCCTGTTCGATCGCGGCGCGGCGGTCGCGCTGCACGATCGCCCGCTGCGGGTCGCGCAGGCCGGCCACGATGTCGGCGACGATGGCGTCGCCGTCCTCGCCGCGCGGGTTGTCGTCGGTGATCACCACCAGGTCGGCGCCGTGCTCGGCGATCGCCGCCATTTGCGGGCGCTTGCCGCGGTCGCGTTCGCCGCCGCAGCCGAACACGCAGATCAGCCGCGCGTTGGCGTGCGCGCGCAGCGAGGCCAGGGCCTGCTCCAGCGCGTCCGGGGTGTGGGCGTAATCGATCACCACCAGCGGCAGGCGGCCGTCGCCGCCGAGCCGGTTCATGCGGCCGTGGATCGGCTGCAGCTGCGACAGGGTTTCGGCGATCCGCGCCGGCGCGTCGCCCAGCGCGTACAGCGCGCCGGCCACCGCGAGCAGATTGTCGACGTTGAAACGCCCCAGCAGCGGCGAGGCCACCGGGTGCGCACGGCCGTCGACCACCAGGTCGAAGCCGATGCCGCGGCTGTCGAAATTCAGGCGTTCGGCGCGCAGGCTGGCGCCGTCGCGCCCGCGCGAACTCAGGCCGAGCGCGCGCACGCCCTTGGGCAGCTGCGCGATCAGTTCGCGGCCGAACTCGTCGTCGAGGTTGATCGCCGCCGCCTTCAGCCCCGGCCAGGCGAACAGGCGCGCCTTGGCCGCGCCGTAGCTGGCCATGTCGCCGTGGTAGTCCAGATGGTCGCGGGTGAGATTGGTGAACACGCCGACGTCGAAATGCACGCCGGCCACCCGGCCCTGGTCGAGCGCGTGCGAGCTGACTTCCATCGCGATCGCCCGCGCGCCGGCCTCGTGCATCTGCGCCAGCAGCTCGTGCAATTGCAGCACCAGCGGGGTGGTGAAACCGGTCGGCACGATCCGCCCGTACAGGCCGGCGCCGAGGGTGCCGACGGTGCCGCAGGCGATGCCGCGCAGATGCCAGGCCTGGGCGATCAACTGCACGGTCGAGGTCTTGCCGTTGGTGCCGGTCACCCCGACCACGTCCATCGCCGCGGTGGCGCGACCGTGGAAGCGGTCGCCCATCTCGCCCAGGCGCGCGCGCAGGCCGGGCACGGCGATGGCGTCGGCCGGCGCCGGCAGCTCGGCGGGCGCCGGCGGCTCGAACAGGATCGCCGCCGCGCCGTTGGCGCGCGCCTGCTCGACGAAGCCGAGGCCGTGCGCGCCGAAACCGGCGATGGCGACGAAGGCATTGCCGGGGCGCACCGCGCGGCTGTCCATCACCAGACCGGTGATGCGCAGATCGCCGGGGAGGCCGGCGATGTCGGGCAATAGTTCGGCCAGCGGCAGGCTGCGGTTCATCGCGCGCCTCCCTGGGCCAGGCTGGCGGCCGCGATCGGCGGCGGCGCGGCGGCGGTCGTCGCCGCCGGCAGCACCGGCCCGGTCGACTTGCCGCCGTTGAGCTTGATCCGCTTGGCCTCGGCCGCGGCCTGCACCGCCAGCCAGGTTTCGATGTCGTCCGGGGCCACGTCCATCAGCCGCAGCGCGCCGTCCATGACGTTGCGGAACACCGGGCCGGAGACCGAACCGCCGTAGTAGCCGCGCTTGGTCGGATCCGGCTCGCTGACCACCACCACCATCGAGAAGCGCGGCTTCTCCACCGGCACCACGCCGGCGAACAACGACACGTACTTGCGCGAGTAGCCGCCGGTGGCGCTGAACTTGCGCGTGGTGCCGGTCTTGCCGGCGACGTGATAGCCCAGGATCGCCGCCTGCTTGGCGGTGCCCCCCGGCTCGGTCACGGTCTGCATCATGCGCATGATCTCGCCGGCCACGGCCGGCTCGAGCACCTGGCGCGGCTCGTTGCGCTGGCCTTTGACGAAGGTCGGCTGGATCAGCCGGCCGCCGTTGGCCATCGCCGCGTAGGCCATGGCGATCTGCAACGGCGTCGCCGACAGGCCGTAACCGTAGGACATGGTCGCCTTGGTGGTGCCGCTCCAGCGCGACGGCGGCGCCAGCAGGCCCGAGGACTCGCCCGGGAAGCCGCTGCCGGGCTTGCTGCCGTAGCCGAAGTTGTGGATGAACTTGTAGTAGTAGTCGTTCTGCAACGGCAGGGCGAGCTTGGCGGCGCCGATGTTGGAGCTCTTGGTGATCACCCCGGTCACGGTCAGCACGCCGTTGTTGTGGGTGTCGGTGATCCGGTAGCGGCCGTTCGGCATCCACCCCGGCGAGGTGTTGACCAGGGTGGTCGGCTTGACCGTGCCGGCGGCGAGCGCCGCGGCGACGGTGATCGGCTTCATCGTCGAACCCGGCTCGACCACGTCGGTGATCGCGCGGTTGCGGTGAGCGTCGCGGTTGCCCGCGCCCGGCAGGTTCGGGTTGTAGGTCGGCAAATTGGCCATCGCCAGCACTTCGCCGGTCTCGATGTCCAGCACCACCGCCGAGGCGCTGGACGCGCCGGTGTCGGTCAGCGCGCGGCGCAGTTCGCGATAGGTCAGGTACTGGATGCGCCGGTCCAGGGTCAGGGTGATGTCCTTGCCCGGTTCGGCCGAACGCACCAGGTCGACGTTCTCGACGATGCGGCCGGCGCCGTCGCGGATCACCCGCTTGGTGCCGGGCTTGCCGCGCAGTTCGTGATCGAACGCCAGCTCCAGGCCTTCCTGGCCCAGGTCGTCGATGTTGGTGTAGCCCAGCACATGCGCCATCGCCTCGCCCTGCGGGTAGAAGCGGCGGAATTCGCGCTGCGAGAACACGCCCGGAATCTTGTGGGCGAGGATCTTGCGCGCCTCGTCCGGATTGATCCGGCGCTTGAGGTACATGAATTCCTTGCCCGCGCGCTGGGTCAGCTTGCGGGTCAGCTCGTCCGGCGACACGCCCAGGGCCTTGGCCAGCTCCGGCAGACGCGCCGGGTTCTTGGCCAGTTCCTTGGGATTTCCCCAGATCGATTCGACCGGGGTCGACACCGCCAGCGGCTCGCCGTTGCGGTCGGTGATCATTCCGCGCGAGGTCGGGATCGGAATTTCGCGCAGCGAGCGCGCGTCGCCCTGCTGGCGATAGAAGTCGTTGCTGATCACCTGCAGGTCGAGCGCGCGCGCCACCAGCGCCACCGCGCACAGGCCGAGCGCGCCGCCGACCAGGATCAGCCGGTTGCGCAGGTTGAACTGGGCGCTGCGGCTGCGCGGCTTGGCGCCGCCGCGGCCGCGCTCTTCGCGCATCTGGGCGATGCGCTCGCGCAGCGATTCGGCCAGCCGCCGCACGCCGCCGCGGCCGGCGCGCTCGCCCAGCACCCGGTCGAGCGGGCCGCTGCGGCGGGAACGGTTGGAGTTGCGGCCGGTCATGGGCGGATCACCACGGTTTCGGCGCCCTCGGGAAACTTCATCCCGATGCGCTCGCGCGCGACCTGGTCGATGCGGTTGCTCTCGGCCCAGGTCGCCTGCTCCAGCTGCAAACGGCCGAACTCGATGTTGAGCTCGTCGCGCTCGCGCTGCAGTTTGTTGAGCTGAACGAACAGTTGGCGATGCTCGTGACGGGCGAACACCACCAACAGCGCCGAGACGACGTTGGCGACGATCAGCAGGGCCAGCAGCAGGCGCATCATCGGGCGCCTCCTGCGGGCGCACCCAGCTTCTCGGCCACCCGCAGCACCGCGCTGCGCGCGCGCGGGTTGGCGGCGAGCTCGGCCTCGTCGGCCTTCTGTGCGCCGTCGACGGCGAGCAGGGTCGGGGTGAAGGCGACCTCCACCGGCATCCGGCGGTTGGCCGGCGGGGCTTTGGAATGGCGGGCGATGAACTGCTTGACGATGCGGTCTTCCAGCGAATGGAAGCTGATCACCGCCAGCCGGCCGCCCGGCTTGAGCCGCGCCAGCGCGGCGTCGAGCCCGGCCTCCAGGTCGGCCAGCTCGCGGTTGATGAAGATCCGGATCGCCTGGAAGCTGCGCGTGGCCGGGTGGATCTTCTGCTCGCCGCGCGGCATCACCGAGGCGATCAGATCGGCCAGTTGGGCGGTGCGCAGCAGCGGCTGGGCGTCGCGGCGGGCGACGATGGTGCGGGCGATCTTGCGGCTCTGGCGTTCTTCGCCGTAGGTCCACAGCACGTCGGCGATCTCTTTCTCGGTCGCGCTCGCCAGCCATTGGGCCGCGCTCTGGCCGCTGTCCGGGTCCATGCGCATGTCCAGCGGGCCGTCCTTGCCGAAGCTGAAGCCACGCTCGGCGACGTCCAACTGCGGCGACGACACGCCCAGGTCCAGCAGCACGCCGTCCAGGCCGGCGGCGGTCGCGTCCCAGTGGCCCAGCTCGGCGAAACTGCCGCGGTAGATGGACACGCGCGCATCGCCGCCGAACTCGCGTTCGGCCACGGCGATCGCTTCCGGGTCCTTGTCCATCACCAGCAGCCGGCCTCCGGCGTCCAATTGGTCGAGCACGCCGCGGGCATGCCCGCCGCGGCCGAACGTACCGTCCAGATAGGCTCCGTTCCCGTGCACCCGCAGGCCGTCCAGCACCTGCCGATACATCACGGGAAGGTGGCCGGACCGCGCGTGCGTGCGTTCCATGCCACCCCCCGTCATAGCTGCAAATCGAGCAGCTCGTCGCTCAGATCGTCGTCGGTGATCGTCTGACGGATCTGGGCGTGATGCGCTTGCTCGCTCCATAGCTCGAATTTGTCGCCCATGCCCAGCAACACGGCCTTCTTGTCGATGCCGACCGCGGAACGGTGGCTCGGCGGCACGGTGATGCGGCCGTTGCCGTCGAGTTCGACGAACGCGGCCGCACCGACCAGCTTGAGCTGCATGTTGCGGTTGACCTTCTTGGCCTTGGGCAGCTTGTTGACCTGGTCGCGGACGCGTTCCCAGATCGACAGCGGATACAGATAGAGGGAACCGGCCTCGAACGGGTTGTAGGTGATGACCAGGCGATTGCCGCATTCGCGCGCGACAAGATCGCGGTAGGCGGTGGGCACCGCCAGCCGGCCCTTGTCGTCGATCGTGATGGCGGTTTCGCCTTGGAACATTGCGCACCTTTGCGGCTCCCGTCTCTACCGGACGGGTCACCTCAGTTCATCCGCCCGGCTGAGCGGCTGGCCTCGAAACCCCACAAAAACCCAGGATTTCCCTCGGATGCCCACATTAGCAGGGTGCACAGGGTTGTCAACAACTTTCCGGGACAAATTTCGCCTGTCGCATCAATGGCTTGCAGCGAACTTCAGAGTCTTATTCAAGAGTTATCCACTAACCTTTGTTTAGTCTCAGGTTTTGAGACTCTGAACGTCACAAAGTGACCCTCGCGCGATGTCCGTCACAGTTGTTAAGGCCTTGTTGCGCAGCAGCAATCCGGCTCGATAGACGCAAAAGGTCGAAGTTCGATCCCTGATCGGCGGCAGCTATCGGAACATCCGCGGGCGCACAGGCGGCCAGGAGCTGCCGCGCTGGGACACCCGGGCTGGGGGGGTCGCCCGCCGGCGGGCCGCAGTTCCCGCCCAGTCCGCCTGCCCTCACCCCGCCCCTCTCCCGCAGGCGAGAGAGGGGAGACAAGCCAGCTTCGGGACTCGGGACTCGGGACTCGGGACTCGGGACTCGGGACTCGGGACTCGAACAAGGCAACAAGCAGCGACACTCTTCCGCAACCGAGAGCCCCCTTTAGTAAAGGGGGCGCCCCGAAGGGGCGGGGATCTGGAGACACATAGCGGGGCCCGAAATTTGCAAAGCAAATTTTGGGGTTTGTAGGGCGAAGCCCGAAAAACGCTGCCCCGAAGGGGCGGGGATCTGGAGACACATAGCGGGGCCCGAAATTTGCAAGGCAAATTTTGGGGTTTATAGGGCGAAGCCCGAAAAACGCTGCCCCGAAGGGGCGGGGATCTGGAGACACATAGCGGGGCCCGAAATTTGCGCAGCAAATTTTGGGGCTTTTTCAGGCGCAGCCTGAAAAAGCGCGGAGCCGGCCGATAAGCCGGGTTCTGTCGTGGACAGTCATTCCTCTAGGCGCCGCGTCGCCGCGACGCTCAAGCAACCTACCCGGAGACACCGCGGGCCGCGGCATCGTCTCCCTATTTGGTTTTGCTCCCGGTGGGGTTTGCCGTGCCGGTCCGTTACCGGACTCGCGGTGCGCTCTTACCGCACCGTTTCACCCTTACCACGCACCCTTTCGGGCCGTTCGGCGGTCTGCTCTCTGTTGCACTTTCCGTCGGCTCGCGCCGCCCAGGCGTTACCTGGCACCGTGCCCTGTGGAGCCCGGACTTTCCTCGGCACCGGAACTTGCGTTCCGATGACGCGACTGCCTGGCCGACTCCGCGGGGGCATTGTCGCATGCCGGACCCGGATCGCGCGCCGATGCGCTTCATGTCCGCCTCAGCCGCAGGATTGCACGCGCATCGAGCCGCCCTCGCCCGCCCCGGCGTCAGTCCTCGTTGCGCCCATACAGCGCCTTGCGCGGCGCCCCGCTCAGCTCGGCGGCCAGCTTGGCCGCGGTCGACGGCGGCAGGTGCTCGCTGAGCTTGGCGTAGATGCGCCGGCCCTCGACCACTTTGGCGTCGGCATCGTCGCCGGCGCCTTCGACGATCAGCACGAACTCGCCCTTGCGCTGGTTGGGGTCGGCGGCCACTTTCTGCGCCAGTTCGCCCAGGGTCCCGTCGAGCACGGTCTCGAACAGCTTGGTCAGCTCGCGCGCGAGCACCGCCGGGCGCTGTTCGCCGAACGCGCCGGCCATGTCGGCCAGGGTTTCCTCGATCCGGTGCGCCGATTCGTAGAACAGCAGGGTCTGCGGCTCGGCCGCCAGGCGCGCCAGGCGCTCGCGCCGGGCCGAGGCCTTGGCCGGCAGGAAGCCCTCGAAACTGAACCGGTCCGAGGCCAGACCGGCCACGCTCAGGGCGGCGATCGCGGCGCAGGCGCCGGGCACCGGCGAGACCCGGATCCCGGCCGCGCGCGCGGCGCGGACCAGACGGAAGCCCGGATCGCTGACCAGCGGGGTGCCGGCATCGGAGACCAGGGCCAGCGAATCGCCGCCCTGCAGCCGCGCCACCAACTGCGCCGCCTGCTGGTCCTCGTTGTGCTGGTGCAGGGCCAGCAGCGGCCGCTCCAGGCCGAAGTGGGCCAGCAGTTGGCGGGTGTGGCGGGTGTCCTCGGCGCAGATCGCCGCGACCGAGCGCAGGGTGTCCAGCGCGCGCGGAGTCAGGTCGCCGAGGTTGCCGATCGGGGTGGCGACAATATGAAGGGTGCCGGAAGTGAGCATCGTACGGGTGCGGTGAGGCCGGGTAGAATCCTAACCGGTCCCACAGGAACGCCGCTGGACGGCGGAAGCAAGCCGATGAATCAGAGCAAGAACCGGCCCGCGATGACATGGATGTTCAGCCTGCTCGCCGCCACCGCCGTGCTCGGCGGCTGCGCCACGGTCGAAACTCGCCCCACCGCGGCGGTCAACGCCTCCAATCCGCTGGTCGCCCAGGCCGGGCACCTGGCGCGCAACAACGCCGACCTCAGCGGCGCCCAGCGCACCGAGAACGAGCGCCAGATCGAGCGCCTGCTGTCGCAGCTCGACAACGCCGCGCTGGCGCGCGAGGCCGAAGCGCTGCCGGTCGGCGACCCGCTGTACAACTTCGTCGGCCGCCAGCTGATGCAGCGCGGCCTGCCGCTGCCGCGGCCGTTCGACCAGACTTCGAACTGGCGCTACCAGGTCTCGGCCCAGCGCCCGCCGGCCGACAGCGACGGCTATCGTCCGCCGCTCAAGCTGGCCGTGCTGCTGCCGCTGTCGGGCTCGCTGGCCACCGCCGCCGCGCCGGTGCGCGACGGCCTGCTCGCCGGCTACTACGGCGAGACCCGGCGCCGCCCGGACATCGTCTTCTACGACACCAACGGCACCGCCGGCGGCACCCTCGCCGCCTACGACAAGGCCGCCGCCGAGGGCAACGACTTCGTGGTCGGCCCGCTCGGCCGCGACGAGGTCAGCGCGCTGTTCGGCAAGGATGCGCTGCCGGTGCCGGTGCTGGCGCTCAACCGCGGCAACGTCGCCCCGCCCAGCGGCATCGTCAGCTTTTCGCTCACCCCCGAGGACGAAGGCGTGGCCGCGGCCGACTACCTGCTCGAACGCAAGGCGCTGCGCGTGCTCGCGATCGGCGGCGGCGACGACAGCCAGCGCCGGGCGATCGCCGCGCTCAAGGAGCGCCTCGGCGCACGCGGCGCCCAGGTCACCGACACGATCGGCGAAGGCACCGCCGACCTGGCTCCGTTCGCGAGCAAGGAAGGCGGCATCGACGCGGTGTTCCTAGCGGTCAAGGGCAGCGCCGCGCGCGGCCTGATCCCCAAGCTCGCTCTCGCCGGCCTGGCCGACAAACCGCGCGTGGCGACCTCGCAGCTGCTGTCCGGCACCGGCAAGCCGGAGCAGGACCGCGTGCTCGACGGCATCGCCTTCCCGTCCGAATCCTGGACCAGCGGCGGTGTGCGCGGCCTGCCGCCGGCGCCGGGCGTCGCCGCCGGTCTGCCGACCGCGCGCGGTCCGGCCGCGCGCCTGTTCGCGTTCGGCTACGACGCCTGGTTGCTGTCGGCCTACCTGGAACGCCTGGCCGGCCGCTCCGACGCCTTCGTCGCCGGCGCCACCGGCGTGCTGCGGGTGGACGGTTTCGGCAGCGTGCTGCGCACCCCGGCCTGGTCGACCTTCAGCAGCGGCGTCGCGGTGCCGCTGGCGGATGCCTCGCGCCGCTGACCGCGACGCCCACCCCGCGGGCGCGCCGTCGCGGCGCGCCCGCGGCGCCGCGATCGAAGCCGCCGCGCGCCGCCACCTGCGCGACGCCGGGCTCGGCGAAGTGGCCGCGAACGCCAACTACCGCTGCGGCGAACTCGATGCGGTGATGCTCGACGGCGCGGTGCTGGTGTTCGTCGAAGTGCGCTATCGCCGCGACGACCGCTACGGCGGCGGCGCCGCCTCGATCGACGCGCGCAAGCGGCGCAAGCTGCTGCTGGCCGCGCAATCGTTCCTGCTCGCCCATCCTCACTACGCCGATCACGCCTGCCGTTTCGACGTGATCGAAGCGCAAGGCGACCCGGCCGCGCCGCAACTGCGCTGGCTGCGCGACGCGTTCCGCGCCGACGACGCCTGAAGCGCCCACCCATACCCGACCGAGACCGAGCCGTACGATGCCGACCGTGATGACCCATGCCGCCGTTCCGCTGGCCCTGGGCCTGGCCTTGGGCGCGCGCGCGATTCCGCCGCGGCTGCTGGTCGCCGGCGCGCTCGCGGCGATGCTGCCCGACGCCGACGTGGTCGCGTTCAAGTTCGGCATCGCCTACGCCGACGATTTCGGCCATCGCGGCGCCAGCCATTCCTTCGTCTTCGCCGCGCTGGTCGCCGCGCTCGGCGCGCTGGCGGCGCCGTGGCTGCGCGCCCCGCCGTGGCGCGCCGCGACCTGGCTGTTCCTGTGCACCGTCTCGCACCCGCTGCTCGACGCCTTGACCAACGGCGGCCTCGGCGTCGCCCTGTACTGGCCGTGGTCGGAACAGCGCCTGTTCGCGCCGTGGCGGCCGATCGAGGTCTCGCCGATCGGCGCGCGTTTCTTCAGCCTGCGCGGCCTGCAGGTACTGTGGTCGGAAGCGCGCTGGATCGTCCTGCCCGCGTTCGCCCTCGGCCTGTGCGGCGTCGCGCTGCGGCGCCTGACCGCGCCGCGCGTGCAAGCGACGCCATGATCGCCCTGCCCGACGCCCTGCAACGCGAACTGGCCGCGGCGTTCGGCGACGGCTGGCTGACCGACCCCGGCGAACGGCTGGCCTACGCCTACGACAATTCCCGCCTTCAATCCCTGCCCGATGCGGTCGCGCTGCCGCGCACGCGCGAGCAGGTGCAGGCGCTGGTGCGCGCCTGCCGCCGCCACCGCGTGCCGGTGATCGCGCGCGGCCGCGGCACCAACACCACCGGCGCCTCGGTGCCGGTGGCCGGCGGCGTGGTGGTGTCGTTCGAACGCATGGACCGGATCCTGGAGATCCGGCCGGGCGACCGCTGCGCGGTGGTCGAGCCGGGCGCGCTCAACGGCGACCTGCAAACCGCGCTGAAGCCGCACGGCCTGTTCTGGCCGCCGGACCCGACCAGCGCGGCGTTCAGCACGGTCGGCGGCAACCTGGCCTGCAACGCCGGCGGCCCGCGCGCGGTGAAGTACGGCGCCAGCCGCGACAACGTGCTGGCGCTGACCGCGGTCACCGGCGCCGGCGAGCTGATCGTCTGCGGCACCGCCACCACCAAGGGCAGCACCGGTTACGACCTGCATCGGCTATTGGTCGGCAGCGAAGGCACCCTGGCCCTGATCGTCGAAGCCAGCCTGCGCCTGACCCCGAGCGCGCCGGCGCGGGCGGCGTTGCGCGGGATCTATCGCGACGTGTCCAGCGCCGCGCGCGCGGTGGCGCGGCTGATGGCCCAGCCGGTCACGCCGTCGATGCTGGAATTCATGGACGCGCAATGCGTGCGCCTGGCGCGCGATGTCGGCGGCGCCGACCTGCCGCAGCAGGCCGGCGCGCTGCTGATGATCGAAGCCGACGGCGACGCGCACACCCTGCCGCATGCGCTGGAGGCGCTGCGGCGCGCGGCCGCCGGCGACGGCCTGCTGGCGCTCGACGACGCCGTCGACGAGGCCGCGCGGGAGAAGCTGTGGGCGGCGCGCAAGGCGCTGTCGCCGGCGCTGCGCACCTTGGCGCCGGGCAAGATCAACGAAGACGTGGTGGTGCCGGTGTCGCGCATCCCCGAGCTGGTCGACGGCGTGCAGGCGCTGGCGGGCGAGTTCGACCTGCCCATCGTCTGCTTCGGCCACGCCGGCAACGGCAACCTGCACGTCAACCTGCTCTACGACCCGGGCGACGCCGCGCAGAGCGAGCGCGCGCACGCGGCGATGGCGCGGGTGTTCGCGCTGGCGCTGGCGCTCGGCGGCACCTTGTCCGGCGAGCACGGCATCGGCCTGGCCAAGCGCGATTTCATGCCGCAGGCGGTGGGCGCTCAGACCCTGGCGCTGATGCGCCAGCTCAAGCAGGTGTTCGACCCCGACGGCATCCTCAACCCCGGCAAGCTGCTGCCGGACGCCTGAGCGTCGCGAGGCTTGCCGATTGAACGGCCGGCCGGCGTTGCCCCGCCCATGGCCGTCGCCGGCGCTCAGCCGGCGAAATGCTCGTAGCCGGCGCGTGCCGGCCGCCACGGCGTCCCGTCCGGCGCGAAGGCATGCACGCCCTGGCCGCTCTCGATCCGCCCGATCGCGCATCCGGGCACCCCGGCCTGGGCCAGCGCGCGTTCGATCGCCTCGCGCCGCTGCGGCGCAGCGGTGAAGCACAGCTCGTAATCGTCGCCGCCGGCCGCCTGCAGATGCCAGCGGGCGGGGCCGTCGGCAGCGGCGGCCAGGGCCGGCGACGCCGGCAGGGACGCCAGCTCGATCCGCGCCGCGACCTTGGAAGCCGCGCAGACGTGGCCGAGATCGGCGAGCAGGCCGTCGGAGACGTCGATGCCGGCCCGCGCCAGGCCGGCCAGCGCACGCCCGGCGGCGACCCGCGGCGTCGGCCGCGCCAGGCGCTCGTGCAGGCGCGCCGCATCGGTGGCCGGATCGCCGGCGCAGCGGCGCACGGCCTGTTCGCGGTAGGGCGCGATGCCGTCCAGGGCCAGCGCCGCGGCGGCGTCGCCGAGGGTGCCGGTGACCCAGATCTCGTCGCCGGCCTGGGCCGCATCGCGGCGCAAGGCCGCGCCCGGTTCGATCAGGCCGAGCACGGTCACGCACACCGACAGGGGCCCGCGGGTGGTGTCGCCGCCGACCAAAGCGACCCGATGCTGCGCCGCCAGGCCGAGGAAACCGTCGAGGAAGCCGTCGAGGAAATCGCGCTGTCCGGCCTGGCTGGGCAAGGACAACGACAAGGTGCACCAGGCCGGCTCGGCGCCCATCGCGGCCAGGTCGGACAGGTTCACCGCCAGCGATTTCCAGCCGATATCGGCGGCCGCGGCGGCCTCGCCGAAATGCACGCCGCGGTTGAGGGTGTCGGTGGCCACGACCAGTTGCCGGCCTGGCGGCGGCTGCAGCAGGGCGGCGTCGTCGCCGATCCCCAGCGCGACGTCGCCGCGCGTGCCGGCGCGCGCGCGGATGCGCGCGATCAGGTCGAATTCGGCCGCGCTCATCGCGCCGCCCGGCGCGGCGCGCGCCGACGCGCGGCCGCGCTGTGGCGCTGCGCAGCGGCGCAGCGCCGGCGCATCAGCGCTTCTTCGACGCAGCGAATTCCACCGCGCGCCAATCGGCCGCGGCGTGGTCGAGCACGCCGTTGACGTAGGTGTGGCCGTGCTCGGCGCCGAAACGCTTGACCGTTTCGATCGCCTCGTTGATCACCACCCGGTAGGGCACATCGAGGCGGTGGCGCAGTTCGTAGGCGGCGATCCGCAGCGCGGCGCGCTCGATCGGGTCGACCTGCTCGACTTCGCGGTCCAGGAACGGGGTCAGCGCCTTGTCCAGCTCGGCGCGGTGGCTGTCGACGCCGCGCACCAGGTCTTCGAAATAGGCCAGGTCGGCGACTTCGTGGGCCTGTTCGTGGGCGAACTGGGCGATGACGTCGTTGGCCTTGGCGCCCGACATCTGCCAGGCGTACACGGCCTGCAGCGCGCGGCGGCGCGCGCGCGAGCGCGCGACCGGATCGATTCCATCCTGACGACGGCGGTTCATGGCAGTTGTTCCAGCAAGTGACTCATCTCGAGGGCGGCCAGCGCCGCTTCCTCGCCCTTGTTGCCGTGGCTGCCGCCGGCGCGGGCCATGGCGTCCTCGTGCTTCTCGACCGCGAGCACGCCGTTGGCGATCGGCAGGCCGTAGTCCAGCGAGATGCGCATCAGCCCGTCCGAGCAGCCGTCGGCGACCTGTTCGTAGTGGCGGGTGTCGCCGCGCACCACGCAGCCCAGCGCGACCACCGCGGCGTGGCGGCCGGCCGCGGCCAGGCGCTTGGCCAGCACCGGAAGCTCCCAGGCGCCGGGCACCCGGATCACGTCGATCGCGTCCTCGGCGATGCCGTGTTCGGCGAAGGTCTTGCGGGCGCCGGCCACCAGGGTGTCGGTGATGCGCGGGTTCCAGCGGCTGGCGATGATGGCGTAGCGCGCGCCCGGGGGGCTGCGCAGGTCGCCTTCGTAATGGGGCATGGTGGGGGATCGACCGGACGAAAGGGGTAGTTTAACGGGTTGGCGGCCGGCTCAGGTCCGGCGCCCGCGCCGGGCTCAGCCGAGCCCGTGCGGATCGACGTACTCGACCACTTCCAGGCCGAAACCGGCCAAGCCGATCTGCCGCCGCGGGGTGCCGATCACGCGCAGCTTGCCCAGGCCCAGGTCGGCCAGGATCTGGCCGCCGGCGCCGTTGCGGCGCCATTCGGCCAGGGCGTGGCCGCGGGTCGGCGGCGCGGCCTCGTCGTGGCCGCCCTCGCCGGCCGGCTCGTGCGCGGCCTGGCCGCGCACCCGCGCCAGCAGCGCGTCGGCGTCGGCGTGGTCGGCCAGCACCACCAGCGCGCCGCGGCCCTCGCGGGCGATCGCGCCGAGCACCTCGCCGATCGCCGGGCCGAAGTCAGCGCGGCGCCAGTGCAGCGCATCGGCGAGCGGGTTCTGCAGATGCACCCGCACCAGGGTCGGCTGGACCGGGTCGGGCTCGCCGCGCAGCAGGGCGAAATGCAGGGCGTGGCTGAGCCGGTCGCGGTAGCTCAGCAACTGGAACGGGCCATGCTCGGTCTCGATCGTGCGCGCGTCGACCCGCTCGACCGTGTGCTCGGTGGCCAGGCGGTAGCGGATCAGCTCTTCGATCGAGCCCATCTTCAGGCCGTGCTCGGCGGCGAAGGCCTCCAGCTCCGGCCGGCGCGCCATGCTGCCGTCGGGGTTGAGCACTTCCACCAGCACCGCCGCCGGCTCCAGCCCGGCGAGCAGGGCCAGATCGGTGCCGGCCTCGGTGTGGCCGGCGCGGCTGAGCACGCCGCCGGGCTGCGACATCAGCGGGAAGATGTGGCCGGGCTGGGCCAGGTCGCTGGGCTTGGCGTCGGGGCGCACCGCGGTGCGCACGGTGTGGGCGCGGTCGTAGGCCGAGATGCCGGTGGTGACGCCTTCGGCGGCCTCGATGCTGACGGTGAAGTTGGTGTGGTGCGGCGAGGTGTTGTCGCGCACCATCGGCCCCAGGCCGAGCTGCAGGCAGCGCTCGCGCATCAACGACAGGCAGACCAGGCCGCGGGCGTGGGTGACCATGAAGTTGATGTCGGCCGGGCGCACCAGTTCGGCGGCCATGATCAGGTCGCCTTCGTTCTCGCGGTCCTCGTCGTCGACGATCACGACCATGCGGCCGGCGCGGATCTCTTCCAGCAATTCGGGAACGGTAGCGAAGCTCATGCGGTTTCCTCCGCGCGCGCGCCGAGCAGGCGCTCGACGTAACGCGCGACCAGATCGATTTCCAGATTGACCGCGTCGCCGACCGAGGTCGCGGCGAAGGCGGTGTGGGCGACGGTGTGCGGAATCAGCGCGACCTCGAAGCCTTCGGCGTCGACTTCGTTGACCGTCAGGCTGACCCCGTCGACGCAGATCGAGCCCTTCTTGGCGATGTAGCGCAGCAGCGACGCCGGCGCGCGGAAGCGCCAGCGCTGCGCGCGCGCGTCCTCGTGCACGCCCAGCACCGCGCCGACGCCGTCGACGTGGCCGCTGACCATGTGTCCGCCGAGGCGATCGGTCGGGCGCATCGCCCGCTCCAGGTTGAGCACGGCGCCGGGGCGCAGCGCGCCGAGCGTGGTCAGCGACAGGGTTTCGGTGGAGGCGTCGGCCTCGAACCAGTCGCCCTCGAACGCGATCACGGTCAGGCATACGCCGTTGACGGCGATGCTTTCGCCGAGCTTGGGAGAGGAGAAATCCAGCGAGCCGGTGGCGATGCGCAGGCGCACGTCGCCGCCGAGATCCTGCGTGGCGGCGAGCGCGCCGACGCCTTCGATGATGCCGGTGAACATCAGCCGGCCTTCGGGCGGTGGGCCGCCGGACGGGTGTTGCGGACGAACTGGGTCATGAAACGTTTCCCGCGTGATGTTGAGCGAAAAACGCCTCAAGGCTAGGAAGACAACGCGCGAGCCGCGGCGCAGCCGCAGCCTTGGGGGCGCCCTTCCTCGCGGGGGGCGTCGCGCGTAGCCGTCTTCTTTCATCCGGACTGTGACCGTCGGCTCCGGCATCGGACCGGATCTGCTGACCCACCCGGCCGGGACGTCCTGGGACGCGGGGCCGGGCAGCGCTCGCGGGCTCGCGCGTCGCCGCGCCTACCGCCGGTGGGGAGTTCCGCCCCGCCCTGAAGACGTTACCTGTGGGTGCCGGCGAACCGGCGCGCGCAGTTTAGCACCCGCCGCCGGGACGGCCCGGCGCCGGCGCCGCCGCGGGCGCGATGCAGCGTTCCGCGGCGCAGGCCCCCGACCGAACCGGCCGCCGGCTCGGCCTCAGCCCGGCTTGCGCCGCAAATGCAGGTGCAGCGGCCACTGGATCGTGCGCAGGTCTTCGGCCGCGCCCCAGGCCGCGCTCAGCGCCGTGCGGTGCAGCGCCACCGGGTCGTCGCCGGTGGCGGCGCGGCAGCGCTCGACAGCCGACAGACTGTGCAAATAGCCCAGCCAGCGGCCCAGGCTCCATTCGGCCTCCAGCCACAGCTCCGGCGCCGGCAAGGCGGCGAACGGCCAGACGTAGCCGGCATAGCGGTCGCGGACCTCGGCGTTTTCCGGCTGCCAGTACGGGTCGATCCGGGCGCGGAACGCCTCGACCGCCTCGACCATGCCTTCGGGGGCTAGGAAATCGCCGTAGGCCCAGACCGCCAGCACCCCGCCCGGCACCAGCACCCGCTCGCATTCGGCGAAAAAGCGCTCGCGCTCGAACCAATGCATCGCCTGCGCGACCGCGACCAGCTCGACGCTGGCGTCGTCCAGCGAACACCGCTCGGCCGGTTCGATCGCCAGCCCGACCTTGCCCTCGCCGCGCAACGCCGCTTCGCGCGCCCAATGGCGCTCGATCTGCGCCGCGCTGGGCTCGGTCGCATGCACCCGCTGGCAGCGCGCGGCCAGGCCGCGGGTGGCCTGGCCGCTGCCGCAACCCGGTTCCCACACCCGCACCGGCCCCGCCGGCAGATGCGCGCCGATCGCGTCGAACAAAGCGTCGGGATACTCCGGACGCGAGGCGGCGTAGCTGCGCGCCAGCGCGGAGAAGTGGTCCTTGAAGGCGTTCATGAGCTAAGGAACGAGTGGAGAGGAGTGAGGAGTGAGCGAAAGGCAGCTTCTGCTCACCCCTCACTCCTCCACGCTCACTTCTCGCCCTTGGGCCGCAACAGCACCCGCATGTCGCCGCCCAGTTGGCGCAGGTCGACCAGTTCCAGGCCGCGCTTATCCGCCATCGCCTCGATGCCCAGGCCGTCGAACAGCGGCCGGGCGTTTTCGCCGAGCAGCACCGGGGCCATGTAGAGCAGCACTTCGTCGACCCAGCCGCCGGCCAGGAAGGCGCCGGCCAGGGTCGCGCCGGCCTCGAGCTGGATCTCGTTGATGCCGCGCGCGGCCAGCAGCTTGAGCACGGCTTCCAGGTCGATCTTGCCTTCGCGCACCGGCACCGCCGCGTGTTCGGCGGCGAAGCCGCGCGGCAGCTTGGCGTCGGGCGCGTGCAGGTACAGGGTCGGCGCGTCGCCGCCGCGCACCCGGCCGCGAGCGATCGTGGCCAGGCCGGGGTCGAGCACCACCCGCAGCGGCGCCACGAACGCGGTGTCGTCGCCCAGGCGCACGGTCAGCTCGGGATCGTCGGCGAGCACGGTACCGGCGCCGGTGACGATCGCGCCGCTGCGCGCGCGCCAGCGCTGTACGTCCAGGCGCGAGGCCGGGCCGCTGATCCATTTCGACTCGCCGCTGGCCAACGCGCTGCGGCCGTCCAGGCTGGCCGCCAGCTTGACCCGCAGCCACGGCCGGCCGCGCTCGATCCGCGACAGGAAGCCGCGATTGAGCGCGCGCGCCTGCGCCTCCATCAGGCCGCTGGCGACCTCGACGCCGGCCGCCTGCAACTGGGCGAAACCGGCGCCGTCGACCTGCGGGAAGGGATCGCGCATCGCCGCGATCACCCGGCCCACGCCGGCCTCGATCAGGGCCTGGCTGCAGGGCCCGGTGCGGCCGGTATGGGCGCAGGGCTCCAGGGTCACGTAGGCGGTGGCGCCGCGCGCGCGTTCGCCGGCGGCGCGCAGCGCGAGCACTTCGGCGTGCGGTTCGCCGGCGCGTTCGTGCCAGCCTTCGCCGACGACCTCCTCGCCATGCGCCAGCACGCAGCCGACCATGGGATTGGGCTTGGTGGTGTAGGCGCCCTTTTCGGCCAGGCGCAACGCGCGGGCCATCAGGGCGTGGTCGATGGCGCTGAAGGAGGCGGTCATCGGCTCATTTTGGGCCCGATGCGCGCGAATAGCGACCCACGGCGGCGGAGCGGCCCATCGGGCCGTCGGGCGGGTCCGGCTGGAACAGACGCATTGCAGTCAGGCCCGCTGGCGCGGGCCGACTGGACCGGTCGGCTGGCACAGGCCGCTGCGACGCAGCGGCTTCGCGCTCAACGCTTGCGGTTGCGCTCGTGCGGCTCGTCGCCGAGCAGCGGCAACTGGCCGTCGCCCGGCGCATCGCGCTCGAGCCGGTCGAGTTCCTCGCGGAAATCGGCCACGTCCTCGAAGGCGCGGTAGACCGAGGCGAAACGCACGTAGCCGACGTGGTCGAGCTTGCGCAGCTCGTCCATGACGAAATCGCCGACCCGGCGCGAAGCCAGCTCGCGCTCGGCGGTCATGCGCAGCCGGTGCACCACCGCGCGCACCGCGGCTTCGACCTGCTCTTCCGAGACCGGCCGCTTGTGCAGGGCGCGGTCCATGCTCAGGCGCAGCTTGCGCGCGTCGAACGGTTCGCGGCGGCCGTCGCCCTTGATGATCATCGGCAGCTTGAGCTCGATGGTCTCCAGGGTCGAAAACCGCTCGCCGCATGCCTCGCAAACGCGCCGGCGCCGGATCGTGGCGCCGTCGTCGGACACCCGCGAGTCGATCACGCGGGTGTCCTGGTGCTGGCAGAAAGGACAGTGCATCAGCGTCGCCGCCTGCGGGACCCGGAACTCGGGACTCGGGATTCGGAGCAAAAGCACAGACAAGCCGGCCGGAGGACGACCGCGCCTGCCACGCCGGGACGCGGCGCTATGCCGAGCCCCGAGTCCCGAGTCCCGAGTCCCGTCGGATCAACCATAGACCGGGAACTGCGCGCACTGCTGGGTGACGTTCTCGCGCACGCCGGCGATGACCTGGGCGTCCTTGGGATTGTCGAGCACGTCGCAGATCCACTCGGCCAGGGCCACGCAGTCGGCTTCCTTGTAGCCGCGGGTGGTCACCGCCGGGGTGCCGATGCGCAGGCCCGAGGTCACGAACGGCTTCTGCGGGTCGTTCGGCACCGCGTTCTTGTTGACCGTGATGTGGGCCTGGCCGAGCGCGGCCTCGGCGTCCTTGCCGGTGATGCCCTTGCCGATCATGTCGACCAGCATCAGGTGGTTGTCGGTGCCGCCGGAGACGATCTTGTAGCCGCGGGCGATGATCGTCTTGGCCATCGCCTGGGCGTTCTTGACCACCTGTTCCTGGTAGGCCTTGAATTCCGGGTCCAGCGCTTCCTTGAACGCCACCGCCTTGGCCGCGATCACGTGCATCAGCGGGCCGCCCTGGATGCCCGGGAAGACGATGCTCTGCAGCTTCTTGGTCAGCTCCTCGTCGGCGCCCTGGGCCAGGATGATGCCGCCGCGCGGGCCGCGCAGGGTCTTGTGGGTGGTCGAGGTGACCACGTGGGCGTGCGGCAACGGGTTCGGGTAGACCTCGGCGGCGACCAGGCCGGCGACGTGGGCCATGTCGACGAACAGGTAGGCGCCGATCTTGTCGGCGATGGCGCGGAAGCGCGCCCAGTCGATCTTCCGCGAATAGGCGCTGAAGCCGGCCACGACCATCTTCGGCTTGTGTTCCAGGGCCAGCTTCTCGACTTCGTCGTAGTCGATCAGGCCCTGGGCGTCGACGCCGTACTGGACGGCGTTGAACAGCTTGCCGGAGGCGTTGACCTTGGCGCCGTGGGTGAGGTGGCCGCCGTGGGCCAGCGACATGCCCAGGATGGTGTCGCCCGGGTTGAGCAGGGCGAAGTACACCGCCTGGTTGGCCTGCGAACCCGAATGCGGCTGCACGTTCGCGTAGTCGGCGCCGAACAGCTGCTTGACCCGGTCGATCGCCAGTTGCTCGGCGATGTCGACGTATTCGCAACCGCCGTAGTAGCGCTTGCCCGGGTAGCCTTCGGCGTACTTGTTGGTCAGCACGCTGCCCTGGGCCTCCAGCACGCGCGGGCTGGCGTAGTTTTCCGAGGCGATCAGTTCGACATGGTCTTCCTGGCGGCGGGCCTCGGCGGCGATGGCCTGGGCGAGCTCGTCGTCGAATCCGGCAATACGGGTGTGGCTGGGGAACATTCGCGGCCTCGGAAAGAAGTACGGACGGGAGGGGGGAGGTACGCCGCGCCAGGCCGGGCCCGTGTCGCAGGGGGTGGGCTTGACGTAAGACTTGAAATGTTAGCCTAGGGGCGTATGGCGGCCAACCGCCAAAGCCGGGCTGCCGCGGCGCCCCGGCCCGGCGGACAATGCGCCGACCTCCCCTCCCCAGGCCCGCCGCTCCCCGGCCGGCCCGTTCGACCTTGGATGCCCCGACCGTGAAATGGGTCTTCGTCTTCGCGTTCCTCGCCAGCGCCGTGTACGTGCACTTCCGCGGCAAGGTCCGGCACCGGCTCGGCCGCCAGTTGCTCGACCATTCGACCTTCATGGCGCCGGTCAACGTGCTGATGTACGCCTGCTCGCGGGTGCCGACCACCGCCTTCCTGAACCCGGACCAGTATTTCCCCGAGCTGGAACCGCTGCGCGCGCGTTGGCGCGAGATCCGCGCCGAGGCCCTGCACCTGCGCGAGCTGCAGCAGATCAAGGCCGCCGACGGCTACAACGACGTCGGCTTCAACTCGTTCTTCCGCCGCGGCTGGAAGCGCTTCTACCTGAAGTGGTACGACGACGCCCACCCCTCGGCGGCCGAGCTGTGCCCGGTCACCACCCAGCTGCTGCGCGAGATCCCCGGGGTCAAGGCGGCGATGTTCACCGAGCTGCCGCCGGGCGGCGAACTGCGCCCGCACCGCGATCCCTATGCCGGCTCGCTGCGCCTGCACCTGGGCCTGGACACGCCCAACGACGACGCCTGCTTCATCGACGTCGACGGCCAGCGCTACAGCTGGCGCGACGGCGAATGGACCATGTTCGACGAGACCTATATCCACTGGGCCCAGAACGGCTCCGGCCAGAACCGGATCATCCTGTTCTGCGACATCGAACGGCCGATGCGCTGGGCCTGGGCGCGCGGCCTGAACCGCTTCATCGCCCAGCGCCTGATCGCCGCCGGCGCCTCGCCGAACCAGGAAGGCGACAAGACCGGCGCGATCAACAAGCTGTTCAAGTACTTCTACGCGGTGCGGTTGAAGACCAAGGCGCTGAAGGAGCGCAGCAAGGGCACCTACTACGCGATCAAGTACCTGGCGGTGCTGGCGGTGGTGGCCCTGATCGTGTGGTGGTGAGCCGCCGCGGCGCGCGGCGGCCTGGAAACGTCACAGCGACGCAGGGGTTAAGCCCGCTTAACCCCCTGCGTCCCTATCTCTCGCCGCGGCATGGCGTTGGCGGGGCATGGCGCGGAAGTCTTTGGCCTCATCGCGAACGCGGCGGGCGCCGGATGCCGCCTGCGCAGGCATGGCGGCCGGGCCAGAGCGGCGGGTCCGCCCGCCGGCCGCGTTCGTGCGGCCGCGCCGCGGCCCGGCGCCCGCAGATTCACCTTCCCGCAGCCCCCCGCGCTGGAACCCGCCCGCCGGCTGCGGGATAATCGGCTATTCGCAACGCCCCCCGCCCCGCCTCCCGGCCGTTCCGGCCCGGCTCGGCGCGCCCCTGCTTCGGAGTCTGCATGCAATACATCTACACCATGAACGGCGTCAGCAAGACCGTGCCGCCGAAGCGTCAGATCATCAAGGACATCTCGCTGTCGTTCTTCCCGGGCGCCAAGATCGGCCTGCTCGGCCTCAACGGCGCCGGCAAGTCCACCGTGCTCAAGATCATGGCCGGCGTCGACACCGACTTCACCGGCGAGGCGCGCCCGGCCAACGGCATCAAGGTCGGCTACCTGCCGCAGGAACCGCAGATCGATCCGGAAAAGACCGTGCGCGAAGCGGTCGAGGAAGGCGTGGGCGAAGTGCTCAACGCCCAGGCCGCGCTGGAAGCGGTCTACGCCGCCTACGCCGAGGACGGCGCCGACTTCGACGCCCTGGCCAAGGAACAGGAGCGGCTGGAAGCGATCCTCGCCGCCGGCGACGCCCACACCCTGGAAAACCAGCTCGAAGTCGCCGCCGACGCGCTGCGCCTGCCGCCGTGGGACGCCAAGATCGGCAACCTGTCCGGCGGCGAGAAGCGCCGCGTCGCCCTGTGCCGCCTGCTGCTGCAGAAGCCGGACATGCTGCTGCTCGACGAACCCACCAACCACCTGGACGCCGAATCGGTCGAATGGCTGGAGCAGTTCCTGGCCCGCTACACCGGCACCGTGGTCGCGGTCACCCACGACCGCTACTTCCTCGACAACGCCGCCGAGTGGATCCTCGAGCTCGACCGCGGCCGCGGCATTCCGTGGAAGGGCAACTACACCGAGTGGCTGGTGCAGAAGGACGAGCGCCTGAAGCAGGAAGAGAACCAGGAAAAGGCCCGCCAGAAGGCGATCCAGAAGGAACTGGAGTGGGCGCGGCAGAACGCCAAGGGCGGCCGCTCCAAGGGCAAGGCGCGCCTGGCCCGGATCGAGGAGCTGCAGGCGGTCGACTACCAGCGCCGCCAGGAAACCAACGAGATCTTCATCCCGCCGGGCGAGCGCCTGGGCAGCAAGGTGATGGAGTTCAAGAACGTGTCGAAGAAGTTCGGCGACCGCCTGCTGATCGACGACCTCAGCTTCGTCGTGCCGCCGGGCGCGATCGTCGGCATCATCGGCCCGAACGGCGCCGGCAAGTCGACCCTGTTCAAGATGATCATCGGCCAGGAGAAGCCCGACTCGGGCGAGATCGACATGGGGCCGACCGTCAAGCTGGCCTACGTCGACCAGAGCCGCGACAAGCTGGAAGGCAACCACAACGTCTTCCACGAAGTGTCCGGCGGCCTGGACATCCTCAACATCAACGGCATCGAGATCCAGTCGCGCGCCTACATCGGCCGCTTCAACTTCAAGGGCCAGGACCAGCAGAAAATGGTCGGCAGCCTGTCGGGCGGCGAACGCGGCCGCCTGCACCTGGCCAAGACCCTGCTGCAGGGCGGCAACGTGCTGCTGCTCGACGAACCGTCCAACGACCTGGACGTGGAAACCCTGCGCGCGCTGGAAGACGCCCTGCTCGAGTTCCCGGGCAACGCCTTCGTGATCTCGCACGACCGCTGGTTCCTCGACCGCATCGCGACCCACATCCTGGCCTTCGAAGGCGACTCGCACGTCGAGTTCTTCCAGGGCAACTACCGCGAGTACGAAGAGGACAAGAAGCGCCGCCTGGGCGAAGAAGGCGCCAAGCCGCATCGCCTGCGCTTCAAGGCGCTGAAGTAAGCCGCAGGCCGCCCGCGCGGGCGGCCGCAGCAGCAGCGAGGCGACGGGACCGGCGACGGTCCCGTCGCGCTATCCGCGGCCCGCTCGCGCCGAGGGCCGCGGCCGGATCGCCGGCGCGGCCGGGACTGCGAACTGCGCCGCAGCGCGGTTTTTCCCCGTCGCCGCCGGCGTTACCCTGCCACCAACACCGCCCGGGATTCCGCCATGACCGTACTGCACGCATTCGAGCTCGAAGGCCTGCGCCGCGCAGGCTCGCTGGTCGCCTCGATCCTGGCCGCCATGCGCGAAGCCGCGGTGCCCGGCGCGGTGTCGCGCGATCTCGACGCGATCGGCGCGGCGATGCTGCGCCAGGCCGGGGCGCGCTCGGCGCCGCAGCTGACCTACGACTTCCCCGGCGCGACCTGCATCAGCATCAACCAGGTCGCCGCGCACGGCATTCCCGACCTCAGCGTGTTGCGCGAGGGCGACCTGGTCAACATCGACGTCTCGGCCGAGCTGGACGGCTATTTCGCCGACACCGGCGGCAGCTTCGTGATCGGCCAGGCCAGCGCCGCGCAGCAGAAGCTGCTCGACGCCACCCGCGAGGCGCGCGACGCCGCGATCGCGCAGTTGCGCGCCGGCCAGCCGATCAACGGCATCGGCCGCACGGTCGAGTCGGTCGCGGCCCGGCGCGGCTTCAAGGTGATCCGCAACCTCGGCAGCCACGGCGTCGGCCGCGCCCTGCACGAGGCGCCGGGCAACATCCCGGGCTACTACGACCCGCGCGACACCCGCCGCCTGCACGAGGGCATGGTGATCACGGTCGAACCCTTCCTGGCCACCCACACCACCCGCACCGAAGAGGCCGAGGACGGCTGGTCGATGCTGTGCCGGCGCGGCTTCGCGGCGCAGTTCGAGCACACCGTGGTGGTGACCTCGGGCGAGCCGATCGTGGTGACTTGAGGGCGGAGACTCGGGACTCGGGACTCGGGACTCGGGGCGGGATTCGGAGTTTGGGATCGGCAACGCTCCGGCATCGGTTTTGGTTGTTTGAACTTGCATTCGTATGAGGACTAGATCGCGATGAATTTCATGCAGACGTTGCGCAACCGCTGGCAGCAGGCCGGCACCCTGGTCTGCGTGGGACTGGATCCGGAACCGGCCAGGTTTCCGGCGCGCTTCGCCGGCGATGCCGATGCGGTGTTCGCCTTCAACCGCGACATCGTCGACGCCACCGCCGAGTACGCCTGCGCGTTCAAGCCGCAGATCGCCCACTTCGCCGCGCTCGGCGCCGAAGCCACGCTGAGCCGGCTGATCGAACACATCCACGCCGCCCATCCTGGCATTCCGGTGATCCTGGACAGCAAGCGCGGCGACATCGGCAGCACCGCCCAGCATTACGCCGCCGAAGCCTTCGACCGCTACCGCGCCGACGCGGTCACCGCCAATCCCTATCTCGGCCGCGATTCGGTCCAGCCCTTCCTCGACCGCGCCGAGCGCGGCGTGGTGGTGCTGTGCCGCACCTCCAACCCGGGCGCCGGCGACCTGCAGGACCTGATCGTCGACGGACGCCCGCTGTACCAGCACGTCGCCGAGAAGGTCGCCCGCGACTGGAACGGCCACGGCAATTGCGCGCTGGTGGTCGGCGCGACCTGGCCGGCGCAGCTGCGCGAAGTGCGCGCCATCGTCGGCGACGTGCCGTTCCTGGTCCCCGGCGTCGGCGCCCAGGGCGGCGACGTCGAGGCGGTGGTCGGCAACGCCAAGACCGCCGACGGCAGCGGCCTGATGGTCAGCAGCTCGCGCGCGATCCTGTACGCCTCCTCGGGCGACGACTACGCCGCCGCGGCCGCGGCCGCGGCGCGCGAGTTGCGCGACCAGATCAACCGCTACCGCTGAGCGCTTCGACGCCGGCGAATTCGTGCAGCCGTCCGTCGCGGTGCACGTACAGGCGCGGCGACAGGTTGTAGGCCGAGGACTGGGCGATTTCGTCGGCCACGTCCTGCAGCGAGGCCAGGCTGTCGGCGTCCTCGCTGCCGCAGATCATCAGTTCGTCGCGCGCGGCGATCGCGAACACCGGCTCACCGCGGATCTCGATCCGGTCGCGCCAATGCTCGAACAGCAGCACCATGCTGGCGTCGTAGTTGCGGTCCAGGCGCGCGGCGTAGCGGCCGCCGCTACCCTGCAGTTCCAGCTCGGGCAGGAACCGGGTCAGGTTCTCCAGCGCCTGGCTGCGCAGCGCCTGCGCGTCCAGGCCGCGGCGCTCGGCCTCGGCCGGCGACAGGTAGCTCATCGAATCCGGCGAATCCTCGACGTAGGTCAGCACCAGGTCGCCGGCCAGCGGCTCGACGATGAACGGCATCGCGTTGCGCATCCCCATCGAGCGGGTCTGCTGCAGGGCGATCTCGTGCCAGCCGCGGGTCTTGAGCACCGGCAGGATGGTCGCGCGCGCCGCATCGCTGCCGCGGCCGATGCCCAACTGCAGTTCGCGCGCCGAGGCGATCTGCTCGGCGAACACCGCTTCCGGCCGGTCCGGCGCGTCCAGATAGCGCTGGTAGCTGTTGCCGAGGAAATGGGTGGTCTGGAAACCGTCCGGCAATCGCCAGTCGATCCTGGCGTCGGCCGCGCCGGCGCCGTGCGAGATCGCGACCTCGGCCTCGGGCCAGGCCGCGCGTATCGCCTGCGCATAGCGCTCGGCGAACACCACCAGATCCATCGGCTCGGCGTGTTGCGCCACGTCCTGCCTGCCGCCGAACAACTTGCTGAAGAACGACATGACCTACCCCCTGTGGGCCACCGTCCCGGGACTATACGGTGCATGTGACAGGCGCAATCGTCGCCGCAGCGGTTTTCCGACTGACGGCACACGTCTTCGGAGACGCTAGCCCGCGCGGCCGCAGCGCGCTGTGACGATGGCCCTCACGACCGCGCTCGCCGCCGGCGGTCGCGGCCGCGGCTCGCTGGGGCCGAGGCCCGGCCAGCGCTGCGGGAGGGTCCACGCGGGAGGGCCCGCGGCCGAAGCTCAGCGCAGCCAGGCGCGCAGGGCGGCGATCGGAAAGCGCAGCCAGATCGCCGCGAACACCCCGGCGCGCACCGCCGCGCCGCGCCGCGGCGCCTCGAACTTGCGGAAGTAGCGCCACAGCCCGCGATGCTTGTGCCACTCGACGAAGAACGGCCGCGAACGGCTCGACACGCCGCGCACGTGCACCACCCGCACCCCGTTGGCGACCGCCACCGCGGCGCCGGCCTGGCGCACGCGCCGGCACAGGTCCAGGTCCTCGGCGTGCAGGCGGTAGGCTTCGTCGAAACCGCCGATGCGTTCGAACAGGCGCCGCGGCATCAGCATCAGCGCGCCCGAGGTCGCCTCGACCGGTTGCAGCGCCACGCTGTCGTCCGCCGCGATCGCCATCTTCGGCGCCGCCCACGGACGCAGCAGGCCGGCCAGCATCGCGCCGAAATCCGGATCGCGCCGGCGCACCGCGGCGTCGCGCTCGCCGTCCTCGCCGACCAGGTCGGCGCTGACCAGCGCCTCGCCCACAGACACCGCCGCGACGCGCAGGCGCTGCAGGGTGTCCGGCTCGACCATGCAGTCGGGATTGACGAACGCCACCCAGCCGCAATCGCGGCCCGGCGGCGGCGGTTCCAGCTCGGCCACGCCCTGGTTGCAGCCGACCGAGAAGCCGGGGTTGTCGGGGTTGGCGATGAAGCGTACCCGCGGGTCCAGCGAGGCATGGCGCTGGACGATTTCCAGGGTGCCGTCGTCGGACTGGTTGTCGACCACCCGGATCGCGTCGACGCCGTGGGCGTTGCGCAGCCGGGTCAGGCACTCGTCGATGGTCGCGGCGCTGCGGTAGCTGACCACGACCGCGCCCAGTTCGACCCCGCTGTCGCCGGCGGGACGGACGGAGGGATCGGGTTCAGAGGAAAAAATCACGTTGCGGTTCCGGTGGGCCGACGCGCTCCAGGCGCTCGGCGAGTTGTTCGCGCAGCCCGCGCAGCGGGTCCTGCATGAGGAAATGCGCCAGCCGCGGGTGCCAGTCCGGCCAGCGTGCGGCCAGCGCTTCCATGTCGCCGTCGCAGGGACGGCCTTCGCCGCCGCGGGCGACGTAGGCGGTGTCGCACAATACGTTGCGCCAGCCCAATCCGGCCAGCCTCAGCGACAGATCGGTCAACGCCGCGTACCAGGAACCGTAGCTGGCCGCATCCAGGCCGCCGGCGCGCCGGCGCGCCTTGCCGCGCAACAGCACCGCATGGCCGACCGCCGCCGGCAGTTCCGGATGCGCCGCCGGCATCTGCGCCAGCGCGCGCGCCAGGCGGTCGGCGTCGTCGCCGTCGGGATGCGGCGCGATCTCGCCGATGCGCGGCCAGGCCGCGGCCTCGCCGGCGTTGCACCACGGCGTGGCGGTGGCGATCGCGCCGTCGGCGGCGAAGCAGGCGCACAGCCGCGACAGCCAGCCCGGCGCGGGCACCGCGTCGGCCGCCAGCACCGCCACGTCGGCCTCGCCGCAGGCGCCGAGCACTTCGTCCAGATGGGCGACCTCGCCGATGCTGCGCTGGCGCCGGCTGTAATCGGCGCGCAAGGCGGTGCGCGCCAGCCAGCGCTCGATGATCGCGTAACCGCGCGGCCCGGCCTGGGCGTCGTCGGCCAGCCAGACCCGCGCGCCGGGCGGCGTGCACAGGTCCAGCGCGGCCAGGCAGGCGTCGAGCGCGTCGTCGTCGACCCCGACCGGCACCACGACGATGGGCAGTTCTGTCATGCCGCGGTTCTATCACGAACCCGCGCCCTCCCGCAGCCGGGGCGGCCGCAAGGCCGCCGCCGGACCGCCCCGCTTACTTCTTCTTCGGCTGCAACGGCTCCATGGCGCGGAAGCGGCGGCTGTATTCGTCGGTCAGGTCGCGCGACTCCATCGGATTGCGGACCAGGGTCGGGGTCAACAGGATGATGGTTTCGCGCCGGGTGGTGGAGGTGTTCTGCCTGCCGAACAGGCCGCCGACCACCGGGATCCGGCTCAAGCCGGGCAGTCCGCGCGAGCCGCGATCGGTCTGGTCGGCGATCAGCCCGGCCAGCAGCACCGTCTCGCCGCTCTGCACCGCGGCCTCGGTCTTGAGCTTCTTGGTGTTGATGGTGACGTTGGCGCTGTTGGTGCTGAGCGGTTTGCCGGCCGAGCTGACCTCCTGGACGATGTCCAGGAACACCATGCCGTCGCGGCTGACCCGCGGCCGCACCTTGAGGATCACGCCGGTGTCCAGGTACTGGACCTGGCTGTAAGTGTTGTTGTTGCCGACCCCGGCGTTGACCGACACCGACTCGATCGGGATGCGCGTGCCGACGTTGAGGGTGGCCTCGGCGTTGTTGCGCACGAACACCGACGGGGTCTGCAGGATGTGCACGTCGGTGACCGAGTCGAGCGCGGACAGCACGGCGGCGGCGTTGTTCTTGATCAGCGACCAGGCCAGGCCGTCGCCGCTCTTGCCGCCGATGCTGCCGGCGATCGTGCTCCACTTCGGCGGCACCAGCGGATTGGTGCGGCGGTTGAGGTCGCCGAAACCGTTGTCGATGGTGGCGCGCTCCAGGAACCACTGCACGCCGTATTCCAGGCCGTTGTTGAGCTCGACCTCGGCGACCTGGGCCTCGATGTGGACCTGCATCGGCATGACGTCGAGCTTCTCGATCACGTCGCGGATCGACTTCCACGCCTGCGGACTGCTGCGCACCAGGATCGAATTGGTTTCCTCGACCGCGGCCACGCCGACCTTGGCGCCGTCGACCTCCAGGGTGACCGCGCCGTTGCCGGTCTGGCGCGAGCCCAGCGACATGCCGCTGCCGAGGCCGCCGCTGCTGCCGCCGCTGGAACCGCCGTCGCTGGAGCCCTTGCCGATGTCGGCGGTGGAGCCGCCGTCGCCGTCGCGCAGCTCGACCGACTCCAGGCCCGGCATCAGCGAGGGCGCGCCGTCGCCGTTGCCGCCACCGCCGCTGCGGCCGGCGCCGTAGACCTCGGCCAGCCGGTCGGCCAGGTCCTTGGCCTTGATGTACTTGAGTTCGCGGGTGTACAGCTGGACGTTGTCGCCGGCGCTGTCGATCCGGTCCAGCCAGTCCTTGATGTCGTCCAGGTAGTCGGCCTGCGGGGTGATCACCATCACCGCGTTGGCGCCTTCCAGCGGCATGAAGCGGAACATGCCCGAAACCGGCGACTTGCTCTGTTCGCCGAACACCTTCTCCAGGTCGGCCACCACCTTGGTCGCCTTGCCCGACTGCAGCGGGAACACGCCCACCGACATGCCCGACAGCCAGTCGACGTCGAACACCTCGACCGTGCGCAGGTAGTTCTCCAGCTCGGCGCGGGTGCCGCCGACGGTGATCACGTTGCGCGAGTTGTCGACGTTGACGATCGCGTTGGGGCGCGCGTACGGCTTGAGGATCTTCTCCATCTCGGTGGCGGAGATGAACTTCAGCGGCACGGTGCGCACTTCGAAGCCGCGCGCCGACGCCGGCGAGGCGGTGCTAGGGGCGACGTTGCCGGCCAGGGCCTGGTCGGACGGGACGATGTTGTAGCGGCCGCCGGTGTAGACCAGGCGCGCGTTGTTCCAGCTCAGCACCATCTCCAGCAGGTTCAGCGCTTCCGAGGCGCTGACCGGCTTGGGCGTGGCCAGGGTCACGGTGCCCTGCACGCCCGGGGCGATGACGTAGTTCTGCCCGAGCATGTCGCCGAGAATGGCCTTGGCCACTGCGTGCACCGACTCGCCTTCGAAATTGAAAGTGGCGCTGCCGCTGGTCGCGCCCAGCCCCGGCGGCGGCGAGGCCGCGGCGCGCCGGTTGATGACTTGGCCGGTGCCGCGGCGGATCTGCGCCTGCGGCCCCTCTTCGCTGGCCTGGCCGTCCAGCGGTTGCTGGACCACGCCGTCGCGGGTGACGCGCACGCCGCTGTCGGCGGGCTCGCCGGCCTGGTTGCCGCGCAGCGCGGCCGGATCGCCGTCGCGATGCACGCGCGGCGAGACCACGCTGGCGCACGAGGCCAGTTGCGTGGCGATGATCGCCGCGACCAGTGCTTGGCTTGCGTATTTCTGGGGACGTGGCTTCATGCGTTCACTCTACGGCGTATTGGCCGGGGGTTGAGCGGCTTGCTGCTGCCGCAGTTGCGCGCGTCGCGCCTCGATCCGCTTGCGGATCGCTTCCATCTGCGCTTGCTCGGTCAGCGGCGCGGAATTGTTGCCGTCGGTCTGCGTCGCCTCGGCCGGCTTGACCGGCTGCGGCGGCGGCACCTGCGACACGCTGCGATTGGGCGGCTGGGGCTGCGGTTGGGGTTGCGGTACCGGTTGCGGCGGTTGCGGCGGCGGCATCGGCCGTCCCGGCTGCGGCGCCGCGCCCGGCACGCTGCCCGGCGCGGGGCCGGCGACCTGGGTCGGCGGTTCGCCGCCCTGGCCGTTGAACACCCGCAGGTCCAGCTCGCGCCGGCCTTCGGGGCCTTCGAACACCGCCCGCCGCGGCTCCAGCGAGGTCAGGCGCCAGGCCGGATGCGATTCGGGCACTTCGCCCAGCTTGACCCGCACCGACTCGCTGCCGTCGGCCGGCTGCAGGAAGGCCATCGACAGCTGCGGGGTGATCAGCACGCTGGTCAGCAGGTAATCGAACGCCGCGGCCTGGTTCTCGCCCTCGCCCTTGCCCTGCATGAAGAACGGCTTCGGCCGGCGGTCGTCGACGAACAGCGGCCGCGCCGCGATCTCGCTGTACTTGGCCAGCGGGCCGAGGCTGTCGGGTGCGCTCTTGCCCAGTTGCGGCAACGGCTTGATCAGGGTCGGGTCTTCGTCCAGCTCGGCGACGCTGCGGCCCATGCCGGCCAAGGCCAGCACCCAGGACAGCAACGCCCAGCCGGCCACGGTGGCCAGCAGCCAGGTGCGCGGGCTGGCGTCGTCAAAGCGCATCGGCGTCCCCCGCGGCAGTGCTGGTGGTGGCGGCGTCGGCCGCGGCGCCCGGGTTCGGACGCAGGTAGCCGTACAGGTCGAAGCTCACGTCCAGGCCGCCGTCGTTGGCCGGGCCGGCGGTGCCGGGCACGAAGTAGCCGCGGGTGGACAGCAGGTTGAGGTTGCCGACGAACAGGCGCGGCGAACCGCTTTCCAGCGAGTGCAGCACCGCCGCGGTCTCCGGCGCGCCGCAGCGCAGGCGCACCTGCACCACCACCCGCGCATAGCGGTCGCGGCGCGGCTCGGCCAGCGGCGAACGGTTGACGATGCCGCAGCTGCGGTTGCCCGGGCTGGCTTCAAGCACCACGGTTTCCAGGCGCTTGACCAAGTTGGCGGTGGCCAGTTCGGCAGTGTCGTCGGGCAGGAAGCCGGGGCGATCGGCCTGGCGCTTGCGCACCTCGTCCAGGCGGTTGCGGATCTGCGGCGCCTGCCGCAGCTCCATGCGCTGGCGCAGCTCGCGCTGCTGCAGGTCGGCCAGCTCGTCGCCGGCCTCCATCATCGGCACCGTCCACCAGGGGTGGATCAGCACCGCATAGGCGAGCGCGAGCGTCGCCAGCAGCAGGCCCAGGGCTAGCCAGCGTTCGCGGTCCGCACCGAGGGATCGCCAGTTACGGGCCACGCGCGGCCTCCGGATTCTGTTTGGGCGGGCCGATCTCGGCGGTCAGGGTGAAGCGGTCGCGGTTGGTGGCCGGGTCCGGCTGCACCGCGCCGGTCAGCGCCGGCGAGCGCCACAGCGGCGTGCCCTGCAGTTTGCCGATCAGCGACGAAGCCTCGCCGCTGAGGCCGATCATCAGCAGGCTCTCGTCTTCGATCGCCAGCTTTTCCAGATAAGTACCGTCGGGCAGGCGGCGGCTGAGTTCGTCGATCACCTCGACCGTGCTCGGCCGCGCCTTGCGGGTGCGGTCGAGGAAGGCCTGGCCCTCGATCAGGTCGACCAGTTGCTGGCGTTGGATCGCCGCCTGGCGCGCGCCGGCGGCGTTGCGCGAAATGGTCTGCTTGAGGTCGGCGATCGCCTCGCGGCGGTTCTCCAGCACCTGCCACAGGGTCGCGGCCAGGGCCAGCACGGCGACCGCGGCCAGGGCCAGATTCCAGTAGCGGAACGGATCGCTGCGGGTGCTGCGCTGCGCCGGCGGCAGCAGGTTGACCCCGAGCGGCGCGCCGTCGGCGCCGGCGACCTCGATCCCCGACAGGGTCGAGGCCAGCGGGCCGATCGCCGCCAGCTGCGGGTCCAGGGCCTGGCGCGGCACCGCGACCAGTTCCGCATCGAGCTGGCCGTCGGCGTCGCGCCGCGCCAGCACGCGCGCGTCGTAGGCGACCGCGTCGGCAGTGAACGGGGTTTGCCGGTCGATTTCGAAACCGACCACGTCGCGCAGGCGTTCGGCCGCGGCAGCCGGCAGGTTCAAGCGTCGGCGCAGGCTGGCGGCCGGCGGCAACAACAGCCAGCGCGGCAGTTCGGCCACCCGTGGCGGCAGCAGCGGCGCCAGCGGATCGGAGGCCGTGGCCGCGCTCAGGTCGGCCAGGCTCGGCAGCACCGCCAGGTCGCGCACCTCGCCGGCCTGTTGCAGGCGCAAATGCACACTGTCGCCGTCGACCTGCAGCAGCAAGCGGCCGCGATCGACGCCGAGCGCCTGGCGGGTCCGCAGCGGCAGCCACGAGGCCAGCGTGCGCCCCCACCAGGAAAAAAAGCCGCCCGCTCCCGGCGCGAGCCGGGCGCTGAGACGTCGCAACCGGTCGTTGCCCGACCGGCCCTCGGCAACCTGCGCATTCATCGTGACGAAGCTCCCTCCTCCCAACGCAGCGCCGTGTAGGCCATCCCAGGCATGGAACCGCCCCCTGCCCGCACCACCGCTCGCAACACCGCCTCGCGGCCATCCGCTAGCCGGGCGCGGCTGTCGATACTATAGGTGCCGCTGCGTTCGCCGACGAGACCGGGAAGATCTCCGCCGCCGGCACCGCCCGGCAATTGTGATCCGGGCTGCGTTCTGCGCCGTTGCTCGACGATCTGCGCACCGTTCATGCCGATAGCATCGAGCACTTCTGCGGACGCGAACGCAGGTTCGGGCCGGGTGCGGCCGCTGTAAACCGTGACATGAGGCTCGATCTTCTCGTACAGCGCGGGCGTGAAGCCCAGTACCTGCTCGAGTTCGGCCACGCTTTCGAACTCCGCATCCTTGGCGCCGTAAGGACGGCCGGCCGACGCGTAGTCCGCGTCTTCGGCGCCGCCGGCCGGCTGGGTCAGGGTGTCGGCATCGCGCCAGTCCATGATCGCCGCGGCCAGGCGCGCGGCCTCGGCCTGCTCCAGCCCGCCGGCGCTCTGCATCAATCCGGCCAGCACGGTGGCATCGCCCTGGTTGAGGTCGACCTTGCCGTTCTCGTCGACGATGCCGATCTCCAGCTGCGCGTCGCCGAAGCGCCAACGATGCGGGCGTCCGTCGGGCTGCCACTGCAGCCTGGGGTCGTTCATCGCCACCCGGGTCATGGCGTATTCCAGTCCGGCCCGGGCCGCGTTCTGCGCCACCAGGCCGCGCACCATCACCCGCCCCTGCAGGTTCTCGGTGCGCGCGGTCAGGGCGAAGGCGCCGATCAGCGCGGTCAGCAGCGCGATCAGCCACAGCACCAGCAGCAGCGCAGCGCCGCGCGAACCTCGCGCGATTCCGCCGGCTGCCGTCCTGGTGGCTCGAAGCGCGCTCATCACAACTCCGGCACGAAGCCGCCGCTGGCGCTGGCCAGCGGCAAGGACACGATCAGCGGCGGCCAGGCGCGGCCGTCGCGATCGACCAGGTTTACCTCGACGAACAAGGGCAACTGTTCCGGCGTGGCCCAGCGTTCCTGCCATTCGCCCAGTTCGCCGCGTTGCGGGTCGATCGAGCGGTAGCGGAAGCGCGCCGACTTCAGTCCGTCGATCAGCAGCTCCGGCGGACGCGGCTGCGGGTCCTTGATGGTTTCGCCGGCCAGCACCATCGACAGCGACAGCAGCATGCGCGCCTGGTCGCCGTCGTTCTCGATCGCGAAATCGTGCAGATACGGACCGCCCTGGCCGAGGTAGTCGGGCAGGTCGGCGACGAAACGCAGCCGGTCGGGCTCGCCGACGAAGCGCTGCGGCACCGCGGTGGCCTGATCGAAGGCGAACGGGATCGGCCGGGTCGCGGCGATGCGCTTGCGCAGGAACCCGGCCACCGCGCGCTCGCGTTCGCTGCGCTGGGCCAGGGTTTCGCCGCGCGAGGCGGTCTTGGTCGCCGCCGACAGGGTGGCGAAGGCCAGGGTCAGGCCGGCCACCAGCAGCACCATCGCCAGCAGCACTTCGATCAGGGTGAAGCCGCGCGCGCGCTGCGCGGCCGTGCCCGCCCGCCGGCGCGACCGGCTCACGACGAGGCCGTCCATGGCGACGCCGCTCATGGCGAAATCTCGTTCGAAGCCGGCGCGCTGCGCAGGCTGCGCAGCAACAAGCGCCGCCCCGGGCCGCCGTCGCCCCACTCCACCGCCAACTGCACTTCCATCAAGCGCAGCGCATTGGGATCGATCGGCTGGGTCGAGGCCGGCGCCGGATCGCGCCACGGCTGGATCCCCAGCGTCCAGCGATAACGCCCCTGTTCGAAATCGCCGCTGCGCTGGCCGGGCTTGAGCGCCTGGCCGACGCCGACCTGGTCGATCAGCGATTGCGCGTACATCGCCGCACGCCCGGCATCGCTGGACCAGCGCACTTGGCGGGCGGCGCCGGACAGGGTGCCGAGCAACAGGGTCAGGGCCATGGCGAGCAGAGCGAAGGCGACGATCACTTCGAGCAAGGTATAGCCGCGCGATCGCGCGGGCCGCGACGCCGCGACGCGCATCCGCCGGCTCATCGCGGCGCCTCGCTGCGCTTGAGCTTGACCTCGCCGGTCAGCCAGGCGACGTCGACGTTCCACGCCGCCTGCTCGATCGACAAGCGCACCCGGCCGCCGGTGGAGGCGCCGTCGGCGAAAAACACGATCGCGCCTTCGCCGCGGCGCGGCTGCACTTCGCGCGCGCCGGTGAAAGCGATCCGCACCTTCTGCGGGATCTCGCCGCTGCGCCCGTTCGGCGCGCTCCAGGTGTGCGCGGACGGGTCCAGGGTGAATTTCTGCGGCCGCCCGGTGGCGATCGCCTGGCTGCGGGTGAAGCGCAACTGGGCGGCCACTTCCTTGGCCGCGCTGCGCAGCTGCATGCCGGCCACGCCGCCGGTAAGCGCGGCCACGGTCAGCACCCCGATCGCCGCGATCAGCGCGATCACCAGCAGCATTTCCAGCAGGGACATGCCGCGCGCGCGCCGCGGCGAGGCCGAGCGCGGCGAGCGGCGCTGAGCGAGCGCCGCGCTCCGCGCTGCGGCCCCGTTTCCGCGCCCTCCGGCGCAGGAAGGGCTATGCCGCAGGCGCGTCATCGGCGGTGGGCTCAGTTGTTCTTGATGTCGGCGTCGACGCTGCTGCCGCCGGCCTTGCCGTCCTTGCCGTAGCTGACCAGGTCGTAGGGACCGCTCTCGCCCGGCTGGCGGTACTCGATCGGGTGGCCCCACGGGTCCTTCAGCTCGGCGTCCTTGGCGTAGGGACCGAGCCAGCCGTTGGCGTCGGCCGGCTGCTTGACCAGTTCCTCCAGCGAGCCCGGCAGGCGGCCGGTGTCCATCTGGAACGAGTCGACCTTGCCGGCCAGGGTCTGGATCTGGCCCTTGGCCAGGTTGTAGTCGCCGCGGTCCTTGCCGCCGAGCACGCGGTTGCCGACGAAGGCGAGCACCGCGCCGATCAGCACGATCACGATGATGATCTCGATCAGGCTCATGCCGCGCTGGCGGGCCGGGGACGGGGAGCGGGTCATCGAACGGGGATTGCGCATTTCGATCGTCATCCGTAGGTGGTGGTAGCTGAATAAGACGCGGAGCCGGCCAGGGGTTCAAACGCGCCAGCGGCGGCCGCGGGGTCGAGCGCGCGCAGCGGCTCGCCCAGGAGTGTGTTCCGCGTGGATTTGCAAAGTTCGGCCGGCGCCGGCTCCGGTACAGCCGGCGTTCAACCAGGCGGCGGCGAATGGCGGCGGCGGCAGGCGCTCCATGCTCATCCGATCGCGTTGGTCAGGTCGTACAGCGGCAGCAGCACCGCCATGACCACGGTGGCGACGATGCCGGCCAGCAGCACGGTCACCACCGGCACCAGCGCCGCCAGCATCCGGTCCAGGGCCATGCCGGTGTCCTGCTCGAAGGTCTCGGCGGTCTTGATCAGCATCGCATCCAGCGCGCCGGATTCCTCGCCGACCTGGATCATCTGCACCGCCAGGCGCGGGAAGCGCTTGCCCTTGCCGAGCGCGGTCGACAGCGCGACGCCGTTCTTGACCTCTTCGCCGGCCGCATCGACGTCGGCGGCCAGCACCCGGTTGTCGAGCACGTTGCGGCCGATGCCGATCGCGGTCATCAGCGGCACGCCGTTGCGCACCAGGGTGCCGAGGGTGCGCGCCAGGCGCGCGGTCTCGATCTTGCCGATCAGCGGGCCGACGAACTTGCGCTGCAGCAGCCAGGCGTCGAGCGCCTCGCGGAAGGCCGGGTCGCGGCGCTTGCGGTCGAACCACCACAAGGCCAGCGCCGGGGCGACGATCAGCACGATCCACCAGTCGCGCACGAACAGGCCCAGCGCCAGCACCACCTGGGTGAACACCGGCAGCTCGGCGTCCAGGCTTTCGTACATCGCGCCGAACTGCGGCACCACGTAGCCGAGCAGGAACAGCAGGCTGGCGCCGACCATCAGCAGCAGGATCGCCGGATAGATCAACGCGTTGATCACCCGCCCCTGCAGCTGGCGGCTGCGTTCCAGGTAGTCGTCGAGCCGGGCCAGGGTTTCGTGCAGGTTGCCGCCGGCCTCGCCGGCCCGGACCATGTTGATGTACAGGCGCGAAAACGTGCCGTGCTGGCGCTCCAGCGCCACCGACAGCGAAGTGCCGCCGCGCACCGCGTCGCGGATGTCGGCGACCGTGCTCTTGGCCGCCTCGTCCTCGGGCAGGTCGAGCAGGATGGTCAGGGCGCGGTCCAGCGGCTGGCCGGCGCCGAGCAGGGTCGACAACTGCTGGGTGAACTGCACCAGCCGCGCGCCGGTGAACGGCTTGGGCTTGAACAGGCCCTTCCACGACGAAGCCGCGCCCGCCTCCGACGCCAGCTTGGCCTCGACCGGCAAATGCCCCTGCTCCTGCAGGCGCTGCACCACCTCGGTATTGCTCGCGGCCTCCATCTGGCCGTCGAGCAATTCGCCGCGCGCGTTGAGGGCTTTGTAGTGGTAGAGGGGCATCGGCGGGACTCGGGACTCGGGACTCGGGACTCGAAATCAGGATCGCGGCGACAGGCCGGAACACACAGACATCGGGCCCTTGCGAGTCCCGAGTCCCGAGTCCCAAGTCCCGCCGCGCCAGCGCTTACGCATCCTCGGTCACCCGCAACACTTCCTCGATCGTGGTCTGCCCGGCCAGCGCCTTGACGATGCCGTCCTCGTACATGGTGCGCATGCCGGCCTGGCGGGCGATCTGTTCGATTTCGCCCATGCCGGCGTGGCGCATCACCGCGCGGCGCAGTTCGTCGTTCATGACCAGGAATTCCATGATCGTGGTCCGGCCGAGGTAGCCCGACGGCGCCAGCGCGGAGCCGCGCGGGCGGTACAGGTAGATCTCGCCCTGCGGCTGGTAGCGGCGCAGGCCGAACTTGTCGATTTCCTCCGGCGAGGCCGGGTACCGCTCGGCATGGGTCGGCTCCAGCCGGCGTACCAGGCGCTGGGCCAGGATGCCGTTGATGGTCGAGGTCAGCAGGTAGTCCTCGACCCCCATGTCGAGCAGGCGGGTGATGCCGCCGGCGGCGTTGTTGGTGTGCAGCGTCGACAGCACGAGGTGGCCGGTGAGCGCCGACTGGATCGCGATCCGGCAGGTCTCCAGGTCGCGCATTTCGCCGATCATGATGATGTCCGGGTCCTGGCGGACGATCGAACGCAGCGCATGGGCGAAGTCCAGGCCGATCTGCGGCTTGGCCTGGATCTGGTTGATGCCTTCGATCTGGTATTCGACCGGATCTTCGACAGTGATGATCTTGACGTCGCTGGTGTTGAGCTTGCTCAGCGCGGTGTACAGGGTGGTGGTCTTGCCCGAGCCGGTCGGGCCGGTGACCAGCATGATCCCGTGCGGCTGGTCCAGCACTTTCTGGAACTGCGGCAGGAACTCGTCGGTGAAGCCGAGCTTGTAGAAGTCGAACACCACCGTTTCGCGGTCGAGCAGTCGCATCACCACCGACTCGCCGTGCGCGGTCGGCACGGTGCTGACGCGCAGGTCGAGCTCCTTGCCCTGCACCCGCAGCATGATCCGGCCGTCCTGCGGCAGGCGGCGCTCGGCGATGTTGAGCTTGGCCATGATCTTGATGCGGCTGATCACCGCCGCGGTCAGGTTGGCCGGCGGGCTCTCGCCTTCGGCCAGCACGCCGTCGATGCGGTAGCGCACCTTCAGCCGGTTCTCGAACGGCTCGATGTGGATGTCCGAGGCGCGCAGCTCGACCGCGCGCTGGATCACCAGGTTTACCAGCCGGATCACCGGCGCTTCCGAGGCCAGGTCGCGCAGATGCTCGACGTCGTCCAGGTCGCCGGCGCCCTCGCCCTCGGCGGTCTCGACGATCGCGCCCATCGCGCTGCGGCCCTGCCCGTACCAGCGCTCGACCAGGTCGCCGACCTCCGAACGCAGGCCGACCAGGGGGCGGATCTCGCGCCCGGTCGCCAAGCGCAGGGCGTCGACCTGGTAGGCGTCCTGCGGATCGGCCATCAGCACATCGACCCGCGACTCGCTCTCGGCGACCGGGCAGACCGCGAACTGCTTCATGAATTTGGGGGTCAGGCTGACCCCTTCCGGGGGCAGTTCGGGCGCGTCCTTGACGTTGACCAGCGGCAGGCCGAGCACCGCGGCCACGGTCTCGGCGTGGTCGCGCTCGGACACCAGGCCGAGCCGGGCCAGCAAGGCCAGCAGGCTGCCGCCGGTCTCCTCCTGCAGCCGCCGCGCGCGCGCCAGGTCGGGCTCCTTGAGCCGCCCCTTGGCCAGCAGCGCATCGACGATGCGCGCATCGACCGCCGCCTGACCGTCTTCGGCCGTGCCGCCCCCGATCCCGCCGACGCTCGCGCCGGCACTGTTCACTACTGCGTTCACGTCACCCTCCTGCGCGTGAACTCCGACTTTAACAGCTTCGTTCGTGGTCTCTACCAGCCCTGAGCCGAACCCGCCGGAGCGGCCGAACCGCCGCGTTCATCGAAGCATCGCCGATCTTGACCGTGCAGCGTCGCAGGCGTTCGGATCCGTGCGTACGTTCGGATTTAGGTTTGCAGCGCGTATCACAGTTTGTCGCCGGCGGGCCCGACCTGCCCGCCATCGTCGCAAAACCAGCCGTGCTAGGAACAACGATGTTGCGCAAACGAAACGGCCCGCACGCGGGTGCGTGCGGGCCGTCGAAGGTGTGGCATCGAGACGCTGGCTCGGGCCGGCTCAGCCCACCCACACCCGCGCGTTGCGGAACATCCGCAGCCACGGCGAGTCGCCGCTCCAGTCCTTCGGCGCCCAGCTGAAGTTGGCGCTGCGCAGGGTGCGCTCGGGGTGCGGCATGAGGATGGTGGCGCGGCCGTCGGCGCTGGTCAGGCCGGCGATGCCGTCGGGCGAGCCGTTGGGGTTGAGCGGATAGCGATCCGCGACGCGGCCGTCGCCGTCGACGTAGCGCAGCGAAACGTTGGCTGCGGCCTGGTCCAGGCCGCTGGCGAAGTCGGCGCGGCCTTCGCCGTGGGCGACCGCGACCGGGATCCGCGAACCGGCCATGCCGCGCAGGAACAGCGACGGCGATTCGACCACTTCCAGCAGTCCCAGGCGCGCTTCGAACTGCTCGCTGCGGTTGCGCAGGAACACCGGCCAGTGCTCGGCGCCCGGCACGATCGGCTTGAGCTGGGCGAGCATCTGGCAGCCGTTGCAGACGCCCAGCGAGAAGCTGTCTTCGCGGGCGAAGAACGCGGCGAAGGCGTCGCGCAGGGCGCTGCGCTCGAGGATGCTGGTGGCCCAGCCGCGGCCCGCGCCGAGCACGTCGCCGTAGCTGAAGCCGCCGCAGGCGGCGAAGCCCTTGAAGTCTTCGAGCCGGAAGCGGCCGGCGATCAGGTCGCTCATGTGCACGTCATAGGCTTCGAAACCGGCCTGGTGGAACGCCGCCGCCATTTCGATCTGGCCGTTGACGCCCTGCTCGCGCAGGATCGCGACCTTGGGCCGCGCGCCAGTGTTGACGAAGGGCGCGGCGATGTCCTCGTTGGGGTCGAAGCCGAGCTTGGGCTTCAGCCCCGGCGCGTTGAAGTCGCGCGCGATCGCGCGCTCCTCGTCGGCGCAGTCGGGGTTGTCGCGCAGCTTCTGCAGCGCGTGGCTGGTCGACCACCAGGCGTCGAACAGGTCTTCCCAGCGCCATTCGACCAGGACCTTGCCGTCCTCCTTGACCCGCACCGAGGCGGCGGTGGTCGGCTTGGCGATGCGCTGGGCGCAGTCGATCAGGCCGTGGCGGGCGACCAGATCGGCGAACTCGGCGCGGTCCTCGTCGTGGATCTGCACGATCGCGCCCAGTTCTTCGTTGAACAGGGTGCGGAACGGATCCTCGCCCCAGCCGTCGAGGCTGATGTCCAGGCCCAGGCGCGAGCAGAACGCCATTTCCGCCAGGGTCGCGAACGCGCCGCCGTCGCTGCGGTCGTGGTAAGCCAGCAACAGGCCGGCCTCGCGCGCGTCGCGAATCAGTTCGAAGAAGTCGCGCAGGCGCTGCGGGCTGTCGAGGTCCGGCACCCCGGTGTCGAAGCGCGCGCCCTCGCCCGGCACGCCGGCGAACGCCGGCAGGCCGTCGGCCGCGCCGGCTTCCGGATGAACCTGGGCCAGCACCGAGCCGCCGAGGCGCTGCTTGCCGGCGCCCAGGCCGATCAGCCACAGCTCGGTCTCGGCCTCGCGCGACAGCAGCGGGGTCAGTTGCTGGCGCACGTCGACCACCGGCGCGAATGCGCTGACGATCAGCGACACCGGTGACACCGACTTGTGCACGGCGGGATCCGGGACTTGGGATTCGGGACTCGCAACAGCCCCCGCTCCCTCTTGTCCTTCATCCGCCTGTCGAGTCCCGAGTCCCGAGTCCCGAGTCCCGAGCCACTGCGCCTGCATCGACAGCGAATCCTTGCCGACCGGAATGCTCAACTCGAGCTCCGGGCACAGCTCCAGGCCGACCGCCTTGACCGCATCGAACAGCAGCGCGTCTTCGCCCGGATGCGAGGCCGCGGCCATCCAGTTCGCCGACAGCTTGATCCGGTTCAACGATTCCACCGGCGCCGCGCACAGGTTGGTGATCGCTTCGCCGACCGCCATGCGCGCGGCCGCGGCCGTGTCGAGCAGGGCCAGCGGGGTACGTTCGCCGATCGCCATCGCTTCGCCGACGTGGCCGTCGAAGCCGCTGAGGGTGATCGCGCAATCGGCCAGCGGCAGCTGCCAGGGCCCGATCATCTGGTCGCGCGCGACCAGGCCGCCGACGGTGCGGTCGCCGATGGTGATCAGGAAGCTCTTCGCCGCCACGGTCGGATGCGCGAGCACGCGCAGGCCGGCCTGGTGCAGGTCCAGCCCGTCCCAGTTCAACGCCGGCCACGGCGCCGCAGCCGGGTGGCGGGTGTCGCGGTGCATCTTCGGCGGCTTGCCGAACAGCACGTCCATCGGCAGGTCGATCGGCCAGTCGCGGGACTCGGGACTCGGGACTCGGGACTCGTCGCCGTACACCGTTTCGAGCGTGGCGCCGTAGCCGACGACGAGGCGTTCCTCGGCGGTGGCGTAGCCGACTACGGCGAACGGGCAGCGCTCGCGCTCGCAGATCGCGGCGAAATCGGCGACCCGGTCGGCCGGCAGGCCGAGCACGTAGCGCTCCTGCGATTCGTTGCACCACAACTGCATCGGCGACAGCGAAGGGTCGTCGTTGGGCACGCGGGCCAGGTCGATCACGCCGCCCAGGCCGGAGTCGTGCAGCAGTTCGGGAATGGCGTTGGACAGGCCGCCGGCGCCGACGTCGTGGGCGCTGTCGATCGGATTGGCCTCGCCGAGCGCAACGCAGCGGTCGATCACTTCCTGGCAGCGCCGCTCCATTTCCGGGTTGTCGCGCTGGACGCTGGCGAAATCCAGTTCCTCGGCGCTGTCGCCGGAGGCGACCGAGCTGGCCGCGCCGCCGCCCAGGCCGATCAGCATCGACGGGCCGCCGAGCACGATCACCGCATGGCCCGGCTTGAGGCCGAGCTTGGCCACCTGGACCCGGTCGATCGCGCCAAGGCCGCCGGCGAGCATGATCGGCTTGTCGTAGGCGCGGGCGATCTCGCCCTGGCCGAGCTCGAAGCTGCGGAAGTAGCCGGTCAGGTTCGGGCGGCCGAATTCGTTGTTGAACGCGGCCGCGCCGATCGGGCCGTCGAGCATGATTTCCAGCGCCGGAGCCATGCGCGGATTGAGCGCGCGCGGGCTTTCCCAGGGCTGCGGCAGGGTCGGGATGCGCAGGTGCGAGACGCTGAAACCGCACAGGCCGGCCTTGGGCCGGCCGCCGCGGCCGGTCGCGCCCTCGTCGCGGATCTCGCCGCCGTTGCCGGTGCTGGCGCCGGGGAACGGCGCGATCGCGGTCGGGTGGTTGTGGGTCTCGACCTTGATGCAGAACGCCGAGGGGATTTCCGCCTCGGCCGCGTAGGCCTGGCTGCCCGGCTGCGGCCGGAACCGGCGCGCGGCATAGCCTTCCACCACCGCGGCGTTGTCGCTGTACGCCGAGAGGGTGTTCTCCGGCGTCTGCGCGTGGGTGTGCTTGATCATCTTGAACAGCGACAGCGGTTGGTCGCGGCCGTCGACGGTCCAGGAAGCGTTGAAGATCTTGTGCCGGCAATGCTCGGAGTTGGCCTGGGCGAACATCATCAGCTCGACGTCGGCCGGTTCGCGGCCGAGCGCGGCGTAGCGCTCGCGCAGGTAGGCGATCTCGTCGTCGGCCAGGGCCAGGCCGAGGCGGGCGTTGGCCGCTTCCAACTGGTCCAGCGGGATACGCTCCAGCTCGCCGCGCGCCGGCACCGCGAACAGCGCCGCGGCATCGTCGCGGGCGTCCAGCAGCGACTGGGTCATCGGGTCGTGCAGGGCCTTGGCCAGCGCGCCCTGGGTGGCCGCATCGGCCGGCCAGCCGGACAGGTCGTAGCGGGTGCCGCGTTCGACCCGCTTGACCGGCTGCCCGGCGCCGCGCAGCAGCTCGGTGGCCTTGCTCGCCCACGGCGACAGGGTGCCCAGGCGCGGGGTGACGTAGCGCGAAACCGCGCCGTCGGCGCGCGCGGCGGCTTCCGGGACGGCCTGGAGGATGCGGCGCAGGGTCGCATCGTCGGGCGCGGCGCCGGCCTCGGGCTCGACCCAGTACACGGGCCAGGCATCGAGCAGACGCACATCGGGGTGGATGACTTGCAGGCGGGCTTGAAGCCGATCGCGGCGGAACGAAGACAGGGCCGAAGGGCCCTCGAGGACGATCATGTCCGGGGAACCGTGCAACGCAGGGCCCGGTATTGTAACCAAAACGCCGCCCCGGCTCGGGCGGGCGGCGGCGGCCGCTTCGGCCGGCCCGGCCGGACCGATTGCCCTCGCCGGACGGCCGAAAGCCGAACGGCCGGCCCTGCCCCCCGGACGCCCCAGCCGCACGAACGACGACGCCGCCCGGAGGCGGCGTCGTGCGATGGCAGCGGGCCCGGGCCGGTGTCGGCGCGGTGGCCGGCTTAGAGGCCGCCGGCCGGCGCCGCGACCGCGGCAGTGGGCTTGGCGCCGGCGGCGGCCGGCTTGTTGTCGGCGGCGATCTTGTCCAGGGTCTGGCGCAGCTGCGCCGGCGGCACGTAGCCGCCGACCTGGATGCCCTCGGCGGTGAGGATCATCGGGGTGCCGGTCAGGCCGGCGCGCTGGCCGATGTTGTACTGCTGGGTGACGCTGTTCTTGCAATCCTTGCTGGGGACGTTCTGCTCGCTCTTGGCGTCGGTCAGGGCCTTGCGGCGGTCGGCCGCGCACCAGACCGACACCATCTTCTTGTAGTCCTCGCTGCCGATGCCCATGCGCGGGAACGCCAGGTACTCGATCGCGATGCCCTGGCGGTTGTACTCGGCGATCTCGCTGTGCAGCTTGCGGCAGTAGCCGCATTCGACGTCGGTGAAGATGGTGACGGTGTGCTTGGGGTTGGCCGGAGCGAACACGATGCGCTCGCTGGCCGGGATGGTCTTCAGCAGGTCCTTGCGCATGCCCGCCAGGCTGTCCTCGCTGAGATTCTTCTTGGCCTGGGTGTCGAACAGCGCGCCGCCCGAACCGGGCAGGAACAGGTAGCGGCCGTCGTCGCTGATGTAGACCACCTGGCCCTGGGCCAGGGCCTCGCGGAAGCCCGGCATCGGCGCGGCGCCGACCTTGTCGATGGTGATGTTGGGGTTGAGCTGACGGATCGCTTCGACCGCGCGCGCATCGGCGCTGCCGGCCTTGACCTCCGGCGCCTTGCCGGTCGGTGCGGCGGCCGCGGCCGCGTCGGCCTTGGCGGCCGGCTCAGCCTTGGCGGCGGCGCCCTGCGGCGCCTGGGCGCAAGCGGACAGGCTGATCGCGCCGAGCACGGCGAAAATGATGCGCTTCATCCATCGAATCCTTGGTTCAGAGGTCGGTCTTGGACCGCCCGGCGGGAAATAGGTTCTGTCGATTGTGGCACGGGCGGCACCGCGTTCGCGGTTCCGCGATCGGATCGCCGCGCGAGTGGCGATGCCGGTCTCGGTTTGCCGGCGCGGGCCGCCCGTTGCGCCGAGTGTGCGCCGGGATCGGCGGGCGGGGGTGAATGCGCCGATGTGCGGGCGCTGGAGGGTGGCGGGCGGAACCCGGGTGGCCCCAGGGACGGACGTGCCCGGCCCGGCGCAGCGCGCCGGGCGTTCGCCAAGCCCAGGCGGCGATGCCGCATACGGCTGCGGAGAGCTGCGCTCTGGCTGAGAGTTGCGACCCCGGCCCGGCGCAGCGCGCCGGGCGTTCGCCAAGCCCAGGCGGCAGTGCCGCATGCGGCTGCGGAGAGCTGCGCTCTGGCTGAGAGTTGCGACCCCGGCCCGGCGCAGCGCGCCGGGCGTTCGCCAAGCCCAGGCGGCAGTGCCGCATGCGGCTTTGGAGAGCTGCGCTCTGGCTGAGAGTTGCGACCCCGGCCCGGCGCAGCGCGCCGGGCGTTCG